>JAMLGJ010000001.1 GCA_023958095.1 Microthrixaceae bacterium
CGGTCGTCCTGCACGTTGCACACGAGGGGGACCCCGCTGGTCCCGGCGGAGCCACCCGCACCGGCGGCACCGCCACCGGTCCCCGAGCCCACCACGCCGTTCTGGCCGGGATGGGCGTCACAGCTCGTGCAGATGCCGGGCCAGATGCAGTTGTGGTCGATCGCTCCGCCCTTGCCGCCGTTGCCGCCGTTGTTCGGCCCGGTCGCGCCCGCGCCGCCGGCTCCGGCCGAGCTCGTGTCACAGCCGCCGGGTTCGAAACCGTCGGCCCCGGCGGCACCGCTCGCAGCGGATGCCGACCAACCACCGCTGCCCGGGGTGCCGTCGGCGCCGGTCCCGCCGGTGCCACCGGTGATCGACAACGAGTCGAGCACCAGGTCGTCGGTCGAGTCGCGGACGAACACGCCGAAGCTGTCCTGGCCCGCTGCGGCCGCAACACCCTGGACCGCCAGGTCCGCGACCGTGGTCGGGATGTCCACGCCGTCCGCGAGGATCGCAACCGGACCACCGACAGCGGCGTCGAACGAGGCGGACACGGTGGCGGTGGTTGCGCCCTGGGCATCGAGGCCGCGCTTGAAGTTCTGCCCGAACCCGCCGCGCACCTCGAGGCCCTCGGTGACCGAGAACTTGCCGTAGCTGCCCCCGGCGACCGCGACGGTGGAACGTCCCTCGGTCACGGCGCGGGCCTGACCCTGGGTGATCGAGTCACACGGTTCGGTGATGTCACCACAGGTGGAGCTGTCGACACCGCCCACGTCCTTCACGAACACGATGTCGGTGGCAACGCCGTCGACACCGTCGCAGTTCGAATCGGTGTTGTCGGCGTCCAACTCGTCGGGCGCACCCGGGTAGATCGAGTCGTCGGTGTCGTCGCAGTCGATGCCCTCCACGTAGCCGTCACCGTCGTTGTCCTGTGGCGGTGCGGTGGTCGTGGTCGTCGAGGTGGAGGTGGTGGTGCCTCCGCCACCCGTCGGAGGGGTGCACGCTGCAGCGAACGTGACGGCTGCGACTGCAAGAACGGGCAGCGCCCGCAGGTACCTGGTCATGGAATCCTCCCTCGGAGCCCCGGGGCGCCTGCGCGCCCCCCGAGCCGACCCGCATCACCGGAACGGCCTCGCCCAAGGATCGTCGAAGCCCGGAAATGAGTCAAGGGACGCGACCGGCGTGCCGATACTCCCGCCCGCCCAACACGCCGCAGCACCGAGAGAGCTGTATCGTGGCTGCTCCACTGCCTCGTTCGGATTCAGGAGGGCACATGGCACGCAGGTCGGACAAGCCGGTCACACCCCGCCCCGGCATCCTCTGGCGCCTCTGCGTGATGGGAGGCCTCGGCACGATGATCGCGGTGAGCGTGGACGACAACGCCTGGGAGGCGTTCGACGATGCCACCGGCGGCACCGTCGACCGGGACACGATCCGCGCCGCCACCGGGGCCACCGTCGGCCTCCACGTGCTCGAGGCGCTGATCTCGTGGATCATCGCCAGGCGCGCAGGTCTGGACCGGCCGCGCAGGTGGGCGTTGTCGACGCTGCTCTGGGGATTCCCCGTGCACCGCCGCCTGCGCAAGGCGCGACGCATGGAACTCGCTGCATGACACACGTGGCGACGGGACCGTTCCCCTGCGGGTCGGTCCCCCGGGTTCAGAAGTGCCAGGGGAACGCCGACCAGTCCGGCGGGCGCTTCTCGAGGAACGAGTCCCTGCCCTCGGCGGCCTCGTCGGTCATGTAGGCGAGGCGCGTCGCCTCACCCGCGAACACCTGCTGGCCGACCAGGCCGTCGTCCACGAGGTTGAACGCGAACTTGAGCATCCGTTGGGCGGTGGGACTCTTGGCGAGCACCTTGCGGCCCCAGTCGAGGGCCACCTGCTCCAGCTGGTCGTGTGGCACCACGGCGTTGACCATGCCCATCCGGTGTGCGTCCCGGGCTGAGTACTCCTCCCCGAGGAAGAAGATCTCACGGGCGAACTTCTGGCCCACCTGACGGGCCAGGTAGGCCGACCCGAACCCACCGTCGAAGCTCGCCACGTCCGCGTCGGTCTGCTTGAACCTGGCGTGCTCCTCGCTGGCGATGGTCAGGTCGGCCACCACGTGGAGGCTGTGGCCGCCACCGGCCGCCCAACCGGGCACGACCGCGATCACGACCTTGGGCATCGTGCGGATCAGGCGTTGCACCTCGAGGATGTGCAACCTGCCGGTGCGCGCGGGGTCGATCGCCGCGGGGTCCACCCCCGGTACCCCCTCGGCGTCGTTCTCGGTGTAGCGGTAGCCGTCGCGTCCCCGGATGCGTTGGTCACCACCCGAGCAGAACGCCCAGCCGCCGTCGCGGGGCGAAGGTCCGTTGCCGGTGAGAAGGACGCATCCCACGTCCGGGCTCTGCCGGGCATGGTCGAGCACCCGGTAGAGCTCGTCGACGGTCGAGGGCCGGAACGCGTTGCGCACCTCCGGACGGTCGAAGGCCACACGCACCACTCCGGTGTCCACCGCACGGTGGTAGGTGATGTCGGTCAGGTGGAATCCCTCGACCTGGGTCCACGCGGATGGGTCGAAGATCTCCGAGACGGCCATGGCGCCGGAGTCTATTTACCGGGCGGGTGCCATCCGGAGCCCGGGGATCAGTCGTCGGAGCTGGTGCCCAGGTAGTCGGGTGCCCGCTGGTAGGCGGTGATCGAACTCTTGCCGGCGGACAACTCCGCGGCGACTGCGGCGATCACACCGGGCACCACGAACGACGGACGCCCGGTCGTCTCGGCGACGAACATGATGGCGGCCAGCGGAACCCGGTACCCGGCGGACAGGAACGCTGCGATGCCGACCACCGCGTACAGCGACTCCTCGGCCGACTCCACGAACCCTCCCACCGCCCGACCGAGCAGCGCCCCCGCCACCACGAGCGGGATGAACAGGCCACCCACGCCCCCACCGGCCACCGAGGCGGTCGACGCGATCATGCGGAGTCCGAACACGGCCACCAACAGCCACACACCCACCGTCGGGTCGAGCGCCCAACGCACCACGCCGAGGCCGCTCTCGAGGGTGAGGCTCTCGCCGGTGAGGGGCCTCACCACGGCGAACGCACCGACTATGAGCACACCTGCGACGGTGACACGGATCGCGGGGTTCGTCTCCGACGCGTACTTCTTGGCGAACCGGATTGCCGCCGAGAAGCCCCGCGCGCACAGGCCCGAGAGCACCCCCACCGCGGCCGCCGCCGCGAGGTTCTTGCCCTCGAAACCGCGCACCCCCTCGATCGCCAGCAGGGGCGTCGTGTCCTCGAGGGTGACGAACACCAGGTATCCCGACACCGCCGCCACCAGAGCGGGCAACAGGGACTTGCGACCGAGGTCGTCACGAAAGGGCGACTCGAGTGCGAACACCGCACCGGTGGCGGGGGCCTTGAAGATCGCCGCGATGCCCGCGGCGGCACCGGCCACGAGCAGGGTCCTTCGGTTGCCCCGGAAGCGCGGTGGGAGGCGCTTGTGGATGGACGACCCGATCGTGGCACCCATGTAGACCGACGGCCCCTCCAGCCCGAGTGCCCCGCCGCTGCCGAGGGTTGCCACCGAGGCGGCGATCCTGGCGATCCCGCGACGCAGCGGCATCCGGTAGCCGGGATCATGGAAGCTCCGTATGTACTCATCGGAGGTGGCCGGCGTTGCATTCGGTCCCCCGTAGCGGAGGATCACCGCGGTCAGCGCCAGTCCCAGTGCGGGTACCAGCCCCTGCATCCACAGCGGGGCGCCGATGACCGTCTCGACCAGCACCTCCACGACCAACCACTCGTAGGCCGCGACCGCCATGCCCGTGACCGCGCCCGTGACCGCCGACAACAGGACCACCTGGCGCGACTGCACGGCGAGGCTGCGAAGCTCGTCGTACCACCATTGTGGGAGTGTCACGGAGCGAAACTAACCGCGGCCCCGCGGCTGCTCGAAGTCCGGCCGCCCGACCACGGGTGTCAACCGGTCACGAACGCGTCGGCCACCTCGAGGGCTTCGTCGAGGCGGTCCAGTCCGCTGGTGAGGTCGGCCTCGTCGATCACCAGCGGGGGTGCCACGTGGATCCGGTTGTACTGGGCGAAGGGCCACACCCCCTTCGCACGCACGGCTGCCAGCACCTCGTTCATGGGTCCTGCGGCCTCCCCGGAGGCGTTGAAGGGAACCAGCATCTCGCGGGTCGCGGGGTCGCGCACCAGTTCGACCGCGAAGAAGCAGCCGAGCCCGCGCACCTCTCCGACACTCCGATGGGACTCGCTCAGCTTCTCGAGCCTGGGTCCGATGACCTCGGCGCCCAGGCGGGCGGAGCGTGCCACGAGGTCGTCGTCCTCGAAGATCCTCATCGATTCCACGGCAGCGGCACAGGCGAGCGGGTGTCCGCTGTAGGTGAGCCCACCCGGGTACGGCCTCGTGGCGAAGCTGGCTGCCACCTCCTCGGAGATGATCACCCCGCCGAGGGGCACGTAGCCGGAATTGACACCTTTCGCGAAGGTGATCAGGTCGGGGGTCACTCCCCAGTGGTCGACCCCGAACCACTCACCGAGTCGCCCGAACCCGACCATCACCTCGTCGGAGATCATGAGGATGCCGTTGCGGGTGCACAGCTCCCTGACCCCCTGCAGGTAGCCGGGCGGAGGAACCAGCACGCCGTTGGTGCCCACCACGGTCTCGAGGATCAGCGCCGCGATCGTCGAGGGACCCTCCATGGCGATGACCTCCTCGAGGTGCGCGAGGGCGCGTTCGCACTCCTGTTCCTCGGTGGTCGCCCCGAACGACGAGCGGTACAGGTAGGGACCGAAGAAGTGCACCGAACCCGGCACCGTCGGTTCGCTCGCCCAGCGACGGGGTTCCCCCGTGGCTGCGATCGCCGCCGCAGTCGCGCCGTGGTAGCTGCGGTAGGCCGAGAGGACCTTGTGCCCACCGGTGTGGAGCTTGGCCATGCGCAGGGCGTTCTCCACGGCCTCGGCTCCCCCGTTGGTGAAGAACACCGAGTCGAGGCCCTCCGGGGCGTGCTCCGCGATCATCGCTGCCGCTGTGGAACGCGCATCGTTGGCGAACACGGGGGCGATCGTGCAAAGGGTCTCGGCCTGGGTCCGGATGGCCTCGATCATCCGCGGGTGCTGGTGGCCGAGGTTCAGGTTGACGAGCTGGGAGGAGAAGTCGATGAACTCGTTCCCGTCGTGGTCCCAGAACCGCCCACCGGAACCGCCAGCCACCGGTACCGGCTGGATCAGGTCCTGGGCCGACCACGAATGGAAGACGTGTGCACGGTCCGCTGCTGTGGATTCTGCGTTGCTGGTCATCATGGGCTCCCCGGTGTGAGGCTGTGGACAATACCGTGGAGCGCAGCAACGCCGACCAGGGAGTGATCCGGCCGGGGAGGGGACAGATGCTGCATGTGGAACAGCCCTGCATGTGGAACAGCGCCGTCCCCCACGTCCGTATCTGCATCGGCTCGGCCGACAGGGCAGTCTTGTGTGGCACGACCACTTGCGTGGCACGACAAGTGGCACGACAAGAGGCACCGGTGAACCCGCAACGGAACCACCGGTGCCGGGGAGGACCGAAGGGAACGAACGATGGTTGACCTGACCGTGGCAGCAATCCCCTTCTACTTCGCGACCATGGGGGCCGAGGCCCTCTGGCACCGCCGGCGACGCGAGGCGGGCATCACCTCGCCCGGGGACTACGAGCGCAACGACACGCTCACCAGCCTTGCGATGGGCGTCGGGAGCCTCGTCGTACCCGCGCTGTCCGCGCCGGTGATGGAACGCTTCGAACTCGGGCGCGGCAGGTGGGCCCGCACCGCCCTGGCCGTCGCCGGCGGGGCGGCCCTCACGGCCATCTCCGCGGACGCGGTGGCCCGGGCGAACGACCTGGAGGCCGGACAACTGCCCGAGCCCGACACAGGGGCCGGCCCCGTGGGGAGTTCGCCCTCGCGGCGACAGCGCCGCAACAGGATCCGCGAGGTGGCCAGACGGGTGGGCGGATCGGCGGCGCTCACGGCCATCGCCGGGACCGGAGCGGTGATCGCCGGCACCTGGGCCAACCGCACCGCCGCCAAACGGCTCTGGAAGCACCGGGTACTGCCCGACTGGGGTGAGCGATGGCCCGCCGCTGTTGCAGCGGTGTTCGCCTGGGACGCCATCTACTACTGGAACCACCGGATCCAGCACGAGGCCAGGTACCTGTGGGCGATCCACGTCGTGCACCACTCCAGCGAGCACTACAACCTCTCGACCGCCCTGCGCCAGCCCGTCTCGGACGCCCTCGGAACGTTCGTCCCCTACGGGTTGATGTCGCTGCTCGGCATCCGCCCCGCCCTCATCGAACAGGCACGGGCGGTGAACCTGATCTACCAGTACTGGATCCACACCGAGGCGATCCGTTCGCTGGGTCCGCTCGAGAAGGTCCTGAACACCCCGTCGCACCACCGCGCGCACCACGGCTCGAACCGGCAGTACCTGGACCGCAACCACGGCAGCATCCTGATCATCTGGGACAAGCTCTTCGGCACGTTCGAACCGGAGGACGAAGAGGTCGTGTACGGCCTGACCAGGAACATCGACACCTTCAACCCCCTCCGGGTGGCGGGCCACGAGTACGTCGACATCGCCACCGACGTGGTGGGTGCCGATGGATGGGCGGAGCGTGTCGGCTACGTGGTGAGGGGACCGGGGTGGGCCTACGAGCGACGGGCTGCAAAGGGTCTCTCCCAGCCACCCGGCGCGGAGGCACCCCACGAGCCACTGGAAGGCCCGGGAGGCGCCGGAACCGCTGCCGGTGCGACGCTGGCCGGTGCCGGCAGCGACGTGGTCGGTCACTGAGTGGTGGCCGCCCGTGATGGGTCCGGGACCCACTTCACCCTGGTGCTGCTCGACGCGGACACCGTCGCCGGTTGGCGGCGCGCCACCCCTTCGCTCGGCCAGCTGCGACGTGCCACCTCGGACCTGATCCGTCAGTACCCCCAGGTGAAGGTGGCGGTCGTGGCCGACCCGTCCATCAAGTGGGCACTCGACGACAGCGAGCACGATGCCTTCGAGGAGGCGATCGTGCAGCGCGCGGTTGTCTGTGCTCCGGCCGGCACCAGCGACGGCACCGACGGTTGGGTGGCAGCGATCGTGGACCGTGCCCGCCGCAACGGCGACACGGTCGCGATGGTCACCGACCGGGCGGTCAGCGGGGTGCCCGTGGTGCGCCTCGGACACGCCGACGGCGGCTTCACCTTCGACCTCGACGGAGCTCGGGAGGTGGAAGCCAGGCCGGCTCCGCAATGGCGGCGCCGCAGGCGCTGAACACCTCTCCCCAACAGCAGCGGAGGCCCTCTGCACCGGGAGTGGTCCCGACCGACCCGGCCGAACCGACAGACTGGTGCGATGCAGGACGAGGTGATCCTCGCGGTAGCGCTCATCCTCGCCATCGGCGTGGGCGCCCAGTGGCTCGGCTGGCGGGCGCGGGTTCCCTCGATCGTGTTCCTGCTCGCCGCGGGACTGTTCGTGGGACCGGTCACCGGACTCCTCGAACCCGATGCCATCCTCGGGGACCTGCTGTTCCCGACGGTGTCCATGGCCGTGGCGGTGATCCTCTTCGAGGGGGCCCTCGGCCTCGGCCCACAGGGGATCCGCGACGCCGGTTCGACCGTGTGGAGGCTGTTGAGCATCGGCGCGCTCACGACGCTGGGGGCGACTGCCCTGGCGGCCCAGTGGGTGTTCGACATCGACTCCTCCCTGGCCTGGCTGCTCGCAGCCGTGCTCGTCGTCACGGGCCCGACCGTCATCGGTCCGCTCGTGCGCGCCATCGGGCTGAGGGGGAAGGTCGCGAAGATCCTCGAGGCGGAGGGGACCCTCATCGACCCCATGGGGGCGATCGCCGCGGTCCTCTTCTTCGAGGGCTTCTTCGAGGAGGCCGTGACCGGCCCGTGGCCCCTCGAGCTCTTCCTCACGCTCGCCGTGGGCACCGTGGCGGGAGGCCTCGGTGCCGCACTCATCAGCGCTGCGTTCGGGCGCTACCTGGTGCCCGACCAGCTCCAGAACGTGATGACCCTGGCCACCGTGCTCGTGGTGTTCGCTGTGGCCGATGAACTGCAACCAGAGGCGGGACTGGTGGCGGTGACCGTGATGGGAGTCGTGCTGGCCTCCCAGGAACGGGTGGACGTCGAGCACGTGCTCGAGTTCAACGAGACCCTCCGCACCCTGTTCATAGCGGGCCTGTTCATCCTCCTGGGCGCCCGCATCGCGCCCGAGACCCTCTCCGGTCTGGGCTGGCAGAACGCCCTGTTCCTCGTGGTCCTCGTGGTGGTCGTGCGGCCCCTGTCGGTGGCCCTGTCCACCCTGCGCTCCAGGCTCACCTGGAAGGAACGGACCTTCATCGCCCTGACCGCACCCCGCGGCATCGTGGCCGCCGCCATCGCGTCGATCTTCTCCTTGCGCCTGGCCGAGGAGGACATCGAGGGAGCACAGCTCATCGTCTCGGCCACCTTCACCGTGATCGCGGGCACCGTGCTTCTGAGCGGCCTGATGGCACGCCCGCTGGCGCGGCGTCTCGGCCTGATCGACGACGCCCGCTTCCGTACGGTGGTACTCGGCTCGAACCGCCTCGCCCGTGCGCTCGCGCACGCGTTCGCGGAGCTCGGCACCGAGGTGACACTCGTCGGCATGGACCAGCGGAACCTGACGAATGCGCGGATGGAGGGGCTGACGACCTACCAGGGTTCCGTGGTCAACGAGGAGACCTGGGAGTTCATGGAGGTCGAATCGGCGGGGCTCTTCCTCGCCATGAGCTCCCAGGACGAGATCAACGCCCTCGCCACCCGCAGGGCCGCCGGCCTGATGGGACGCCGCAACGTGTTCCAGCTCGTGCCGAACCGCCGCAACGCCCGGAGGGTCCCGGGTGCTCCCTCCACCGCCCACGGCCGGCCCCTGTTCGCACACGACGCGGACATCGTGAAGCTGGAGGAGCGCCTGGATGCCGGGTGGGCGATCACCACGACGAAGCTCACCGATGAGTTCACCGCGAAGGACTACTTCGGCGAGCACCCCGCAGCGATGGTGCTGGCAGCGCTGCGACGCGGCGTGGTCGCGCTCCACGACGCGGGACAGCGCATCAGCCTGAAGCCGGGTGACACCGTGGTGTCCCTGCTGCCGCCGTCCGACCTCGAGAGCCGCTTCATCCGCCGCATCGCGAAGGAGCACGGACCGGCAGCGGGCCAGGCCGCCAATGGCGGCGACTTCGACGACGCGGCGAAGCGGCCGGTGCGCGACGACGGACCGCGCGATCCGAGCCGACTGGAGGGGACCTGAGGCCGATGGGACCGGCGCGACCCCGAATCAGCCGCGCAGCACGAACCTTCGCAGCTCCCCGCACGCGGCGATCTGTTCCTCGGTGAAGCGCAGCGGCCGCAGACACGACTCCGAGTACGCGCGTGTGCCGTCGGCATGGTGGGGTGAGGCCGGATGGCTGCTCTGGCCGTAGGCCAGCAGCCCCTCGGCACGCGGACCGTCCGCCGTGAGCTCGAGCACCATCACGAAGCTGGTTCCGTACGTGACCCGGTAGCCCCCCTCGCAGAGCCCTGTCCGTTCCCGCCCGGCCACGGGGCTCGTAGCACCCACCGGTCCGTCCATGGAGGCCGGGGGAAGGGCCCCACTGGGAGCCAGCACGTTCATCACCCCGTCCCCCTCGCCGCCACCGTGTGCGGGAATGCGTTCACCCCCGCGATCGGCCCACTGGACCTCACCCAAGGGAGCATCGATCGCCACCCCCGCCGAGTCGAGCACCCGCACCGCCTCGGCCAGGGAGTGCAGTACGGGGTCACCGCCCGGCGAGGCCCCCTGCGCCGCCTCGGTGAGCACACGGGGCGTCCCGATCGGATCCGCCGGGTCGAACCCCACTGCGAACAGCGGTCCCGAGTCGAGCCAGGCCTTCTCCTCGAAGCCGGCCATGAACTCGCGCCACAGGACCGCACCGGTGCTGTCCAGGCAGAACGCGCCGTCCCATCGCGACAGCACACGATGCACCTCGGTGAGGTCCACCTCGTGACCCTCGGGAGCGATCCTCTCCCGTCCCTCGCCGATCGCCGCCGCCACCCGGTCCAGCACCGCGTCGCGCAGCAGCTCCGCACTCAGGGAGCGGTTGTCGAACACCACCGAGGCCAGGTCGTCCCTGGTCACCCCACCTCGTTGCTGCAACGAGGCCGCAGCGGCGAGGTTCTGTCGGGTGCGCAGGCTCCGGGGGGTCCGCTCGAGACCCCCCATCACCGAGTAGCCCTCGAGGAGGACCCCCGGCGAGCTGCACCAGTGGGAGTCGTTGGCGTTGAGCACCACGCCCCGGGTGCAGAGCTCCGGGTGGGCCTCGGGCGGTTCGAGCCCCTCGGAGCGGGCACCCGGCAGCTCGAGCCAGTCGTCACCGGGGTCGGATCCGTCGAGCACGGCGATCCGGTTCTCGTAGAGCAGCGCCGCGACGAGGTCCTCGGACAACCGCGTCGTGAAGCGCCTCTGTGCCCCACCGGACAGTGCCGGGGTGGCGGAGGCGTCGGTGTACCAGGCGTCGCCACCGGCGTCGGCCGCCATGGTGTTGACCCAGGGAAGCCCCTTCACCTCGTGGAACACCCTGCGGAGTTCCCCCACGTCGCGGGCCATTCCCATGCACAGGAACTGCTCCAGCACCGAGGTGTTGTCGATGTTCGCGTCGCGGTAGGTGAAGCCCGTCTCGGTGCCCCATCCGACCAGGGGCAGGTTGAGCATCGGGCCGTGATGGCTGCGCCAGAGGGTCCGGCTCACCGAGGACGTGGAACCGTCGTCGCCGAGCACCTCCACACGGTGCTCGGCCGGGATCATGTCCAACATCGCGTCGCCGTGGCGGTACCGGGTCGGATCACCCGGGTCCAGGTCCAGGGTCGCGACGGTGAACCGGTGACCCTTCGAGAAGGTGTGGGTCCACCCCATCGAAGCGTTGAACCCGATCTGCACCCCGGGGCATCCGAGCAGGCTGACGCCGTACACGTCGTAGGTGCCGGGTATCCGCAGGTGGCACTCCCAGAACCGCGCCTCGCCGTACCAGGGGAAGTGCGGGTTCGCGAGCACCATCCCGCTCCCCGATGCGGTTGCGTCGCCACCCAGTGCCCACCCGTTGCTGGCCGCGCTGGGGGCACCCATGACCGACAGCGGCGACGCGGGCGCCGGACCGTCGGGTCCGGGCGCCTCTGCACGTCCGATCAGCTGCACCAGGTTGCGTCCACTCGCCATGAGCGTCACGTCCCAGAGGTAGGTCCACAGGTCGTCCTCGGCGATCTCGCGCACCCAGGGTGCACCGGAGCACCACTCCGGCAGGGCCGCGGGATCGTGCTCGCGCACCGCCTGGTTGTAGCCGTGGACGTACCCCGCCACGAGCTCCCGGATCCACTCGGGCTGCGCCGAGCGCATCTCGGGTGCGCGTTCGACGAGGCCCAGGCTCCGGTACCCCATGTCCGATGCCAGGTGGACCTCCTCGGCACCGGCACCCCAGTACCGGGCACGCTCACCGCGCACCTTGACGAACTGGTCGGCGAGGACGCCCAGGTTGTCCCGCGCACACCCCCAGCCCTGGCCGAAGCCGAGGGAGCCCCAGTCACCAGCCGTTATGTGAAGCACCCCGTGCTCGGTCACGGCCACGTCGGCCTCGTAACCGGCATCCCCGACCGAACCGTTCACCTCGATCTCAGTTGCACCCATCAGTTGCTCCTCGCGATCCGACTCCACATCCTCGGCACACCACGACCTTCCCTCGGAGACATTCCCTCAGAGCTCCCAGTTGGACGCACCGACCCTGCGACGCCACCCGCTGGCCGCACTGGTCCCGCCGTCGACGTGCACCGTCGTGCCGGTCACGAACGAGCTCATCGGGGAACACAGCCAGACCACCGCACCCGCGACGTCCTCGGGACGGCCCCGGTCGGGCCAGGGGGTCATCTCCCACTCGGAGGCGGCCGCCATCGCACCGACCTGCTGGGCCAGCTCCTCGTCGCCGGGAGTCGGGATCATGTCGGGCGCCACTGCATTCACCCGGATGCGGCGGTCGGCCAGCTCGAGGGCCAGCGTGCGCGTGAGGTTCTCCACCGCTGCCTTCATGGCCGAGTAGATCCCGAACCCCGGACCGGCCCGGTGGGCCTCGATCGAGGTGATGTTGACCACCGACCCACCACCGGACATCAACGGGACGCAGCGGGCGGTCACGTCGAGCACCTGGGTGAAGTTCTCCGCGATGAGTGCCTGGCGCCCGTTGCGGGACACCTCGAGGGCCTCCGCGACGAAGCCACCACCTGCGTTGTTCACCAGGATGTCCAACGATCCCCAGTGGGTTCCTAGTTCGCCGACGAACTCCCCCACGGCATCGCCATCCCGCACGTCGAGGACCGCTGTGGGCGGATCGCAGCCGACCGCCGCGATCGATTCCGCCGTGTGGTCCAGCTCGTCGGACAGACGGTCGCAGAGCGCCACCCGTGCCCCGAAGGCGGCGAGTGCCTCCGCGGTGGCGCGACCGATGCCGCGCGCGGCGCCCGTGACCAGCGCGCGCTTGTCGTGCAACAGGACCTGCTCCGGGGTGACCACGGCGAGCGAGGCTATCGGAGGGCGCCGGTGACGGCCCCGAATCGCCGAACGCCGAAGACGCTGCGGTGACGGTCCCTCAGTTCACCACCAGGGCGGTGACGGCCCCTCAGTTCACCACCAGGGCGGTGACGGTCCCTCAGTTCACCACCAGGGCGGTGACCATGCCGAACATGCCGTCCTCCCGCTCCGCGTGGTTCAGGATGTGGCAGTGCCAGACCCACACGCCGGGACGGGCGGTCTGGAACAGCACCGAGTAGCGCTCACCGGGAGCGACGTTGACGGTGTCGGCCCAGTAGGGCTGGTCGAGTGCGATTCCGTCCTTGGCGTAGACGAGCTGCGGGAACTGGTGCAGGTGCATCGGGTGAATCTGCAGGCCCTCGTTGTAGTAGTGGAACGCGGCCCAGTCACCGACGTTGAACTCGTAGGGCTCGGTGGCGGGGAAGCTCTTGCCGTTCAGCGAGAGGCCGATTGTGCCGGCATCGTTCAGCACCATGACGTCCTCGCGCACGGGCTGCAGGTCGGCGGGGATCTCCACGCCACTCACGGTCTCGCCCCTGGGCAGCAGCGAATCCGAGGACACCAGCACTGCACCCCACATGCCGTTGGGGATGGCCAGGTAGCCGTGTGCGTGCGGGTGGTACATCGCAACCGCCGGCTCGATGGCGGTGAACTCGTAGTCGTAGGTGTCGCCCTGCATCGTCAGGTCCTGGGTGAGCGGAGCCACCCCGTCGAACTCGTTCTCCTTGCGGATCCCGTGCAGGTGGATGTCGGTACCCAGCGGCATCTTGTTGACCAGCCGGATCCGGACCTTGTCACCCACGTTCACCCGGATCGTCGGGCCCGGGACGGTGCCGTTGAAGGTCCACGCCTCGACGACCCTCCCGGGTTCGACCTCCCACTCACCGATCTCGGCGACGAGGTCGAAACGCTTGTAGCCGTCCGGGTCGATGACCGGCTCGATCTCTCCGGCACCGGCGCCCTCGGTGTTGCGTTCACCGCTTGTCACCTGGTCCACGAAGGGCTGGAAGGAATCCAGCATGTCGCTGTCGAGCTGGGCGAAGTCCGGGTTGGCCCCGGCGTGGGGATCCTCGGTGGACACCTCCGCACCCTCGTCGATGGTGAGGGTGCTCTCCATGCCCGCCTCGCGGTGGCCCGGGATGTCGCAGTACACGACGTAGTCGCCCGTCGCCAGGCCCTCGGTGCTGATCGTCTCGCTGTCGCCGGCGGCCAGGTCCTCGGTCCGTCCGTCTCCCTCGATCACCATGTTGTGGATCTGGGTGCCCGAGTTCTGCACCGCGAGGTCGGCACCGGGAGGCACCACCAGGTTCCCGTCGATGGCGAACTCCGAGAGCACCACCGATGCCGCGTCGCCGGAGGACTCCTCCGAGGTGCCGCCACCGTCGCCGCCGTCATCCCCCGTGGCGAGGCCGATCGCGAGGATGACCAGCGCAACCGCGACACCACCGCCGAGGATGGCGAGCAACATCGAGTAGGGGTTGGATCCGCGTGGTTCGGGCCGCTGCGAATCGGGGGTGGCTTCGGTGACCTCGCTCACTGGCGCTCCTTGGGAGAGATCTTTCGGGTGGGGATTCTTACCGAATCGTTGCGGTGGGGACAATCCCGACGGAAACCACCCGGACCGGAGATGCCCCGAACCGCCGGGAGCAGCTGCAGACACGGCGCACCTCGCTACCCTCGGTGCGGATGAACCCCCCGCCCCCAGAGGTCGCCCCCGGCGGTGGACCCCTGTCGAATGCCGTGGCCACAGCCGCCGTCTCCCACGGCGACAGGCCTGCGGTGTGCACCGCGACCACGACCACGACATGGGCCGAGGTCGACCGCGCGGCGACCAACCTCCTCGCCCCGCTCGCGGCGCTCGGCGTGCGCAGCGGCGACACGGTGGCACTCTCGATGCACTCCGGGCCGCGTTGGCTGGTGGCGGCCACCGCGGTGAACCGACTCGGGGCCACCATCGCGGGAATCTCGCCGGTGCTGCCGGCGACACAGCGCGCGGAACTCACCGACCTCGTCGACCCGGTCCTGGTGCTCGCCGAGGAGGATCTGGTCGACGGCCTGCCCCTGCGCAGGGCGGTGGCGGTGTTCAGTGCGGATGGCCTCGGCCTGGACGGGCCCACGCCTCCGGAGGAGGCCGGTGTGACGGCTCCGGAGAAGTCCGGTGTCACGCCTCCGGAGGAGGCCCGTGTCACCGCTCCGGAGGAGGCCGGAGGGAACAGGACTCCCCGGGCCGACCTCGGGGTCGAACGGGCGCCGTACGCGATCTGCTTCACCTCGGGCACCACCGGCAGGCCACGTGCCGCGGTGTTCGAGGCGTCGGCTGCCGAGGCGGTGCTACGCATCGACCTGGGTCCCGAACCACCCGTGGGCGCCGGTGGGCACATCATCTCCTCTACCCAGTTCGCCCACGTGGGGTTCGTGTTGAAGGCACCCGGGCATGCCCTGCTCGGCTCGACGATCCACGTGATGGACCGCTGGAGTGCGACCGGCGCGATCGAACTGGCCGAACGCCACCGCATGTCGACACTCGGCGTGGTGGCACCACAGATCGCGCTCATGTTGCGTTCGCCGGCGATGGCGACCGCGGACCTGTCAGCCCTGCGCACGGTGATAGCGGGCGGGGCCCCCTCCCCGGAGGCCCTCGTCGGCGAGGTCCGTCGCCGACTGGGGGTGACCTACTCGATCCGCTGGTCCTCGACGGAGTCGGGCGGGGTCGGCCTCGCGGCGGACGTGGACGACGACCATCCCGACGCGGTCGGCACGATCGGCACCCCGAGGCCCGGTGTGGATGCCCGTGTGGCCGACCCGGAAGGTGTGGTGCTCGATGCCGGCGAGGTGGGTGAACTCCAGATCCGTTCCGACGCGGTCATGAGCGGCTACCGGGGTGACCTCGACGCGACCGCCGGGGCATTCACCCCCGACGGTTGGCTGCGCACCGGTGACCTCGCGAGGGTCCGCCCCGATGGCCGCTTCGTGCTCGCCGGACGGCGCTCGGAGATGTTCATCCGCGGTGGCTACAACGTGCACCCCCAGGAGGTCGAGGCCGTGCTCGGCACCCATGTGGCGGTGGGCCAGGTGGCACTCGTGCCCCGCGACCACGACGTGCTGGGCCAGGTCGGGGTCGCGGTGGTGGTCCCCGCCGCGGACCGCCGGCCACCGACACTCGAGGAGCTGCGCCGTCACGCCGGGGACCGCCTCGCCCGCCACCAGCTACCCGAGGACCTCGTCGTGCGCGGGTCCCTGCCGATGACCGCGGGCGGCAAGCTGGACCGCCGCCGGCTGGCCGACGAGGTCCGATGACGGAGCTGCATCCGCCGAGTGAGGAGGCCCGGTGACGACCCTTCTCGCGGGCTTGCTGGGGCTCCTGGCGGCCTGGGCTCTCACGGTTCCGCTCCACCGCTTCAAGGAGTTCCGCCCCCTGGGCCGCAGGGACCTCACCGACGAGGCCGGCCTCGACATCCGCGCGGTCCGCCGCCACGCCAGGTACGCGCGCTCGACCCACGACGTCAAGGGCACCGACGTCGTTCCGGTGCTCTCATGGCTGCTCCCCGGACGCGTCGGCGCCACCCGGGCACCCGCGTCGGTGCTGGCGATCCAGGTCGGGATCCCCCTGTCCGTGGCACTGACCGCCCTGCGCTTCGACAGCGTGGCCCTGGTGGTCGCCTACGGCTGGTTCTGTGTGATGGCGGTCGCGGTCGCGGTGACCGACGCACGCATCCTGTTGATCCCCTGGTGGATGCCCTGGGTGGGCGCGGCGGGTGCGGCTGTGCTGCTTCCCCTGGCGACAGCCGTCGGTGACCTGCCGGCCGAGCGGGTGCTCTGGGCCGCCGGCAGCGCAGCCGGGGCATTCGGGTTCTTCTTCGTGCTGTTCGTGGCCGCTCCGGGCAAGCTCGGCTTCTCCGATGTGCGCCTGATGGTCCCGATCGGGGCGTTCGTGGGGTTCATCAGTCCGCTGCTGGTGCTGTGGGCGCTGATGATCGGCAGCGTGCTGGGGATCGTCGGGGGCATCGCGTCCAGGGCCGCCACCGGGGAGAGGCACTTCGCATTCGGACCTGCGCTCTGCGGAGGCGCCCTGGTCGCCATCTGGCTCAGCGAGCAGTTGGTGGGCTGAACGGCGCGGAACCACTCGCCACACTTCGCTACTCCGAGTAGGGTATATCTCCGAGGGGGTCCTCGTGCCGGGGGGTCGGCACAAGGGGCAACAGGAGAACTGGCGGGGGATGGCCGGTCACAAGCGAACCATCAGACACCTCTGGTGCGCGGCGCTGCTCGTCGCGCTCGGAATCAGCACCGTTGCCGTCGCCTCCCCGGTTGCGGCCCAGCAGGGAGAACCCGACGAGGTCGTGCGGGGCGGCGCCAACGCGTCGGCGGATTCGATCGGGATCCAGATCGTCAACGCCGGCGCCTCGCTGGGGTGGGTCTTCGGCCGCTCCACCGCGGCGTACCGCGACATCACGGCGACCGCCGAGGGAAAGGCGGTCGACCTCGGAGCACTCGAGGCCCTGCTCGGCCAGGCCCAGTGCAACGGAGAGCTGCCACCGGCACTCGACCCCGAGACGGTGCCGCCGCGCACGATCGCGGATTCCAACCTCGAGGGCTCCGAGCTGGAGAAGTCCGCCGAGGTGGCACAGCCCAAGCTGACCGGTGACACCAGCGCTCCGGTCGTGGTGGGAACCCAGAGTGCCAGCGCGCGCGACACACCCGCCTCCAGCAGCTCCACGGCGATCCGCGACCAGGACTTCGGGTTCTTCCGCATCATCGGGGCGACCTCCAGTGCCAGCACCTCGTTCGAGGACGGGGTGAGGACCGCCACGGCCGAGACACGCGCCACCAGGATCGAGGTGCTCGGAGGCCAGGTCGTGTTCAACGACCCGGTGTGGACAGCGACGACCCGCTCCGGGGCCACCTCGGCGAACGAGGCCGAATTCGGCTTCCGCTCCGCGCGGGTCTTCGGCAACATCGTGTCCGGATCGGTGCTCGAACGCGACCTGGCGATCTTCGAGACGATCCTCGAGGGACTCCTGTCCCCCCTCGGACTCGACCTGCGGTTCCCGGAGGTGCGCCGGCCACTCACCGGCGACGGGGTCGAGGTGACCCCGCTCGCGGTGTCCATGGCGGACGCACCCCTCGGCAAGGACCTGTTGATTCCGCTGCTGCGCAGCGACCTGCTCCAGAACTACCGGGCCGAGTCGGTCAGCGAGGACTGCCGCAGGGAGACGTTCTGGACGATCATCGATGCGATCGAACGTGCCCTCGGCGGGTCGGGATCGATCGAGATCGCCGTCGGCGGCGCGGTCGCAACCACCGATGACACCGACTACTCGGTGGAGCCGATCGCCGAGCTCGCTCCCCCTTCGACGACTCCGACGACGACCGCACCCGCCCCGCTGCAGGCACCAGCACCCGATGACTTCGGCAGCTACGGGGACCTCGGGTACACCAGTGACTACTCGGGTGACCCGGGACTCGACTTCGCCGACGACCTCTCCACGTTGCCCCCGGAGACGCCCACGGCCGATCTCCCCGCGCCCGTGGCGGAGGTGGCCGGTGTGGCCGAGGACGCCGGCGATGACCCCGGGCGCGATGAACTCGCCGCTGCGACCGACATCTCCGCGGGCGACACGTCCGGATCCGATGATGCTGCGCTGGTGGTGGGGATCGTGGCCCTGCTGGGGGCGATCGGGCTGTCGCTCGGCGACCGCTTCGCGGGGTTGCGTTCCAGACGGAGGATCACATGAAGGACCGACTCTTCAGGGGATACGGACCGCTGATCGGCTTCACCGCGCTGTTCCTGGCGGTCGTCATGCTGGTTCCCTCGAAGGTGCCCGAGTCGAACGGGGCGGGTGCCGGTGAGGCCACCGGTGTCACCGACCTGCTGGGCGGGGACCTCGAGGGCAGCGACTCGGAGCTGGGGGCGGCCGACGGCGAAGTGCTGGTGGATCCCGAGACCGGCGAACCGCTGGACCCCGCCGGGGCCACGGGGGACGACCCCACCGGGGCGTCCGTGGCTGGCGCCTCGCAGACCGGAGGGTCCGCGGCGGGTGGCAGCGGCGCGGGCGCGGGCAACGGGGCCGCCGGCACCAGTGGCCCACCGAAGGTGGCGGGATGCGGCTCGGCCCAGGTGCCCGGTGATCCCTATGCCCCGCCGTGCATCCAGTTCTCCGGCGACAACGGCGGGGAGACCTCACGGGGCGTCACCCGCGACAAGGTCACCGTGACGGTGCGCATCGACAGCTTCGACAGCGGTCTGGTCGATGCCGTGACCAAGAGCCTCGGGGCCGCGGGCAAGATCCCCTCGGAGTCCCGCGAGACCGTGGACCGCACGATCCGTGGCCTCGTGGAGTACTTCAACGCCCGCTTCCAGTTCTACGGGCGCAAGATCGAACTGGTCATCTACGACGGAAAGGGCGATCCCCTCTCGGAGATCATCGGCCAGGGCCAGGAGGGGGCCAAGGCCGATGCCCTCAAGGTGGCCAAGGAGGCCAAGGCCTTCGCCGACATCTCGGCGGTGACCGCCCCCTATGCCGCATCACTGGCGGCGGAGGGCGTCGTCAACATCGGAGCGCCCTACGTACCACGCGAATGGCTCGCCCAACGGCGGCCCTACTCCTGGACGCAGCTCACGGACTGCTCGACGGTGGTGGAGAGCGCGGCTTCGTACTACGCGGTGAAGATGGCCAAGAAGCCGGCCACCAACGCCGGGGGCGCGCTGAAGGACCAACCGCGCAGGCTGGCCGTGATCGCGCCCGACAACGCCGAGTACCAGGGGTGTGTCAACGCCGGGGTGAACCTGCTCAACAGGATGGGTGGGGGCGGCGACCTGGCGGCACGGCACAAGTACCAGATCAGCACCAACCCGGGCTCGGCGGTGAACAACATCCTGCCGAAGCTGCGCAACGACGGGATCACCACCGTCATGTGCGGCTGTGACCCCGTGTTCCTCAACTTCCTGACCACCGCCATGAACGGCCAGGGCTACTTCCCCGAGATGGTCGTCGCCGGTGTGGCCCTGGTCGACACCGACCTGGTCGGCCAGCTCATGCAACAGAACGTCTGGAGCAACGCCTTCGGGATCTCCTACGCGGGTCCCACCCAGCGTCAGGGCTCGAGCCTCGCCTACCGGGCCTACAAGTCGGTGAGGCGCGACGAACCCTCGATCGCGGTGGACCTGATCTACAACCAGCTCTACATGCTGGCCATCGGGATCCAGATGGCGGGACCGAACCTCACCCCGGCGTCGTTCGAGAAGGGGATGTTCGACTACCCGCGCCGCACCGGACCCTCGGGCACCTGGGGGTTCGGACCGAACGACTACAGCACCTCCGATGATGCCCGGGAGATCCTCTGGAACCCCCGGGCCGCCTCCCCGTTCAACCGTGCGGCAGGGGCCTACCAGGACCCCAACGGCGGCAAGCGCTTCCCGATCGGGAAGTGGCCCTCAGGTCAGCCACGGGCCGCGGGCCGGTGAGAACCCACGACCCCGAGGACGTGGGAACCGAGGAGTGCGCAGCCTCCAGCGGTGACCATCCCGTACCCGCCCCGGGCGGTCCCGGCGCGCCCGGGGGTGACACCGACGGTGCGCACCCCGTCGGGGCACTCCTGCGCACGCGGCCGGGGAGGATCGCCACCGCCACCGTGGCGGCACTGTCGGCATGGGTGCTCGGGGCCGCGCTGTTGCCCAAGGGCATGCCACCGGGGGTGGTGCTTCTGGGGCTGGTCTTCGGTGCGACCACCGGGCTCACCTCGGTGGGGCTGATCCTCATCTGGCGGGCCAACCGGGTCATCAACTTCGCGAACCTGGCGATCGCCGGGCTCGCCGGCGCGCTGGCGGTCAGGTCGTTCCTGCAGTGGGACGTGCCCTACTGGCTGACCCTGTTGTGCGCACCGGTCGTCGGCCTGGCGGTGGGGGCCCTCGTGGAGCTGGCCGTGATCAGGCGCTTCGCGAAGGCCCCGAGGTTGGTGCTGACCGTTGCCACGATCGGACTGGCCCAGCTGTTGGGGGGCATGGAGCTGCTGCTGGCCGAACGTGCCTTCGGGGACGTGCCCCTGATCGTGGCCCCCTTCGAGACACCGCTGTCGGCGCTCACGGTGCAACTGGGACCGGTGATCCTCGACGGCAACGACCTGTTGCCCCTCGCGGTCGTGCCGGTGGTCGTGGGCGCCCTCGCGTGGTTCATGCAGCGCAGCCTCGCCGGCCAGGGCATCCGCGCAGCGGCGGAGAACACCGACCGGGCACGCCTGCTCGGCATCCCGGTGCGGCGGCTCACCACGCTGGTCTGGGCACTCGCGGGCCTGTTGGCGGCGCTCACGCTCGTGCTGCGCGCCCCGAGTCTCGGCATGGCACCGTCGGTCACCCTCGGCCCCGCACTGCTGCTGCCCGCCCTCGCGGCCGCGATCATCGCCCGCATGGAGTCCATGCCGGTGGCCTTCGCCGCGGCGATGGCGATAGGTGTGGTCGAACAGACGCTGCGCTGGAACACCGACACACCCTCGCTGCTGAGCGTGATGACGCTGGTGGTCATACTCCTCGCGCTGCTGGTGCAGCGACGAGGTGCCTCACGGGCCTACGACGCGGACGCGGGCTGGCGTGACAGCGAGTTGATCTCCCGGATGCACCCCAGCATCGCCGCACTCTCCTCGGTCAGGGCCGCGAAGGTCCTCGCAGCGATCGTCGTGGTGGGACTCGCCGTGTGGGTGCCACTCGTACTGGAGCCCGGCGCCGCCTTCACCGCCTCGATCATGGTCATCTGGGCGATCGTGGGCGTGTCACTCGTTGTGCTCACCGGCTGGGGAGGCCAGATCAGCCTCGGGCAGTTCGGGATCGTGGGGGCCGCGGCGATCGTGGGCGGCAACCTCATCTCGCGCTGGAACGTCGACCTGTTCGTCATGCTGGCCGCGTGCATGCTGACCGGGGCGGTCGTGGCGATGCTGCTGGGAGTCCCGGCGCTGCGGATCTCCGGACCGTTCCTCGCGGTCGTCACCCTCGCCTTCGCGGTGGTGCTCGACGGGTTCGTGCTCAATCCCACCGTGTTCCCCGACCTGGTGCCCGACACGGTCGGGCGACCGATCCTGTGGGGGCGGATCGACCTCGGAAGCGAACGCTCGATGCTGTACTTCTGCATCGCGGTGCTCGCACTCGTCGTGGCGATGACCGTCGGGGTTCGTCGGTCCAGGTCTGGGCGGCTGCTGGTCGCGAGCCGCGACAACCTGAAGGCGGCCGAGGCCGCATCGGTGCCCTCGGTGTGGATCCGCCTCAGCGGATTCGTCTTCGCAGGGACCATCGCCGGGATCGCGGGCGGCCTGCACATGCTCGTCAACAACGGGGCCCGTGGCGGCTCCTACGCACCCGCGATGTCGATGGACGTGTTCTCGCTGACGACCATCGGCGGCCTCGGCTCGGTGCCCGGGGCCGTGGTGGGTGCAGGTGCCGGTCGGGGGCTCCAGGACGCGAGCGACATCCTGAGGCTCACCGCCTCGGGCCTCGGAGTGCTCCTGGTGCTCTGGCTGGTTCCCTCGGGGCTCGCAGGCGTGGCCGCGCGGATCCGCGACCGGGTACTGGTCCGACTGGCCGCCCGGCGGGGCCTGGACCTGCAGGGAAGGCCGACCGGCCCGGCTCCGGTGGACCCGCCCGCCGATGCCTCCGGCGGGACCGAGGGGGGTCGTGCGATGCCGGCCCCCCGGGAGCGTCCCGGCCCGGAGCCCGCCGCTGGGGGCCACGGGCAGTCCGCCGGGGATGCGCCCCTGCTCGAGGTGGGAGGCATGGACCTCTCCTACGGGGCCCTCCAGGTGCTCTTCGGTGTGGACCTGCGGGTGAACCGCAACGAGGTGGTCGCCCTGCTGGGCACCAACGGGGCCGGCAAGTCGACGCTGTTGAAGGGCATCTGTGGGCTCGCCGGCCACCAGGGTTCGGTGCGCATCGACGGAGTGGACGTCTCGGGTCTCTCCCCCGAACGCATGGTCGACCGGGGCATCGCCCTCATGCCCGGCGGCAAGGCCATCTTCCCGACCATGACGGTGGAGGACCACCTTCGCCTCGCGACCTGGACCTTCAGGCGCGACCACCGGAGGATCGAGGACTCCCTCGAGGACGTGCGCGAGCTGTTCCCGGTGCTGGCCGACCGGGGATCGCAGTTGGCAGGGGACCTCTCGGGCGGTGAGCAACAGCAGCTCGCGATGGCGATGACCCTCATGCTGCGGCCGCGGGTGATGCTCATCGACGAGCTGTCCCTCGGCCTGTCGCCGTTGATCGTGGCCGCGCTGTGCGACGTGGTGCGCACGCTCCAGCGCAACGGGATCACCATCGTCGTGGTGGAGCAGTCGATCAACGTCGCACTGACCCTCGCGGAACGCGCCGTGTTCATGGAGAAGGGCACCGTGCGATTCGAGGGGCCGACACACGAGCTGCTCGAACGCCCGGACCTGCTGCGCTCGGTGTTCATCGAGGGCGCGGGGCCCCACGATGCTGGAGGTGAGCCCGACCCGGCGGGGGCACCCGAGGTGGTCCGCTCACTGGGAGCGATCGACCTGTCGGCCCTCGAGGCCGTCGCGCACCAGGACATCCCGATCCACCAGCGCGAACCGATCCTGGTGTGCCGCGACGTAACCAAGTCCTTCGGCGGCGTGCAGGCCCTCAGCCATGTGGACCTGGAGGTGCGTCCCGGTGAGGTGGTCGGGCTCATCGGTCAGAACGGAGCCGGCAAGACCACACTCATGGACTGCATCTCGGGGTTCCACCGGACCGATGGTGGCACCATCACCTTCAGGGACACCGACGTCACGGACTGGACGCCCAGCGAGAGGGCACGCGGGCGTCTGGGACGCTCGTTCCAGGAAGCCCGGCTGTTCCCATCGCTCACGGTGCGCGAGGTCATCTCGGTGGCCTGCGAGCGCACCGTGGCGAACCGGTCACTCGTCGCCGACGCCACACGCCAACCCGCTTCCTACGTGTCGGAGGATGCCACCGCCGAGAAGGTGTCGGCACTGGTCGAGATGCTCGGACTGGAGCCCTACGCGCACACCCCGACCGCGGCCCTGTCGACCGGTACCCGCAGGATCGTGGAGCTCGCCTGCCTGCTCGCCGAGGAACCACTCATGATGTGCCTCGACGAGCCGTCGGCCGGAGTGGCGCAGCGCGAGACCGAGGCCCTCGGCCCACTGCTGCGCCAGGTCTGCGACCAGACCGGCGTGGGCATGCTCGTGATCGAACACGACATGCCCCTGCTGGCGGGCCTCTGTGACCGGCTGGTCGCCATGGAACTGGGCCAGGTGATCGTCCAGGGCGCACCCTCGGACGTACTCGACCACCCTGCAGTGGTGGCCGCCTACCTCGGCACGGATGTGGCGACGATCAACCGTTCGGGTGCCGCCCTGGGCGAGGCGGGACCCGGCACCGGCCCGTCCGGCAACCACGCAGGCCCGTCCGGCAACCACACCGGCCCGTCCGGCAACGGTACCGGCCCGGCGGGCACGGGACAGTCGGTCGATGGCGGCGGAATGCACGAAGGCCCACCACATGGGCGGGCCTTCGCCGTTGGTGGAGGCGATGGGAGTCGAACCCACGACCTCCTCGATGCGACCGAGGCGCTCTAGCCAGCTGAGCTACGCCCCCAACGGGAGAATCATCCTAGACGAGGCCGGCACTGGCCCCGGAATCAGGTTGTCCGTATCAGTTCGCCACCCGGCGTGCCTGCGGCGCATAGGCCCCGACCGGGGAGTCGCCGAGACCGCTCACCCGCAGTCCGAGCTGCTCCGGGGCCTGCTGTGCTTGCGGACCGGCGGTCGCAGCAGCGCGTGGTGAGCCGACCCGCTGCAGGGCCACGAGGTACGCCGCCATGAGGACGTCCGCGAGCAGGTGCACGTAGAGGAACACACCACCGAAGGCGACCGTGGCCAGGAGTGTGAGCAGCGCGGCGGCCCCGAGCGAGAAGAGGACGTCCTGGCGGCGCTTGCGCAGGGCGGGGGACACCCCGGCACGTCGGGGTGGGCCACCGAGATCGCCCGAGGGGACGGCCAGGGGATCCGCACCGGCACCACCGCGGCGACTGCGCAGGTCGATGACGTTGCTCGCCGTTTGCGGTGGACGGCGAAGGCGTCCGCTGCCCTGTTGCGAGCCGGTGACGGGCTGTTGCACCGGGGTGGAACGGCCCAGCGAGGAGAGCTGGTGGTTGAAGGTGCGGATCGTGTCGCGCCTGCGGCCCTGGGAGATCCGGGCGAGCAGGTCGGGCAGGAGGACGACGGCCCACACGAGTGCCAGTCCCACGAGCACTAGGGTTGAGATCACTTGGCCTCCAACGGCGTGTGCACCTTCCGGCCCGGCTCGGACACCGCCTGCACGGCGGAGCCCGAGGGTTCCGGGGACCCATCTGTGGGCGGGATCACGCTAGCAACCATGAACGAAGTGTTACAAGTAGTTGACGAAACTACACCACTGTAGTTCACCCACGGTCCGAACGACCGGACCGCGGCGGCATCTCCGGTCGGGGCGCCGGGAACCGGTCGCCGGCTCAGGCCTCGCCGAAGACGTCCAGGCCGTCGAGGCCGTCGAGCGACGGCTCGAACGCGCCGTCGCCGGACTCGCCTCCCCTGCGGAACACCCCGGAACGGCCGCCGGTCTTCTCCCACAGGGCCACCTCGCCGATGACCATGGCCCGGTCGACCGACTTGCACATGTCGTAGATGGTCAGGCAGGCGACGCTCGCGGCGGTGAGTGCCTCCATCTCGACTCCCGTCCGGTCGACCGTCTCCACCTGGGCCTCGACCTCGATGAACGTGTCGTCGATTCTGAAGTTGACCAGAACAGCCCCGACCATCACCGGATGGCACAGCGGTATCAGCTCAGAGGCACGCTTTGCGGCCTGGATCCCGGCGACCCGGGCCACCGAGAGCACATCGCCCTTGTTGATCGCACCGCGTGCGACCAGGGAGGTGGTCTCGGTGTTCATGTGCACACGACCCCGTGCGATCGCCCGCCGGTGCGTCTGTTCCTTGGGGGTCACGTCGACCATGCGGGCTCTGCCGAGGGGGTCGAGGTGCGTCAGTCCACGGTCGGTCATCGCCCAACAGGTTAGACCCCCCGGGCACACCCGGACACGACCCCCGGGCGTGCCGGGGTCCCGGCGCGGTGGCGGCGGTAACGCCCCGGCCGGATCGCGGTGGAGGTCGGACTCCGCGTCGCAACGGGTCAGAACACGGTGTCGAACCAGGCCGCCAGGCAGGCCACGTCCGCCGGGTCCATCGTGTCGAACGGTGGCGCGAGGGGCACCCCGCGGAGGTCGCCGGGTTCGCCGGTGAGGCGTTGCTCGCGCGTGACCGGCACCCCGGCGGCTTCGTAGAGCTCCCGGAACTGCGGAATGCGCAGGCGGTTCATGGGCTGCAGACCGTTGTCGATGAGACGCCACTGGCGTTCGCTGAAGCGCAGGAAGTTGTACGCGCTGATCGAGTCGTCGACGTACAGGTAGTGGTCGCAGGTGTCGATCAGGTGGCTCATCACCGAGCCCGGGACCGACATCGCCGAGAAGGCCTCGAGGATGCCGACCAGCACCGGTGGGTCGATGTGTTCGAGCACCGTGTTGGACACGAACAGATCCGGTGGTGCGTCCGGTGCCAGCCGGCGGACGTCCCCGGGACACAGCACCAGGCCCAGTTCCCCGAGCGTCGCGTCCCGCCCGGTCGAGGCCAGCGACGAGCGGGCGTCGCGCAGCATGTCGACCCTGTCCGCCAGCACCACCGGCAGGTGCTCGGCGAGCTCGCCGCTGTCGGCGGACGCGATCACGTGGTCGATGGACTCGGCGAGCAGCTCCTCGTCGCTGAGGTCCTCGAGGTCGCACATGAGCACCTCGCCGGCGCCGGCGGTGACCATGGCCAGTGGCACCAGTGGATGCCAACCCGATCCCAGTTCGAGCACCCTGAAACCGGGGGTGAGGCGTTCGGCCCCTCCGAGCTCGGAGAAGGTGCGCAGGTGGTGGCCCGCCCAGCCGAGACGCTGGCGCACCGTTGCCTCGCCCAGCGCCAGCCTCCCGCCGAGCTGCTGGAGACGACGGTTGAGGCGTTGCGAGCGCGGCATGAGCGACACAGCCTTTTGAACCGTTGCCTTCAGAACCCACTTGGTGCCCACCGGACGAATATGGCAGCAACGGGCCCGCGGCGCCACAGCGCTGCGACCATCCGGTGCCGGCCGGGAGCGCCCCTCAGCCCCCGATCTGGCTCATGGAACGCCGGGGACGCACGAAGGTCGTGCTCCCGATCGCATGGCCCGGGCCCTTCCTGCGCACCTCTGCCAGCACCGCTCGTTCGATGTCGTCATCGGAGCCACCTCCGCGCATGATCGCCCGCAGGTCCACCTCCTCGGAGGCGAACAGGCAGTTGCGCAGCGCCCCTTCGGAGGTGAGGCGCACCCTGTCGCAGGAGCCGCAGAACGGGCGGGTCACGCTCGGGATGACCCCGACCTCCCCGGCGCCGTCGCTGTAGCGGAAACGCTGGGCCGGTTCGCTGCCCCGCACGACGGCCTCAAGCGGGAACTCCTTGCTGATCGTGGCGACGATCTCGTCCTGGCCGACCACCGCGGAAGGAGACCACTGTTCGTCCGCATCCAGTGGCATGAACTCGATGAAGCGCACCGACACGCCCCGCTCCCGTCCGAAGCGCGCGAAGTCCACCAACTCGTCGGAGTTGACTCCGCGCATCACCACGACGTTGAGCTTCACCGGGTCGAACCCCGCGTCGAGTGCGGCCGCGATCCCGTCGAGCACGTCGGCCAGGTCGTCGCGGCGCGTCAGTTCCGCGAAGCGCTCCCTTCGCAGGGAGTCGAGCGAGATGTTGATCCGCCCCAGCCCCGCGGAGGCGAGCCTCGCGGCGCACGAGGCGAGCGTCGTGCCGTTGGTGGTCATCGCCAGATCGAGTGGTGCGCCGGCCGCTCGGATGCCGGCGAGTGCGGTCACGAGCTCGTCGAGGTTCGCCCGCACCGTGGGTTCACCCCCGGTGAGACGCACCGAACGGATCCCGAAGCGCTCCACGAGCACCCGCACCACCCGGTGGATCTCCTCGAAGGTGAGGACCTGGGAGCGGGGCAGCCAGTCCATGCCCTCCGCCGGCATGCAGTAGGTGCACCGGAGGTTGCACCGGTCGGTGACGGATATCCGCAGATCCCGGTGGACCCTGCCGAAGGAATCGACCAGGTCGCCCATCACCCCAGCGTACATCCGGGCCCTCGGATCAGGGCGCCGGGTCCAACAGGAGCACCTCGACGCGGGAACCACGTCCCAGACCCTCGCCGTCGGGGACCACGGCGAGGCCCTGGGCAGCCGCTGATGCGGCCAACTGGTGGGACCCCTGTCCACCGGTGGTCCTGGCCAGCAGGGTTCCGTCCTCGTTGGTCAACCACACGCGCACGAAGTGCACCTTGCCATCGCGACGGCGCCGCAGGTCCTCGCCCGCCACCGCGGTGACGGGCACCCGGCGCGTGCACGTGTGCCCCGAGAGCATGCGCAGACCGGGCCGCGCGAACAGCTCGAAACTGACAAGGGAGGACACGGGATTGCCGGGGAGCCCGAACACTGGTGTTCGGCCGATCGTGCCGAAGGCGAACGGCTTGGCCGGCTTGATGGCGACCTGCATCCAGTCCATGTCCGCGATGCGGCCCAGCACTGCCTTCACGTAGTCGAAGTCGCCCATGGACACCCCGCCACTGGTGATCAGGGCATCACAGCGTGATGCTCCCTGCTGGAGCACCCGCTCGATCGCCGCCTCCTCGTCGGCGACGAGGCCCAGGTCGACCGGATCGAACCCGGCTGCGGTGCACAGCGAGAGGAGCATCTGGCGGTTCGAGTCGCGGATCTGTCCCGGTCCGATCCGCCGACCCGGTTCCACCAGTTCATCACCGGTCGACAACACCCCCACCCGCGGAGCCGCACGCACCTCCACCCGGGTACGGCCGAGCGTGGCGAGCAACCCGACGTGTGCTGGCCGCAACTCGGTGCCCGCAGGGATGCCGACCGCACCGGCGGGCAGGTCGTCGCCCAGGGGACGCACGTGGTCCCCGGCCACCGCGCTGCGTTTCACCCTCACCCTCCGGGGGGTCCCCGGTCCGGCCTCGTCGACCAGCTCGGTGTCCTCCACCATGACCACCGCGTCCGCGCCGTGGGGCACGACCGCCCCGGTCATGATGCGGGCGCACTCCCCGGCGGCCAGCTCGACACGGGGGTCCGTGCCCGCAGCGACCGTCGCCACCACCTCCAGGTCGACCGGCGCCGAGGTGACGTCCGCCGCCCGCACCGCGAAGCCGTCCACCGCGGAGTTGTCGAACGGTGGCACCGGGTCACCGGCGGTCACGTCCGAGGCCGCCACCAGCCCGACCGCGTCGAGGGGGGCAACCTGCAGCTTCGTGGTGCCGGGCAGCGCGCGGATGCGTTCCAGCACGCGCCCGAGTGCGTGCTCGTAGTCGACCAGCGCCATGGCCGAAGGCTATTGCAGCCGGGCCTCCACCGGCTGCGCCCGGGTGGACCTCAACCCAGGTCCTCGCGGGTGGCCACGTCCCTGAGCACCTCGAGGAAGTCGTCACGCAGGTCGTCGCGTTGCAGCGCCAGTTCCACCGTGGCGCGCAGGTAGTCGATCTTCTTGCCGATGTCGAAGCGCCCCTTGGAGAACACGTAGCCGTGCACGGGCTCCTGTTCGAGCAGCTCCGAGATCGCGTCGGTGAGCTGCAACTCCCCACCGACCCCGGGCTCCAGCTTCTCGAGCAGATCGAAGATCGTGGGTGTGAACAGGTACCGGCCCATGACCGCGAGGTTGGACGGGGCCACTTCGGGATCCGGCTTCTCGACGATGTCGGTGATGCGCCTGAGCGTGCCCTCGTCGCCCTCGACCGCGGCGCAGCCATAGGAACCGATCTCGTCGTGGGGCACCTCCATCAGGGCGACCACCGATGAACCGTGTTCCACGTACGCGTCGATCATGCCGCCGAGGACGGTGGCGTCGTCGACCATGATGTCGTCGCCCAGCATCACCACGAAGGGCTCGTCGCCCACGTGCTTGCGGGCCACCGAGACGGCGTGGCCGAGACCCAGGGGTTCGCCCTGGCGCACGTAGTGGATGTCGGCCAGGTCGGCCAGCTCCACCACGTCGGCCAGCGCTGCGTCCTTGCCCTTGGAACGCAGGTGGTACTCGAGTTCGAAGTTCCGGTCGAAGTGGTCCTCGAGGCTCCTCTTGGAGCGCCCCGTGATGATCAGGATGTCGTCGAGACCCGCTCGCACGGCTTCCTCCACCACGTACTGGATCGCGGGGCGGTCCACCACCGGGAGCATCTCCTTGGGTTGTGCCTTGGTTGCGGGAAGGAACCTCGTGCCCAGACCCGCAGCCGGTATGACCGCCTTGGTGACCCTGTTCATGTTTTCTCCTGTGACTCGGGCCGGAAACCCGCTCCGACGATACCGGCGATCGACGCCGACGCCACGCGGGCGCTTGGCCACGTGCACGAACAGGAAGTACCATTGGCACTCGCGCACTTCGAGTGCCAACGAATCCATTGCGCCCTCTCCACAGGGAGATCCGATGCCGACCTACGAATACAGCTGCCGCAACTGCGGACACCGCTTCGAGATCCAACAGGCCATGTCAGACGATCCCCTCACGGAGTGTCCGGAGTGCGCCGGGGAGCTCAAGAAGGTGTTCCACCCGGTCGGCATCTCGTTCAAGGGTTCGGGCTTCTACAAGAACGATGCCCGTTCCGACGGCGGGGGTTCCAAGGGCTCCTCGGGTGCCTCCAGCACTGAATCCGGCTCCAACGGCTCCGACTCCACCAGCAGCTCCACCTCGGAGTCCTCGGAGTCCTCGGGCACCACATCGTCGGACTCGTCGGAGTCCAAGAAGGTGGGAGCCGGATCGGGTGCCCCGAAGACCGCTTCGGGTGCCGGCACCGGCGACTGAGACCGGGTCGCCAGACCCTCGATTCGCTCTGGTAGCCCCGGGTGCCGATGCGTAGGTTCGGCCCACATGGCCGAGCTCCGCGAGCGACCCGCGACCACGGTGACACGACGCAGGTCCATCCCGGGCCGCCGTGGAGTGGATCTGCCGGTCCGCCTCCTCGGGCGGGCGAGGCGCGCCGCCGTCCTGCTGGGCTGTTCCTCCGCCGCACGGCGACACCTCGGCATGCGCGCTGCGGCGGCCGCCCTCGCAATCGTGCTCGCGGCATGGGTGGCGGGCCAGAGCACACGTGCCCGCGCAGCGCTCGAGCGGTGGGGCCCGACGACGGTCGTGATGCGCACACTCGAGGCCATGCCGGCGGGCACCGTCCTGGAGCCCGGGCGCGCCGAGGCAGTCCGCGTCCCGGTCTCCCTGGCCCCCTCCGATCCGCTGCACTCACTCGGCGCCGGGGCCCGGCTCACCAGGGCGGTGGGAGCGGGCGAGCTCCTGAGCAGCACCCACCTGCACCGGCCAGCGGCCGGTTCCGCCCCCAGGGGCACGCTCGCCATACGCCTGGACCCCGCCGTACCGGTGCCGGACCTGCAGGCGGGCGACCGCGTGGAGGTGATGGGCGCGGCGGTCCCCGGGGCGCAGCCACGCACGGTCGCACACGCAGCGGTCGTGCTCGCCCCTCCGAGCGCTGAGGACCCGACCGTCGAGGTGGCGGTTCCCCGAGGGGATGCCCCCTCGGTCACCGAGGCCGCCCTGACCGGAGGCCTCGTGCTGCTCAGGTCACCCGACTGACCCCGGCGCCGGTGGAGGGATCAGGCGCCGGCCACCGAGACCTCGTCGATCAGCATCGACGCACCGCCGGAGCCGCCGGGCAGCCACTCGAAGTCGGATCCGACCGCGACCACCTCCAACAGCAGCCTCTGGAGGGTCGAGGCGAGGGTCAGCTCCTTGACGGGCTCGGCCAGCTCTCCGTTGCGGATCATCACCCCGTCGGCGCCCACCGAGAAATCCCCCGACACCGGATTCACCCCCGAGTGCAACCCGGAGAACGACTCCACGGCGATGCCGAGTTCCACACCCGAGCGGATCGCGTCCAGCGCGTGCGGCCCGGGTTCCACCACGAGCAGCTGCGCTCCCGGGCTCGGCAGACCACGCACCGAACGGACCGCGGAAGCGGTGGAACGCCGCCCGGCCCGCCGGGCGCTGAGGGAGTCGTACAGGAAGGTCTCGAGCCTCCCCGCTCGCAGCAGGGGGTTGGGACGGCAGGCCAGGCCCTCCCCGTCGAAGGAACGGGCGCCCGGTGAGTCGGTGCGCGTCGGATCGTCGGAGAGGTCGAGCAGCGGTGAGGCGACGGTCTCGCCCAGACGCTCGGCGAAGGGGCTGCGACCCTTGGCCACCGCTTCACCCGAGAGCATCCCCGCCACCAGTGACAGCAGCGTGACCGAGAGCCTGGCGTCCAGCAGCACCGGCATCCTGCCGGTCGTGGGACGTCCCGCGCCGAGCAGCTTGGTGGCGCGCTCGACCGCCTCGTGTGCCACCTTCGCCGGGTCGAGGTCCCCGGGGCCCCGCGCGGCGTCGACGGACCAGCCGATCTGGGTCTCCTCACCCTCGCGGGCGATGGGTTGGGTCGAGATCGAGGCGTAGGTCTCCGCCTCGGTCACCCTGATCCCACTGCTGGCCACCAGCGCCGACTGGCTCCAACCGGCGGAGTGGACCGTGGAACGCGCGGCGCTCACCCGTGGGTCGGAACCCAGCGCCATGGCTTCGAGCTGGAGTGCTGCGTCGATGCGGTCGTCCGCGGTGAGCAACAGCACGTCATCGCTCCACGTGTCGTGCACGACCGCCTCCACACCATCGGGCCGCGCGAGGCCGTTGTGGTCGTCGGGCTCGGCGAAGCGGCAGTTGTCCCTCGCCTCGCGGAGGGTCTCCGCGAGGACCGCTGAATCGAGGGTCCCGCAACTCGCGAAGCCCAACCGACCCTCGCGGATGACCCGCACCCCGGCCTCGGCGGAGCCGGCCGAGGTGAACGACTCCACCTCGGCCCCGTGGACCTTGACACCCGTCGAGGCGCCGCGTGCCAGGACCACCTCGACCTGCTCATCACCGGTCGCCGACGCGACGAGGTCTTCGGCAACCGCGAGCAGCTCCTCGGGTGGACCCGGGGTGGCTGCGTCGTTCTGGTGCATCTGCATCTCCTGTTCGACCGGTGGCGCGACCACCCCGGCAAGGTCAGTGTCCCGGCAAGGTCAGAGTCCCGGCAAGGTCAGTGTCCCGAAACGGTCACCTCGGCGACAGCCAGGGTCACGCCGGCGGACTCCCACGGGAAGCGCATGTGGTCACAGCCGATCGCGATCACGTCGGCCAGCAGCCGCTGCACCGTGGTCGCGATCGTCACCTCCCGCACCGGCTCCGCCAACTCCCCGTTGCGGATCCGGCGGCCCTCGACCCCGACCGACAGGTCACCCGAAACGGTGTTGAGACCGGAGTGCAGCCCCGACAACTCGGTGACGAGCAGTCCGTCGTCGACCGATGCGAGGATCGCCGCAGGCTCATCCGTACCGGGTGCGAGGGTCAGGACCGCCGGGCCCACCCCGGGCACACCTCGATGGCCCGCACGCACCGCCGAGGCGGTGCTCGTGGTGCCCAGGCAACGGGCCGAGTAGCTGTTGTGCATGAATCCCGACAGCACCCCGTCGGAGATGAGGTCGACGGTGCGGGTCGCCAGCCCCTCGGCGTCGACCTCGACCGCTCCAACCGCCGCCGCGTCGAGTGGATCGTCGCGGAGCGACACACCTTCGGCGGCGACGGCCTCACCGACCCTGCCGGCGTAGGGCGAACGGCCCTTCAGCACCGACTCCCCGGAGAACATGGGGGCCACGGCCGCGAGCAGTTCAGATGTGACGTACGGCTCGAGCACCACGACCATGCGGGCCGAGGGGACCTGCACCGCACCGAGCATCGAGGTGCTCCGGCGCACCGCCTCCTCGACCACCTCGACTGGGTCGACCTCGTGGAAGCGGTGCCCGAACGAGAGCCCGAAACCACTGGCGGTGTCGTCCCCGTCCGAGGCGAGCGCCCAGGTACCCGCCTGGGCGATGCTCGAGCGCGAAGAGGCCCTGATTCCGGTCGTGGTGGCCACCGCGAAGAGCTCGGAGACATCGAGGTAGTCCGCTCCCTCGTGGCCCACGACCCTCGGGTCGGCGCCGAACACGCCGGCATCGATCTGGAGCGCGAGGTCGACCTTGGCCCTCACTCCCGGATCCGTCGGCCCGGTGGCGGATCGTTCGAGCACGGTGGGCACGACCCCGTCGGGGTCGGCCACACCAGCATTCTCGTCGACCGAGGAGAATCTCGAGTTGTCGCGTGCCTCGGCGACGCACTGCTCGAGTGCGGTGTCCTCGAGCACGTCGGTCCACGACACCCCGGTCCGACCCGAGTCGACCACCCGCACACCCACCGCGGCCTCCGAGGACGACACGTTGTGTTCCACGGTGCCACGGTGTGCACGAATCTCGGTGCCCTCCGAGGCGACCACGACCGCCTCGAGCTGCTCGGCACCGCGGGCGAACCCGACCACGCGGTCGGCCAGCTCCAGCGCGGCCTCGCGGTCTCGAAGGGGGCGGGGCCCCGCACTCCCCGGGCGCTGCGCCACGACCGTCGACCTCAGGCCGCGGTGCCGCCGACGGTGAGCCCATGGGCACGCAGCGTCGGGACGCCGTCACCCACTGCCACACCCTGGCCGTCCTTGCCGCAGGTCCCGGGGGGACCCATCGCGAAGTCGTTGCCGACCGCGTCGATGGCGCTCAACACCGCGGGTCCGTTCCCGATCAGGTTGCCCTCGCGGATCGGCTCGGTGATCCGTCCGTTCTCGATCAGGTAGGCCTCGGTCATGCCGAACACGAAGTCCCCTGTGGCGGTGTTCACCTGGCCACCCCCGAGGTGTGCGATGTAGACGCCGTTGGGGGTGTCGGCCACGATGTCGTCGGGGTCGGTCGACCCTCCGAGCAGGTAGGTGTTGGTCATGCGCACCATCGGCAGGTGCGCGTAGGACTGCCGCCGGCCGTTGCCGGAGGACTCCCGGCCCTCCGAGCGCGCCCGGATTCCGTCCCACATGTAGTCCACCAGCACGCCGTCCCGGATCAGGGTGTTGGAACGCCGTGGGCGGCCCTCGTCGTCGATCGCGGCGGATCCCCACTCGCCCGGCACGGTTCCGTCGTCCACGAGCGTCACGAGCGGTGAGGCCACCTGTTCGCCGACGCGGCCGGCGAAGACCGAGGCCCCCTTGTTGACCAGGTCCGCCTCCAATCCGTGCCCACATGCCTCGTGGAACATCACTCCGCCACCGCCGGGTCCGATGACGACGGTCATCTGGCCGGTCGGAGCCGGCCTGGCTGCCAGCTTGGTGATTGCGCGCCGGGCGGCGCGGCGGCCCAGGTCCGCGACGTCGTGGGTGTCGAACAGCTCGAAGCCCACGGTGTGCCCGATGGACTCCCTGCCGGTCTGCATCCCCGTGTCGCCGGTCGCCACGGCGGACACCGAGAAGGTCGTGCGCACCTGGTCGTCGCTCGCCAGCACCCCGTCGGTGTTGGCCACGAGGATCCTGCGACGCGAGTCGGAGTACCGCGCGGAGACCTGGCTGATCTGCGCACCAGCGGCGCGGGCCGCCTGCTCGGCGGTTCCCAACAGCGCCACCTTGTGGGCCTTGTCGACTTCCTCCGGCAGCACCGACACCGGGTTCGGGTTGGGTGCGTGCACCTCGTTGAGTTCGACCGCGGCGCCGGCGTTCCCGGACCCGACCGCACCCGCCGCGGCGTCACGGGCGGCTGCGACCAGGGATGCCTCGGAGAGGTCGGCCGTGTGGGCGAAACCGGTGGTACCCCCGACGACGACGCGCACCCCGGCGCCCCTGTCGCGACCCGACGCGACGTCCTCCACCCGCCCGTCATCCAGCACCGCCGAGGTGGAGCGCCGGTCCTCGACGAACACCTCCGCGAAGTCGGCTCCGCCCTCGAGCCCGGCCGCCAACGCGGCCTCGACCGTGGACTGCTCGATCAAAGTTCCTCCTGCGGGTTGCGGGACCGTGGCCCGGAGTGCTTAGGGTACCGACAATGGCTGTGCGCACAGGACTGTCATCGTCGGTCTCACTCAAGGTCACCGACGCCGATACCGCCATCGCGGCACGTTCCGGCGATGTTCCGGTGCTGAGCTCTCCACGGATCATCGCACTCATGGAACAGGCCGCGGTCGCGGCCCTGGACGGAGAGCTGCCCGAGGGGCAGACCTCGGTCGGCGTGCAGGTCCAGGTGGAACACATCTCTCCCACCGCCGTGGGCTGCGACGTCACCGCCGAGGCGTCCCTCGAGCGGGTGGTCGGGCACCGGCTCCAGTTCACCGTGAGCGCCCGGGACGAACGCGGCCTCGTGGCTGCCGGCAAGGTCACCCGCGTGGCGGTGGACCGCGAGCGCTTCCTGGACAAGGCGCGCTGACAGGCGCGCCCCCGCGAACACAGCGCGCTGACAGGCGCGCCCGGGGACGGCGCGAGTAGGCACCTGCTGGTGTGGCCAGCTGTAGGGTCGACTGATGACCCCGGGCAGCGACGCACCCGAAGGTGCCGAGCGGGCAGAGGTGCTCGCGGAGATCGACGCCGAGCACCTGCCGCACCGCGTCCCGCGCAACAACGCCCGCACGATCCTGGTGCGACTCGGGTTCAGCCTCGCATTCCTGGCACTGCTCGTGTGGCGCCTACCCGGGGTGAGCCCGTCCGACCTCGTCCCCGAGCCCTCACCGGGAGCCTTCGCCTGGGTGGGCGCGGCGATCCTCGTCCATGCGGGTGCGTACATCCTGCAGGCACTGCGCTGGGCGGAGGTGTCCGACACCCTCGGCATCCACCTGCCCTTCAAGCGGCTGGTCTCGCACCTGCTCACCGGCGAGTTCGTCTCCAACGCGCTGCCCACCTCGTTCGGCGGGGACGTGGTGCGCGTGATCCGGCAGGGCAACGACGCCGGTGACTATGCGGACGCCTTCGCCGCGACCAGCCTCGAGCGTCTCACCGGCTGGCTGGTGCTGCCGATGCTCACCTTCGCCGGCCTGGCGGCCTCACCGGCGTTGCGCCGGCTCGGAACGGAGATGACCGTCGCGGTCGTGATCTGCGTGGTGACCCTCGCTGCGCTCGGGACGGTGCTGGTGCTGGCCGCACACCCCCGCGCGGCGGGCCGGCTCGTGGGTGGCACCGGTTGGCGCCGCTACCTGGCTGCGGTGCACCTCGGAGTGCTCGCGTTCAGGCACCAGCGCGCCCAGGCGGTGAAGGTGCTCGCGGCCGGGGTGGCCTTCCAGCTGGTCCAGGTCGTCTCGGTGTGGATGTGCGCCCGGGCCATCGGGATCGAACAGATCGGGTTCCTGGCGGTGCTCACCTTCTTCCCGCCCACCGCGATCGTCCAGAACCTCCCCCTGACCCTGGGAGGCCTTGGGGTGCGCGAAGCGGCCTTCGTGTACTTCTTCGGGGCGCTGGGGGTGTCGAGCGCGGATGCCATCTCCCTGGGGCTGCTGGTGTACGTGGTGTTCATCCTCTCGAGCCTCGCCGGGGCCCCGGACTTCCTGCGCGGAGGCTTCTCGGGCACGACCGCCAACCGACCCGTCGAGGACGGCAAGCGGGGTCTCGGATAGCGTTGTCGGTGCATGCTGCTCGAGAAGATCTCATCGCCGGCCGACCTGCGACTCCTGGATGAGGAGCAACTCGAGGACCTCGTGGTCGAGATCCGCGACTTCATCGTCGATGCCGTGACCACCCACGGGGGCCACCTGGGCTCCAACCTCGGCGTGATCGAGATCACCCTCGCGCTGCACCGCGTGTTCGACTCCCCGAGGGATGCGATCCTCTGGGACACCGGACACCAGGCGTACGTGCACAAGCTGGTCACGGGACGGCGCGAGGGTTTCGACCGGCTCCGCTGCGAGGGAGGCCTGTCGGGCTACCCGTCGCGTGCCGAGAGCCCGCACGACTGGGTGGAGAACAGCCATGCGTCCACGATCGTGTCGTACGCACACGGGCTCGCCACCTCCAACCAGTTGCGCGGCGAACCCCACCGCCAGGTGGTCGCCGTCCTCGGCGACGGGGCACTGACGGGCGGGATGGCCTACGAGGGCCTGAACAACCTCGGGCACTCCAACACGAAGGCCATCATCGTGTTGAACGACAACGGCCGCTCCTACGCCCCGACCGCTTCGCGGCTGGGCGAGTCGGTCTCGCGGTTCCGCGCATCGGGCACCTACCAGCGCAACCGGGACCGCCTGGAACGCCTGCTCAACGACGTTCCGAAGCTGGGCCCCTACCTCGAGAAGGGCGTGGAGGGCGCCAAGGCCGCGATCCGCGAGGTGCTCGAGCCACCTGCGTTCTTCGAACAGCTCGGGGTCGGCTACCTCGGCCCCTACGACGGGCACGACATCGCATCCTTGGAGGCGGCCTTCGCAGCAGCGGCCGAGATGGACGGACCGGTCGTGGTGCACTGCCTCACCCGCAAGGGTCGCGGCTACCCGCCCGCCGAGGCCGACGACGTCAAGAACATGCACGACACCTCGGAACTCAAGCCGGGCTCCTACACCGACGCATTCGGCAGGGCGATCGTCGCCGAGGGGCGCAAACGGCCGGAGCTCGTGGCCATCACCGCCGCAATGCCCGACTCCACGGGTCTGTTGCCGTTCCAGGACGAGTTCCCCACGAGGTGTTTCGACGTGGGCATCGCCGAGGCCCACGCCGTGACCTCTGCGGCGGGCATGGCCATGGGCGGCCTGAGGCCGGTCGTGGCGGTCTACTCCACGTTCCTTTCGAGGGCCTTCGACCAGGTGAACCTGGATGTGGGCCTGCACGGCCAGCCGGTGGTGTTCGTCCTCGACCGTGCGGGGATCACCGGGGACGACGGCCCCTCGCACCACGGGGTCCTCGACATGGTGCTGTTGTCGAAGGTGCCCGACATGACCGTGTTCGCCCCGTCGAACCACGCCGAGGTGGCACAGATGCTCTCGGATGCACTCGAGTTGTGCACCGACGGCCCGGCCGCGATCCGGTTCCCCAAGACGATGCCGCCCGAGGGCGTGACCACGACCGGTGAGGGACTCTCGGCCCGCCGGGTCCGCAAGGGGTCGGAGATCTGCATCATCGGGGTCGGCAAGATGCTCGGGGCCGCCGAGGGAGCCGCCGGGCTCCTCTCGGAGGACGGCCACGACGTGACGGTGTGGGACCCCCGGGTGGTCAAGCCGCTGGACGCGGACATGCTCGCCGACGCGGCCGGTCACCGGCTCGTGGTGACCATCGAGGACGGCCTGCGTGACGGGGGCGTGGGTGCCGCGGTGACCGATGCACTCTCGAAGCTCGCCCCCACGGGTGGGCCGGAGGTGAGGGTGCTGGGAGTGCCATCGGTGTTCCTGCCGCAGGGCAAGCCCGATTCCATCCTCGCCAAGCTGGGCCTGGATGCCGAGGGGGTCGCCGACGAGGTGCGCTCCTTCCTGCGCTCCTCCTCCGGTCGCACCAACTGAGCCGGCGGCACCCCACTGGGTGCTGCACGGCAACGCCGCGTGCCGCGACGCTGCGCACTCGACCTCAGCTGTAGAAGGGGTTCTCCCCGGAGTCGTGGTCGGTGGCGTCGATCACGTCGCTCACCTCGGGGATCTCGTCCATGATGGACTGGCGAATGCCCGCACGCAGTGTGAGGGCGGACGCCGCGCAGCCCTGGCAGCCGCCGCCCATGTTGACGTACACGTTCTTGTCGTCGTCGACCCCGATGAGCTGGGCGAAGCCCCCGTGCGTGGCCAGCATCGGGTTGATCCGTTCCTCGAGCAGCTGGGACACCTTCTCGGGGAGCTCACCGGTCAGTTCGAGGTCTGCTCCGTCGAAGAGCTTCGGTGTGTTGGGGTTGCGGATCACCAAGCCGCCCTGGGAGGAGTTGGAGGGCACATCCAGCTCCGCTCCGGTGAGCCGCTCCACGGAGTCGTCCTCGATGGCGATGCCGAGACCTTCGAGCCGGTACACGTGGTGGCCGGTGCCGACCTCCTCGCGGGTCGCGAACGACAGGTCGTAGACGAACTCGCGGCCCCGTGTGCCGGTGATCTCGATCCGCAGGAGCAGGGCGTCGCCCTCCTCCTCGGAGTCCCGTATGCCCACGACCGTCTCCATGGCCGCCTCGGTGATGGCCAGGGGACCCGTCGTGTCGGAGAGCTCGGTTGCGCCCGTTTCGGTGTCGAGACTCATCGATGGTCCGCCTTTCTGGACGATCAGCGCCGAGGCCCGCGTGCCCGGCTGATCAGGTGTCCGGGGGTGGACCGGTGCGGCTGCAACGGCAATTTCCAACATCGTAGTAGTGGAAATTCGCCGGGTCACCCCGGGGCCACCGCCGCTGCACGGGTCGCGCGACACGGCCCGCACCCGGGAGCCGTGCCGGCTACTGGAGCTTGAGGCCGCGCCGTTCCATCTCGTCGGCGATGCCCAGCCACTCCTCCTCGGCCTCGCCCAGGTCGGCTTCCGCCCGGGCGAGGGACTCCCCCAGCTCGGCGAGGTCACCGTGCTCCCTCGTCCCCTCCAGGGCCGCAGCCAGCTCGTCGCGGCGCGTCCGGTGCTTCTCGACCTCCCGCTGGGCGGCACGAAGTCGATGGCGCAGCGTGGAGGGACTGGGGCCCCGGTCGACTCCCCGCTCGGGACCTCCGGGCTCGGGCGCGGCCCGCCCGCTCGTCCCGTCCGGGGTCCGCCCGGACGCACCGGAGCGCCCCGGTGGGCGGCGGGCATGTGCCTTTCCGGCAGCACGCAGGGCCCTGCGTTGGGCTTCGTACGCGGCGTAGCCACCCGGGGTTCGCTTCGCCGACCCGTCGCCCAGCACGACCACGTCGGTGACGACCCGCTCGAGGAACGCCCGGTCGTGGCTGACCACCACGACCGCCCCGGGGAAACCCTCCAGGAAGTCCTCGAGCGCGCGCAGGGTCTCGGTGTCGAGGTCGTTGGTGGGCTCGTCCAGCAGCAGCACGTTGGGCGACGCGGCAAGGGTCACGAGCAGCTGCAGGCGCCGCCTCTCCCCTCCCGAGAGTGTGCCCACCGGCGCCCACTGGGCGTCGCTGTCGAACCAGAAGGCCTCCATGAGCGACTTGTGGGTCCAGTCGGGTTCGGAACCGGGACCCGCGACGACCTCCCACACCCTCAGTGAGTCGTCCAGGTCGCTGCCCTGCTGGTCGTAGACGCCGACGCGCACGGTGGAGCCGAACTCGACGGTTCCCTCCGTGGGTTCGAGCCGACCGGCGATGATGTCCAACAGGGTGGACTTCCCCGAGCCGTTCGGGCCCACGATGCCCAGCCGCTCCCGGGGATCCAGCAGCAACTCGACGTCCTCGAAGAGCATCCGGGCCGGATTTGCCGTCTCGTCGGGATCCCCCGAACCGCTGGCCCCGGAACCGGAGCGCTCCGACACGGGGCCGGCTCCGTCGAAGCCGTGGCCCACCCCGTGGAGCTCCACGACACGGTCACCGAGTCGAGGCACCGAACGGTGCAGGGGCAACTCGTCGGCACGGATGTCGCGCTCCACGCGCTGGTTCACGAGCTCCGTCGCCGAGGCCACGCGGGCCTTCGGCTTGGAGGTACGCGCAGGTGCCCCGCGTCGCAACCACTCGAGTTCGCGCCGCGCCAGGTTGGCCCTGCGGGCCTGGTCGACCTCGGCCGCACGAGCGCGTTCTGCACGGTGTTCCAGATAGGCGGCGTAGCCCCCCTCGTGCACATGGGCGCGCCCGTGGTCGAGCTCCAGTATGCGGGTGCACACGCGGTCCAGGAAGTGACGGTCGTGGGTCACCATGACCAGACCGCCGGTGTGTGAGGCGAGTCGGTCCTCGAGCCAGTCGATGGCATCCACGTCGAGGTGGTTCGTGGGCTCGTCCAGCACGAGCAGCCGGGCTCCGGACACCAGTGCGCGCGCCAGCGCGGCCCGTTTGAGCTGGCCACCGGAGAGCTTTCCCACCTCGGCGCCGAACTCGCCACCGAGGCCCAGGCGATCAGCGACCGCCTCGACCTCCCAGGCTCCGGCACCGAGTTCGTGGCGCAGCGCCTCCCCCAGGGTGTCTCCGTGCAGGCGGGGGGCCTGGTCGAGCATCGCCACCTCCACCTCCCTGCCCCGCCGGACCTCGCCCCGTTCCGGTTCGATGCGCTCCGCGAGCACCCCCAGCAGGGTCGACTTGCCGGTGCCGTTGATGCCCACCACGGCCAGGCGGTCGCCGTCGGAGATGGTCAGGTCCAGGTCCTCGAAGAGCACCCTGCCCGGACGGCTGGCTTCAAGACCCTGGGCCTGTACGAGGATCACGGTGCCGACACGTCAGCCGGTCGTGCCGGTTGACGTGCGGCTGGACAGCCACGAGTTGAGCAGGGGTTGGGCCGCGGGCTCGCTGAAGACCACGTGTCCCATGAAACCCTGTGTGGCCGGTGAGGAGTGCAACGGCCAGATCTCCTCGAAGCCGCGCCCGTCTGCACCCAGGGCGTCCAGCTGACCCGAGGCGGTGATCCCGGTGCGCGCCGGACCGATGCGTGGGAGCCCGAGCATGCGCACGAGACGGTCGGAGGCCTGCCACGGCACGATCGCGTCGCCCGCACCGACCTGTGCGACCACCGGCCTGCGCGACTCACCGAGTGCACCCAGCAGATGGGTGGGATCGGAGCGGTCGAGCAGCATCGACGCCGCACCGAAGAGCGCCGCTGCGTCGCCGGCATCCGCCGAGTGGGGGATGACCCCGCGGAACAGCGGCCACAGCATCGAGTGACCGAGGATGTCGAGGATCCCCGCACCGGGGACCTGCAGGTAGGCGGCATCGAACTCGCCGGCCAGCGCGAACTCGCCCGCACCGAGCACGCCTCCCATGGAGGTGCCCTCGTAGAGCAGCAGGGAGGTGTCCAGATCGGCCACACCGTCGCCGTGGGAACCATCGGGATCCCACGGTGCGAGGTCGATCGAACCCATGTGGTCCACCAGCGCGGACACCAGCGACACGTGGTCGACGATTCCCTGTGCGGGCATCCCCACCAGACGTCCCAGCTCACCCGGTTTCGTGAGGTCCAGCAGGTAGCCCCCCTGCCCGGCCTGGCGTGCACCGTGGTTCGGCACGTCGATGCCGATCGTCGCCACACCGTGGGCGGCGTTCGTGCCGGCCACGAGCAGCATCGACTCCTTGTTGATGGTCAGCCCGTGGCCATAGACCGCCACCGGCGCCGGAGCCGGGTCGTGGCGCTCGGGCACGACCGCCACGAACGGAGCCCACTCGTGGCCCGTCGGCCCCGTGGCGTGGACCACGCCGTCGGCATCACGGAAGTCGGTGAGTCGCACCTCCCCGGTGAGAACGGCCGACGCGTGGTCGACCAGCAGGGGAGGCTGCACCTCGAGGGAGCGGATCGGGTGGTCCTCCGCGCGAGCGGCGGCCGCCATCGTCTCCAGTGCCGAACTGGCCTGGGCGTGCGATCCCACGGTGAAACGGGTGACCGACTGGAAGCCCTCCGGCGGGGCCGAACCGAAGGCGCGCAGCTCCGCGAGTGTCGCTGCTGTCCCGGGGCCCGGGTCGCGCAGGGCCGACGGTGCGACCGGGTCCATGAACACGCCGTCGAGCCCCGACACACCGGCGACGTAGGTGTGGCCGTACTCCCAGGTGGTCACCGGCCATGCCATCACGATGGTGCCGGGGGCGCCCCGCAGGGTCGCCTCGGACCACACCTCCGCGCGGATCTCCATGCGCTCCCCGGTGGAGGCGTCGTGGACGACGAGCTCGTCCCCTCCGTCGGCCGGCAGCGACTCGGGGCGCACCGGTGCGTTGAGCTCGAAGATCACCGGTGAGAGCGCCGAGAACCCGTCACGGCCGCCGAAGGCATCATCGAGCGAGGCTCCCGGCCCCAGCTGGTCGGTCAGGCGTTCCGGCACCAGCCCATCGGGCAGCTCGATACGCAGACCCGTGGGTGACGCGGGGTCGGCAACGGTGAACTCGTCGCTCGGGTAGGGCAGTGCGCACGACCCGACCGCGAGCTCCGCGCACGGAAGCTGCTGCGCCTCGGCGGCATCGCCCGCGGCGTCCGGGTCGTCGAACTGGTTGGCGAGCTGGGCGCACCCGGAGCCTGCCGCGGCGAGCACGACAGCGGCCAGCGCCGCACCCACCACCGTGGTCATGCGCCCGTGTGCGCCGGCCCGGATCCGGCCCGCGTGGTTCCCGCCCCTGTTGCGATGCCCTCGCATCCCTACCTCCCCGGTTGCATCGCCCGGGCCCGCCCGGACCCACAACGATCTTCGCGCGGCGCACCGGGGGCCGGCCAAGCCGGGCTGCGCCCGGTGGCCGAGGTGCCGCCGGGAGGAGTCAGCCCGCCGGCGGTGGTGGAGGCGGTGGTGGAGGCGGTGCCGCCTGCTGTTGTGGAGGCTCCTCGGCCGGAGCGGGACCGCCACCGGGTGGTGGCGGGGCAGGAGCCTGTGCCGCCGCTCCGGGAGGAGGCGGCGGTGCGGCCGCGGCCGGGGGCGGCGGTGCAGCCGGCGCCGCCGGTGGGGCACCGGTGGTCGTTCCCGGAGCCGGTGGCGGCGCCGCGCTCATCTGCAGGTTCAGGGTGGTCTGGGACTCGATGGACTGGATTCCCTCGACACAGCGCTGGCGCTGGGCGTCGGCATCGGGCAACGGCCTGCCGGTGGCCTCCAGGTACGCGATGACGCCCAAATCGCGCAACAGCGGCTCGGCCTGTTTCGGGTTCACGCCACCAGCGAGGGAGCTCTCCGCCGAGTTGAGCGCCGTGTCGGCCTTGGCTGCCACGTCGTTGGCCATGGCCTTCGCCTTGTCCAGGAATCCCATCGTGCCTCCTAGGGTCGGTTCCCCGACGCTACCCGGCCCGTGCGGTCGCCGTGGACGAAGCGGTTAGATTCGCCGGGGTGAACGACACCGCTGCCGAACGACCCGACGTGACCCTGGCCGACCGCGAAGGAGTGGCGCTCCTCGTGTTGGACGACGGCAAGGCCAACGCCCTGTCGCACTCCATGCTGGACCAGATCAACGACTGCCTCGACCGGGCGGAGGACTCGAGGGCACTGGTGGTCGCCGGACGACCCGGCAAGTTCAGCGCCGGGTTCGACCTGTCGGTGGTGTCCCAGGGCCCCGGCCCCGCCTCGGAACTCATGGAACGCGGGGCACAGATGGCGCTGCGGCTCCACGAATGGCACCGCCCCCGTGTGATGGCGGTGACCGGCCATGCGCTGGCCATGGGTGCGGTCCTGCTGGGTTGTGCCGACATCCGCATCGGTGCCATCGGGGACTTCAAGATCGGCTTCAACGAGGTGGCCATCGGCCTGCCGATGCCGGAGTTCGCCAACGAGCTGCTGCGCGGCCGGCTGAGCCCCCGTCACTTCCACCAGGCAGTCGCGCTGGCGCGGATCCACTCGCCCACCGAAGCCGTCGAGGCGGGGTTCCTGGATCGGGTGGCCGATGCCGAGGAGGTCGTCGAGGTGGCGGTGGACACGGCCGCCGAGCTCGCCGACCGACTGGACCCGAAGGCACTCGCCATCACCCGCCGGACCCTCGACCGCGACCTCACCGCCCGTTTGAAGGGCTTGACGTCCGGCTGGGCCGACAGTCTCGACTGAACCGGCCTCGACTGAACCGGCCTCGACTGAACCGGCTCAGTAGTCGAATTCGTCGCGGGGCTGGGCCACGCAGGGTTCGTCGTCGCACACGTTCACCACGAGTCCCTCAGGGGTGAAGAAGGCATCCTTCTGTGCCACCACCTGGGGCTGGCGGCGCGGGTCCTCGTGGGGATCCACGCAGGGGGGCACCTCGTCGGCGCCCTCCTCCGAGCAGGCCGCGATCCACTCCTGGTCCATCACCGCGGTGATGTTGCCGAGCGGGCTGTCGAGGGTTCCGGAGTACCAGTAGAAGAGCGCGGAGCCCGCGTAGGGGAACTGGTCGATCGCGTCGAGGTCATAGAAGCGTTCGGAGAACACCTCCTCGATCACGCCATCGGGCAGCACCGGCTCGTAGACGGGGATCCCGAGTGTCCGGGCGATGTTGTCGGCGGTGATGTTCGCGACCTGGTGGTCGCCGAAGGCCACGTCCATGATGATCTGGTGCGGCGGGGTCAGGTCGTAGGGCCGGTCCGTGAGGTGCTGGACGTAGCCGGCGGTCTCACCACGGTCCCACAGCATCTGCATGAGCCCGAAGATCAGCTGCTGGTCGAGCGGATCCGGGTAGGCGGTGTCCATGATGGTGAAGAACGGGTCGAAGTCCACGCTGCGCGACAGCAGGGTCGAGTAGCCCATTCCACCCACACCCAGAACGGCCTTGGTCCAGTCCTGGGCGACCGCGGTGACCGCGCCACCGAGGATCGCACCCTGGCTGTTGCCGTCCCAGAACGCCTCCGCGTTGTTCAACATGATGGCGCCGGAGTCGGTGGTGAACTCGTCGCTCGAGGGGAACCCGTCGACGTTCACCAGGAGTCGGCCCAGGTAGAGGTAGTTGATGATCGCCTGCTGGAGGCGATCGGGCAGCGACGGGAACGAGCTGAGGTCGCCCGCGACCTGTCCGGCGAAGCCCTCGTCACCGTCCGCGAGGCCGATCGCGTCGGTGCCGCAGTACACGGCGTTGAGCTCCGCGGCGGTGTGCTGCACGTGTGAGCTGCGCGCCTCCTTGGCCCCACCGAGCAGACCGTGGCCGTAGACCACCGGCCGTGCCTCACCGTTGGTCACCGCGGCCTGCGGGATCGTGCAGACGAACCGTGCGGTGAAGGTGCCGGTGGCCACCGGGTCACCGGCGGAGTCGAACACCATGCGGGCCCCGGGATCGGGGGAGTCGAGGTACAGCGGGACCTCGTAGGTTCCCTCGACGATCTTCGCGATGCCCTCCCGGACGGTCACGTCGTCGTTGGACTCGGTGACCACGTCGGTGATCTCGTACTCGGGTGCTCCACCGTTGAGCTGCCCCATGGCGTCCTCGCGCATCGACAGCACGTTGCCGGCGATGCTCTCGGGCGAGCCGACGGTGAACCACCAGGTGAGGTAGGTGTCCGCACGCTCCACTCCCACGCCGGCGAGCGAGGCGAACACCGTGTCGTAGTCGGCGCGGAGTTCCTCGATGGCCGGCGCGGCGGTGGTGATGTTGTCACGCAGCGCCTTGTAGGCGATCGGCGGATCCAGGGGCGGACCACCCTCGCCGTTGATGTCACGCAGCACGACGGCGAAGCGGTTCGTCTCGGTCAGCGAAACAGCGGGACGGATGATCAGCGCCTGGCGTGCCGGGTCGTCGGCGCGGGCGTCCAGCTCGGCCCAGTGGGGAACCAGCTGGCCCGAGTCCAGGTTGACCAGCACGGTCGCAGAGTCCGACTCCACCGAGGCCGCGATGTTGCGCTCGGTCGGCAGGTTCGTGCGTTCGGGGTCCAGCCCCGGCACCTGCACGAGGATCGGGGTCGCCGGTGAGAAGCCGTCCAGCTCGTTCCACGCGCTCGGGTCGAAGGTCGTGCCCGCTGCGTTGGGGATCTGCCCACCGGGGAAGTTCACGCGGCGGCCCGTGGGGGAGTCCGGATCGTCCACGGTGTTGAAGTCGCTCGGGAAGGGCAGCAGGCAACTCGAGGTGTCGATGACGTTGCAGCCGACCGGGCTGCCCTCGAGCGCGGCGTCGAGCTGTTGCGACTCCGGCCCGGTCAGTGCCCTCGGGTCGGGGGCGATCCCCGATGCGTCGCCCTCGTCCTCTTGTTGGACGGCGGGGTTCCCGGCGGACACATCACCGGTGAACAGTGGACTTGGTGCCTCGGTCTCAGCACATGCGATGGCGACGAGGGCCACCGTCGTGAGCAGGGCTGGAAGACGGAGTCGGGCGATCACGTGTTTCCTCTTTTTGGAGTCGTCGGAAGAGACATTTCCGGCCGGAACCCTAGCCGTGCGCCGATGCGCAGCCGAAACGGCGCCGGGACCCCGCTGTGCCCGGTGGGGACGCAGCGGCTCAACCGCAGTTGGGCCAGGGTCGCGTGCCACGTTGGCGCAACAGGATGAGTGCCCTCATGTCCTGCTCGGCCGGTGATGCCGCGGCGGGGTCACCGGAGCCACCCACACCGGCCCAGGTGCGGCGGTCGAACTGGTACGCACCGCGGTAGCGGCCGCTGGCGCTCACGATCGAGTAGTTCCCACGGCTCTCACAGTGCCTGATGCGGGCCAGGGTGGCGGCCTCCCGGGCAGTGGCGCCCGCGACTCCTGCGGTGGATGCCGCGGAGGAGGAACCCGTGGCCCCGGCGCTCGGCCTCGTGGAACGCGAGGACCCCTGCCCGGCTGCACCGGTGCCCGTGGCGACCCCGGAGGTGTCGGTACCCGTGGCGACCCCGGAGGTGTCGGTACCCGTGGCGACCCCGGAGGTGTCGGTGCCCGTGGCGACCCCGGAGGTGTCGGTGCCCGTGGCGGCCCTGACGGACGCGGCCCGGGCCTCGGCGGCTTCGGCGGCGCGCTCGAACGCCAGTGCCGCCTCTGCGTCGCGTTCGTGAGCAGCGGCCTGCACCGCATCGTTGCGGGCGGCCTCCAGTTCCGCGTTCGCACGGTCCAGTCGCTCGGAGGCCTCGGCCCGCTCCGGGTCGTTCGCCGCCCTGAGGGCGTTGTAGTGATCCACCGCCTCCGCTGCATCGGCCGTGGTCGAACCGACCAGCTGGGAGTGCCAGGCGAGCTCGGCCCGTTCGGTCGGATCCAGGGTCGTGGCGGCGAGAGCGGACGCTCCACCGTCTATGTAGGCGGCGACGACGTACTCGCGCATCTGGGCCCGTGCCCGGGCGAGGTCCTCGGTGATCCGTGCCGCCCCGGCCTCGAGCCCTTCGAGTTCGGCCTGGATGGCGGACCGCCGAGCCGTGGCGTCGGCCAGACGGGCCTCCGCATCGGCCCTGGCAGCACTGGCGGCGGCAAGGGCCGCCTGTGCCCCGGTCACACCCTCGGCTGGTGTCGCCGCCGGGGCGGGAGCCGCACCGGCACCGGATCCGAACGCCGCAGGCACAACCGCTAGGGCGAGGACCAGTGCTGCGACACCCCCGAGCAAACGCGGGGCGAGCGCCGGTCCCGCAGGGGACCTCCCGGGCACTCGGTTGTCGCTCGCGAACTGACGCATCGGTTCTCCTGTGCTGACCGACCAGAACCGCGTCCGGCGCGCTCGTTGCGCCGAATGCGGCCCGTTCGACGGGGGGTCGACACGGACCGGTCACATGCATGTGACGATTGCGCGCATTCTGTCACTGATCCGTCACAGATCCAACCCGTGCGGCGGAGCGGAGCAGTGCCGTACTGCGGCCGACGGTGGACCTCAGGAACGCTTGCGACGACGTCTCGTGAGGATCAGCAGGACGGCCGCGCAGATGACGACCACCGCCGCCACGACCGCCGCCCTGGAACCCGACCCGCCCTGCTGAGCGGAACCGCCGGGCGCGGAACCGCCGGGCGCGGAACCGCCGGGTGAAGGTGCGGAGGGATCCCCACCAGTGCCTGCCGCGGAGTCGGCGCCCGGCTCCTCCGGAACTGAACCAACCGCGGGCTCCTCCGGAGCAGAGTCAACCGCTGGCCCCGTCGGAGTCGAATCAACTGCGGGCTCCTCCGGAACAGAATCCGCTGCTGGCTCCTTCGGAGCCGTGTCCGACAGGTCGATCATCGCATCCACCGGTGCCGGCTCGTCGGGTTCCTCCGAGCGACGGGGGCGCTTCGGGTCGTATCCAGCCATCAGCCGAACCTCTGGGGCACCGGGATGGCGAGGACGTCCTCGGGATCGACCGTGGAAGCCCCCCGGGCATCGGAGCCGGGGTCGTCCCAGTCCGAGGGGGATCCGGAATCGGTCGGCACCTGCGGTGAGGCGTCGACCCGCGGCGACCCACCCAGATCCACCACGGATTCCGATCCGTGACCGGTCCGATCCTCCGGATGTCGTCGATCCATCTGCTCGGGGCCCTCTGCTCCCTGTTCGGGGGACTCTGCGGTGCCGAGGGACACTCCGGGGTCGCCCGGGCCGAACAGGACCTCCGCGAGGGCGTCCAGCTCAGCTGCGGCCTCACCCGCACCGGAACGTCGCAGGGCGTGCACCGGAACGGCCTGGGCGGCGGCCTCGGCGACCGCGGCCCGCAACTTCACGTGCGGTTCCACGACGTGCTCGGGATACCGCTGGGTCATCTCCGAGGCCCAGTAGCCCGCGTCCCTCGTGCGGCCCACCCGGTTGAGCACGATGCCCGCCAGCTCGGGGCGGCCACCGCGGCGCTGCGCGATGCGTTCGACGTTGCGGAGGATCTGTTCGACACCGTCAGCGCTCCACGCTGCGGGCTCGGTGACCACCACCACCCGGTCGGCCGCGAACAGGGCGTTGACCGTGAGCAGACCCAGCGACGGAGGACAGTCGATGATGACCTCGTCGTAGTCGTCGGGCAGGTCCCCGAGCACACCGTCGAGCCGGTCCTGGGCACCGATGACGTCACTGACCAACTGGTGTTCCACCTGGGCCAGGCGCGGCGAGCTCGCGAGGACCGCGGGCACGGCGGCGATCCCATCGGCGTCCCACCGGGCCGTGAGCACGGCATCCGATGCGCTGCCGCTGCGGTCCTGGGCCAGCAGGGAATCGACTGTCAGGGGCGGATCCCAGAGACCCAGACCGGTCGTTGCATTCGCCTGCGGGTCGAGGTCGACCACCAGCACCGAGCGGCCGGCCGCGCACAACGCGGACGCCAGACCCAGTGCGACAGTGGTCTTGCCGACGCCGCCCTTCTGGTTGACCATCGCGGTGACACCCATGGCACAACGGTACTTCCCCACCCCGCCGCGGCGACCGATACCCGCGTCGGGGCGCCGCGGGGACCGCGCCGCGCTCTGGCAGAATCGCCCGGGTGCCGGAGCTGCCAGAGGTGGAGACGATCCGACGCCAACTCGCTTCACGCCTCGAGGGACGCGTGGTGGAGTCGTCCTGGGGGTTCGCGTCGCCCAAGTTCGTGACCGCCTCGGATGCCACGGGCCACCGCCTCGGTGAGCTGCGTCGGCGCGGCAAGTACCTGCTGGTGGATCTGCACCGCGCCGGAGGGTGCCGCGATCGGGAGCACGGGGATGACGGGGAGCACGAGGATGACGGGGAGCACGGGGCCGACCGGGAACTGGTCGTCCACCTCGGGATGACCGGTCGGCTCGCGGTGCTTCACGGCACGGACCAGCCCCCGGGGAACCTCACCGGTCGACTGGGTTCCGAATTGCGCCCCGAGCACCTCCGCGCCCGTTTCGACCTCGACGACGGCCACTACCTCGGGTTCTGGGACCTGAGGCGCTTCGGGCGGGCCGTGGTGGTCGAACCCGGTGACCACTCGGGCCTTCCGACGCTGGCCAACCTGGGACCGGAGCCGTTCTCGCCGGAGTTCAGCCCCGAACGGCTCCGCGCCGGCCTGTCGGGACGCAAGGCGCTCAAGACCTCGCTCATGGACCAGCGCCTGGTGGCAGGGGTGGGGAACATCTACGCCGACGAGGCGCTGTGGCTCTCGGGGATCCGTCCGACGGCCAGAAGGCTCGGCCCGGCCAGGGCCGAGGCACTCCACCGTGCGGTGGTCGAGGTGCTGAGCGGGGCGATCGGGAACGGGGGCACAACCCTGCGCGACTACCGCGACGCCTCGGGTGCAGAGGGCTCGAACCAGCACCAGCTGCGCTGCTACGGCAGGGCCGGCCAGGAGTGCCTGCGCTGCGGCCGACCGCTCGCGCACACCGTGCTCGACGGGAGGGGCACCACTTGGTGCACGAACTGCCAGCACTGAACAGAACCGCCAGCACTGAACAGAACTGCCAGCACTGAACAGAACTGCCAGCACTGAACATTTCGGAGCACCTGTTGCAAATCGACCCCGGGTGTGTGTTAGTTTGCAATTGCGTTACGAACGCTCGTCGTGCATCGGCTGGGGCAGCACGGCGGGCCGGGCCCACCAAGTGAGGGCCCACCACATGAGCCGCACCGACGCACCCTGACCGCCCGCCACACCGAACGACTGGATCACACCCGGACCATGTCCCGTCGCCGCACCGCAGCACTCCTGTTGAGCATCCCGGCCATCGTGCTAGTGCCCGTGCCGGCTGCCCAGGCAGCGCCCACCGATGACGGTTCGAGCCTGTCGGAGCTGCAGGCCCGCAGGAACGAGGTGCGTTCCCAGGCAGCCGACCAGGCCTCGCAGGTGGATGCACTCGAGGCGACCGATGCCGAGGTGACCAGCGCCCTGGAGGCCCTCAACGCGCAGGTGCGCGCCCAGCAGGACAAGGTCGAGGAGGCCGAACGGGTGCTCGATGCTGCCGAACGGGACCGCGCCGCGGCCGAGCAGGCCCAGGCCGATGCGCAGGCACAGCTCGACGAGCTGCGAGGCGACATCAAGTCCGCTGCGGTCGACGCCTATGTGAACATCGGGAGTTCGGACCCCACTGCGACGGTTGCCACCGGCGACATGAACGACGCCGTCAACAAGCGGGCACTGCTCGATTCGCGGGCCAGTCGCAGCCAGGCGTTGCTGGAGCGCTTCCGCAGCGTGCAGGAGGACCTCGAACTGCAGCGCGCCGCAAAGGCCGAGGCCGAACAGCGCGCCAGCGATCACCGCGGTGCCGTGGCCAGCCGCAAGGCCGAACTCGACGCCAGCTACGCGAAGCAGCAGCAGTTCGCGGCCGAGGTGGACGCCCGACTGGATGCGGCACTCGCCGAGGCAGCAGCCCTCGAGGACCTGGACGCCGGCCTCAGCAGCCAGATCTCGGCCAAGCAGGCCGAGATCGCCAAGGCCCTGGAGGCCCAGCGCGCCGCTGAGGCGGCACGTGCGGCCCAGCGCAGCGCCGCCAACAAGTCGTCGCTCACCCCGTCCTCGGGCAGCTCATCGGGTTCGGGCGGCAGCTACACGCCCCCCACCATCACCGGTTCGGGCAGCATCGTGAGCGTCGGGGGCATCCGCGTGCACCAGTCCATCGCCGGCAACCTGCAGTCCCTGCTCTCGGCGGCAGCGTCGAGCGGCGTCCACTTCTCCGGCGGTGGCTACCGCGACCCGGCGGGCCAGATCGCTGTGCGCAGGAGCAACTGTGGCTCCTCGAACTACGCGATCTACCAGATGCCGGCCTCGTCGTGTTCCCCGCCGACCGCACGTCCGGGCACCTCGATGCACGAACAGGGCCTGGCCATCGACTTCACCCAGGGTGGCCGCACGCTGACACGCAGCAGCTCCGGCTACGCGTGGCTGAAAGCGAACGCCTCACGGTTCGGTTTCTACAACCTGCCCTCGGAGCCCTGGCACTGGTCCACCAACGGCCGCTAGCCGAGGCGCCCGGGCCCGGGCCCGGGGCGCACACGCTCAGCGCGGACGGGGCGGCTCCCCGTTGTCGAAGACCTCGACCGCCAGCGCCTGGTCGGCATATACGACCTGGTCGCCGCCCAGTTCCTTCGCGCGGAGCAGTCCGGCATCAGCCACGCGCAGGATCTCCCCGACGCTCGAGCCGACCGCCGAGTGGGTCACCCCGAACGAACAGGTGAATGGCTGGACCGCCGCGACCGACACCGCCGAGGCCAGTCCCGTGCGCAGACGCTCGATGGCCTCTATCGACCCCTGGACGGTCATGTCGGGGTAGGCGACCACGAACTCCTCGCCGCCCACGCGCGCCACCAGGTCGTGGCCCCGCACGTTGTCCTGCATCACACGGGCGAAGAGCTGCAGCGCCCGGTCTCCCGCCTCGTGGCCGAAGTTGTCGTTCAGGGACTTGAACTTGTCCAGGTCCGCGAGCACCGCAACGAAGTCGCGGCCCGAGTCGAGCATCTGTTGCAGGGACGCCTCGAGCGAGCGGCGGTTGGGCAGGCCGGTGAGGCCGTCGGTGGAGGCCTCCGCACGCGAGGACTCGATCGCGTGCAGCGACGCCAACCTCGCGCCCAGGTGCCGGGACAGCTCGGAGAGCCGCTCCACCACGACCGGGTTCGGAGGATCCCTGTCGGCGCCGGTGGTGTGTATCACCCCGAGGCCATGGCCCTCGATCGAGACCGGAACGCACACCGCCGAGGTGGCCCCGTAGGGTCGTCCCCGCAGCTGCGGACACGCGTTGATCGCCTCCGAGCTGTCGGTGATCACGACCTGGCCCCGCCGGATCGCCATGCAGTCGCCAGCCGTGGAGACCGGGCAACCCGGTGAACCGGTGGCCCGGTTGGCCGCGACGCTCTCGAGGGTCCCGCTCGACTCGGCACTGGACATCAGCAACTCGCCCGCATGTTCGTCGTCGACCAGTTCCAGTGCCTCCGAGACCACCCGGTTCACCTGGGCGTCGCTGCGCGCGAAGTCGAGGGCATCGAGGATCCTCCGCGACCCCTCTCCCCACCGGGCCTGGGCCATCAGCCGGTCGGTGGTGTCCGACACCTTCGCACCCGCCCTTCCGAGCGCGGCTGCCACCGGCGCGAGCGGACCCGCACCTGCGCCGCCCACCTGCTCGACCGGTTCGCCCGCTCCCAGCCGTGCCGCCGCTTCCTGCAGGGCACGCGCCGGAAGGTCCACCTCCTTGCGCAGGCGACGCCAGGCGATGAACGCACCGAGCGACCCCCCGAGAAGGCCGATCACGACCACGACCAGTGCCTCCAACGCGAGGTCCTCGCTTGCGATGAGCATCGCCACCGCTGCGATCGCGAAGAACATCGGGACCAACGCCGCGAGCAACAGCGGCGCCGCCACCCTGTTGGCGACAGAACCGTGTCCGGCCCCGGCCCCCACGCCCGCCCGATCCGGCGATGCACCGCCGGGGTGTGGCACCTCCGATGTGGTGGTGCCCGATGTCGGCTGTGACCAACCGGGCACATCGAATGCGGGCACCTCAACGGAGTCGCTCGGCACGCCCGCGCTCGGACCCGGCGGGGCCGACCCCGGGGAGGGCGTGGACCCGGGTGGAGTGGAGCCGCTCGCCGACCGACCCTGCCCAGCGGTGCGGTCGCGTACGGTCGCGCCCCCCGGCACCGGCGGGAAGGGTGTCGCCCACGGCGGTTCGCCGTCGGCCGATCCCTCGCCACCCGATGCCCCCAGCACTGGGTCCTCGTTCACGCCCCGAAGCTACCCCAGACTCCGCCGCCGGCAGTGCAGGGGACGTGCCGCGGGTGCTGCGGGGTGGGCCTCGCCGGGGCGGCCCGGGTGGGCAATTGCTCCCGGCCCGCGAGGTTCCTCTGGCCGCGATCCGGCGCGTTGGGTATGGTTCGGGCACCTGCGAACAGGCAGGCAGCTCGCCGTGGGCGATGGCGGGCCCGGGAACGGGCACGCCGGGGCGCGCCGGTACAGGGAGAACCGGAGCGACCGCCGTCGCTCCACCGACCACACAGGGGAATCAAAATGCGATCGCTTCCAACGGGCGACGGATCCAGGAACCGACCGGGTCGGCGGCGCACCACCGCCGGTGTTCTCGCCGTGGTGGCGATGCTCGCAGGCCTGCTCGCGGTGGGTGCCCAGCCGAGCGCCGCTGCCACCACGACCAAGAAGATCAACGCCACCTGCAGCGGTGCCGACGCTGCGACTTCCAACACGCTCTCAGCGCTCGGCGGATCGCTGAGCACACCGATCACCGTGACCGCCGATGCACCGGCTTTCGTGGAGCCCGAGCAGACCGGTGTGCCGATCTCGATGAGCATCAACATCTCCCTGGATGCCGGCACGGTGAACACCGTGGCGGCCATCTCACCGAGCATGAAGGTCTCCAACGTGAGGGCCCCGCTGGCGGTGAGCGGCCCCACCTCCACGACATCGATCGACGCCACGCTGCCGGACCAGACCATCAAGCTGACCGCCGGGCAACCCTTCAACGCCAACTTCAGCGGCATAAAGGGAGAGCTGAACGACATCGGAACCGGTGGGCTGATCAAGGTGAGCACCTCGCAGCTCACCTTCACGATCCAGCTCACCTCCGGCCCGCTCACCGACCCGCTCAACCTCAAGTGCTCCACCGGAGCGACGGTTCTGTCGATCCCGGTCAAGGTCGCCGGCTCGCCCGACATCGTCCAGCCCATCGAGGTGGCGACCCAGCCCGGTGAACAGGTGAGCCTCGACGTGCTCTCGGAGTACGTGACCAACGGCATGACCAAGGATGGTGTGGAGCAGCAGGTCGACCCGAGCACCCTCAAGGTGCTCGAGGGCGACGCACAGATCGTCGATGGACAGTTGGTCGCCACCGGCCCCGCAGCCGGCGAGACGACCGATGTGACCTTCGAGGTCTGTGCGGGCACCATCAAGATCGCGGATGCCGACCCGGGAACCACCGAGGTGCAGGAGATCCGCCTGTTCCTCGACCCCAACGCCCAGGCGCTCAAGCGTGAGATGGGCAGCCGCTTCGCCTTCGCGGGTGAGTCGGCCGACAAGGTCGTCTGGTCGATGGACTTCCCGTTCCCCTTCACCGAGCCGAACCCGCCCAAGGACGAGGAGGTCCCCGAGGGCAAGGACTCCTGGTGGCAGAAGAACGTCAACAACTTCATCCTCAACCCCCACACCTGGCCGACCGCGGCCGAGATGGAGGCGGGGCTCGAGTCGATCCCCACGATCGGTGCGGGCAACGTCGAGGTGACCCGCGGCGACATCGTGAGCAACGCCAACGGCAACGTGCCCGAGGGTGTGACCCTCAAGGGCGGAATGCAGTACCGGCCCTACGTGGTGACCTTCGCCGGCGAGCTCGCCAACAAGGCCCACGACCAGATCACGGTGGCCCAGCTGTACTCCTTCCTCCCGACCGAGATCAAGGCCCAGCTGCTCTCGCTCGCCGATTCACTCGGCGGGGATGACGAGGGCGACGGCGAGGGCGACGGCGAACCCGGCGAGGAGCCCACCCCGATCCCCGATGGCCTGACCGCGAAGCAGTACGTCGACCAGCTCAGCGCCGAGGCCGGACGCTTGGGGGCCGCGGGCGACATCGCAGGCTGGCTCGAGACCATCCAGCTCATGTTCAAGGTGATCGGCGAGAACGTCGGCGACCTGATCGACATCAGCGAGGTCACCGCCCTGCTCAACGACGTGTTCCAGCCCAACCCGGAGATCGTGACCCTCACCCAGGGCGAGGACCCCACGCCCGAGCAGTTCCAGGACCTGTGCAGCCAGGGCATCGTGACGCTCACCTCCGCCGAGGTGGCCAGCGCCACCGCGACACCAGGCACCGAGGGCACCGGCGGTGCCACCGTGGCTGGAGCCACCCTGCAGCCGGCCGGCTGAGCTCGCTGAACACCTCCGCTCGACCCGATCGACACACGGACCAGGACGGGGCGTCAGGTTTCTGACGCCCCGTCAGGTTCCGGTATGGTCGCCGCTGTGACCAGCGCATCCGCGGCCGCGTGCCCAACCGAGGCGGACTTCCGCGAGGAGGTCCGCCAGTGGATGGCGGAGCACCTGCGCGGGGACTTCGCCCTGCTCGCTCACCGCGGCGGACCCGGCGACGAACATGCCTTCGTCGAGGAACGCATGGCATGGGAACGCGAGCTCGCCTCGGGGGGATGGACCTGTGTGGGCTGGCCCACCGAGCACGGGGGACGGGGTCTGCCCCTGCACCTGGAGGTGGCCTTCCACGAGGAGTACGCCCGGGCCGGTGGGCCCGGCCGGGCCGGTCTCATCGGCGAGGGCCTGCTGGGACCGACGCTCATCCACTTCGCATCACCGGAGATCCAGCAGCGTTTCCTGCCCGGCATCGTCTCCGGCGAGCAGTTCTGGTGCCAGGGGTACTCGGAACCCAATGCGGGGTCCGACCTCGCGAACGTGTCCACCCGGGCCCATCGCGAGGGTGACGAGTGGGTGATCGACGGCCAGAAGGTCTGGACCTCACTCGCCCAGTGGTCCGACTGGTGCTTCGTGGTGGCGCGCACCGAAGAGGATTCGCAGCGCCACCACGGCCTCAGCTACCTGCTCGTGCCGATGGACCAGCCCGGCATCGAGGTCAGGCCGATCAGGCAGATCACCGGCACCGCGGAGTTCAACGAGGTGTTCTTCGACGGTGCGCGCACCAGCGCGGACCTCGTCGTGGGCGAGCCCGGCGATGGCTGGCGGGTAGCCATGGGCACCCTCGCCTTCGAGCGGGGGGTGCTGACACTGGGCCAGCAGATGGCCTTCCAACGCGAACTCGACCACATCGTTGCCGCCGCCAGGGAATCCGGGAGGTGGTCCGACCCGGTGCTGCGCGACCGGATCATGTCCCTCGTGGTGAGGGTGCGCATCATGCGCTGGAACGCCACGCGTGCACTGCGCACGGACGACGCCGCCCAACTGCCGCGGGAAGCGATGATCAACAAGCTCTACTGGGCGAGCCTGCACCGGGACATGGGCGAGGTCGCCATGGACGCCATGGGGGCGGGGGCCATGGTGACCCGCTACTCGGCGGCCGACGAGGGCGACGCGGGTGACCTGGAGATGTCCCCGGAGCACAAGCTGTTCTTCTTCAGCCGCTCCGACACGCTCTACGGCGGGAGCAACGAGATACAGCGCAACGTCATCGGGGAACGCGCCCTGGGGCTTCCCCGGGAGCCACGCTGAGCATCCACGACACACCACCGCTTCGACCCTCGTGGCGGTGACGGACCTGACGGGAGCAACTGAGATGGCCGACGAGGCAAGCGGATCCGCACCCATCGAACCACCCGGGCGCGACCTGTTGGCCGGCCGGCGGGTGGTGATCACCGCCGCGGCCGGATCAGGCATCGGCGGGTCCCTCGCGCGTCGCTGCATGCTCGAGGGTGCCCGGGTGACGATCTCCGATGCCCACGAGCGACGCCTGGGCGAGACCGCGGATGCGCTGGAGGCGGAGCTCGGCACCAGGCCCACGGCAGTCGTGTGCGACGTGACCGACGAGGACTCGGTGCGTGCCCTCGTCGCCGCGGCAATCGACGCGATGGGTGGCTACGACACCTGGATGAACAACGCCGGCCTGGGCGGCAACGCGCCGATCACCGAGATGACCGACGAGCAGTGGAACAAGGTGCTGGACGTGACCCTCACCGGCACCTTCCGGTGCCTTCGCGCAGCGCTGCCGCACCTGTACGAGGCCGGGCGGGGGACGGTGGTCAACAACGCATCGGTGCTCGGCTGGCGCGCCCAGGAACGCCAGGGCCACTACGCGGCCGCCAAGGCAGGGGTGATGGCCCTCACCCGCACCGCCGCGATGGAGGCCGCCGAGCACGGTGTGAGGGTCAACGCGGTCTCACCGAGCCTCGCCATGCACGCGAACCTCGCGAAGGTGACCCCACCCGGGCTGCTGGCCGAGCTCGAGGCAGCCGAGGCCTTCGGCCGTGCCGCGGAGCCCTGGGAGGTGGCCAACGTGATGGTCTTCCTCGCGAGCGACCTGTCGAGCTACATGACCGGCGAGGTCCTCGCCGTGTCGAGCCAGCACCCCTGAGCACGCCGGCCGGCCGACCCCGCCAGGATCCGAAGTCGACCAGGGAGACCCATCATGACCACCACCACCGCCGCCACACCGGCCGACCTGCTCCCACTGGTGGGAGCCGCTCTCGGACCGACCCACTGGGAGCAGGTGGACCAGGACCGCATCGACCTGTTCGCGGATGCCACCAGCGACCACCAGTGGCTCCACGTGGACGTCGAGAGGGCAAACGCGGAGTCACCCTTCGGCGGTCCGATCGCACACGGCTACCTGACCCTGTCGATGGTGAACCTCTTCCTGCCCGAGTTGATCACGGTGGAGCAGTTCAGTGCCGGACTGAACATCGGCCTCGAGAAGGTCAGGTTCCCGTCACCGGTCCCCGCGGGTTCCCGCGTGCGTGCACGGGGCGAGGTCGTCTCGGCCGAGGAGGCCAAGGGCGGCGTGCAGGTGGTGGTGCGCGTCACCGTCGAGGTCGAGGGCTCCGACAAGCCCGCGTGCGTGGTCGACACCGTGAGTCGGTTCCTCGCCTGAGCCCGAGCACCGCCGGGTGGCCCCACGCGGTTACCGGGCGGTAACCTGCGAGCCGGGCCGGCACAAGGGCCGGACCCTGAACACGAGTCGGACCCAGAAGGAAACCCCATGCCCGAAGCAGTGATAGTCGCCACCGCCCGTACACCCATCGGAAGGGCCGGCAAGGGCTCCCTCAAGGACATGCGCCCCGACGACCTCTCGGCCCTGGTCATCAAGACGGTCCTCGAACAGACTCCCGGCCTCGACACCGCCGACATCGAGGACGTGCTGTGGGGATGCGGACAGCCCGCCGGTGAGTCGGGCCACAACATCGCCCGTGTCGCAGCCCTGCTCGCCGGACTGGACGACACCCCCGGCGTGACGGTGAACCGCTACTGCTCCTCCTCGCTCATGACCATCCGCATGGCCGCACACGCGATTGCTGCGGGCGACGGTGACGTGTTCGTCGCGGGCGGCGTGGAGACCATCAGCCGCAACATGGCCGTCGGGCAGCTCGCGGATGGCCCCAAGAACCCGCTGTTCGCGGAGGCCGAGGCCCGCACCGCCAAGCGCGCCGAGGGTGGGGCGCCCACCTGGGAACCACCTGCGGGTCTTCCCGACATCTACATCGCCATGGGCCAGACCGCAGAGAACGTGGCCCAGTACGAGAACGTCAGCCGCGAGATCCAGGACGAGTTCGCTGTGCTCTCCCAGAACCGCGCCGAGGAGAACCTGAACTCCGGGTACTGGGAGGCCGAGATCACCCCGGTCGAGACCCCCGACGGCACCGTCACCAAGGACGATGGCATCCGCCCCGGGACCACCCTCGAGAAGGTGAGCGGTCTCGGCCCGGTGTTCCGCCCCGACGGAACCGTCACCGCCGGCAACGCCTGCCCGCTCAACGACGGCGCTGCCGCGGTGGTCGTGATGAGCGACACCAAGGCCAAGGCGCTCGGGCTCACCCCGCTGGCCCGGATCGTCTCCTCGGCCGCAACCGGACTGAACCCCGAGATCATGGGCATGGGGCCCGTAGAGGCCAGCCGCAAGGCACTCGCACGCGCGGGCATGTCGATCGACGACATCGACCTGGTGGAGATCAACGAGGCCTTCGCCGCCCAGGTCATCCCCTCCGCCGCACAGCTCGGCATCGAGTGGGACAAGCTCAACACCCGCGGCGGTTCCATCGCCCTGGGACACCCCTTCGGCATGACCGGTGCCCGGATCATGACCACCCTGATCCACAACCTCACCGAGTCCGATGCCACCTTCGGTCTCGAGACGATGTGCGTCGGCGGCGGCCAGGGCATGGCCATGATCGTCGAGCGCCTGAACTGACCCCGCGCACAACCGGCTGCGCTCCACGGGTCGGCTTGGGCCCCGAAACGCTTCCGCGGTAGCGTTTCGGGTGAAGCGCGCACCGACTGGGCGCGACCGATCCAAGGAGACAGCCATGCGACGTCGCATGTTCCTGGGCAAGATCCACCGGGCCACCGTCACCCAGGCGGACCTGGACTACGAGGGCTCGGTGACGATCGACTCCGACCTCCTGGATGCCGCCGGCATCCTGCCCCACGAGGAGGTCCACATCTGGAACGTCACGAACGGCAACCGGCTGGCCACCTATGCCCTGGAGGGTCCTGCCGGATCGGGAGTGGTCTGCATCAACGGTGCCGCTGCACACCTGATGTCACCGGGTGACCTGGTGATCATGGCGACCTTCGGCGAGATGGACACCGAGGAAGCCGAATCGCACCAGCCGAAGGTCGTCTTCGTGGATGACCAGAACCGGATCACCGGTCTCGGGGCCGAACGGCCCGGACCGATGCTGCCCAGGCACCTCGACGACCCGGCCCTGCTCAACTGAGCCCCGGCTCCCCCACCTCCGGAGCCGAATCCCCGTAGGCACCGACGTCGCCGTCGACGCCGAGGTCTGCTGCGAGTTCCCGCGCCTCGCCGAGTTGCCCCAGCATCGCCTCGAGCACGGTCCTGCGCCGGGCGAACACCTCGCGCAGGTCGTGCCCCGGCCGACCGGCGTAGCCGGTCGGCCCGCGGTGCTCGGCGGCGGAGACCATCGCTGCGGGCAGCCAGGCGAACCTGACCACCGCGGCGCACATCCCGAGGCGCGCCCAGCGCAGGTCGTGCGGCCAGCCCGATTCCCGCAGCCCCGCGGAGTACGAACGCCACACCGCTGCATCCAGTTCCGCGAAGCGCCCGGGCTCCAGGAGGTGCTCGAGCATCGTCGAGTGCACCAGGTTCGCGGGATCCTCCCCCACGGCCCCGATACCCACGAATGACCAGTCGAACACCACCGGGGTGGCCGACGGTTCCGGCGGGACCACGATGTTGCGGGGCCACAGGTCCAGGTGGCACGCCGTGCGCGGACACGTCGCGAGCACCCGGCGCCACCGCGGCATCTCCGCCATCAGGGCGTCGTAGCCACGGCGCAGCTCCTCGGCGGAGTCCCCGAAGCCCTCCGTGACCACCGGATGGGCCCACGCCGCGGCCGAGTTCGCTGCCGGACCACGCGGCCGGCTCGAGGCGTAAGCCGTGGTCCATTCGCGCGACGTGGTCGCCATGGGGCCGCGGGCAGCTTCGAGTGGGCGACCTCCCTGTGCCCGTCCCAATCGACGAGCCACCGCGGCGATGTCCGCCACCCCCAGGTCAGCACCGGTGCGCCCGTGCACGTCCTCGAGGAACAGCGCCTCCGTGCCATCGCGGTCCGAACGCCTGCCCCGCAACGCGGGTGGCCGCAGGTGGGGCTCGAACGCCCTCACGGCCCCGTCGCGGTACGCGTCCGCCTCGCGACGCCAGTGGTTCCAGTGCTGCGGGTGCCCACCGGCCCCCCAGTGCGGCACGCCGCCGTCGGCGTCGCGTCGCAGCACCTTGTGCACCACCGTGGAACCGTCGGCCAGGTGCACGCGCTGCACCACCCCGGTCACCGCGTTGTTGGGGTTGAACACCAGCGGCTCGACCGCCGTCGCCGCGGGCAGTCCGACTGCGGCCAGGTCGGCCGCGAGCGCTTCGTCGCCCGGCATGGGCGGTGCTCAGCCGGCCCCGTACACCGGAGTCGGCTCGGCTGCCTCGTCGAGCAGCGCCCCCACCACCTCGGTGAGCTCCTCGGGTTCCCAGCGGGCTCCCTTGTCCACCCGGGGACCGTGGCGGTAGCCCTCGGCGATCCCGACGATTCCGCCCTCGACCTCGAAGACCCGTCCGGTCACCCCGGCGGAGGCGGGAGATGCCAGCCAGACCACGAGTGGTGACACGTTCGCCGGGTCCATGGCATCGAAGGAGTCCTCGTCGACCTCGGCCATCATGTCCGCGAAGGCCTCCTCGGTCATGCGGGTGCGTGCCGCGGGCGCGAGCGCGTTGGCGGTCACGCCGATGCGTCCGAGTTCGGCGGCCTGCACCAGGGTCATCGAGGCGATCGCCCCCTTCGCGGCGCTGTACGCAGCCTGGGCGATTGAGCCCATGAGCCCCGCACCCGAGGAGGTGTTGATGATCCGCGCGTCGACCGCCTCACCGGCCTTGGAGAGCTTGCGCCAGTGCGCAGCCGCGTGGCGTGCCGGTGCGGCATGGCCCATCACGTGGACCCGCAGCACGGCCTCCCACTCGGACTCCTCGGAGTTGACGAACATCCGGTCGCGCACGATGCCGGCGTTGTTGACCACCGCATCGAGGCGACCGAAGCTCTCCAGGGCCAGCTGCACCATCTCGCCGGCGGAATCCCAGTCCGCCACGTCGTGTGTGGAGGCAACCGCCACCCCGCCGTTCGCGGTGATCTCGTCGACGACCTGTTGTGCCGGAGTGTCGGACGGATCGCTGCCGTCCTGGGCGACACCCAGGTCGTTGACGACCACCGAGGCACCCGCCGCGGCGAGGGCCACGGCGTGGGCCCGGCCCAGCCCACGACCGGCACCGGTCACGATCACCGAACGTTGGTCACAGATTCCCATCACCAGAATCTGACACCCCGTCAGATGCCACGGCAAACCGAGTACTCTCTGCTCCGTCCCGACGGGCCCGCAACCGGAGGGCCCAACCTCCCTACCGGACCGAGGAGGCCCCGGATGCGCTTCGGTGTGACGATGTTCGCAACGGACGTCTCGATGGGCGTTCCCGAGCTCGCCGTCGAGGCCGAACAGCGCGGCTTCGATTCCCTGTGGGTGCCCGAGCACACGCACATCCCGACCTCGCGGGTGACACCGCCACCAACCGGCGACGAGGTGCTCCCCGAGGAGTACAAGCGCTCGGTCGACCCGCTCGTGGCGCTCGCGGCGGCCGCTTCGGTCACGTCGCGCATCCACCTCGGCACCGGTGTGCTCCTACCGGCCCAGCGGGAGCCGCTGGTCACCGCGAAGGCCCTGGCGACCCTCCAGGACCTCTCCGGGGGTCGCCTCGAACTCGGTGTCGGCTTCGGCTGGAACCGCGACGAGATCGAGCACCACGGGATCGCCTTCGCACGGCGTCGGGACGTGGCCCGTGAGCACGTGCTCGCGATGAGGGCCCTCTGGAGCGACGACGAGGCCGCTTTCGACGGCGAGCACGTCTCCTTCTCCCCCAGCTGGTCCTGGCCCAAGCCGCAGGTGCCCATCCCGGTGCTGCTGGGTGGGGGTGCAGGCCCCAGGCTCATGGCCCACGCCGTGGAGTGGGCGGACGGCTGGATCCCCATCGGGGGCAGCGGGCTGGCAGAGCAGATCCCGCGCTACCGAGCGGCGCTGGAGGCCGCCGGGCGCGACCCCGATGCTGCCCGGGTGGTCCCCTTCGGCTCCCATCCCAGCGCCGAGAAGATCGAGCACTTCGCGTCGATCGGTGTGTCGGAGTGCGTCTTCAGGCTCCCATCCGCACCCCGTGGCGAGGTGCTCGAACAGCTCGAGGCCCAGGCGGAGCTGCTGCAACGCATCCTCTGAGCCGTCCGATCACGGTGCAACACTGGCCCGGAGTGCTCCGGAACCACGGAGTGCTGCCGCACCACGGAGGACCATATGCGCAACATGGGTGAGTCGGACCACCTGCCGGGGGAGCCGGATGAGGACCACGGGGGTTTCCACCCGAGCGGCAAGCAGGTCGGTGGAGCGATCATCGCGGTGGTCCTGTTGGTGTTCATCGCCGTCAACAGCACCTCCACCGAGGTATCGCTGATCTTCTTCTCACCGACACTGCCGCTGTGGCTCGTGCTGGCGGTGACGGCACTGCTCGGCTTCGGTGTCGGAATGCTCGTGGGTGGCCGCCGCACCAAGGCCAGGATGTCGCGCAAGTAGCCGGACCGGGCCTCCCGGACGCAGAACTCCCGGACGCAGAACCCCCCTCAGGAACCCCTGAGGCTCTCGCGAAGGCGCGCGACGACCTGTTTGCGCCCGATCTCACCGGGTGCGCGCAGCAGCCTTGCCCCGTAGGTCTCGGCCTGGGCCCACAGCCTGCGCGGCAGTGACAGCCTGCGTGCACCGGTGGCCAGCTCCGGTTCGTAGCCGAGCGCGGTCATCTCCTCGAAGCAGTACTCCTCCATGCGCCTCTGCAGGTCCGCGTCGAGGTTGTTGCGCCATCCCTCCAGACGGTCCGGATCACCCGGGAAGCGCTCGAGCAGCTCGTCGATCGGATCGGTCGACAGTCCGGCCCCCTCGAAGAGCCACTCCAGGTGGCCACGGGGATCGCGCGCGGCCTCCACCAGGTCGACGACCCGGTAGCGCTCGTCGCCGGGCAATCGGTCGAGGATCCACCTGGCGTGGGTGAGCCAGTACATGGCGGAGTAGTCGAGGCTGTGCCCGAACTTGGCGGACTGCGAGGCCACCACTCCGCGGGGGTCGCGCACGAGCACCAGGAATCGGCTGTCCGGCCAGTGCTGTTCGAGCACCGGGGTCTGTTCGATGCGCAGCATCTTGTTGCCCCAGTGGCTCGTGTCCTCCACGGCCCGGAAGAGGTGCTCGCACACCGTGGCCCAACCGGGGGAGGCCTCGTGGGCCTCGTGCACCCGCAGTGCGAGGTCGGGCCGTGTGAACGCGGCCTCGTTGTTGCCCGCGTTGCTCGGATCGTCCACACCGAGGCGGATGTCCTCGAGCAGGCCCGCCATCGCGAGCGGGTCACCCAGACGGTCCCGCCAGCGCTCGTAGAAGCCGATGCCCTCGATCGGGATCTTCGACTCGTAGCCCATCGAGACATCCGGATGCGACGCCACCAGGTCGAACATCCAGCTGGTTCCGCTGCGGGTGGTGCCCACTATCCACAGTGCCGTTGCCATGGTTCAGCCTACGCCGAGGGGGGCATCCAGTGCCCTGCGTTGACGGGGATGGCAACACCGGTCACACACCTTGCGAGCGGAGAGGCCAGGAACACCACCGATCCGGCTATCTCGGATGAATGGGGCAGGTAGCCGAGCGCCGTCTCCTGTGCCCGTTCGGCGTAGATGTCCTCCCAGTCGACCTCGGGGCCGCGGTCGGCCGCCTGCCACTCGAAGTAGATCTTCACGCTGTCACCCCAGATGTAGCCCGGGTGCACTGAGTTGACCCTGATCCCGTACTCGCCGAGTTCCACCGCGAGCGTCTTGGTCACAGCACCCAGCGCCGCCTTCGACGCCGCGTACGACCCGGCTCCCGCTTCGATGTGCTGGACCGACATCGTGTTGACCATCACCACCCGGGCGTCCCCGGTGCGGTCCGACGCGGCGCGCAGCAGCGGCAGCAGGGCCTGTGTGAGCTGCAGGGTGCCGAGGTAGTTGACCTCGAGCGGACGCCGCCAGCGCGAGAGGTCCGCGTCCTCGAAACGCACGTGCTCACCGGCATGGAACGCGGAGTTGACGAGGATGTCGAGGCTTCCACCGAAGTCCTGTTCCAGTCGCGCCGCAACTGCCCGGCAGTCCTCCTCGGAGGTCACACTGCCCTGGATCTCGAGAGCCTCGCGGCCCAGCGCCCGCACCTCCTCCGCCACCGACGGCACCCAGCGGTCCGACCGTGCCAGCAGCGCGATGTCGGCTCCCTGGGCCGCCAGACCGAGCGCTATGTCGCGCCCCATGCCCGGACCGATGCCACTCACCAGGGCCCTGTGCCCGGCGAGCATCTGGCCCGGCACCGGCGGCCGTGCGGCCTCGGAGGGCTCACCCACGCCCTGCCCGGATCCCGTTGGCCGGTTCATGGGCCCTCCCATCGGTGGTCACTCGACTGCGGTTTCACGAGCGTCGGGTCTCCTTCCAGGGAAGCTCCCTGGTGTCGTCGGGTTCGCGCGGCAGCCCCAGGACCTGTTCACCCAGGTTGTTGCGGTGCACCTCCTCGGTACCCCCACCGATGCGGGAGGCGAACTGGTTGAGGCACTGGTACTGCCAGAATCCGTCGCCCTCGGCGTCGCTGCCCAGAGTTCCCTCGGCGCCCTCCATGTCCAGGGCCAGCTCGACGCGATGGCTGAGCGCCCTGGTGAAGAAGTTCTTGAGCAGCGATCCGTGCAGGGCGAGCTCGTAGCGGCCGGTCATGACCGCCGTCTGGGTGCGCCAACCCATCCAGCGCAGGACGGCCTCGTTCGTGTACACCCGCGCCAGTTCCTGGCGCAGGATCGGATCCCGCGTCGCCCCGGTCCGTCGTGCGGTGGCGATCACCGCGTCGAAGCCGGTCGACTGGCTCGCCCCGGAGATCATCTGGCTCTCGGAACGCATGGTCGTGCGGGCCACCCGCCATCCCTCGCCGACCTCACCCACCACGTTCGCCTGTGGCACCCGCACTCCGGAGAGGAACACCTCGTTGAAGTGCGCCACCCCCTGGGCCTGCACGAGTGGGCGCACCTCCACGCCCTCGGCCGCCATGTCCACGATGAAGTACGTGATGCCCTTGTGCTTGGGGGCATCCGGGTCACTGCGGGCGATGAGGATCCCGAAGTCCGCATGCTGGGCACTGGAGGTCCACACCTTCTGGCCGTCGATCACCCACTCGTCGCCGTCGCGCACCGCCCGGGTCGCCAACGACGCGAGGTCGGACCCGGCACCGGGCTCACTGAAGAGCTGGCACCACGCCTCCTGCCCCGACAGCAGCGGTGGAAGGTAGCGCGCCCGTTGCTCGTCGGTGCCGTGCTGCATGATGGTGGGTCCGACCAGGGCCTGCGCGGCGGTGATGAATCCCGACGCCACGTCGAAGCGGGCCATCTCCTGGTTGAACACGATCTGGTGCGCCGGGGTCAGGCCCCGGCCACCGAACTCACGGGGCCATGTCAGCCCCGCCCAGCCGTGCTCGTACAGGAGTCCCTGCCACTCGACGCACCGGCGCCGGAAGTCCTCCGCCACCTCGGGATCGGTGGAGGCCGCGTTGCGCGACCAGTCGCGGTCGTCGCCGCGACGTGGTTCGGCATGCGCGGCGAGGAACGCTGCTGCCTCTGCACGGAACTCGGCCAGTTCTGGGGTGTCCTCGAAGTCCACCCCGGGATGGTAGGCCCCGCAAGTGGAACGCGTTCCAATCTGTGCACCGACCCGCTCAGGTTCCGCCGGTCACCACCCCTGCTGCATCCAGTTCCAGGACCCTGAGACCGAGGAGGCCGGCCCGTTCGCTCACCTCGCCCACCGGGTCGGGATCCGAGGCCACGTCGGCGAAGATCCACCGGGCCGCCCAGCGGCGCATCACCACCAGGCGTCCCGGGCCCGTCCCCGGGGTTCCCGGCGACGGTCCCGCAGCCTCCCGGAGTCCCAGGTGCAACCCGATTCGTGCGTACGGATCGGGGTCCTTCGGCAGGGCAGGGTCGGGCGCAACGGCCACGAAGTCGGAACCGTCGCTCCGCAACGCCCCGAGGGCGGGCAACAGGGAGTTCCACGGCGCCGTCGCCCCGGTTGTGACCACCAGGAACTCGCTGCACGAGGCGAGGCTGGCCGCGTCCAGCTCCGCGGCAGGTCCCCCCGCGGGACGGGTCACCAGGCGCACCGAGTCACCGTGGTCATCCACGGCGGAGATGACCTCGCGCCGGAGCGGATTGGTGTGGTCGTCGAGGATCAGGAACTCGACGCGCTCCCCCGCCGGAACGGCGCGTTCGGCCGCCCCGCAGAACAACACCGCGTCGCCGGGGTGGCGAGCCGACACCACGAACCCCAGCGAGCTGCCGCGGCCCGTGTCACCGCCCCGGCCCGTGGGCCCGGGTCGTCCCGAAGCGCCCGGGCCGTGGGTGTGTGGGTTGTCCTGTGTCGAGTCCGCCATCGGTCCTGTCCGTCGTGTCCGCCACCGGATCCATCGGCAGCCGTAGTGACGACTTCAGCGTTTGGCGGATCCGCCAGGCGGATCCTGCCATCGGATCCATGTGTCCACCCCGCTCCCCCCGGGGTGAGCGACCCCGCGGCCCTCAGAGCCGTTCGATGATGGTGACGTTCGCCTGTCCCCCGCCTTCGCACATCGTCTGCAGCCCGTAGCGGCCACCGGTGCGCTCCAGCTCGTTCAACAGGGTCGTCATGAGGCGCGCCCCGGTCGCACCCAGGGGGTGTCCGAGGGCGATCGCGCCACCGTTGACGTTGACCTTCCCGTGGTCGACGTCCAGTTCCTTCTCCCACGCCAGGACCACCGATGCGAAGGCCTCGTTGATCTCGACGAGGTCGATGTCGTCCATCGACATGCCGGAGCGTTCCAACGCGTAGCGGGTCGCGGGAATCGGGGCGGAGAGCATCCTGATCGGGTCCTCGCCGCGCACGGAGAGGTGCTGCACCCGGGCCCGCGGCTTCAGGCCGTGGTCCTTCACCGCCTGTTCCGAGGCGACCAGGATCGCCGCCGAGGCATCGGAGATCTGCGAGGCCAGGGCCGCGGTCAGGCGGCCTCCCTCGACCAGCGGGGCGAGGCTGCGGATCTTCTCCAGGTCGGGTTCGCGGGGGCCCTCGTCGTGGTCCAGGCCGGCCAGGGGCGCGATCTCGGGCTCGAATCGCCCCTCGGCGCGGGCGGCGATGGCGCGGTTGTGGCTGGTGACCGCGAACTCCTCCATGTCCTCCCGGGATATGTCCCAGTTCTCCGCGATCATCTCGGCGCCGCGGAACTGGCTCACCTCCTGGGTGCCGTAGCGCTGCTGCCAGCCCTCGGATCCCGAGAAGGGGTCGTCGAAGCCGTAGGCCTCGCCGGCGAGCATGGCCGCGGAGATGGGGATCGACGACATGTTCTGGACGCCCCCGGCCACGACCAGGTCGGAGGTTCCCGACATCACGGCCTGCGCAGCGAAGTGAACTGCCTGCTGGGAGGATCCGCACTGGCGGTCGACGGTCGTGCCGGGCACGTGTTCGGGAAGGCCCGCGGTCAGCCAGCAGGTGCGGGCGACATCGCCCGCCTGGGGACCGATCGTGTCGACACACCCGAACACCACGTCCTCCACCGCGGCGGGGTCGACCCCGGTGCGCTCCATCAGCGCACCGATCGAATGTGCTCCCAGGTCGGCCGGGTGCACCGCAGCGAGGCCACCACCACGGCGGCCCACCGGTGAACGGACTGCGTCGACTATGTATGCCTCGGGCACTTCGCTGCTCCTCCGGACGGATCATTCGGCTGCTCGCAGGGCGAGCCTGCGCGTGTCACCGTAACCCCGCGAATCGGAGCCACCCCATTCGGGTGGGACCAGTCGGGGCCCGGCGCGGGCCCGGCGGGCACTTCTCGGCCCCGGAGTCGCCGCGATCGACCAGAATGTCGGGATGTCAGCCCGGGCCGAGCAGTTCGACCTCCTTCCCATGTCGGTCCAGCGGCGATGGGCCAACTTCCTCGAGTGGGAGGACCAGCAGTACTTCCCGCAGCTGGTGGGTATGCAGGTCGAGGAGCTCCGGCGCGACTACGCCAGGCTGCGCCTCCCGTGGCGACCGGAGCTGAACCAGCCCCAGGGGCTGATGCACGGGGGAGCCATCGCCACGCTCATCGACACGGTCGTCGTTCCGGCCATCGGCACCGCGTACGACACCCGGCGTCCCTACTCGACGATCGAGATGACCGTGCGCTACCTCGGGCCGGTGCGCAAGGAGGACCTCGTGGCCGAGGGATGGGTGTCGCGCCGCGGCAAGCGCGTCGTGTTCTGCGACGTGGAGGTGCGCACCGGATCCTCGGTGCTCGTCGCCACGGGCCACCTCATCTACGTCGTCGGATCAACCCCGGACGCGACCTCGATGTGATCCCAGGGGGCTGCCCAGCGCTCCTTCAGGGACTCGAGGTGCGCGCTGCCATCGGCACACGAGCCGAGGATGCGGCAGTACCTGCAGTGGGGCCCGACCCGCCGCGGTGCTGCGCCGGGTTGGGCGGCGAACCCGAGGTCCGCCACCGCTTCCCCCAGCGCCGTGGAGAGGAATTCGCCGTCCACCGCGAACCGGACGCGCTCGAGGGTGGCCCGCATGGCCAGCACCACCGACGCCGGTTCCTGGCCACGCACCAGGGACCAGAGCAGGGCCGTGCGGCCCGCAACCCGTCGGTCCGCGGGTGAGGAGCGCGGGCGCAGCACCAGCAGGTGCGTTCGGTCCTGCGCCGTGCCCGCCCTGACGGTGCGCACCGCGTCGACCTGAGCGGTGAGCGCCGTGGACAGGGATCGGGGGGTGTACGCCAGCGCCCGCGGTTCATGCCACTGCGGCTCGCCCCGTCGGGCCGCGAGGGCCCGTGCATCGACCACCCAGGACACGGCGTCGGCCCTCAGCGCAGCGACGGCGGCGGGCTCCAACGAACGCAACCAGTCCGCCACCCCCCGACGCAGGGAATCGGGGGTGTTCAACACCGAGGTGACCATCTCGTGGGCAGGCATTCCGGCCGGCGCCTCACGCAGGGCCACCAGTGCCACCTCCCTGCGCGCCGTGAACACCGCTTCGCGGAAGGCACCCCGCTCGTCGAACCTGTCCGGGTCCGCCACCATGGCCACGGCCGGGCACGGGGCACCCGCCTGGAAGGTCCCGACACGATCGAGCACCCCGTCACCTCGGTCTCCGGGCCCGGCGGTGGGGCGGCCGCGAACCGCCCTGCCTGCCGGCATCTCGGCCACCGCGCCATCCAGCGCGTCGCGCCAGTGGGCCATCACCTCGGATCGGCGCCTCCTCGAACCGGCGGATCGCTGGCTATCCAACGCGGGCCTCCGGACAGAGCGGCGAGGAACTGCAGAACCGGCAGTGCGGTCCGGGCCGCAGCACCGGTCCACCACGGTCCAGGATGTCCGCCGCGCGCGAGGCCCCGGCTGCGATCCTCTCGGCCGCGGCGAGCAGGCTTCCGGGCACGTGCATCGGCTCCAACCCGCCGACCGGACTCCACAGTGCTGCCCCGGCGGGCAGGGTGCCGTTCCTCAGCGATGCCAGGAGCACGTAGTGGCGCAGTTGCGCCCGGTGGGCGTCGCGCAGTTCACCGGACTTCACCTCCACCAGGACACACGGGTGCGGTGTGCCGGGACCACCCAGCACGAGGTCCGCTCGCCCGCGCAGCTCGAGCACCCCCGCGAACCGTGCCCCCAGGCCCACCTCGACCCTCGGTTCCCATCGCTGCAGTCCACGGAACGCGAGTGCGTGCGCCGCCAGTTCGGCCAGCTCACCGGACTTCGAGGGATCCGCTGTGAAGCCCCTGAGCAGTTCCAGGTCCCCTGCAGCACCGGTGGCCTCGAAGACCGCCTCGAGCTCCCCAACCGCGTCGGCGACCGGCCCCGAGAAGAGCACCACCGACACGAACACGTCGAGCGCCCGACCCCTGAACATCGGCCATGTGACCTCGCCGGGGGGATCCACCGCCTCCCCCAGCGCGAGGCCCCCACACGTGAGCAGTCTGCCCACCGAGGCGTCGCCCAGCACCAGGGCGCCGGGCCCGCCGAAGGGATCCAGCGGACCGGTGAGCACCCCACCTCGGGCGCGGGTGAACGAACCCAGGTCCTCCGCCACCGACCCGAGGTGCTCACGGGCGGCCGTGACCTCCGCTTCACCACCACGAGTCCCGGCCACATGGCCTGCCAGCACCTGCTCCACCCACTCCGCGACCACAGGTGGCGCGCCCGAGGTGTAGCCCGGCTCACCCACCCCGGTAGCGGCAACCGGAGGTGCAGGTCTCGCGCACCTCGACCATCGACAGGCCGGGCAGCACCTGCTCGAGGCGCTCCCAGATCCAGCGGGCGATCACCTCGCTGGTCGGGTTCTCCAACCCGGCGATCTCGTTCAGGTACCGGTGGTCCAGTTCCTCGCGCAACGGCTCGCAGGCGGCGCTGATGTCCGCGAAGTCGAGCACCCAGCCCGAGACCTCACCAACCGGACCCGTCACGTGGACCACCACGCGGAACGAGTGACCGTGCAGGCGCGCGCACTTGTGCCCCTCGGGCACATTCGGGAGCCGGTGGGCGGACTCGAAGCCGAACTCCTTGAACACCTCTGTCACAGGAACACCTCTGTCACAGGAACACCTCTGTCACAGCCCTACCAACCCTGTCACGGCACAGCCGGGATCGACCTCCACGACCCGGAGGTTACCCAGCGCGCCCGCCGGTCCGGCCAGCCGCCCGCGGGATGACGACGCGGCCGGGAGTGTGGCCGGCCTAGGGGATGCCGATGACCTTGTGGGTCTGGATGCCGAGTCGCCAGCGGGGGTGCGCCATGCAGTAGCGCGCGGCGGCGAGCGTGTTGGCCTCCAGGTCCTCCCCGTCCATGGGTTGGAGGACACGGTGGGTGAAGTTCCACTCGCCCCCCTCGAAACGCCCGGGCTCGGCCCCCTCCTGGGGATACACCAGCTTGAGTTCGTCGCCGCTTCGCACGACCACCTCGCTGTTGGCCTTGGGGGACACGCACACCCAGTCCACCCCCGGGGGTAGCGGGATCGTGCCGTTCGTCTCCACGGCCACCTCGAACCCGGCCCGGTGGAAGGCATCCACCGCGTCCGCGTCGAGCTGCAGGAGTGGCTCGCCCCCGGTGCAGACCAACAACGCCCGCGAGCCGGTGGCGTCCTCCGGCTCGGATGCCGGGGCACGCCCGGGTGGCACCCCGGTCGCCCCGAGCCACAGTTCCGCAGCCCGTGAGGCCAACTCGCCTGCTTCGAAGGTGCCCCCTCCCTCTCCGTCGGTACCGACGAAGTCCGTGTCGCAGAAACGGCATGTGGCCGAGGAGCGTTGGGCCTCGCGGCCGGACCACAGGTTGCAGCCGCTGAAACGGCAGAACACCGCCGGGCGACCCGCGTTGATCCCCTCTCCCTGGAGGGTGTGGAACAGCTCCTTCACGCGGTAGGCCATCAGGACTCCCGGTAGCGAGTCGGGTCGGCCAACCCGGCCTGCTCGAACCCCCGCCTGCGCAACAGGCACGAGTCGCAGTGTCCGCAGGCAGCTCCGGTGGGGTCGGGGTCGTAGCAGCTGGTGGTCATCGAGTAGTCCACACCAAGTTCGGTGCCGAGGCTCACGATCTCGCTCTTGGTGAGCTCCATCAGTGGCGCCCGCACCGAGAACTCCACCCCCTGCTCGGTGGCAGCAGCCGTGGCGAGGTTGGCGAGGTTCTCGAACGCGGCCACGAACCCGGGGCGGCAGTCCGGGTAGCCCGAGTAGTCGAGGGCGTTCACCCCGATGAAGATGTCGCCGGCTCCCACCACCTCGGCCAGTCCCAGTGCCACCGCGAGGAACACGGTGTTGCGTGCCGGGACGTAGGTCACCGGAACATCCGAACCGATCGCGTCCGCGGAATCGTGTTTGGGTACCTCGATGTCGTCGGTGAGAGCCGAACCCCCTATGGAGTCGAGGTCGATGCCGACCACACGGTGCGAAGCCGCTCCGAGTGACTGCGCCACACGCTCCGCCGCTGCCAGCTCCACCGAGTGGCGTTGCCCGTAGCGGAAGCTCAGCGCGTGGCACTCACGGCCCTCGGCGACCGCGATCGCCAACACGGTGGCCGAATCGAGTCCACCGCTGAGGAGCACCACCGCGGGCGCGCGTGAACCGGGGTCTGGTGCGCCGGGGTCCGCTTCGCCTCGGTCGTGCTCGTTGGCATCCATCGCCACCAGTTGAGCACCTGGGGCCGAGGGATCACACTCGGTCGGCCGAACGCACTCGCCCGGCCGACCGGGGTCAGTCGATCTCGGTCACTGTGGAGGGAACGAGCCGCAACGAGAGCTTGGGCCGGTAGCCCAACTTGTCGGACAGGTCGTCGAGCAGGCCGTCGGTGTCCCCGGGCAGCTCCGGGCCCGAGAGGGTCACCGAGATCCGGTCACCCTCGGCCTCCACGTCGACGTACTGCACGCTGCCGTCATCGGGCAGCCATGCGGTCACCACGTCGTGTGTCGCACCCTCGTCGGCAGCCTCGGTCCAGACGTCCTCGGAGGTGAGGCTCAACGGCACGAGTATCACGAGGGCACCGAGGCCGAACACGCCGACCACGCGCCTCAGGTTCTCGCGTTGCTCGCGGTCGGGTGGGAGCGCGGCGAACCCCATGAGCACGAACACCGTGACCGCGGCCAGGACGATCGACACGACGTTGGTGCCGAACAACAGCAGCGCACCCTGGGCCTCGCCGTAGGCGCCCTGTTCGAGTGTGATGCCCACGACCGACAGGGGTGGCACGAGGGCGACGGCGATCGCCACCCCCGACAGGGAGCTCGACACCCGTGGATCCACGGTGGCGTACGCACCCGCGGCGCCGGCGAACACGGCGATGCAGAAGTCGAGCAGCGAGGGCTCCACCCTCGATGCGATCTGGGTGTTGGTGTTGATGTCGCCCACCGAGGGGAGCCAGCTCGCGATGAGCCAGGCGACCGCCACGGCTGCCGCCGCCGCCGCGACCACCAGCACCAGGGACCGTGCCAACCGGGTGGGCCAGCCGTTCACCGCCGCCGCCGAGACACCCATGATCGGGGTCATGAGCGGAGCCACGAGCATCGCCCCGATCACCACCGCGGTGGAGTCCTGGATGACAGCGAAGCTCGCGATGCCCGTTGCGAGCACCATCATCACCCAGAACGAGGCGAGCTTGGATGCCTTGTTGGGCGCCTCGAAGAACATCGTCTCCACCAGCCCGGCACGGTCCTCCGCCGCCAGACGCCGGTTGACCAACCAGTCGTTCACCAGTGCCGGAGCCCCACGGTGATCCAGCGGGGATGTCGCCGGGTGGCCCTGGTGTGACTCCGCGCCCGCTGCACCCTGGCGCAGGCCCATGTTGAGAACGATCCCGCCCAGCGCCATCGAGCCGATTCCGAGCCCGGCGCGGACCGCCAGCACGGCAGTGTCGGGCACCACGACCACGACGACGCCGAACACGACCAACGAGGCGGCCATCACCACGCCGTCGCGTCGGGCGGACCGACCCCTGGGTGTGAGTACGTTGGCGCCCACCAGGAGGCCCCGCAACACCAGGGCGGCACCGATGACCGTGGAGAACGGCAGGTCGTCGAGCACCAGCAGCAGGGCGGCGATCACCAGCACGACTCCCATGGCCGTGCGCGAGATGGGACCCACGGCGGGACGGGCATCCCCGCGGCGCCTGAACGCGAACCACAGCTCCGCCACCGCCCAACCGGCGAAGAGCACCGCACCCAACGACACCAGGAGGGCTTCCTCGCGGGGCCCGACCATGATCACCGCTCCGGCCAGCACCAGGGCGACACCACGCACCGTCGTCCAGTTCATCCAGCCGTGCGCACGCGTGCCGGTACCCGTTTGGTCGTCTTTCGCTACCGGCGTGGGGGGTGGTGCCATGGATCAGTGCGTTCGGTCGCTTCGGTGCCTTCGGGGCCTCTGGTGCTTCTGGTGCTTCACCGTTCCGCACTCATGTCGGCAACACCGAGTCGACGTTGAAGCGCTTCGGAGATCCCCGGGGCGAGGCCGCCGAGGGTGGCCGTCAGTCGTAGCTCGGGGGGCGACACGTAGACCTCCGCGGGATTCGACCGGATGGCGCGCACCACACCGGCCGCCACGTCCGAGGGCGACCTGGTGCGCACGAAGGCCGGAAGCTCGATCCCGTTGTCCGCGAACATCCCCTCGCTGTCGATGAATCCGGGCACTACGAGGCTCACACCGATGCCATGGGGTTCGAGGTCCTGCCGGATGGCCAGGCTGTAGCCACGCAGACCGAACTTCGTGCCGTTGTACAGCGAGGAGTTGGCGGTGGCCACGACACCGGAGAGTGATCCGACCATCACGACCTGACCCGAACGGCCGGCCTCGATCCGCTGGCGGGCGAACTCCGCGGAGAGGACCATCGGGGCCCGCAGGTTCACCTCGAGCACACGGTCGATGGAATCCACCGCCGACTCGAGCACCGAGCCGTTGCCGCCCACACCGGCATTCGCGATCAGCACGTCGATCTCGCCGAGCGTGGCGCACAGCTCCTCCACGTCGCTGCGGTCCGCCAGGTCGGCCACACGCACCTCTCCGCCGGTCCGCGCGGCCAGGTCCTCGAGCAGCGAGGCCGAACGGGCGGTCAGCACGAGGTCCGCGCCGCGCCGCGCCAGTTCCTGCGCGATCGCCCGGCCGAGCCCCCCGCTGGCACCGGTGAGCAGGATGCGGGCGCCATGGATGTCCATGTGCCGAACGCTACAAGCCGAGGAGGTGCCGCCGGACCCTTGCGCGGTGCATCGCCTCGTCGCCGTGGGAACGGGCCAGGGCCCAGGAGCGCTTCATGAACAACTGCAGGTCGGCCTCGACGGTGTAGCCGATCGCGCCGTGGCACTGCAGGGCGGTCTCCGAGACGAGTTGCGCTGCGCGCGAGGCACGCGACTTGGCCATCGACACTGCGACAGCCGCCTCGCCGACCGTTGCGGACCCACCCGAGAGCGCGCTGTGGCCTCCGGACAGGAGGTGTGCGGCCTGGGCCACCAGGGGCCGGGCGAACACGATCGCCGATCCGGCATCGGCCAGGTGGTGCTTCACCGCCTGGAAGCTCCCCACCGGAACGCCGAACTGCCTGCGTTCGGAGACGTACTCCACGGTCATGTCGAGCATCGCGGAGCACAACCCGAGGAGCATCGCCGCATCGAGCGTCGCCGCACGGTCGAACGACACCGCCCGCATGGCGGCTGCCACATCACCGGACGCGAGCTCGAGACCTGCTCCGCTGACCGGCTCCACACGGACCAGGCCACGCGAGCCGTCGACGGAATCCTCCGGCCGGGATTCGATGTCGTCCGGTTCCACGAGCACGAGCGTGTCGTCGGTGAACAGCACGAAGGCATCCGCGGTCCTGCCCGAGGGCACCAGCGGTGCGGCCCCGAAGCCGCTCACCACCGTGGCACCGGAGGCGATCCGTGACAGCCACTCCGCTGCCGGCCCGGAAACCGCACCGCCCTGTCCCGCCACGGTCGCCAGCAACGGCGCCACCACACCCGCGGTGTCACCGACCGGGTCCGGCAGGGCCACCCTGCCGCACTCCTCGACGATGGGGGCAAGGGCGTCGAAGTCCATCTGGAGCCCGCCGTGCTGCTCGGGCACCAGCAGTCCGAGCACGCCCATCTCCACGAGTGCGTCCCAGGCCGGGCGCACACGGCCGTCGCCGCTGCCGAGTCCGGTGTGGCTGCCGACCTCCCCTCCCCACGACGCGGCGACGTCCGCGGGAGTGCAGGTGTCAGCCAGAAGGGACCTGACCGCGTCGGCGAACTCAGTGTGTTCCTCGGTTGGGGCGAAACGCATCTCGGCTACTTCCGTGGCAGGCCGAGCACCCGCTCGGCGATGATGTTGCGCTGGATCTCGTTGGTGCCTGCGTAGATGGGACCCGACAGGGCGAACTGGTAGCCCTTCATCCACGGGCCGTCCAGTTCGGCCTCGGGGCCCAGCAGGTCGAGTGCGGCACGGTGGAGTCGCAGGTCCATCTCCGACCAGAACACCTTGTTGTAGGAGGACCGGGCACCCGGGGAGACCCCCTCGGTGATCCCGGTCACGTCCGAGAGCGTGTGCAACGCGTAGGACTCGGCATCGATCCACGCCTCCGTGACCGCGTCGAGCATGTCCCCGGACACCCCCGGATCCCCCGCACGTCGGGATGCCAACTCCACGAGCCGGGTCGCCGTGGCGCGGAAGCGCCCGGGCGACCGCAGCGTCAGGCCGCGCTCTGAGCTGGTCGTGGCCATGGCCACACCCCAGCCGTCGTTCACCTCGCCGAGGATGCCGCCCCGGTCCATCACCGTGGCCATCGCCGCTTCGTCGGCGCCCTCGGGGTCCGGGATGTCGGGCACGAAGACGTCGTCGAGGAACACCTCGGCGAAGCCCTCGTCACCGTCGAGGCGACCGAAGCCCCTCACCGTGACACCATCCGCGTCGAGTGGCACCAGGAAGTAGGTGAGGCCCCGGTGACGCTGTGCCTCGGGATCGGTGCGGAACAGCCCGAACAGGTGGGTGCAGAACGCCCCGCGGGTGGTCCAGGTCTTCTGCCCGCTGAGACGCCACCCTCCGGCATCGTCGTCGCGGACCGCCCTGGAGGAGATGCCAGCCAGGTCGGATCCCGCGTTGGGTTCCGACCAGCCCTGGCACCACAGGTCGACCGCCGCGGACATGCGGGGCAGGTAGTGGTCCTGCTGGGCGCGGGTGCCGAACTCGAAGATCGTCGGAGCCAGCAGGAAGATCCCGTTCTGGGTGATCCGTTGGGGAGCCCCGGCGGCGTAGTACTCCTCCTCGAAGATCAGCCACTCCCACAGCGAGGCGTCCCGGCCGCCATAGGCCTCGGGCCAGGACACCACCGCCCAGCGGTCGCGGTGCAACAGGCGTTCCCACTCGAGGTGGGCGGCGAATCCCTCACGCGTGTCCCCGGAGGGAAGTCCGGACGGGACGTTGTCGGCGAGCCATTCCCGGCACTCGGCCCGGAAGGCCTCCTCGGAGTCACTCCATGTCAGGTCCATGCCCGCTCCATCAGTTCTCGTCGGTGTCGACGGGGCCCGATCCGCACAGGCCCTCGAGTTGCTCCGATGCGCCGACGACGATCCCCTCGATCAGCTCGGCGACGGTGGGCAGGTCCTCGATGCTCCCCACCACCTGCCCGGTGGGCAGGATTCCGACGCCGAGGTCACCGTCCACGACCGACGCACGGGTCATCATCGGCGCGTTCGCGGCGAGGGCGACCTGCGCCCAGGTGAGCTCGGAGTCGTCATGCATGTTGCGAGCGGTCCGCAGCAGGTCCATCGGCGACGTTCCCGACTGGCGGGCGAATGCGAACGCGTTGCGCGCAGCGGCCAGGAAGCGCATCGGACCGCGGGCCGACTCGAGGCCGTCGATCACCTCGGTGCGGATCACGCGCTGGGGTGCGCCGTCTATGGCCGTGGTCACCACCGTGGAGTTGAGGCCGCTGCGGAGGTAGACGTCCTTGACGTGTTCCGGCACCTGGCTCTCGGCGGTGAGCAGGAACCGCGTGCCCATGGCGATCCCGTCGGCACCCCAGCCGAGCGCACCGGCCAACGAGGAGCCGTCGTGCATCCCGCCGGCAGCGAGGACCACCAGGTCCGATCCGCGGGTGGCCTCCACGACTCCGGGCACGAGCAGCGAGGTCGGGATCGAGCCGGTGTGGCCTCCCCCCTCGCCTCCTTGGGCGATCACCGCGTCCACCCCCATGGAGAGCACCTTCTCGGCGTGCCTCGGGGCTCCGACGGTCACGACGGTGGCCACTCCCGCATCCCCGAGTCGGGCAACCTGGTCCGCACGCGGGGCGGCGGCGAAGCTCGCAACCCTCACACCGCGCTCGATGATCAGTGAGATCCGCTCCGCCGCGTCCGGCTGGCTCGGCAGGAGGTTGACCCCGAACGGGTTGGAGGTGCGGCCCTCGACCCGGGTGATCGCCGCTCCCAGCTCCTCGAGTGTCATGGTCGCCGAGGCGAGGATGCCCAGTCCGCCCGCCTCGGCGGTGGCCGCGGTGAGGCGGGCGCCCGAGACCCAGCCCATGCCGGTCTGCACGACCGGGTAGCGGACCCCGAAGAGCTCACAGGCCCTGGTCGACAACGCCGGATGGGCGGCGACCGGGGGGTTCATGACCCGGCCACCTCCCGGAACCTGAGGCCGCTTGGGTCGATCCGTTCCAGCTGCTGGAGTTCCTCGGGGGTGGGCAGCCGGCTCTCGGGAACCCCTTCGGGCACCACCAGATCGCACCCGGTTGCCTCGAGGACCTCCTCTACGGTCACGCCCGGGTGGACCGAACGCAACCGCATCGTGGGGGTGCCGGCGTCGTCGGTGGCGTCGAAGTCGATCACCGCCAGGTTCGACACCACGCGGCGCACCTCGTGGAACCGCGACGCAACGGGGCCCAACGCCGCTGCACGGTCGTAGCCGACACCGCAGACCACGTCCACGGCGTCAACGAAGACGCGGGGGCCGTGCTTGGGCACCCAGTAGCTGGTGGTGTGGTTGATGGTGTTGCCGGGTGCGCCGCGGAAGCCCAGCACCTGCGACCTGGGCCGCTTCCAGTCACCGATCGCAGCGATGTTGGCGTTTCCGTACCGGTCGATCTGCACCGGTCCCATCATCACGTGGCGGCGGCCGTGCCAGAGCAGGCCGAACATCTCCCGGTAGGGGTTCCAGTGCGCGATCGTGCGCTGGGCGACGCGTTCCTGTTCGGACAGGCCGACCGGGGGCACGTTGTCGAGCAGGGTGTAGAAGCCGTCGGTGATGGCCAGTTGTGGTTCGCTGGTCGAGGCCGCCAACCGGCCTCCGATCAGGGGCAGGTTTCCGATCGGGTTGCACAGGCTCTCGCCGTCACCCGCGAAGCAGTCGGCGATCGCCACCGCGCATATGTCGGCCCTGGCGGGTGTGTCCATGTTGGCCGTGTTGCTCATGACGTTCCTCCGCTGGCCGGTGAGCCCTGGTCGGCCGCGAGCTCCGACACCCGGGCCCGGTAGGTGGCCTCGTCCACCTCCAGGTAGCGCTTCGAGAAGGCCTCCCAGTCGTCGTCGTCGCGTGATGCCGTGGCGTAGAGCTTCTGGAAGGCCTCGTCGCGTCCGTAGTCGGGCGGGCACTCGGTGAAGTGCGCCCCTCCGGGTGCCTCGATGACACCGCTCACGTCCAGGCGCGAGATCCGCAGGTGGGTGAGGTCCGCGAGCGAGGCCAGCTCCTCGGTGGGCACGACCTCCTCACAGCTCACGAAGGCGCGGTCCGCCGCACGGACGAACAGGTCGTCCATGAACGGGTCCTCTCCGAGCCACAGGGCGTTGCCGGAGCGGTCGGCGCGGTGCTGGTGCACGAACGCCGCGTCGAGGTGCAGCGCCGGCACCGCCAGCAGCTCCTCGTGCTCACCCGAGACCGGCTCGGGGTACGGCGAGCGCACCTTGCGCAGATCGGGCATGACCTCCGGGATGTCGGAGCCGAGCCCGGCCCGGGTGGGCAGGAACGGCACCCGCCAGCCGGCGGCCTGCAGGCCCAGCAGCAGCATCCCCTCGTCCCACTCCGCGGCGTCGATGCTCCCGGCCTGGCGGGCCAGCCGGTAGTTGGGCTCGAGGGGGATCGAATCGAGCGAGACGAAGCCCGACACGACCCGCGAGACCTTCCCGGAACGACACAGCAGGCCCACGTCGGGCCCGCCATAGGCCACGACGGTCAGGTCCGTCAGGTCCGAGCGCAGGATCTCGCGCACCACCGACATGGGCTTGCGACGGCTGCCCCAGCCCCCGATGCCGATCGTCATCCCCGGCCGCAGCTCGGCAACGGCCTCGGCTTCGGTGAGCGACTTGTCCACTCCGGCCACTGAACCCCCTCCGGGTCGGGTACGGCAGACGAATCTGATGACCCGTCAGATCCGACAAGGTAGTGGGCAACCCCGATGAAGCCCCAATGAAGCCGGAATCGGCCCACCGACCCCTACACTGACCCGAACGCCTGCGCCCATATGCGCAACGACCCACCCTGGAGCACACGTGAACACCGAAAAGACCCGCCTGATGCGCATCCTGGCCGTCTTGCTGGCCACCTTCGCCCTGGTGGCGGGTGCCTGCACCGACGACAAGTCCTCCGACGGGGACAGCTCCTCGGACGACTCCGAACAGGACTCCGGCTCCGGGGAGGACTCGGGTACCGACAGCGGGGACGTGGAGGAGGACTCGGGTTCCGAGGAGGGCGAGGACAGCGGGTCCGATGGTGACTTCATCGAGGTCGTGGCCGAGGCCACCGAGGACGTCCAGAACGCCGGCGACCCGTGTGACCTCTACAGCGCGGTGGCGGTGCTCGCCACGGTCGGCAATCCCGAGACCGTCGAGGAGACCCGTGCCGCGGTCGACTTCTACGTGGTGCTGGTCAACAAGATGGCCGACACCTCGAGCGACCCGGCCAACGCCGAGGCCCTGCGCACCGGGGCGGAACAGTTCGAGGCGTACGCCAAGAGCGTCGACTACGACCCGGAGCAGATGGACCTGGCGGGCATGGGCCCGCAGTTCGAGGGCTCCGAGCAGCTGAACGTGGCCATGAACGAGTACGGCAACACCGAGTTCGAGGAGTGCGACCTGCTCGAGGGCGACATCACCTCCCCCGACACCGGTGAGGCGGGCTGAGCCCTCCCCTTCGCGATCCGGGTCGCGTTCGGGGTCCTCTCAGCGTCCGCCGAAGTCCGCGTCGCGCTTCTCCACGAAGGCGTCACGGGCCTCGTCGGACACCCCGGTGAGGTTCAGCTCGAAGGTGAAGCCCTGCTCGTAGCGGTAGCTGCGGTTCACGTCCACGGGGTCGATCCCGTTGAGCGACTCCTTGGCCGCCCGGATGACGGTGCGGCTCTTGGAGGCGATCTTCGAGGCGATCCCCATGGCGGTGTCACGGAGCTGTTCTCGGGGCACCACCGCGGAGACCGAACCCCACCCGGCGAGCACCTCTGCGGTGACGGGTTCTGCGGTGTAGACCATCTCGCGCATGCGGTGCTGGGGAACCAGACGGGCCAGGTGCGTGGCGGCGCCGAGTGCACCCTGGTCCACCTCGGGAAGCCCGAACCGGGTTCCCTCGGCCGCCACGACCACGTCCGCGTTGCCGACCAACCCGATGCCCCCACCCAGGCAGAAGTCGTGCACCGCGGCGATGACGGGAACCTCGCACTCATAGACCGCCCTGAAGGCGGCGTAGCAGCCGCGGTTGGCCCCGACCAGGGCCTCGAAGCCCTCGCTCCGCTGCATCTCCTTGATGTCCACCCCTGCGTTGAAGCCCTTGCCCTCGGCCCGGAGCACCACCACCGCGGCATCCTCGTCACGGCCGGCCTCGGTGAGCAGTTCGGCGAGTTCGAACCAACCGGCGACCGTGAGTGCGTTTACCGGTGGGTGCTCCATGACCACCTCGGTGATGCCCCCGGAGCTCGTGACGGTGAATCCCATGTCTGCCTCGCATGTCGGTAGCGTGCGCGCCCATGAGTCAACACGATCCGCAGACCGCCGACACAGACGACCGCCTCGACCACACCGGCCGCGTGGTCCTGGTCACCGGGGGAACCAAGGGCATCGGGGCGGTCCTCGTGCGCCGATTCCTCGACTGGGGTGCCGAGGTCATGACCTGTGGACGCAGCGAACCCGGAGCCCTCGCCTCGTCGGGATCCCGCAGCGCCGCCTTCATGGCCGCCGACATCCGCGACCCCGAACAGGCGGCCGCGCTGGTGGATGCCACCGTCGATCGTTTCGGACGGATCGACGCCGTGGTCAACAACGCAGGAGGCGCCCCGCCGGCGGATGCCGCCACCGCCTCGCCGCGGTTCAGCGAATCCATCGTGCGCCTGAACCTGCTGGCCCCGCTGCACGTCGCCCAGCGCGCCAACCACCACATGCAACTCGGCGACGGCGGTGTGATCGTGAACATCGCATCGGTGTCGGCCACACGGCCCTCACCGGGCACCGCGGCATACGGCGCCGCCAAGGCCGGACTGCTGAACCTGACCAGCTCGCTCGCGGTCGAGTGGGCACCCAAGGTGCGCGTGGTGGCGATCGTCGCGGGCCTGATCGAGACCGAACAGGCCGAGTTGCACTACGGGGACGCCGAGTCGGTGGCCCGGGTCGCCGCGACGGTTCCCGCCGGAAGGCTCGGAACCCCCGAGGACCTCGCACAGGCCTGCCGCTGGCTGACCTCGCCCCTGTCGGAGTACATGTCCGGCACCGCCGTCTGGCTGCACGGAGGCGGTGAGAAGCCGGCGTTCCTCTCCGCGGTGGAATCAGCGGCGGAATGAGCGGCGGAACCCGCGGCCGGGTCCGCGGGCGGGTCCGCCGGCCGGGCCGGCTGAGGTCCCCGAAGCGGCCCCGGCGTCTCCGTAGGATTGGGCCATCCTCAAGAAGGTCCTCATACCCGCGGTGCTGGTCCTGGGTCTGCTCGTGCTGCTGTCCCGGGGCGGCGCACTGGTCGACGGCGCGGACGCGCGCGTCGACATGCGCCTGGCCGACTCCGTGGGCCTGGACGAGGCCCGCGAGGACCTGACCACGCGGGCCACCGCGTCGTGGCAGGCCACCCGCACGGCGGAGAACACCGAGTCCGACGACAGCGCAATGGTCGAGTTCACCATGCCCGGATCCTCCATGGACGGCTTCATCGCGGAGCTGCGCCGCTACCCCGACGCGGCCGACGTGAAGGTGACCCTGGACGTGGATGCGGACCGGGTCGCTCCCCGGTCACTGGGTTCGGCGGACCCCGAGGAGACGGTCGAACCCGTGACGGTGCAGGTCAACCTCTCGGCCCAGAAGAACCTCTCTCCGCTCGTCACGATCATCGGGTTGCTCCTGGTGGCACTGCTGGCCGCCGGAGCGGCTGCTCTGCTGTGGAGGCGTTTCGGAGGCCTCGAGATCGACGACGCCCCCGAGGAGTCACCCCGGCGGTGGACCCACCGCCCCTGAGCCGTGTCGTCGGGCGGGGCCGTGTCGTCGGGCGGGGCCGTGCCGGTCAGCGCAGTCCGAGGGCGTCGGACATCCGCTGCCAACCCCTGACCGGCACGGCTGTGGGGTCGGCCTCGAGCACCTGGATGCACACGTGGTCCGCGCCGGCGTCCCGGTGCGCCTGCAGGCGTTGCAGAACGGTGTCCTCGTCGCCCCAGGCGACGATAGCGTCCACCAGCCGGTCCGCCCCGCCGTCGTTGACGATCTCGGACTCCTCGAACCCGAGCCGCATCAGGTTGTTGGCGTAGTTGGGCAACCCCAGGTAGATCGCCATGTGCTCCCGCGCGATCCCCCGGGCGGTGTCGGGGTCCTCCTCGAGCACCACCATCTGCTCGACCGCGAGCAGCGGCTCCGGTCCCAGTGTGCGGCGCGCCACCTCGGTGTGCTCCGGTGGGACGAAGTACGGATGGGCGCCCGCGGTGCGCTCCGCGGCGAGGCGCAGCATCCTCGGTCCCAGCGCGGCCAGCACCATCTGGGCCGGTGGCTCGCCCCGCGGGGCCATGAACAACGCCTGGTCCATCGCATCGAGGTACTCGACCATGCCCGAGTAGGGCTTGTCGTAGCTGTGCTTGCGCACACCGGCCACCAGGTGCCCGTGACTCGCCCCGAGTCCCAACAGGAAGCGTCCCGGGTACGCCTCGTTGAGGGTCTCCTTGACGGCGTTGGTCGTGAGGGCGTCGCGCGCGTAGCGGTTCGCTATCCCCGTGGCCACCTTCATCCGTGAGGTGGCCTCGAGCATCAGGGTCGCCTCGATGAAGACGTCGCGGAACACCGTCTCGGGGATCCACAGGGCGCCGAAGCCGAGCTCCTCGATCGCAGCCGCGTGTTCCCGGGCCGCCGAAGAGGCCACGAAGTCGAGCGCTCCGGTCCAGATTCCGTAGTCCCCGAGGTCGATGTGTGGGTTCTGCATGGGCCCACGTTAGATGGGCCCGGGGTCGGTGAGGCCACGGTTGGATGGACCCGCGTCGGGGCCCTCGCTAACCTGACGGGTCGTCAGAAACGTGCCTTCCGGGACCGCACCCGGCGGCGCCACCGACCACGACCGGGGGCAGGCAGAATGTCGACCGCAACCACCCACCGCAGGGCGGCGATAGAGGGCTGGTTCACCATGCCCGAGCCGGGATCCGGCGAGGCCCCGCACCTGATCGGCACTCGCTGTGTCGACAGCGGCACCTACTTCTTCCCGCCCGAACGGGTGATGTCACGTGCTCCCGGGTTCGCGGAGTCAGAACTGGAGGAGGTGCAGCTGTCCAACCGCGGCAGGTTGTGGAGCTGGACCGACGCCCAGTACCAGCCGCCACCTCCCTACGTGCCCGTGACGGACCCCCACGAGCCGTTCTGCATCGCCGCGGTGGAGCTCGAGGCGGAGCAGATGGTCGTGCTCGGCCAGGTCCCCGCAGGGGTGACCGTCGACGACCTCGAGCTGGGCATGGAGATGGAGCTGGTGCTCGACCGCCTGCGCACCGAGACCGACGAGGACACGGGCGAGTCCGTGGACGTCATGGTCTGGAAGTGGGCGCCGGTGCCCGGGAAGGCTGGTCGATCATGAGCGTCGCCAAGGTCGCCGTGGCCGGGGTGGGAATGCACCCCTGGGGCAAGTGGGGCGAGAACTTCGTGACCTACGGCGTAGCGGCGGCCCGCGCCGCGCTCGCCGACGCCGGGGTCGACTGGTCCGATGTCGGCTTCGTGGCCGGTGCCGACACGATGCGCAACGGCTACCCGGGCTACGTGGCCGGTGCCACCTTCGCCCAGGCCCTGGGCTGGACCGGGATCCCGGTCACCAGCGCCTACGGCGCGTGCGCCTCGGGTGCCATGGCACTCGAGGCCGCCCGCCAGCGCATCCTCGCAGGGCTCTGCGACGTCGCACTGGTCGTCGGCGCGGACACCACGCCGAAGGGTTTCCTCAAGCCGAACGCCGGGGAGCGCACCGACGATCCCGACTGGCTGCGCTTCAACCTCCTCGGGGCGACCAACCCGACCTACTTCGCGCTGTACGCACGGCGCCGCATGGAGCTCTTCGGTGCCACCCAGGACGACTTCACCGCGGTGAAGGTGAAGAACGCGGCCCACGGCCTGTCCAACCCGTTCGCCCGCTACCGCAAGGAGGTCAGCGCCGCCGACGTGGACGCCTCCCCGCTGGTTGCCAGCCCCCTGAGGCTGCTCGACATCTGCGCCACCTCCGATGGGGGTGCAGCGGTCGTGCTCACCTCGCAGGACTACGCCGAGGCACACCTGGCAGACCGGCCGCGAGTGGATGTCGCCGCCATATCCACGGTCACCCCGACGTTCCCGAACACGGTCATCGAGATGCCCGAGTTCGCCACCGACTCGGCGGCGGGGATCCCGGCACCGCAGCGCACCTTCAAGCAGGCCATAGGCCACGCCGCGTACGAACAGGCCGGCGTCTCACCCGGGGACGTGGAGGTGGCCGAGGTCTACGACCTGTCCACCGCACTGGAGCTCGACTGGTACGAGGACCTGCAGTTCTGTGCACCGGGCGAGGCCGAGCAGCTCCTGCGCGACGGGGTCACCACCCTCGGTGGGAGGTTGCCGGTGAACCCCTCGGGAGGACTGGCCTGCTTCGGTGAAGCAGTGCCCGCCCAGGCCCTGGCACAGGTGTGCGAGATCACCTGGCAGCTGCGGGGCCAGGCCGGGGACCGCCAGGCCATCTCCCCCGACAGCGGTGAGGCCCCGAAGGTCGGCATCACCGCCAACCAGGGCCTGTTCGGGCACGGCAGCTCGGTGATCCTCACCCGCTGAACCACCGGCACCGGCCCAAGTGGTGGACCGGTCGCCAACGCACCGGCCGAGCGCGCCGGTACACCTACGATTGCGCCGATGGCCACACCCTCCCCAGAACCCGCGCCCCACCTCGTGGCCGCCGCCCGCGTGCGTGCATGGCTCGCCACGGGGGACGCGGCCGCGCCCCGTGCGGTGCGCGCCGCCCTGCGGTCGGCCAACCGCACCGTGGCCCGACTGCGCTCGGGGTCGGTGGCCGCCGAGATGGACCGCATCGTGGCCGAGACGACCGCCGGCACCACCGGCTCGGGCCTGTCGGTGAGCCCATCGGAGGTGTCGGCCCGGACGCGCCGGCGTGGAGGACCCCGTTGAGCCCCGGCGCGCCCCGCAGCGCGCTGGTCGTCGCACCCAGTCCGGTCCCCCTGCGCACGGGTGGGGCCGAACGGCACTGGGAGGGCATCCGGCGGGCACTCGACGATGCGGGGGTGGCGGTCGACCTCGTGAAGCTGCCCGTGCGCGAGGACTCGCTGTCGGACCTGGTGGATGCCTATGAGGCGTTCCGACTGCTCGACGTCTCACAGGCCGAGATGGTCATCACCGGGAAGTACCCGGCTTGGATGGTGCAGCACCCAAGGCACGTGGTCTGGATGCTGCATCCGCTGCGCGGGCTCTACGACACCTGGAGCCCCGCGCACCACGAAGCCGAGGATCCCTCCGGGCACCCCGAGCTGGCGGACCTGCTCACAGCACTGGACTCGGGGGTCCACCGCACCGGCGCACTGGAGCTGATCGACCTCGTGCGCGAGGCCCACGAGCGCCTCGGCCCGGCCGCGGCTGCTCCCGGCGGGCCGCTCGCCTTCCCCGGAACGGTCGCCCGGCGGGTCGTGCACCACCTCGACCACTGGGCACTGGATCGACGGCGGGTCGGTCGCCACATGGCCATCTCCTCGGAGGTGGCCGAGCGAGCCGGGTACTTCCCACCGGGCATCACCGCGGAGGTGCTGGTTCCACCGTCGTGCCTCGAGGACCCCGACCCTACCGAGCCGGGCCCGGCCGCACGGTTCCTCGTGGTGGGCCGCCTGGAACCTCCCAAGCGCGTCGACCTGGCGATTCGCGCATTCGCGCTGGTGAAGGATCCCGCGGCGCGGCTCACCATCGCGGGCGACGGTTCCGAGCGGACCCGCCTGGAATCCCTCGCGGCCGCGGACGACCGGGTGGACTTCGTGGGCAGGGTTCCGGACCGGGAGCTGGCCGAGCTCTACCGCAACGCGCGTGCGGTGATCGTGAGCCCCGAGGCGGAGGACTTCGGATATGTGACCATCGAGGCCTTCCAGGCCGGACGACCGGTGATCACCACGAACGACTCGGGCGGTCCCGCCGAACTGCTGACCGACGGCTCCGACGGCGTGGTGACCGAACCCGATCCGGCTGCCCTCGCACGAGCCATCGAGGCGCTCGACGAGGAGACCGCCCGCCGGATGGGGGCCGGGGCCCGCACGACCGCGGCACGGCACTCCTGGCCAGCGGCGGCCCGCACCCTGCTCGAGCCGCCACCGCGCCGCCGCTCACGGCCCGGGCGCCGCGGTCGGGTCGTGGCACTCAGCACCTATCCGGTGGACCGCTGGCCCGGCGGCGGTCCCGAGAGGGCACGCCACCTGCTCGGAGCACTCTCGGACGCCGGCTGGGAGGTCGACCTCGTGGCGATCTCACCGGACTCGAACGGGGGAACCAGCGAGCTGGGTGACGGCTTCACCGAGGTCCGCGCGCCCTTGTCGAACCGTCACCTCGAGGCGGACCGCAGGCTGCGGCGCCTCACCGCGAACGTGGCGGTGAGCGACATCACCTCGAGTGTGCTGTGGCCCGCCAGCGGGGAGCTCGTGGGAGCCGCCGAGGGCGCCCTGCACGGAGCCGCCGCCGTGATCGCGGTGCAGCCCTACCTCGCACCCATGGCCCTCCGACTCGCTCCCGGGCTCCCCCTCGTCTACGACGCCCACAACCACGAACGGCGCCTCAAGGCGGCGATGCTCCCCGACGACGAGGCGGGCCACTGGATGCTGCAACGGGTCGTGGCCGCTGAGACGGCTGCGGTCCGCGCAGCGGGGATGGTGGTCGCCAGTGCGATCGAGGACGCACGATCGCTCGAGGCCGAGCACTCCCTCGAACGCGGAACGGTGCTCGTGGTTCCCAACGGCGTTGACACCGCGAGCACCCGACCTGCACCCCCGGAGGTACGTGCCGGGGCAAGACGCGATCTGTTCGAGCGCCACCCACCGGGTGACGCGGCGGACTCGGTCGCACTGTTCGTCGGCTCGGCGCACCGGCCCAACGTGGATGCCGCCCACGAGATCCTCCTGCTCGCACCCCGACACCCCACCACGCTGTTCATGCTCGCCGGGGAGCACTCCGACATGCTCGACGTGCGACACGTCCCGCCCAACGTGGTGTGCCTCGGACGGGTGGGAGCCGAGCACCTCGAGCAACTGCACGCCGCGGCCGACGTGGCACTCAACCCGATGCGTTCGGGCAGCGGCTCCAACCTGAAGGTCCTCGAGTACCTTGCCGCCGGCATCCCGGTGGTCAGCACGGAGATCGGCGTCCGGGGCCTCCCCGATGCCCACGAGTACGCAACCGTCGCCCGCATCGACGGCTTCGAGGCCGCCCTGGTGGAGACGCTGTCGGGTTCGAGGGGCGACCGCGACTCGGGAGAGCTCGCCCGCAGGGCCCGGGATGCCCGTGAGATGGTGGAGAGGACCCACGACTGGACCGTCGTGGCAAAGGGATTCACCGAGGCGTTCACCCACCTGCTCGCACCGGAGGTGCACCGATGAGCACTGCGGAGCATCCTGAGAGGACCGGATCCGGCGCAGCCCTGCCCGAACGGCACGTGCCGAAGGTCCACGTCGAGGTGACCACGACCCTCGCCGCCAGGTTCACCGCGGGCTACGAACGAATGGTCCGCTGCCTGATCGAGGAGGTCCAACGGATCCCGGACGCCCCGATCGAACTGGTACCCGTGGTGGCGGCCCATCGTGACCAGCACCGCCGCCTCACCGATGACGAGAGAGCACGCCTCGCCGAGCATCCCGCCGGCGGCACCAACCGGCGCCGCGCCGACCGGTTCGGTCCCCTGTCGCCCGCGGTGAGGCGGGCGGTGGCGATACCGGCGGTGGGTCGTGCCCGCAACGCCCTGGCCCGCCAGCGACGTCGGCTCACGACCTCCCCTGCGATCCGGGGGCTCGACATCGGCATGCCCGAGTACGGCTCGGTGTGGCTCGACCTGGAACCGGCCTGGAACGACCCGGCCGACCGAGCCGAGCTGCTCACGCGCCTGGCTGCCGAGGGGGTCCACTCCGCGGCCATGGTCGCGGATGTGATGCCCGAGAAGCACCCCGAGTGGTTCGACCCGAACCAGCGGCGGCTCTTCGGCCGCTGGCTCGACGCCCACCTGGAGCACAGCGAGCTGTTCCTCACCATCTCGCGCAACACCGAGAACGACCTCCGCGAGGTAGCCGAGGCCCGCGGCCACGACCCGGAGCTGAACTGCGTCGTGGTGCCACTCGGGGCGGAGCTTCCCGCGGCGCAGCCCTCGCCGGTGGAGCTTCCCCGGGGCATGGACAGGTTCCTGCTCGTGGTGGGGACCCTCGAGCCGCGCAAGAACCAGGCCCTGGTGATCGACGCCTTCGACCAGCTCAGTGCCCGCCACCCCGACCTGGGCCTCGTGCTGGTGGGCAGGCAGGGTTGGATGGTGGAGGACCTTGTTTCGCGGATCCGCGACCACCCGCTGGCCGGCACCCGCCTGTTGTGGCCCGACGGCGTCACCGATGCCGAGCTCGCATGGCTCTACGGGAACGCATTCCTCACCATCGCCCCGTCCCACTACGAGGGCCTGGGAGTGCCCGTCATGGAGGCACTCGGCCACGGCAGCCCGACCCTGGCATCCGACGGAGGTGCCCAGGGAGAGGCCGGAGGCACACACGTGGAGACGATCGACCCGGACGATCTCGACACGCTGTGCGTCGTGCTCGAACGCCACCTGCTGGACCCCGCACACCACCAGGCGCTCGTGGACAGGGCGGCCACCTACTCCGCCCCCCGCTGGTCGACCGGTGCCGAGGTGATGGCCGCCGCGCTGGCGGAGCTGGCAGCACATCGGCCTCCGGGAGCGGGGCGCCACCCGCACCTCCCCGGTCCGGGCCGTCCCGATCCAGGCTCTCCCGAACCAGGCCCTCCCGAACCAGGCCCTCCCGATCCAGCCCAGGACAATCGGCCCGAGAACGATCGACCCCGAGACAACTCACCCCATGACTGACGTCACCCACACCTCACGCAGTCCCGGATTCGAACGGAGGCCGGTGCGCACGCCCGGCGTCGACCGCGCCCTCGTGGTGGTGGCCGTGCTCGCCTCCGTGGTCGGCACGCTGCTGCGCTTCTGGCCCCGCCGCAGCCTCTGGCTGGACGAGGCGCTGTCGGTGAACATCGCGGAGCTCCCGCTCGGCGACATCCCCGCGGCGCTGAAGCGGGACGGCCACCCGCCGCTGTACTACGTCCTGTTGCACCTGTGGTCACTGGGAGGGTCCTCCGACTGGTGGGTCAGGGCGCTGTCGGGGCTCGTCGCCACCGCAGGCCTTCCACTGGCCTACCTGGCGGGTGCCCGCCTGGGCAGGCGGGCCACCTCCACCGGACTGGGGTCCCGCCGCACCGGCCTGCTCGTGCTATCGCTGTGGGCGGTGCTGCCCTTCGCCGTCCGCTACGGCGCAGAGGCCCGCATGTACGCGCTGGTGTCCACACTCGTGCTCGTCGCCTACCTGCTGGTGGACGGGTTGGTCGCGGAGCCGGGTTCGGGCCGCATGCACCCGCTCGCTGCTCCGGGAACGACGGCCAGGAAGCTGCATGCAACCGGCCTCGCGCTCGTCACCGCGGCACTGCTGTACTCGCACTACTGGGCACTGTGGCTCGGTGCGGCCACCGCCCTCGTGGTGGCCGTGATCGGCCTCCAGACGCTCGACGGCGACCGGCGTTCGGGTGCCTGGACGGCTCTGGGTGCGATGGCCGCCGGCGTGGTGCTGTTCGTGCCATGGATGCCCACGATGCTCTACCAGAGCTCCCACACGGGCACCCCGTGGGGCGAGGTGTTCCGTCCCGCCACCATGCTGGTGGTCTCGGTCACCGACTTCGTCGGTGGGGGCTTCGGCGAGATGCAGGTGATGTCCTACGCACTCGTGTTCGCGATCACCGTCGCGGTGATCGGCTCGATTCGTGACCGCTCCGGGAAGCAGGTGATCGAGCTCACCGGCCGGCCTGGACCGAGGATCGCCGGGGAGCTCTCGGTGTTCCTCCTGACCATGGCGGTCGGGTGGGCCACCGCGATGGTCGCCTCTGCAACCTACGCGAGCCGCTACGCCGCCGTCGTGGCGCCGCTGTTCGCCCTCTGCGCGGGTGCCGGGCTGGCGATGATCCGCACCCGCCGGGCCACCTGGGTGCTCACCGCGCTGGTGTGCACCGCCCTCGTCGTGGGATCGGTCGCGGAGGTGGTGACCGACCGCACGCAGGCACGCGTCGTCGCCGACGCGCTGGCCACCGACCTGGCCGAGTCGGCCGCTGCCCGGGGTGACGCGGGTGGGACCACCGAGGCCCTCGTGCTGACGTGTCCGGACCAGCTCGCACCGGCCACTGAACGAGCCCTGGACAACGCGGGTGTCGAAGCGACCGTCGTGCCGTTCCCCGAAGGAAGCCCGCTGTTCGTGGACTGGGTCGACTACGCCGAACGCAACCAGGCTGCAGATCCCGTCGGATTCGTTGCCGGGGCACTCGCGGACTCCGATGGCGACACCCCGGTGTACGCGGTGGTCAACACCGGCTACAAGACCTTCGAGGGCAAGTGCGATGCACTCGTGTCGGCCCTCGCCACCGACGGTGCAGGAATGGAGATCCTCGTCGAGGGGGACGCGGACAACTTCTTCGAGGGGATGGCCCTTTGGGCTCGCCGAGCCGGCAACTGACCCGACACGCCGGAACGGCATCCGGCAGCGGGGCGCTCCTGCCGGCGCTGGCGGGATGGCTCATCGCACGCGTTGCGGTGGCTCTCGGCTTCGCCGTCGCCCATGGCCTCTCGGGTACCGTCGCCATGCCCGAGGGACGTCTCCACCTCGACCAGGGGCTCATGACCTGGGACGGCACCTTCTACCGGGTCATCACATCCGGTTGGTACTCGGGCCCGGAGGTCCCCGCCGAGGCGGTCAGGTTCTTCCCGGGGTACCCCGCTGCGGGGCGCCTGGTCGAGTTCGTGTTCCTCGGCAACACCGACCTCGCCCTGCTGGTCCTCGCGAACGGAGCAGCGCTCGCTGCCGCGGTGCTCCTGTGGCACCTCGCCATCGAGGCCACCGGGGACCGCTCGGTGGCCGACCGGTCCGCGTGGATGCTCGGGGTCATACCCGCGGCCAACGTGATGGTGTTCGCCTACAGCGAGTCGCTGATGCTGCTCGTCACCGCGGCCTTCCTCCTGGCCCTGCTGCGTGGCCACCCCGGATGGGCTGCGGCCGCGGGCCTGTTCGCAGGGGTACTGCGCCCATCGGGGGTGCTCCTCGCGCTTCCCGCAGCCGTCGAGGCCTGGAGTTGGTACCGCAGAACCGCGACCCCGGGCGCGGATCCACACGACGCCGGGGGCGGGCGAACCCGTCGCGACCTGCTCGTGTGGGCCTCAGCCGTGGCCGCACCGGCGGTGGGCCTCCTCGCAGCGCTGCTGATCGTTTCGCGGCGCACCGGGGACCTCCTGGAGGCCTACCGGATCCAGCGCCAACTCCGCGACGGATTCAGGGACCCTCTGACCCGCCTCGCGCAGGCAGGGATCGACTTCGCCGGAGGGCACCTGCACGACGTGTACAACGTGGCGTTCGCGCTCGGCTTCGCGGCGCTGTTCGTGGTCGCGTGGCGCCATCGCCAACGCGCGTCGTGGCTCGTGTTGATGGCTGTGACCTGGTTCGTCGCGGTGGGCGGCAACAACATGGACTCCGTGGGCCGCTACTGCGTGGTGGCGGCACCGTTCACGATCGCCCTCGCACAGTTCGCCCGGACGCGGAACCGCCAGGTCGTACTGGCCACCGTCGGGGTGGCCGCCACGGTCTGGTTCACCGCCGAGGTTCTCCTCGGACGGATCATCCCCTGACCGAGGACCATCCCCGGGTGACGCGGGCACCCGGGGGTGTTCAGGGCCTCAGGGTCTCCACGGGGACCCCGCCCACCACGACCTCCACATCCACGTCGGGCACCTCCCCATCGCCGTCGGATGTGAGTGACTCTGCAGCAACCGCCTCGGCGGTGGCGACCACCTGTGCGTAGGCCCCGGTTCCCTCACAGCGCGTCATGGAATCGTCGGAGGTGCGGGTGAGCACCACCCTCACCGAGGTGCCGTCCACCTCGGTCGCCACCACCTGCAGGTCGGCCGGCACCGACGACGACACCGAACGGGATCGTCCCGCGGTGCCCGAGATGAGCTCCTCGAGCGCCGAGCGAAGGCGTTCATCGGGGGTCCCGTCGGGGACCGGCACCGAAACGAACCGGTCCGGCCGAGAACAGCCCGACCCGTTGAAGAACGCTATCGGGACCGCCCTGGTGCGAGCCTGCGGCTCGGGCACGCCGCGGAGCCAGCGGATCACCTCCCAGCGGTCCGCCAGCTCGTCGGAACCATCTTCGTCGGCGTCGCTCCGCTCGTCGCCGTCGACCTCGGCCACGGTCACCACGTCGAGGCTCTGCATCAGACCGGTGGCACCCACCCAGTAGGAGATGACGCAGGTGGAGACCGTCGTCGAGTCGCCGGCGAATCCACGGACCCTGGTCATCCGGGCGAGGGGCGGCGAGGGGTCGGTTGCATCCAGCTGGTCCTGGACCTCCTCGGTGGCCGGGATGTCGCCGACGGTGGGGTCGGCAGCTGCGGTCTGGAGGAGCGTGAGCAGCTCCGCGGCCTCGAAGGGAATCGTGATCCCGGGCTCCGGACAGTCGTTCGGGTCGGTGGACTGAGGGGTCGACTCCGCCTGCACGTCGACCTCCGAGTCGGCGATCTGTTCCGACTCGGTCTCGTCGGGGGCCGGGGGAAGCAGCACGCGGGTGGTGAGCAGCCACGCGAGCAGTGCCAGGATCACGGCCCCGGCGACGAACCAGCCCTTCATGTAGGTGGGACGCGGGTCGGTCTCCTCCGGCTCTCGCTTCTCGGACGCACGCCTGAGCACCGTCGGAGGCTACCGCCACGGCCAGCGGCGCACGGGACCACACGCCGGTCGGCGGCGCGGCCCGTGGGCCCGGAGGCGCTAGACACGTCGACTGTGTCACCCCAGCGCGAGCACCTGCGAGGCGGACCGTCCGGTCCCGGCGCGCTGCCGGCGCTGGAGGCAGTGCCCGGGCTGGCGACCGCGCTCGCCTCGACCGGCGTGGCCGTCCTGGTGGCCCCGCCCGGTACCGGAAAGACCACGGGCATCCCCCCGGCGCTCGCATCCCGCAAACCCCGACCCGAAGGGCGGACCACGGTGGTCGTGCCCCGCCGGATAGCCGCGCGGGCCGCCGCCGGCCGCATGGCGTCTCTCGCCGGGGAGGATGTCGGACAGCGCTACGGCTACACGGTGCGCGACGACTCGAGGACGGGTCCGCTGACCGAGGTGGAGTTGGTCACCCCGGGCCTGCTGCTGCGACGCCTCCAGGCCGACCCGGGCCTCGAGGGAGTCGCCACCGTGGTGCTGGACGAGTTCCACGAACGCTCGGTGGACCAGGACCTGCTGCTCGCGTTGTTGTTGGATTCCCGATCGGCGTTGCGGGACGACCTCGAGTTGCTGGTGATGTCGGCGACGCTCGATGTGGGGCCGGTCTCCGCGCTGCTGGGTGAGGCGGCCGGTGCCGGGAGCGCGGCACCGGTCATCGAGGTGGAGTCACCGCTGCACCCGGTCGAGACCCATTGGCGACCGGGCAGTGTCCACGCTCCCATAGCCAGCCGCGTGTCGGAGGTGGTGGTCGAAGCGCTGGGTTCCTGCGACGGCGACGTGCTCGCCTTCCTGCCGGGACGCGGGGAGATCGCCGCCACCGTCCGGGAGCTCGCGCCCCGGCTCGGGAAGTCGGTGGAGCTGCTCGAACTCCACGGCTCGACACCTCCGCGCCAACAGGATGCGGTCCTCTCCCCGGGGCCCGGCACCCCGAGGCGTGTCGTGCTGGCCACCGCAATCGCGGAGACGTCGATCACCGTCCCGCGGGTGTCGGTGGTGGTCGACTCGGGGCTCCGCAGGTACCAGGCGTTCCATGCGGGATCCGGCCTGCCCTCGCTGCGCACCTCGGCGGTGTCGCTCGCCACGGCGGACCAGCGGCGCGGTCGGGCCGGGCGGACCGCCGCGGGCGACTGCTTCCGTCTCTGGTCGAGGCGCGACGAGGAGCTCATGCGCTCCCACGACCCGCCGGAGATCGCCGGAGCCGAGCTGAGTTCGCTGCTGCTGGCCACAACCACCTGGGGTGCGGGTGATCCGGCCGAGCTCTCGTGGTTGGATCCACCCCCACCCGAGGCGGTGGAACATGCCACGGCGCTGCTGTTCGAGCTGGGAGCGCTCGATGACCGTGGACGGCCCACCTCCAGGGGACGGGAGATGGCCCGATTCGGTTTCCATCCGCGCATGGCGGCGGTTGCCCTCGCCGCCACCGGTCGCGGCTCTGGTGACCCGGCTGCGACGGACCCGACTGGCGCCGACCCGGATGCGGTGGAGCTCGCTGCGCGCACGCTCGCCGTGCTCGACGACCCGCCGGGGGGAACCACCGACCTGGCCGAGGCCGTCCTCGCGCGGAGCGGAGCGCGGAGTGGAGCGCAGCGGGGGCGATCCACTTCCCGGTGGAGACGGCGCATGCGCCACCTGGTCGGGCCGTCCTCGGACCGCGAACCCCCATCCGGCAGGGCCGGCACCGGAGAGGAGGACCTGCTGGGCAGGATCGTCCTTGCGGGTTTCGCTGATCGTCTCGCCCGCCGCAGGCCGCGGAGGAGCGGCACGTACCTGCTGCGCCACGGCGGTGAGGTGTCGTTGCCACGCCACGCCCGAACAGGAGCCCTGGCCGACTCCGAATGGCTGGTCGTGATCGACCTCGACTCCCGGCGCGACGACCCCCGCGGGGGGATCATCCACATGGCGCTCGGGCTCGATTCCGCAACCGTCGGGGAATTGCTCGCGGATGCCGGGTCCACCGGGCAGGTCGACACCGAGGTGGAGCACGGATGGTCGCCCACGGATGGAACCGTCTCCACGGTGACCGTGCGACGCCTGGGCGCCCTCACCGTCTCAGAGGAGCGCCGGCGCAGCGCTCCGCCGGAAGCTGTGGCGGCCAGTGTCGAGTCGACGCTCGCCTCCGGTGGACTCGAAGCACTCCCGGGGTGGCGGGACCTCGACGGGTTGCGCTCCCGCCTGGCGTTCCTCAGGGCCCGGAGGATCCCACGGCCGACCGGCCGGGGTTCCACACCCGCTACCGGGATGGCGGGGTCGCGGGACTGGCCGGACCTCTCCCGTGCCGCGGTCGCGTCCAGCCTGTCGCACTGGGTGCCTCCGCTCGTCGCGGGGGCCGCACACTTCGGACGCGATGGCGAGGTGACGCGCTTCGGGCCCACCCCGGCGCAGCTGGAAGCCGCCCTGCTGGCAGACCTCGGTTTCGAGGACCGCAAGGCCCTGGGGCGGGAGGCACCCCGGCACTGGCGGTCCCCCGGCGGCAAGGAGCTGCCCCTGGTGTACGGCGCGGTGGACGGGGACCCGGCCTCGGTGCTGCTGCGCGTGCGGCTGCAGCTGCTGCTCGGAATCGACGAGCACCCGGCGCTGCGACACACCCCCATCACCGTGGAGCTGCTGAGCCCCGCCGGCAGGCCGCTCCAGCGCACCGAGGACCTACCCGGATTCTGGCGGGGCACCTATGCCCAGGTACGCGCGGAGATGCGTGGCCGCTACCCGAAGCACGCGTGGCCGGAACAGCCCTGGCTCAAGGGCCATGGCGGGACCCGCTGATGGAGGTGCCACCGGCGGCAGCGTGAGGGACCCGGGTGGGCGGGTGGTGGTCCATCGCGGTCTGGGCGAGCAGGACCCGACCATCCGGAGCGTGCCAGACACGTACCTGGCCGGATGGTTGAAGACCGCTTCGTCGTGCGCGTCGTCGGTGTTGTTCCAGCAACTCCTCGCCGAGGTCGTCGATGCTCACCACCGCGAGCTCCCAGGCCGTGCCGGAGTGCTCGAGGCGGTGGTGTCGCCTGCACAACAAGGCGGCGTTGAGCAGGTCCGTCGCTCCGCCCCGGCTCCATTCGAGTACGTGGTGTGCATCACAACGTGAGGTGGGCTGGTCGCAACCGGGGAAGACACAACCTCCGTCGCGTGCCGCCAGGGCCTTGTGTTGTGCACGGGTGAACCAGCGTCGGGTGCGGCCGAAGGCGAGGGGATCGCCGGCGGTGGTGGTCGCGAGTGGTTGCAACAGGGCGTCGCAGAACAGCACTGCTGTGCTGGAAGCATCCAACTGGACTCCATCGATGGAACGCACCGAGACCGGGCCGCCACGTTCATCCACGGTGACGTTGACCACTGCCTCGACGGCGGTCCTCGTGGAGGACGGGTCCGCCACGGCACCCCGGCGCAACAACTCCACCACGGCCCGTGCCCTGAGCTGCTGGGCCGAGGGCATCGCGACACCGGCGGCCTCGTGTTCGTGGCGAGCACTCCGGTACTGGCGATCGGTCTCCTCGTTGATGATCCGCTGTGCGACCACCGCATCGGAACCGCTGAGGTCCATCACCAGGTGCAGGCTGCCCTGACCGTCCGCAGCCATCGAGGCCTGGTCCGCATCCCCGTGGTCGGGCTCCGCGCCGTCGGCATCGAGCAGTTCCACCAGGGACGCGAGCCACGACCTGAAGTGGCTGAACCGATGCCGCTCGGCGAACTCCACGATGTCGGCCTGGAGGGTGACGAGTGAGTCCTCAACCCTCGGGTTGGATGCATTGGCGACCGCCTCGACATGGTCGGCCGAGATCCGCCCGTCACCCAGAGCGGAACCGAGCAGGTCGAATCGTTGCATGGCCGAGCCGATCCGCAGCTCCCGGGAGACCGACCGATGGGGAAGGTGGCAACGGTGTGCCTTCCACCCCTTGGTGCGCAGTCCGGAGGAGGCGACGGTTGCACCTGTGGAGTCGAGACGCTGCACAGCGGCGCACTTCACGGCATCCAGGCTGCGCTGCAACGACTCGAGGGACAACACCGCCCCCATCAGCTCCCGGCCATCCATGGCCGGGAGCTCCGTGCCGGAGAAGGACCCGAGGACCTGGCGAAGACCCGACAACACCGCACCGGCACCATCGGGAGGCTCCGACCGGGCCATCCCCGGCGCATCGGTGAGCTCGATCGGTTCCGCGGGCGCCAGTGGTTCCGGGCGCGCGACCGGTTCCGTGGCCCCCGGCGACGCTGCGGGCGCGAGCGGTTCCGCGGGCTCGGTGGGTTGTGCCCGGTCATCAGGCCCGTCCTCTCCTGCGAACATGTGTTCGATCATCACATGGTGGTGTGACAGCCATGATCTACGCGGTTCGTGCCATGTGGGCGTCGGGTTCCCCTGCCGGACCCGACCCTGCTGCACAACCACCCCTGCTACAGAACCGACCCTCCTGAGGAGTTCAGCAGCGGTTGAGCCACTTCCGGCCCGCTTCGTGGCGTGCCTCCAGCTGAGCGAGGGTCGCCTCGTCGATCCGGGTGATTCCGGCCAGGCGGTTCAACTCCCGGTTGACCTGAGCGTGACCCCACCCGGTGGCGCGGACGAGCTCGACCGCGACATCGGAGTTGGCCGCACGCAGGCGCGCCTTGCGCTCGCGCAGCGTGATCCGGGGTTGGTCCGCGCCCTCGGTGTGCCCGGGACCCGTTCGCGGTTTCGCGATGGAACCCGAGGGCAGCGGCGGCGGGAGCAGCAACAGCTCCACGCCCGTGGGTTCCACGTGCTCGCCCCGCTCCGGCGCACCGATGCCGTCGGGGTCGTCACCGAACACACCCGCCCCGGTGGACTCGCCACCGGAGGACCCGGTGGCCACCGACCCGATGACCGAGAACATGGAGAGCTGCTCGGTGTCGCCGTCATCCACCTCATCGACGCCCTCTGTGTCCACCGCCTCGCGTTCGGCGCGCCGCTTGAGGCTGTGGCGGCGGGACTGGGCTATCGAATCGGCGTGGCGCACCAGTCGCTCGTCGTCGGGCAGGTACACATATGCGGGCTGGGGTCCGAGACCCCGGGTCCAACGGATCACACGACCGACGGCCTGGCGGAAGAAGAGCTCGGTCGTGGTCGTGGTCGCGTACACGGCCAGGCGCAGTCGGGGGATGTCGACGCCCTCGGAGACCATCCGCACCGCGACGATCCACCGTCGCGAGTCGGACGCGAAGGCCTCGATCCGCGACGAGGCGTCCGGGTCGTCAGAGGTGGCCACCACCACCTCGCCGGGGTGGACCCGCTCCAGTCGGGCGGCGATCGAACGGGCGTGCTCCACGTCGCCCGCGATCACCAGCCCTCCGGCCTCGGGGTGATCACGCCGGATCTCCGTGAGGCGTGCGTCGGCATCGGAGAGCACGGTCTGGAGCCATTGGCCCTCCAACGACAACGCCGTGCGGAGCCGCTGGTTGGCACGCTCGTGTGCCAGGGGGTCCGCGAACGTGGCGGCGAACGCCTCACCGTCGGGGGCCACCCACTCCATGAAGCCCCCGGTGCGGGGGAAGTACACCGGCCGCACCACACCACGGTCCGCCAGTGCGTCACCGTAGCCGTACTCGAAGTCGGGCGTGGCCTCGTCCATGTGGTACTCGACGAAGGGGATCTCGGAGTTGTCGGACCGGAAGGGGGTACCCGACAGCGAGAGGCGGAAACCCGCGTTGGCGAAGGCCTCCCGTACGGCGCTGCCCCAGCTGCGGTCGTCGCCGGCGTGGTGTATCTCGTCCAGGACCACGAATGCGCCCTCGGACAACCCGGCGAGCACCCGGGAGGACAACGCCACCTGGGCGTAGGTGGTGACGATGCCGTGCATGTCGTCGGGCAGCTGGCCGTCCCCGGGGGCCCAGAGGTGGTCCAGGTGCAGGCCCACGGCGCCGGCGGCCCGTGACCACTGGACCTTGAGGTGCTGGGTGGGCGCCACCACGACGACGCGTGTCCCCGGGTTGTCGACGACGTGCTGAACCACCGCCGCCAGGGCGAAGGTGGTCTTCCCCGCTCCCGGGGTGGCGACCGCCAGGAAGTCGTTGCCGGCAGCGGCCTCCAGCTTCCCCAGCGCCTGGGACTGCCATGGTCGCAGGCGAAGCCTCGTCGGACGTCCGACGGTCGGAGCGGAGGGTCGTGTATGCGCCGGCACAGTGGCACGACACTAGTGCCGCCGCTGCATCCCTCCGGGAGCCCCGGCAGGGCCCGTCGCGGTCAGTGGTTGACGAAGTCCACGACCAGCCTGGACGGGGACTCGAGCACGCTCACCGCGAAGTCGACACGGTCCGCGAGACCGACGGCCCAGGTCGTCTGGGCCTCGAAGTCACCGGCCTCGACCACCTCGGTCACCGTGGAACCCGCACCGGGAACGCGGTCGGGTCCGGGATAGACCTCCTCGTAGCCGTCCGCCGTGAACCGCACCCCGCTGGCAGGGGTCATCCGAACCGTGACCACATCACTTCCCGACACCGGGACCTCGTTGCCGGAACCCTCTTCGTGCACCGGCTTCTGTGCGTAGGCGACCTCATAGCCGGGCAGGGCCCCGTCGAACTCGAACACGACCCGGTCGAAGCCCTCGTGACGTGCGGTGCGCACGGCCACGAGCCCCGTCGTCTCGATCGCCGGTGCGGGCACGCTCACGGGTGTCGTCGACGCCCCGGGCGGAATGCTGATGCCACCGGGATCCTCGTCGGCGGGAACAACCGCAGTGGTGCCGGTTCCGTCCGGGTCACCGGTCGTGGACGAGGGCGAGGAGGTGCTCGAGGAAGTGGCATCGGAGCTCGAGGCGCCGTCGGTGGTGGCCACGTCCTCGCCGTCGTCCCCGCTGCCGGCCCACAGCCACAGCGCCAGCAGGGCCACGACCACGGCGAGAACGCCCACGGCGATCCACGGGCGCCTGTCGACTCCCTCACCGCTGTCCGCAGCGTCGCCGGTGCTCCCGGTGTCGCCTGACGATCCCCGTTGGTCGGTCATGTCCTGTCTCCGTTCGCAGCGCTTCGTCGTTCGGCGGCGGGCCGGATCCGGCTCCCCCGCATCACAGGTAGGTGGCCCGCACCGCCGACAGTGCCATGCGGTCGCGTTCGGGATCGGCCGACAGCACGACGACCTGCACCTTCTCTCCCGGGACCACCAGTTGGTCCGGACGCTGGCCGGGCACCTCGGACAGCTCGCTCATGTGTATCAGTCCGACCGCACCCATGTCGTCGAGTTCGGCGATGGCCCCGTATTCCAGCACCTTCTGGATCGTTGCGGTGTAGGTGGCACCCACCTCCACCGCGTCGAGGGGATGAGGAGCCGTGCGCCTGACCGACAACGCGACGCGGCGCTTCGAGCGCACCACCTCGAGCACCTCCACCTCGACCCGGTCACCGACTGACACGACCTCGCCCGGATGGCCCACGTGTGACCATGAGAGCTCGCTGCGGTGCACCAGACCCACCACGCCGCCCAGGTCGACCTTGGCCCCGACCGGGAGCACCTCCACCACCTCGCCGGTGTGTCGCTGGCCCGGCCGGAGTTCTGCCAGTCGTCGCCGCTGGGCGGCCCGCTGGGCCCTGCGCTGCGCGTCACGGCGACTGACCACCACCCGGTCGGTGGCGCGGTCGGCCTCCTTGACCACGACCTCGACCTCCGAACCGACCAGATCCGACTCCGGCCCCTGCAGCGTGCCAACCAGGGAGCGGGGCATGAACGCGCTCAGACCGACCCTGACCAGGTACCCACCCTTGACGGCTCTCTCGACGGTGCCCGTGAGCACCTCCCCCGCATCGAGGGCCTGCACCACCCGGGCCCAACCGAGTGTGCGTGCAGCCCAACGGACCGACATGGGAACCCGACCGTCGGGGTGCTCGCGCTGGAGCACCGCGGCCGCGATCACGTCACCCACCGACGCGTCCGACAGGCCCGCATCGTCGAAGTCCGAGCGGTCCACCACACCGGTGCGGCCGTCGGCCAGCTTCACGAGCACCTCCCGATCACCGAGGCTCGAGACGGTTACCTGCGCGACGGTGGGCTCGTGCTCGACGTGGGGGTCCGCTATGTGCCGGTCCTCTCCCGGCGAGGGAGGCACCGCACCCTCCGTCCCCGGAGCCCCGGGACGGTCACCTGACGCTGGGGGACCCATGCACCGAGGGTACAGGCCTGCTGGGGCTCCGGACCGGCCGGAATCCTGGCTGGGGCGACACGCCCGGGAAGCCCGCGAGGAGTGCCGCTAGCTTGGGCGCCATGGAGCCATGTGGAACCGATGAAGCCGTGCGCGCCGGCGCGATGCTGTTCACCCTCGTCGACCCGGTGCCGGGCCACGAGGTGGCCTACAACCGCTGGTACGAGTCGGACCACCTCTACTCGGGGTGCATGGTGGGGCCGTGGCTGTTCGCGTCCCGCCGCTGGGTGGCCACGCGGGACCTGAAGGACCTGCGCGTGCCCTCGTCGGTGCCCGAGGACGTCGCCGTGGCACGGCCCACGGACGCCGGGAGCTACCTGGCCACCTACTTCATCCATGCCGGCCACGAGGCGGAGCACTTCGCCTGGGCCAACAAGCAGGTCTTCGAGCTGTACGACAACGGCCGCGGGTTCGAGGAGCGCACCCACGCCCACACCGCCCTGTACTTCGCCGTCGGGGGGCACCGCGCTGACAGCCCGGTTCCGGCCCACATGGCGCTCGACCACCCCTACGCGGGACTGGTGACGATCCACCTGGACCGCCGCGAGGACGTCCGCCACGAGGCCTACGCGGAGTGGTTCGACGAGACGGTCGCCCCCGGACTGCTGGGGGACACCTCACCGGTTGACCAGGTGCTGGACTGGCGGCCGATCATCCCGAAGGGTTCCGAGGGCGACGCTCCGATGGAACTCGGAACGGGTCCCGGAACCCGCCGGCGCAGCCTTCAGATGCTCTTCTGCGGGCGGGCACCCGGGAACGACTGGGACGCGAACCGGGACTGGAGCACGATCACGGAGGTGTGCTCGCGGATCGAGGAGTCCGGGCTCGCCACAGTGCGTCTGGCGGCACCGTTCAAGCCGACCGTTCCGGGCACCGACCTCTACACCGACCAGCTCTGGTGAGGGCTCCGCAGGACCCGGTCCGACGCCGCGGACCCGGCCGGCAGCCGCACTGCTAGGACTCCCCCGGAGCTTCGACACCGCCCAGGTTCCGGGCCAGGAAGTCGATGGTGGCACTCCAGGCGGCAGCCGCGGCCGCGGCCTCCGCGGGTGTTCGCTCACCGAGGACACCGTCCGCGTCCAGCACCGGCACACCGGGTTCGGCGAAGAAGTGCCTCGTGTCCTCGTGGAGGACCGATTCAGCCTCGACACCGACCAGGCGTAGGTGTGCCTGCATCTCCACCGCCAGATCCTCGGAAACGAACGGGTCCGAGGATGCGAGGTGGCACAGCACCGGTGCCCTCATGCCTTCGAAGTCCATGTCCTGGTGGCCGTAGTAGTCGACCACCGCGCCCACGGAATCGGGTTGGCGGGTGGCGGCCCACAGGGCCCACGACCCACCCATGGAGAAGCCGAGCACGCCCACCGGTGCCTCGGGGTCACGGGTGTGGGCGCGCAGTGCCACGATGCTCGCCAGCACCAGTGCGGCGGTTGCGTCCGGGTCGGCCTCGGCGAGGCGCTGTGCCGCGTGGGTCGCATCGGGAGGATCCTCGAGCGGCACTCCCCCGAACAGGTCGGGGGCCACGGCGGTGAACCCGGCGTCGGCGAGTGCCTCCACGATTGCCTTCGAACCCCCCTCGAGACCCCACCACGAGTGCAGGACGAGCACCCCTGGTCCGGGGCCTCCCTCGGGCACGACCAGGTATGCGGAGCCCGCCCGTGTGCCCGGAGCCGGCGGCGTGTCGCGTTGCTCGCTCATCGGACAACTGTGCCACCGCCACCCACCCACGACCCGAACCCGGCGGGCATCGCGTCGCGCGGGGTGTGCGAGGATGGGCCGATGGGCACGGTGACCGCGGTTCTCAACCAGAAGGGTGGCGTCGGCAAGACGACCATCGCGCTGGGTCTGGCAGCTGCGGCGCAGCGCGCCGGCCACCCCGTGCTGCTGGTCGACCTGGATCCCCAGGGCAGTGCCGGATGGGCCATGGGGGTGGAGGCCGACGACGAGCACCTGGCGGTCGGCGACGCCCTCCGCACCGGCAGCGCCGACGTGGCCCGCTCGGCGACGGTGACCTCGGGTTGGGGCGAGGGCGTGGACGTCCTCCCCTCGAGCGGTTCGCTGATCGACCGGGAGGCCGACGACCGCTCCCGGGACTCGATGCTGCGGCTGCGCAGGGCCCTCGAACCGCTGGCGACCGACTACCGCCACGTCGTGATCGACTGTGCGCCCTCGCTCGGGCCGACGACGAAGTCCGCCCTGGCTGCGGCCGACGGCCTGCTGCTCGTGGTGGAGCTGTCGGCCCTGTCGGTGAGGGGAGCCGACGCCGTCATGGACGTGATCGACGACATCGGCTCGGAGGTCAACCCCCACCTGGACCTGTTCGGTGTGATCGTGAACCGTGCACCGGCCAACTCCACCGAGGCGGAGCACCAGGCCGATGAGCTGACCCGGCACATGGGAGCACGAGCCGTGTGGAAGCCGTTCGTGCCCCAGCGCACCGTCCTCAACGAGGCGGTCGGCCTGCGCGCACCGGTGGGTGACCTCGGCTACCGGGCGCGTGACACCGTGGAGATCTTCGATCAGCTGTACCGCCACCTCGACCGGGTGGCGAAGCGCTCGGCCGCCGTGAGCCGCTGAACCGGCGCGGCGCCGCGGTGGTCGGGTCAGACCGACCAGCTGACCGCGCTCGTGCGATCGGGACGGTAGGAGCAGTAGGTCCCCGTGCGCAGGGCGTTGTCCAGGTGTGAAGCGAGGTCCGGATTGCTGCGACCCAGCTGCGACACCGCGTAGCGCAGCGTGCGCGTCACCGCGCTGCGGGCGCGCTCGGCATCGCTTCCGAGCGACCGTTTGCGACCGCCGAGCCCGACGGCGCGGGCCAGTTCGGCAACGAGGTAGTCCCTGTCGCGCTCGGCGAGTTCGGCTCGCGCGGGGTCGTTGCACTCGAGCGCGTCGGCCAGCTCCTGTTCCACCTCACGGAGGCGGTTCCGGTAGGCCTTCCGCGCCCTGTCGTCGATGACCTCGAGACCCGGCGCCCCGGGTCGCAGCCCCTCGGCGATCCCGGGTTCGACCGGACCCACGAACTCGCTGGACCCAGTCGGCAGGGTGCCCTGTTCGACCGCCACGAGGTCGAGGACGTGGAACTCCCTGCCGGGTTCGGTGAGCATCCGTGCCAGGTAGCGGTAGCCCTTCAGGTCGCGAAGCACACAACTGCGGCCGGCAAAGCTGACGGTGCGGGATCCACCCTCGAGACGGAAGCACCCCTCGCCGGCGCCACCGGAAGGGCCGGGTTCGTGCGCTTCGGCCCCGTCCTGTCCCCCTCCTCCGAGGTCGCCATGGTGGGCAACCCCGAGCTCGGCACGCAGCGAGTCCGCCCACCCCTGCGCCCCGTAGGACTCGAAACCGGCCAGGGCGGCCTCGCGTTCGGACCTGGCACCCGATGCGTCGCCCAGCTGCTCGAGGGCATCGGCAACCACCAAGCGGGCGCGGGCGACCTCGTAGGGCGCCCCGATGTGCGCCCAAGTGCCGACCGCCTCCCGTGCCGCGACCAGTGCTTCGTCCGCCTCACCCGACACCAGGGCCGCACGTGCCGCAGCGAGGGCTGCCGATGCCTCGAGCCATGGGGTCGCGAAGCGTTGCGCTATCCCGGCCAACGCACGGGCCGCCTCGCGGGCCACGACGGGATCGGGCATTGCGGCCGCGATCTCCACGCGGGCCTCGAGCAGCGGCGCGAGTGTCAGGTCGTTGAACGGTGGGCGCTCCTTCGATGGAACGAACAGCGGATGTTGGATGGCGCGGTCGATCAACCCGGCCGCCTCGGTCGTCCTGCCTTCCGCCAGCCGCACCAGGGCGAGCCCGGGGTGTGGGCACCAGACGTGCTCGTGGGCTGCTGTGAACGCCTCCTCGGCACCCAACAGGTCGCCCTTTCGCAGGCGGATGTTGCCGAGTTCGGCCAGAGGCCAGCCGAACTCGCGCCTCATCCACGGCCGCAGGTCGTCACACGCTCCCAGGGCCTCGTCCTCCGCGTCCGAGCACGGGCCCGAAACGCGGAGTATCTCCGCGGCATGCACGCGGCACCGGCCACGCAGTCCGCCGAACGCCGCGCCGCGCCCCCAGCGCTGCATCGCGTCCGTCCACTCCGCAGCCATGTCATGGCGCGCCAGCCCCTGCGCAGCGCACACCACCTCGCACAGCATCATTCCGGAAGTCAGCGGGTCGACCTCACCCGACATGAGCAATGCGCCGATGTCCTCCAGACGCGACACCCCGTCGTCCACGGCACCGTCGAGGATCATGACGCGGGCGGCCGCGGTGCGTCCGATCACCACTGCGGCCGGGTCACCGTGGCGGGTACCGAGTTCGACCGCTCGGGCCGAGTGCTCGCGGGCGGCATCGAAGTCCCCGCACATGAATCGCTCGTAGGTGCGTACGGCCGCCACCACGGCGTTCACCCCACCCTCGGGATCCTCACCGAGAAGGGTCTCCGCCCGCCGGAGCCATCCACGAACCGGCGACATGAGCCCCGTGTCGATCATGAGGAACATCGCGACCATCGCCGCGGCTCGGGCGGCACCGGTGCGATCACCTCGCCCGCTCAGCAGCGCGTGCAGCTCCTCCCACGCTGCCACTGAGCCTTCGAAGTCCCCGGCTCCATAGCTGGCAGCGGCGCGCAGCTCCAGCAACTCCGGTGTCGACGCGACGGTGCGGGACGAGTCCAGCATCGACAGTGCTTCGTCCCAGTGGCCGGCATCCACCGCCCCGCGTACCCGGTGTTCCAGCTCGGCCACTGTCCCATTGTGACAGCCCTTCTCACGCCATGACTCGTGAGGGACGCAAGGAGCGACCCACGACGATGAACAGGAGTTCCGATGGAACCGACGACGCAACTGCGCACGATCCTTCCAGCCGTGTGCGATCTGGTCGACCAACTCGAGCCGACCGACCTCGAGCGCGAGACGCCGTGCAGGGAGTTCGACCTCGCCGATGTGATCGACCACATGATGACCCTCGGCGGCTCCTTCGCCTACCTGTTCCGGGGTGAACGACCTCCCGTGAACAGCGCCGGGGCCCCCGGCGACCGGGTGCCATCGGCCGAGTTCCGCCGGGTGATGGACGAACTGTTCGAGGCGGTGCAGTCCCCCGGCGCCCTCGAGCGCACGATCGACGCGCCGGTGGGGAGCATGCCCGGGGAGACATTCGCCCGCCTCGTGGCCTTCGACGGGCTGGTCCACGGCTGGGACATCGCCCGCTCGGCCGGTCTCGAGTACCGGCTGCCGGACGACGTGGTGGCCGCTGTCGACGAGTTCGCCCGCGGCGCGGTCACTCCGGCCATGCGCGACGGCGACACCTTCGCCGATCCGACCCCACCGCCCCCATGGGCCACCCCCGTCGACCGGGTCGCGGCGTTCAGCGGCCGCATGGTCTGAACACAGCAGACCCGGTCGCGCGAACAACAGCAACCACAACAGCAACAGCAACAGCAAGGAGAAGCAGATGCGCATCCACAGACAGGACATCCCGGTCCGGGTCGAGGCACCCGGTGCCACGGCACGCCAGATCCCCGACTTCGGAGTGGCGGGTGACACGATCGGAGCGGAGTACTTCAGCCTCGCCACCGGCACGGACCTCGCCCCGCTGCTCGTCGGCCTCCAGGACGACCTGTGCCAGGCACCCCACTGGGGCTACGTGATCGCCGGAGACGTGACCGTCACCTACACCGATGGAACCGCTGACCGCTGCACCACGGGTGACGTGTTCCACTGGCCCGCCGGCCACACCGTGCGTGTGGACGAGGACGCCGAGCTGATCCTGTTCAGTCCGCAGGACAGCCACGGCGAGGTCATGGACCACATCCACGAGATGCTCTCGGCCAGCTGAGCCGGGGCACCCGAGCGGGGGCGGGCCGGGTGGCAGCGGGTCCGGGCAGCCGTGCCCGGACGCGACAGGAGGGTCGGGGCACGGACCCCGACCCTCCTGTGCCGTCCGAGGTGGACCCTAGGCCAGGTTCTGCGCCACGAAGTCCCAGTTCACGAGGTGCTCGAGGAAGGTCGAGATGTAGTTGGGACGGGCGTTGCGGAAGTCGATGTAGTAGGCGTGCTCCCACACATCGATGGTGAGCAGCGCCTTGGCACCGTGGGCCAGCGGGAGGTCGGCGTTCGCGGTCTGCATGACCTCGAGACCGGACCCGGAGTCAACCAGCCAGGCCCAACCCGAACCGAACTGGGTGGCCGCGGCCTGGCTGAACTTGTCCTTGAAGTCGTCATAGGAGCCGAACGCCGAGTTGATCGCGTCGGCCACCTCACCCGAGGGGGCCCCGCCACCGTTCGGGCTCATGCAGTTCCAGTAGAAGGTGTGGTTCCAGACCTGGGCGGCGTTGTTGAACAGCCCACCCTCGGAGCTGGTGATGACCTCCTCGAGGGTCTTGCCATCCGCGTTGTCGTCGGTGAGCTGGTTGAGCGTGTCGACGTACTTCTGGTGGTGCTTGCCGTGGTGGTACTCGAGCGTCTCGGCTGAGATGTGAGGAGCGAGCGCGTCCTGCGCGTAGGGCAGGGCGGGGAGTTCGAATGCAGCCATCTGCGGTCCTTTCGGTCTGTCCCCCGGGGGGCACCGGCCTGTCCGGTGTTGTTTGCGGGTGTGGCCCCCAGCGACCGTAGTCCAACCTTCAGCCCCCGGGCGCCGCAGGTGGCCCCGGTGGGATCTCCCCGCCGTCGGCGGTGACCGGCACGAAGCGCAGGGCGACCGCTGCCAGGGCCACCACTGCCGCCATCAGGACCCATACGCCGGCCGCCGGGGCGTCGAGTTCGAACACCTCCGACAACGCCGGGACCGCCAGCACCGCACCGATGGATGCCGCCATCGCCGCCACCAGGATCCAGCGCCATGCGGGCAGCGAACCCGTCAGGCGCAGCAGGATCACGAGACCGATCCCGAGCAGTGTGATCGTGGCCGCGCTGCGGGCCTCCACGAGGGTCGTACCCTCCGCCTCGCGTCCCGCCAGGTACACGATCAGCGCCCCGACCGCGGCGACCGCACCGGCGGGTATCGAGAAGCGCACAACCCTCGGGAGGAATCCGGGACGGGCACGTCTCGGGTCCGGGGCGAGGGCGAGGAAGAAGCCCGGAACCCCCACACTGAGCGTGCGGACCAGGGTCAGGTGCCTTGGCAGGAACGGGAAGTCGGTGCCGATCACCGCGATCACGAACGAGATGAGCATCGAGTAGACGGTGCCGTACACGAACAGGTTGGCGGCCCGCTCCACGCTGTTGATGACCCGTCTGCCCTCGGCCAGCGCGACCGGGAGCACCGAGAAGCGGTTCTCGAGCAACACGAGCTGGGCCACCGCCCGCGTGGCGGCTGATCCAGCACCCATGGCGATGCCCATGTCGGCGTCCTTGAGTGCGAGCACGTCGTTGACCCCGTCGCCGGTCATCGCCACCACGTGCCCACGGGCCTGCTGGGCGGTAACCATGGCCTGCTTCTGCTGCGGGGTCACGCGGCCCATCACGACCGCGCCCTCGAGTGCCTCACCCAGTTCCTCACCCGTCTCGGGCAGGGTGCGGGCGTCGATCCCGGTGTCCGCTCCCGGCACGCCGGCTCGGCGGGCCACCGCAGCGACGGTGTCGGGATGGTCCCCGGAGATCACCTTGAGGCGCACGCCCTGTTCGACGAAGTAGCCGAGGATCTCCTCCGCGTCCTCGCGCACCTCGTCCTCCAGCGAGACGAGTCCGGCCGGTTCCAGCCCTGCTGGGAGCTCCTCGCCGCAGAGCTGCTCCGCGATCGCGACCAGGACGACCCGTCTGCCGGCGCGGGCACGCTCCTCGACCGCTGCCGCCAGGGCCTCCTCGCCGGGTGCGAGGTACTCCGGAGCGCCCAGGTACACCGCGACTGTCGAGCCGTCGACCCGGAAGCCCTGCGCGGACCACTTGCGCGCCGACGAGAACGGCACCGCGTCGCCAGGGGTCCACCCCCGGGGGGCGGCGCACTGCTCACCGATCGCCATCAGGGTCGGGTTCGGGTCGACCGTCGCGGACGCCATGGCCCCGAGGGCGTCGGAGACCTCGCTGTGGGAACGACCCCCGAGCGGCTCGAGGTCCACCATGTGGATCTCGCCGGTCGTGATGGTCCCGGTCTTGTCGAGGCAGAGGGTGTCCACGCGTGCGAGGAGCTCGACCGAGGCGAGCTCCCTCAGCAGGGCCTGGCGCCGCGCGAGCTTTATGACCCCCGCCATGAAGGCGAGGCTCGTGAGCAGCACCAGACCGTCGGGAACCATCGCCACCGCGGCGGCGACCACCCCGGCGAGTGCTTCCTGCCACGTCTCGGAGGCCTCCATCAGGCGCCACAGCAACAACGCGGCCGTCGGCGGGATCAGGATCATGAGCACGCGCAGGACCGTGTTGACCCCCGATCGCAGCTCCGAGTCGACCAGGCTGAAGCGCTTCGCCTCCTCGGCGAGGGAGGCCGCATAGGACTCCGCACCGACGCGGGTCGCCCGGAAGCAGCCACTGCCGGCCACCACGAAGCTGCCCGAGAGGACCTCGTCGCCCGGTGACTTCGCCACCGGTTCCGACTCGCCGGTGAGCAGGGACTCGTCCAGGGTCAACCCCCCACCGTTCACCACCTCACCGTCGACGACCACCTGCGAACCGGTGTGCAGCACCAGCAGGTCGTCCTCCACGACCGAGTCGAGGTCGACCTCCTGTTCGGCACCGTCGCGCAGCACCACCGCCACCGGCTGCTGCAGCACGGCGAGTCGGTCGAGGGCCGCCCGGGCGCGCAACTCCTGGACGGTGCCGATCACTGAGTTGGCGATGATCACCCCGGCGAAGAGCATGTCGGCACTCGGACCGCCCCGGGCCACGAGTATCGCCACCAGCAGCACACCGATGACCGCGTTGACCGGGGTGAAGACGTTCGCCCTGATGATCTGCCAGAGCGTCCGGCTGGGAGCGGACGGCACATGGTTGACGCGCCCCTGGGCGACGCGCTGCGCGACCTCGTCGGCGGTCAGACCCGCGAACGTGGAGCGTGGAGCAGCCGGACCCGGCTCGGTTGCATCGCCCGGTTCGCGCACGCGCTCACGGTACATGCTCGGCGCGTCCGTCCGGTGCTGGGGGCGCCGGTTCAGGGCGTTGCCGAGGAGGCCTCGATGGGCCCCACGGGCGCCTCGACGGGATGGTGCCCCTGGATCCACGTGTCGATGTGTTCCCACCAGGCGTAGAGCCACTCGATCCGCTCGTCGTGTCCGCTCGGCACATCCGACGCGTCGACCATCCACCAGGCCATCTGGACCTCCTTGCGGATCGGCAGTCCGTTCCAGACCTGGCGCGGAGAGCTGAGCTGTTCGAGTCCGCTGTGGGCCACGAACACCACATCGGCCCCGGGGGCCGCGTCCATGGCCGCGAAGGCTCCTCCGGGCCGCGGCGGCAGGACGTGGGTGAGCTCCTCGGCCCGCTCGACGAGGTGGTCCAGCCCGTCGGCGCGCAGACGCTCGATGGCCCGCGTCCTGCGTCGCTCGGTGAAGTTCCCACCCTCGGGGAACAACACCAGAGCCCCCTGTGGGGTCAGCTCGTCGGCCAGCTCCGCTATCGACTCGATGACCTGGGTGTGGCTCCGGTGGCCCGCCGGCACGAACCTGGAGGGGATCCGTCCGAGGGCCACGTCCACGCACGGATCCCACCGCAACTCCTCCTTGAGCACGATCCGGGGCCGACGGCCGTGGACGTTGATGAGGGCATCGACCAACAGGAACGAATCCCCCGCACCTGCGTGGCGGCTGAAGACCAGGACGGGACGATCACCGTCCCCGGGTGCGGTCGCCGATGCCGATCCGCGCAGGGCGTGGCGCACCCGGAGCCCGGCGGGTACGCACTCGGTCACGATCCTCAGTCCCAGCACACGGCGCGCCGAGTTGACGAGTCCACCGACGAACCATCCGGCGAGCGCCGTGTGGGCACGCACGAAACGGTCCGAGTGGATCGCCAGCCCGAAGCCGGAGGCGACCCACAACAGGAACAGGGCGATGAGCCCGACCGTCTCACGGACCATGTAGACCACCAGCACCCACAGGAGGCGCAGGCCCCTCCAGCGACCGGGCAGCCAGCGAACGGCGAACGCCGCTCCGATCAGCAACAGCGGCGAGAACACGAGCATGCCGACCGTGAGCACGCACATCAGCGGTGCCAGCACCACCCGCCTGAGCGGTGTCGGGGGCAACCTCATCGGGCCGTGACCGCGCGGCTCATGGGGTCGCCACCTCGGTGCTGCAGGGGTTCACGGGGCCTCCCCGCCGGCGTGCATCTCCAGGTATGCGGTGGTCGCCTCGCGGGCGCGGCGGATCCCGCCGGCCACGTCGGAGAAATCGGAGTAGCGCAGCTGTCGCCAGTCGGTCGGGCGCGGCGGCCTGGACCCGGTCGGCAGCACGTGCACCTCGACATCACCGGGGAGGCTGGCGAGCGTGGAGTTGAAGCTGTGCCTGCGGGCGACCTCGAAGGCCACCACTGCAACCTCGTGGGGCCAGCGCGGTGGCCTCAGGGGTTCCTCGATCCGGCCCACCTGCAGCACGTAGACACGCGTCGCGCCCGCTTCGAGGGCCCTGCGGACCGGGATGGAGTCGACCACCCCACCGTCGATGTAGTGGCGGTCGCCGATGCGAACCGCGGGCAGAAGCCCCGGCACCGCGCACGATGCGAGCACCGCGTCCACCAGCGGGCCATCGTCGAACCAGGTCTCGTGGGCCGACTCGATGCAGGCCGCCACGCACGCGAACTCGACGGCCAGCTCCGAGAACGACTGCGGCAGCGACCGGTGGAGGAGGCCCTCCAGGGCGTCGGCGGACTGGATGCTCGTGCGGGACCGGGCCATGTGCCGCATCCGCTCGAGCACTCCCCCGCCGAAGACACCTTCGCTCTCGACCTCCAGCCAGACCTCCTCGAGCGTGGCAAGGCCCCCTGGTGTCGGGTCCGCGCAGAACGCCGCACCGTTGACCGCTCCGATGGAGGTTCCGAGCACGATGTCGGGGTGTATCGCCGAGGCGGTGAGCGCTTGGAGCATCCCGACCTCCACCGCACCGAGACGTCCCCCGCCCCCGAGCACGAAAGCGGTCCGCGGTTCCACCCGGTGATGTTCGCACAGCAGCGGGCGCCACCCGGGGTACCGCGTGGCGCGGTGGAGCGCCGCACACCCGACGGTCGGCGCCGATGCCGCCATGTGCCCCGACGCGGAGCGACCCCCGGAGTGCTCCGGGGGTCGCCTCGTTCGTTCGTCCCGGTGCGCCGGGAAGCGGCTCAGCAGCCGGTGCCGCTCCAGTGGGAACGCCCACCGTGGTTGATCGTGTGGAGTGCCACGGCGTCCTGAACCCACCAGGGCGCGTACTTGGCCCGCGAGTAGCCGGGGTGTCCGGCCTGGGCCGACGCCGTGCGCCAGGTGCTGTCGAGGAACTGGTAGGCCCCCGAGGCGCTGCTGTAGGGGTTGTCAGCGCTGTACCCGCCGGCCCGGTCGGACTCGTGGGCGCGGATGCAGCTCAGCACCGGGTGGCTCTGGACCGACCTGCGCTGCTGCTCGACCGACTCGCGGATCCGGTTGGCGATGACAGCGGTCTGCCACTCCACCTCGTTCTGCGTGATCTCACCGTCGTCGTTGAAATCCGGCACCCACTTCTCGACCGGCACGTTGCAGGCGGTCGCGGCGACCGCGAACAGGGCGGTTCCCGCAAGGAATCCGGCAAGGCGGCGCCTGCGCGCAGGCGCCTTCGGACTCGGGGGGTTCTGGTTGTCTCGCTTCGTGGAGCGCATCGATGCTTCTCCTGTTGGTTGAGCCGCGCGACCGCAGAGGTCGACGGACTATTGGGGGGAACTGCGTGGCACAGCCGGGCCACGACTCGAAGCGACAGTATTACAGAACGGCCGCGTGTTCGTAACAATTGACACCCGAATGTGACAACTACCACACGAGCGCCATGTTCCGGTCCGGCCGTGTTCCCCTCGTTGACGCGGGTGCATCCAAGGCGGGCCGAACGGGTTTCCCCCAACCAGTTGCGGGATACAATGGTTGCGAGTTCCATGACTTCCGATCCGCGGCCCCTGTTGGTGAGGTACCGGTGAACGAACGCGCCGCCCGGGTCCGCACGGTCCTGCTGGCCGCCGTCGCCGGAGCCGGCCTGCTGCTCACCTCGTGCGGCGACTCCGGGACCACCGCGGAGTCCACGACGACCACGACCTCGGCCCCGATGCCGGCGGAGTTCTCGGGCTATGTCCGCTCCCCCGCCCTGGACGTCTCCTCGGTGACACTTCCCGCCGTGGACGGCACGCCGGTGGCGATGGCGGCCGACCCCGGGGACCTGCGCCTCGTGTACTTCGGCTACACGTTCTGTCCGGATGTCTGCCCGGCGACGATGAGCTTCGTGAAGGCGACCATGGAGAACCTCCCGGAGGAAGACCGGGAACGCGTGGAGGTGGACATGATCACGGTGGATCCCCGCAGGGACACACCCGAGAAGCTCCAGGAGTACGTCACGAACTTCGTTCCCTCCGGAACCGCAATTCGCACCGAGGACCGCACGCTCCTCTACGGCTCGGCGGACGCCTTCGGCGCCGACTTCAAGGCCTCGATCAATGCCGAGGGCGTACGCGAGATCTCCCACACCGCCGACCTGTACGTGGTCGACGACACCGGGACGGTCATTCTCACCTGGCCCTTCGGAACCGCACAGGCCGACATCGAGCGCGACCTGGTGCGCCTGCTCGCGGGCGAGCGCCCGGACACCGAACCCGCCGCCGACCCACCTGCGGGTGGCGGCGAGGAGGACCGGTGAGGCCGGTACGCAGTGCCGGTGTGGCCCTGGCCGTGGGAGCGACCCTCGGCCCCTTCGCGGCGTGTGGCGCCGAGGAGGCAACCCCCACCACCGAGCCCGCGACCACCCAGGCCACCACTTCGAGCGAGCCGACCCCCAGGGAGGGGGTCACACACGAGTTCGTGATTCCCGAGGGGACCGCAGCGCGACTCGAACGCGGGGAGTACGTCGACGCGATCCCGCGCTCACTCGAGGTGCGCGTCGGGGACAGGATCTCGGTGCGCAACGACGACAGCGAGCTGGCCAGGCTCGGGATCTTCGACGTGTGGCCCGGCGAGACGATCTCGATGGCGTTCAACACCCCCGGGCAGCTCGAGGGGATCATCTTCAGCGACGACAGCGGGGGCTGCGGGGTCCCGCCCCCCGACGTCGAGACGTTCGTCATCGACGTCAGGGCCTGACCGGGCGGCTCCGCTCCCGCCCGGGCCGACAGGACCCAACGAGCCGACAGAGCCCAACGAGCCGAGAGAGCCCAACGAGAAGGCCTCCCACCGGCCCCTTTCACGGGACCAGAGGGAGGCCTCTCTCGGTCGTGTCAACGCAGGAGCCCTGCGGAGCACGGGTGCGTCGGGCTACCTGGGCGGAGGGTTGCCCGCCACGAACACGCCCGCGGCGCCCTTGCCGACGTTGGAGAACTTGTGGGTCACGGCCGTGTAGTAGCCCTCGTCGGAGAGGTCGAACTCCACGAAGCCGCCCTGTGCCGGCTGCAGGTCGAGCGCCTGGGAGCCACCACGCCTCTCGTCGGGGCGGAGCATGTAGGTGCCCTCCTTGAACGTCGTGTCGAAGATCGTGCCGACTATGTGGAACGAGGAGTTCTCACTCGGTCCGTCGTCCATGACCCACACCCTGACCCGCTCTCCGACCCCGACGTTGATCGGGGAGTACACGTACTGGTTGAAGTACCCGTTGAACACGACCGCGTCCCAGTCGTCGTTCTGCATCTTGGTGAGGTCCCCGAAGCCTCCCTCGGGGCCGAAGTAGTACTCGGACTGCACGAATATGAACTCGTGGTCCACCGGCGCCAGGTCGGGCGGATCGATCACGACGGCACCGAACATCCCGTTGCCGATGTGGTGCAGGGTCGGAGCGGTCCCGCAGTGGTACATGAAGACCCCCGCGTAGTCGGCGGTGAACTCGTAGACGAGTTCCTCACCGGGGCCGATGTCGCGCATGTCGACGTTGGGAGCGGTCTTCGATGCGTGGAAGTCGATGGAGTGGTCCATGTCGGTCTGGTTGACGATCGTGACGATGAAGGTGTCGCCGAGCTTGCCGTGGAGCGTCGGGCCGGGCACGACCTCCTCGAAGGTCCACAGTTCCTGGGTCACCCCCGGGGCCACCTCGATGACCTTGTCGACCATGTTGAAGGTCACCTCGTGGACATCTCCCTCGGGCACGGGGGGCAGAGCAGGGTCCCGGGCCACCCAGCCCTCGGAGGGTTCCCCGGTCGGATCGATCTCCGCGTAGTCACCCTCGGCCGCTTCCCCGGAGCCGTCACCGGAGGCCACGGCGGCAACCGCGGCGCCGCCCTCGATGCCGATGGTCGTGGCCATTCCCGCTTCCTTGTGCCCCGGCACGGTGCACCAGGCCTCGATGGGGGCCTCGACCGGGCCGTACTCGAAGGTCTCGGAGGCGCCGGGAAGGAGCATGTCGGTACCGACCTCCCCGTCGATCTTGAAGTCGTGGGTCATGGATCCCTCGTTGGTCACCACGAAGGTGACGGTGGAACCCATGGGCACCTCGTCCAGGGAGGTTGCGATGTCCATCTCGGCGAGGGTCACCTCGACGGTCACCTCACCCCCGACAGCCGCGTCGTCCCCGCCCCCGCCGTTGGGATTGAACAGCGCCACGACCCCGACCACAAGGGCCATCACGGCAAGAACGGCAATGGAGAGGAACCAGGTGTAGGCCACTCCCATCACCGAAGCCTGGTGCGACACCGGTTCGCTGTTCGGACTCTGATCGGACATCTCGACTCCCTTTCCCGGGCTGCCTTCCCGGACGCATCCGTGACCCATCGTGACGAGGCCGGGCCGATACCTGGTCGACGCCCAATGGGAGCTTTTCTCTAGTCTTTACTTGAATTATTCGCCCAGGTCGTTGGTTGCGCAACGAGACACTTGTCACTGTCCGGTCTACCACACGACCTGAGACGACTCCCGGAATTGCTGCCAGTGCGTTGTGTCAGCAACGCCCTGATGGAATACGGTTGCAGGACCCCATCCGTCGGTGGCCCGGGCCGGCGGCTTCGACCCGGTAGGTGTGCCATCGCGATCCCAGCCCCCACGGCCGACAACGTCGGGCCAACCACCCATGACCCGGCAACCCCCGGGCCCGAAGGCACCGACGACACCCGTCGGGGCGGGGGGGTCGAGATCCTCGACCCGACCGCCGGTACCGGAACCGGACGGTCGGCCCGCCTGCCCCATCCCCGGGTCAACCCGCGGACATCCATCCCGTTCTTCCTGCTGCACCTGGTACCCCTGCTCGCGATCTTCACGGGGGTCACGTGGACAGCCGTGTGGATCTTCCTCGCCATGTACTGGGGCCGGATGTTCTTCATCACCGCCGGCTACCACCGCTACTTCTCCCACCGCGCCTACAGGACCGGTCGGGTCTTCCAGGCGATCCTCGCGTTCGGTGGATGCGCCGCAGCGCAGAAGGGACCGCTCTGGTGGGCGGGCCACCACCGGATCCACCATCGCTACTCCGACATGCCGGAGGATCCCCACACCCCCCGCAAGGGGTTCTGGTGGAGTCACGTGGGCTGGATCCTCTGCGACGAGACCAGTGCCAGGCCCGAGGGCACGATGAAGGAGTACGCGGACGTCCCGGAGATCCGCTGGATCGACCGCCACGACTGGGTCGCACCGTGGAGCTTCGCGGTGGTCTCGTTCCTGGTCGGCGGCTGGTCGGGGCTCGTGTTCGGCTTCGTCGGATCCACGGTGCTCCTGTGGCACTCGACGTTCCTCATCAACTCGCTCGCACACGTGTGGGGGAGCCGGCGCTTCGAGACCACCGACACCTCCCGGAACAACTTCGCCCTCGCGGTGCTGACGATGGGCGAGGGGTGGCACAACAACCACCACCGCTACGCGCACCTCGCCCGCCAGGGGCTGTACTGGTGGGAGGTGGACGCCAGCTACTGGATCCTCTGCGGCCTGGAGAAGCTCGGTGTCGTGTGGGACCTCAAGCGTCCACGACCGGAGTGGCTGACCGAACGGGCGGCCCAGCACGAGGCCGACCTGCCCACCCCGGACTGACCGGGGTCGGCCCACGGACCCGGTCAGACCGGGAAGAACTGCCACTGGTGCCCCCCGGGGCCGACCTGTACGGTCACCCACGGGCATATCGGCAGCGGGGGCGGCCATGGAGACAGGACAAGCACGGTCGGCGCCGGGTGAGCGGCGGCCAGCGGTGGTTGCCGGACCCCGCACCGACAACTGCATCGACGCCTACGGCCACAGGCCGTTCTGGCGGGGTCGGCTGCACCTGGCGGCGGCCCTCGTGGCGGTCCCGGCCGGTCTGGCCCTCGTGCTTGCCGCGAGGGGCACCGAGGGACGCATCGCTGCGGGCATCTACGCGGCGAGCCTCGTGGCCCTGTTCACCGTCAGTGCGTCCTACCACCGACTCGCACGCACCGAGCGAGCCGTGACCTGGTTCCGCCGGGCGGACCACTCGATGATCTTCGTGCTCATCGCCGGGTCCTACACGCCGTTGTGCCTGTTGGCCCTGCCGAGGGCCTGGGGCATCCCGCTGCTCGTGGTCGTGTGGGTGAGCGCCCTGGGTGGGATCACGATGAAGATGCTCAAGGTGACCGCATCGGGGTCATCGGGAGGCTCCTGGCTCTACATCGTCACGGGCTGGGCGGCGATCGTGGCCCTCCCGGTGTTGGTCAGTTCGCTCAGCGCCGGACAGGTGGCACTCATGGCGGTCGGAGGGGTCATCTACACGCTGGGGGCGATCGGGCTCTGGAGGCGTTGGCCCGACCCGGCACCCAGGACCTTCGGCTACCACGAGGTCTGGCACTCCATGACCATCGCCGCCGGCGCGTGCCACTTCGCGCTCATGGCCGCGATCGTGCGCTGAGTCGTAGGCGGCCGCCGGCAACGGCCGGAGACGGCCGTGCTGCGCCCGGCCGGCATCGCCGCCGCGTGGCAGGATCCACACATGTCCCACACCGACACCGACCACGGCGCGGAGGGGGGTTCCGCGGACCTCACCCACGATGCGATCCTCGAGGCGCTCGAGCGCGAGCTTGCGAGGATGGTCCGATTGGCCGGGTCCACCGACCCACACATGGAGATCCCCACCTGCCCCGGTTGGGATGCAGCTGAGTTGATGGAGCACCTGGGTGGAGTGCACCGCTGGGCCGCCGAGATCCTTCGCACACGTCCGAGCGAACGGATCAGCCGCCGTGGCCTGGACATCCGGGCACCCACCGACGGGCGGTGGGACCACTGGATCCGCGAGGGCGCCGACCGGCTGCTCGAAGCGCTCGCCGAGACCCCTGCGGACACGCCGCTGTGGGCGTGGGGGCCCGATCACCATGCTCGATGGTGGGCACGGCGCACGCTTCACGAAACCGTCGTGCACGGTGCCGACCTGGTGCTCGCTTCCGGCGGCTCCGTCTCGGTGGAACCCCTGGTGGCCGCGGACTGCATCTGCGAGTTGCTGGACAACACGCCCGCACGTCTCCGGTGGCCCGACGCGGTGCGACCCACCTCGGAGGCATCGGTCCACCTCCACGCCACCGATGCCACACCGGTTGGACCCCGGCAAGCTCCCCTTGGGGACAGGGGCGAGTGGATGGTCGAGATGACCGGCGGTGGGGTCGGCTGGAGCCATGCCCATGGCAAGGGTGACACCGCCGTGCGCGGCCCGGTCGTGGAGCTGATGCTGGTCATGAACCGGCGGGTCGCCGCGGACTCGGCCGGCGTCGAAGTGTTCGGATCCACCACGGTGCTCGACGAGCTGCTCGCCGCGGTGGGCCACTAGGGGTTGCGTCGCGGGGCTGCGCGCACGATTCCGCTCCAGGTGGCCCGACTCAGGGACGTTCCGAGGGAGCGAACTTCGCGGTGAGGGAGGGATCGGTGATGGTGCTGCCCTCCATGAGCTCCTCGATGCGCGCCGCGACCTCGTCGGACAGCTCCACCTCGAGCGCTCCGACGTTGTCGGTGATCTGCTCCGGACGGCTGGCACCCACGATGGCCGCCGCAACGTTGTCGTTGCGAAGCACCCATGCGAGTGCGAGCTGGGCCGGGGTGCAACCCATCATGTCCGCAACCTTGGTGAACTCCTGGGTCCGGTCCAGCAGCTCCTCGTTCATCATCGCCGCCATCATTCGGGCCTCGTTGGTGTCACCGTCGGCCCTGGAACCCACCGGAGGTGGTTCGCCGGGCCGGTACTTGCCGGTGAGGATCCCCTGCGCGAGGGGGGACCACACGATCTGCGAGATGCCGAGCTCCCGGCAGGTGGGGATCACCTCGCCCTCGATCACCCGCCAGATGAGTGAGTACTGGGGCTGGCTGGACACGAACGGTATGCGCAGCTCCCCGGCCAGCGCGGCGCCTTCGCGGATCTGCTCGGCGGTCCACTCCGACACTCCGATGTAGTGCACCTTGCCGGCACGTACGAGGTCGGCGAACGCGAGCATCGTCTCCTCGAGCGGGGTCTCGGTGTCGTAGCGGTGCGCCTGGTACAGGTCGAGGTGGTCGGTCCTGAGGCGACGCAACGAGTTGTGGCAGGCCTCCATGACGTGCTTGCGGGACAGGCCGCGTTCGTTCACACCGGGCCCGGCGGGCCAGTACACCTTCGAGAACAGCTCGTAGGACTCGCGCCGTACCCCCTCGAGGGCCTTCCCCATGACCTCCTCCGCCCGGCCGGTCGCGTAGGCGTCCGCCGTGTCGAAGGTGGTGATCCCCTCATCCAGTGCGGTGCGGATGCAGGCGGTGGCGGTGTCGTCGTCGACCTGGTTCCCGTGCGTGACCCAGTTGCCGTAGGCGATCGCACTGACCAACAGGCCGCTGTTGCCGAGGTAGCGGTGCTCCATGTGGGCGGTCTACCACCCCGGACACCCCACGTGTGGCCCGGAGCCCTGCGGCGGTAGGTTGGCCGACCGTGGAAGAACGTGCGAGACCAGCGCTGCGGGCCGACCTGCCTGCCATGGAGGAGACCCTCGGTGCTGCATTCGCCGACGACCCCGTGATCCGCTGGCTGGTCGGGCCCGACCGGGCGGGCCCCGCAAGAGCCGGGTGCCTGAACCGCTCGATCGCCCACGGGCACCTGGAGGACGGCCTCACGATGGTGACTCCCGGGGTGGAGGCGGTCGCGGTGTGGGCAGCTCCGTCCCGCCACAGCATCCCGGTGCACCGGTTCCTGCGCTACCTGCCGCGCCTGACCCGTGCGCTCGGCGGGGGCGGACTGCTCCGGATCCCGGCGATGGCAGCCGTGGAGAAGCTCCATCCCCCCGAACCCCACTACTACCTCGCGGTGCTCGGGACGCATCCCACCCACCAGGGAAGGGGTCACGCTTCCGCGGCCATGCAGCCGGTGTTCGCACGGGCCGACGCAGAGGGTGTGCCCTGCTACCTCGAGTCCTCGAAGGAACAGAACGTGCCCTACTACCGGCACCACGGCTTCGAGGTGATCGACACCCACGACCTGGCCAACGGAGCCGGACCACGCCTCTGGCTCATGTGGCGCGAGCCACAGGGCTGAACCGAGCGGGCCGGATGGCTGGCGGCTCCCCTACGGGACGGTCGCGCGCTGTTCGGAGCGCAGCGCTTCCATGAAGCGGTCCGCATCCATCGCCCGTGCGTAGAACCAACCCTGCGCCAGGTCGCAGTGCTCCGATATCAGCCAATCACGCTGCTCGGTGGTCTCGACCCCCTCGGCGACGACGCGCATGCCGAGGGTGTGGGCCATCGAGATGATGGCGCGGATGATGCCCACTGCAACCTGGCGGTCGGGGAGGCCTGCGACGAACGACTGATCGACCTTCACCTCCTGGACCGGCAGGCGCTCCACGCGGCTCATCGAGGAGTAGCCGGTGCCGAAGTCGTCGATGGAGAGCCCCACCCCCATGGAGGTGACCGCCTCCATCCGTGAGCTGACCGCACCGAAGTCGATCCCCTCCATGGCCTCGCTCTCGGTGATCTCGAGCACGAGGGACCCCGCCGGCACCTCGGCCCGGGACAAACTGGACCGCAGGTGTTCCACCAGTCGTTCGTCCGCGAACTGCTGGGCGGACACGTTCACCGCCACCGAGGCGAGCTCGAGGCCCTCGTCCCGGCTCCGTGCGAGCAGGTCGATGGCCCGATCGATCTGCTCCTGGCCGATCGCGATTATGAGACCGGTCTCCTCGGCCACGTCGATGAACTCCGCCGGGGAGAGTTCCCCGAGCAACGGGTGTGTCCACCGCGCGAGGCCCTCCGCCGACACGATGCGCCCGGTGCGGAGGTCCACCTTCGGCTGGAAGTGCGTCAGCACCGGGGTACCTGTGCCCTCGAGTCCGTTGCGGAGCTCAGCTTCGATGGAACGCCTGCGCTCGGTCGCGGCGGCCATCGAGGCGTCGTAGACGACCCAGGTGTCCCGCGCGTGCGCCTTGGTGGCGTGCAGGGCCACCCCGACCCGCTCCAGGAGCTCGTCGGAGGTCGTGGCGTCCCTCGGTGCCGAGCAGACCGCGACGGTGGCGGTGAGGAACACGGTGCGGTCACCGACCTTGAAGGGGCGACGCATCGTGGAGACCAGCCGCTCGGCCACCACGGCGGCATCGGCCGGTTCCACGTCTGTCAGCAGCACGCAGAACTCGTCACCGCCCATTCGCCCGAGGTTGTCCGAGCGAACGCTCGCAGCGAGACGTTCGGCCACCATGCGCAGCAGCTCGTCGCCCCGGGCGTGACCGAGGCTGTCGTTGACCTCCTTGAACCGGTCGAGGTCGACCAGCAACACCGATGCCCCGGGGTTCGGGGCCGAATCGACCGCAGCGGCGACCATCTGGTGCATCGAGTAGCGGTTGGGAAGCCCGGTCAAGCGGTCCTCCGAGGAGACACGCTGCATCTCCACCGCGTTTCGTTCGAGCCGTTCGTTGGCCTCCTCGAGCGCAACCGCCATCCGTTCGAGGCGTCGGACGCGTGACCACCACAGGTAGCCGGCCACGGCCGCAGCCGTCAGCAGCACCCCGAACACGAGCACCCACCCGCGGCCCTCGGACGCGCTGGCAGAGACGACTTCGTCCCTGGCCGCGCCATGCACCTCGAGCTCGGTGTCCCCGATGCTCACCGATCGCACGAACCCGTCGGCCGGTTGCTGGACACCGGTGTGGGGTTCTCCCTGCGGGGGCACTCCGGCGACCACCACCGGTTCGACCCCGCCCTCGGACGAGCCGGCGCCCGGTGTCGCGACGAGCACCTGCTCGGTCTCCGACAGCGTGGGTCCGGCAACCGAGTCGAACACCTCACCGGCGGACAGGGTCACCGAGGAGACCCCGATGAGGGCGGCTCTTCTGCCCTCGGCGGTGTCGACGGGCAGCGATGGGTCGAACACGGGGCGCATCAGGCGCAACTCGAATCCCGCCGGCACACCGGCGGTGCCGAGCGCACCCGCTTCGCCGGCCGCCGTGGACACCCCGGTCAGGGGCCCGGGACCGACGAGCAGGACGGTGGAGCCGTCCTGCGAACCGGCCACCAGCCGTTCGATCAGGGAACCCTCCATCGCGTCGTCCAGGATGTTGAGCCCCGGAGAGCTCTTCGCTCCGCTCCTGCCGGCCTCGAACCAGGTGATCAGGTAGTGGTCGCGTTCGGGCGCCTCGACCCTCGTGCCCGCGTCGTCGATCTCGCTGATCGAGGAGAAGCCCTGGGCCTGCAGGCGCTGCTCCACCTCTGCGCGGTCCGCCGGTGTCACGTGGTCGAACAACTCGAGCGACCTGATGTCGGGGTGGTTCGCCAGGAACCCACTGGTGAAGCGCTCGTACTCCTCCGGGTCGACCGAGTCCGAGCTCATCACGTACGCGACCAGGGCAGTCGCTATCTCCTCGGCCCCTTCCAGGCGTCCCGACATGGCGGTGGCGGTCTGTTCCACGTGCCGCCTGGCGGTGGACTCCGCGTGGGACCCGGCGCGCTCGTCGTTGAGCCACACAGCACCGGCGGTCAACAGCGCCCCCAGCCCGGCGATGCCGACTGCCACCAGCGCGCGACGGGGCCTTCGCACCGTGGGTGTCCCGCGCTCGGCCATCAGCGCAGGGTACCGACGGATCCGTCGAAAACGACCCGGAGGGCCCATCCGCGCAGCACGACCGACGAGCCACCAACATCGTGGGGATGGAGGACACCGAACACAAGTCCCTGGCCCCGGTGCTGTGGATGTCGGTGGTCGTGATGCTGGTCACGCCCTTCTTCGCCCCCAACCTCCTCGGACGCGTGGCGACCACCGCTGCCGTGGGGGGCACCGCCGTGGTCGCACTGCGTCGCAGCGGGGCGCGCCGTTCGGTGCGCCTGGCCGGCGAGGCGATCGTGGTCGGCCTGACCCTCATGGCCGCGGCCTCGCGGGAGTTCGAGTCGGCCCCGGCGACCTTGGAGATCGCGGGAACCGCCCTGCTGGCGATCCTGTTGCTGGTCACCCCCTCGGTGGTGGTGTTCCGGCTCGCGCAACGACCGAAGGTGACCCTGGACACCGTTGCCGGTGCCCTGGCGGCATACATCCAGATCGGACTCTTCTTCGCGACCCTGTACCGCCTGGACGGCCTCGTGGAGTCGACACCGTTCTTCACCGGGACGGCGGATCCCACGATGATGGACTTCCAGTTCTTCAGCTTCGTGACCCTCACCACGCTCGGCTACGGGGACCTGGTGCCCGCGACCGACGTGGGTCAGTCCATGGCCATGTTCGAGGCGGTCCTGGGCCAGGTGTTCCTCGTCACCGTGGTGGCGCTGGCGGTCGGGAACCTCGGCGCACAGGTGCGCCCCAGGGGGGACGGCGCACACGCGCGCGCCGGGTCGGACGACCGGGGTGGCGCACCTACCTGAGAAACGCACCGGGCGCGCTCAGGAAACGACTTGTCCACCGGCGGGAAGTGGTGGCAGATTCTGCGCGTCCTCACGTAAGGGCGTGCACCCAGGAGGACAGCTCTACTACTCGTCTTCCTGGAGTGCATCGTGCGTACGACCCTCGTGCGCGCCACCCTCTTCCTGGGTGGTGTGCTGATCAGTGCCTGGACCTACCTCGTGGTGTCGGGCTCGGCCCTGGGCAGCGGCCCCCTGTTCGTGCTCGAGGAGGGGATCGCCTCGAGCACGGGACTCCCCTTCAGCCTCGTCACGGTGCTCACGGGCGTGTTCCTGCTCTCGAGCGCTGCGGTCATGAGGGCACCGGTCGGTCCGGGGACCCTCTGCGTACCGGTCGCCTTCGGAGTGCTGGTGGCGCTTCTCGAGCCGACCGCACCGGTGCTGGACGGGAACACTCCTGCCTGGCTCGCGCTGCGCCTCGTGGTGCTCGTCGTGGCCACGCACCTGATGATGCTCGGCTCCGTGATGGTCGTGAGGTCCGCCTTCGGCGCCTCTGCACTGGACGCGGTGATGCTCGGCACCGCACGCGTCCTGCGTATCGATGCCGCACGGGTGAGGGTCGGGCTCGAGGCGACGATGGCCGCCACCGGAGCGGTCCTGGGAGGCACGGCCGGCATCGGCACGGTCCTCGCCGGGCTCATGGTCGGTCACAGCTTCCGCTTCTGGGCCCGTCGCCTGCTCCCGGCCAACGCCACGGCCGACGACCGCGGGGACACGGCCGGCGTCCCGGCTCCACAGAGGTCGCGCCTGGCGCGCCCCGCGAGGTCGCTGCGCCCATCTTTGTCGATGCAACCAACTGGGCTAGGTTCCTCCCCAACAGCAGGGGCGCCACGGGCGGTGTCCCCGGCCGGATGGCGATCCGGCGCCGATTCCAGGAGTACCGATGTCACCGAAGAAGCTGGCCCTGTCGTTGTTCCTCCCGCTCGTGCTCGTCGCCGGAGCATGCAGCGACGGCGAGGACTCGGCAGACGACGTGCCGACCGACGAGGAGACCACCACGGAGGACTCCGCACCCGACGAGGGCGACGGGGCGGCGTCGGAGGACTCCGGGACCGAGGCCGCCGAGGCCGAGACAGTGGCGATGTCGCCGGGCAACGCCATGGGAACCCCGCCCACCGGTGACACCGCCGAGTTGAACATCGCGGAGATCGCGGCCGGCACCGCGGACGTCTCGACGTTGACGCGGCTCGTGATCAAGGGCGGACTCCTCCCAACGGTGCGCGACGGTGGCCCCTTCACCGTGTTCGCACCCACGAACGAGGCCTTCGCGGAGATCCCCCACGACGTGCTGCGCGACCTCTCCGCCAACCAGCCCGAGCTGGCCGACGTGCTCACCCTGCACGTGCTGGCGGGCGAGTACACCGCCGAGGACCTCGCATCGCTCGACGGCAGCACCGTCGACACGGTCCAGGGCGGCAAGCTCGCGGTCTCCGTCGAGGGCGACGTGATCACGGTCGGGGGCGCGACCGTGATCGCTCCCGATGTGTTCGCATCCAACGGTGTGGTCCACCTCGTGGACACGGTCATCACCCAACCGAACGGCTGATCCCGGGGCTCAGTCTCCTTCGGACCCGCCTTCGCCGGGTGCGCTCGGTCGGGTGTCCCCCGTTCCGGGCCCGGTGACATCCGGCTCCGGGGAGTCGCCGCGGTCCTCCAGGTCCTCGAGGGTGGGCTCCTCGGGATCCTCGGACAGCGCCGGATCCGGTTCGGAGTCGGTCGGCTCCTGCCCGGGCTCGAAGAGACGACGGCGCACCTCGAAGTTTCCCCCGGTGCCGATCAGCTCGATCGTGTCGATGGCGACCAGTCGCTCCCCCGAGAAGCGCAGCACCTGGGCCACGTAGGGCTCGTCCGCGACGACCGTGAGCGAGCCGAGCCCGGTGGCTCCGGTGCTGCCCACGACCGACACGATGGTGCCGTCATCCCAGGACACGATGCTGCGGTGCAGGTGACCCGCAACCACCAGGGGCACCTCGCCGGCCACCTCGGATGCCATGGCAGGGTTGTGCATCGCAACGACGTCGGGGGAGTTCTCCTCCACGAGGCGCCGGAGCCGCGGGGCGGCATGGTCCATGATCAGCTGCCGTTCCTCCGCGGGCACGCTACGGGTCGTGGTGACCACGGGGTCGTCGAAGCCGAGGACCTCGACGCCCCCGATGTCCACGACGCGCCCACCGATCGCCGTGACCCCCGGAGCGGAGGCGATCACCTCACGGTTCTCCGGGGAGTCGTGGTTGCCGGCCACGAAGTAGTACGGCACCCCGAAGTCGTCGAACAGCGCGGCGAAGGGTTCCTCGATGGGCAGGCCGAACGAGGTGGTGTCCCCGGTGTCGAGGATCGCGTCGACACCGAAGGATTCCGCGAGGTCCCTCGTGAGCCCGACGCCCACCGGGTTCAGGTGCAGGTCGGAGACGTGCAGGATGGCAACCTCGCCCTCACTCCCGGCGATCGTGGCGGTCACACTGGCCGAGTACAGCCCTGCGAGACGCTCCGCGAGGACATCCACGCGGGCATCCAACCCGCTCGCATCTCCCGAGGTGACCGCTGCCAGCAGGGGACCGCCGAGGGCCAGGGAACCGTCATAGACCGGCTCCTCGAACCTGCGCGCGTCGAAACCCAGCGCCACCGAACCGACCGTGGCGCCCACGGTGAGGCAACCCAGCACCGCACCCGCCAGCACGCTCCGCGCACGCCTGCGCGGCGCAACGGCGGCGGCGAGCGCACCTGTTGCCGCACCTGCGAGGAGCAGGCGGATGAGCGCCGAGGTGATCGCCGGGGGCAGGTCCGCGCGTATCTCCTCCTCGATCGTCTCGGCATCCAGGCGTCCGCCGGCGGCGATGACGGGTTGCACGTCCAGTTCGCGCAGTTCGGCGGTCAGGCGCACCGGGGAAGGGTGGGTGTTGGCGCTGACGCGTCCGAGCGGCGGCAGCGACAGCACGGTCTCGCCCCGGAGTGCCGGACCGGTGCCGATGCTCACCACGCCGGGTCCGATCCGGTGCGACCCCGCAGGCACGAACTGCACCACCAACAGCGTTGCCCCCACCACCCAGAGCGCCCAGACCGCGCGTGCCATCCAGCGACGGCGAGGGGGCGAGGAGGACCCCTTCGGCTGGTCCGACTCCTCCAGCGGGTTCATGGGACACCCCGGAACCGACGTTGGCCCGCAGGGACAGGGTTCCCCGCAGAGCCAAGGCTCCCCGGAGACGGACGGGGCCAGCGCGACGGATGGCGCCCCGGAAACAGAAAGTGCCTCGGCCCCTCTCCCTGGGCCGAGGCAATTCCTACGTGAGCGGTCCTCCCGGCTCCACCCTGGCCCGGTCTTACACCGTTCACTCCCTGTAGGAATACAACACGAAATCGTCCGGCAGGACAACGGGGATGTATCCCCGGTAGGGGTGCACCAGGCGGAGTCTGGGCCGGAGCCACACTCGAGACGCTACCCGGGAAGGGACGAGTCGGTGCGTCCGGTGTTGGCCTCGTAGGCCGCCAGCACCTGCGGATAGAGCCACTTGGCCACCTCGGGAGCGGCGTCGTTGCTGAAGTGCACGCCGTCGGGCCTCAGTGTCGAATCGTCGGGCGACGCCGCCACCCAGCCGGCCAGGTCGATGACCTCCACACCCTCGCGGGAAGCCGCCACCTCGGCGACGACCTCGCGGAAGCGCTGCATCCGCACCGGATCCGACTGCTCGATCGGTTCGCGCGGATCCCTGCCATCGATCCGGCCGAACACCACATCCGGAGGTGACAGAAGGACCACCGTCGAGTGGTGGCGCGCCAACTCGTCGACCGCACGCCCCAGCAGGTCCACGAAGGCTGCCCTCAGTTCCTCGGACTCGTCGATCGACAGGAACGGGCCGGAGGCGGTGAGCTGTTGGTCGGCCACCTCCCACGGCCCGAGCTGGATCACCGCCACGTCGCCGGGATCCTCCGATGCAGCCTGCGCCCAGGTCTCGAGCCAGCCGTCGCACTCCTCGGGGATGTCGGTGACCTGGTCACCCATGCGCCTCCGGGTGCCGGCCACCAGCCCGCATCCCAGCTCCACGTACCCACCCTCGGAGACGAACTCGTCGGGACGCTCGCGGCTCTCGGTGGACATGCCCATCGCGGTCAGCAGCGCTGTGGAGTCGCCGTAGAACCTGATCTGCGGCGCCTTCGACTCCGCCTGGCGCTCGGTCTGGTCCAGGAACCTCTCCCAGGCCTCCTCGCGGTCGAGGGTGACCGCATCACCCTCGGAGACCTGCGTGTTGAACTCGGAGGTGACGAACACGATCAACACGGCCACCACCGCGAGGCCCCCGGCCGCGTACAGGTAGACCCTCGCCGCACCCCGGCGCCGCCCCTTCCGTGCCGGGCGTTCCACGAAGCGACCCGAGAGCGCCGCAGCCACCAACGTCGCCGCGAGCCCGACCCCGAGCACCGTCCAGTCGCCGATGTCCAGGTACTGGCGCATCCACACGAAGACCGGGAAGTGGAACAGGTAGACCGCGTACGACACGAGGCCAATCCACACCAGTGGACGCCACCGGAGCATCCGGTTCAGCGGACCCCGGGGCACCACGGCCGCGACGACCACGACCACGGTCAACAGCGAATAGCCGGTGAAACCGCCTCGGTAGAGGAACTCGTCGTCGAGCTCGACGAACACCCAGCACGCCACGACCGCGATGAGCGCTGGCGGTCCGGCCCACACCATCACACGTGCTCCCCGGGGACCGAGGGGCTCGTCGCTGCGCATCCACCACAGGCCGAGCAGCGACCCGACCAGCAGCTCCGGGGCACGCACCTCGGTGCCGAAGTAGAGGCGGTCGAGCTGCGCACCCGACGCGAGGAGCCAGTTCGCCCACAGCACCGACGCGACCACCGCGCCGGCGAACAACGCTGCGAGCACCCGTCGTGAACCCCGCGAGGCCGCGAGCGCTGCGACCACCACCAGCGGGAGCACGAGGTAGAACTGCTCCTCGATGGCGAGGCTCCAGAAGTGGGTGAACGGCGACGGGCTCTGGAACATGGCCCCGTAGGAGTCCCCGGCCAGCAGGAACCGCCAGTTCGCCACGTAGAAGGTCGACGCGAGGGCATCGGGGCGCAGCCGCAACCACTGCGTCGTGTCGGCCAGCCAGATGGCCGCAACGGTGATCGCGGAGATCGTGAGCAGCGCCGCCGGCATGAGCCTGCGGAGACGGCGTTCCCAGAACGCACGCAACGACACCCGCCCCGACCGGGCGTGTTCGCCCACCATCAGCGAGGTGATGAGGAATCCCGAGAGCGTGAAGAAGGTGGACACCCCCAGGAACCCGCCCGGGGTGACACCGGTTCCGGAGTGGTACATGACCACCGCCAGCACCGCCAGACCGCGCAGGCCGTCGAGCGACCGCTGGTAGCCCAGCGCCACGGGTCGGCTCGGGGCCCGACGCGCACGGACCACCCGCACCGGGGCGTCCTCGGTGCTGCTCACCTCCAACGACACCGCCCGAGCCTATTGGAGCGCCGCGCACCCGGGGCAGAGGCCGACCCCACCCGCGGCGTACCGACGTGCAGCATCTCAGCTGTCGGCCAGCGCGGTCCGGACGCTGTCGAGCAGCTGCTCGGAGGCCTCGACGTAGCAGTCGGTCCGCAGGTGCAGTCCGTCGGGGGCGAGGCACCCGGAGGTCTCCACCGCACCGGAACCGGTCAACACGGCCAGGTCCCCCACCTCCACCCATGGCCTCTCGGATGCGACCTGCGAGGCCAGTTCGTGTATGTGCCTGTTGCCGTCGGCCACGGCATCCGCCTCGGGACGGATGTGGCCGAGCCACACAACGGTCGTGTCGGTGTCGGCGAAGTGGTCGAACACCTCGGCGAGTCGGGCCGAGTACTCGGTGTCCCAGGCCTCGGGGTCGCCGAGTGTGGCGACCACCCCTCCGTCCGGGTCGGTCAGGTCCTGGGTGTCGTTCGAGCCGACGGAGAACACGAGCACCTCGGGCGGGAACTCGGCAGCGAGCTGCTCGAGGCGCTCGGGCCAGTCGAACACGTCGGGACGGGCCAGGCCGGTTCCGTCCTGGGCGATCACCTTCGTCTCCACGGCGCTCGTGGAGGGATCGCCGTCCAGGCCCTCCGCGGCGTCGGTGAGGTCGCGCAGGGTCACTCCCAGTCCGAGAGCGATGCTGTCACCGGCGACGGTGAGCTTCGCCGGCTCGTTCGCCTCGGGCTGGGCCCCGGCCCGGTCGTCGCGCGCCCCGCAGGCGCCCGCCAACAACGCCAGCACCAGCACCGAAGCAGCCATGAGCAACCCGTGACCCGCCGGGCGGGGACGGGAGGCGCCATGGGTCCGACTGGGACGGGGGTGCATGGCCCCACGCTATTTGGCGGACCAGGGGGGAGAACCATCATTCGGGAGGAGTCCGCCGGACCCACGACAGCTGTCCGGGACCGGCTGCACCCACCCGAGGTGCGGTACGAGGCGCTCCCCGCAGTAGCGTTTCGCCGTGCGCGAGATCCCATTCACGGTCATACGCGGTTTCTGCATGGGCGCGGCGGACATCGTCCCCGGCGTCTCCGGCGGCACGATCGCCCTGGTGTTCGGCATCTACCGCCGGCTGATCACGTCGGTGCGTGACGGCTCCAGCGCCGTCGGCCGCCTGCTCAAGGGCGACGTGCCCGGGGCGCGACAGGCGTTGGGAGACATCGAGTGGACCTTCGTCATCCCGCTCGGGGTCGGGATCGGCGTTGCGCTGTTGACCCTCGCGAGCATCATCGAGGACCTGTTGCACAACCACGCCGAGGCCATGGCGGGGCTCTTCATGGGGCTGGTGGCCGGGTCGATCGTGGTGGCGTGGGGGCTGCTCGAGGAGCGCGACCTGCCCAGGCTGCTCGTCGGCCTGGGTGTGGGGGTGACCGTGTTCCTGCTGCTCGGGCTCCGCTCGGGCACGACCGAGGAGTCGTTGGGCTCGGTCAGCAACCCCGCGCTCTGGGCCTACTTCGCAGCCGGTGCCGTCGCCATATGCGCGATGATCCTGCCCGGCATCTCGGGGTCGTTCATCCTCGTGATGCTCGGGATGTACGGGCCGGTCCTGTCGGCGGTCAGCGACCGCGACCTGGTGGTGGTGGCGGTCGTCGGCCTCGGTGCGGTGGTCGGGCTCGGGCTGTTCTCCCAGGTACTCCACTGGGCACTCGAGCACCACTACAACACGGTCATGGCAGCGCTGATCGGACTGATGCTGGGTTCGCTCAGGGTGCTGTGGCCCTGGCCCGACGGTGTGGACAGCACCGTGCTGGGGGCTCCCGACAAGGCCACCGGCACCGCCGTGGCGCTGGCCGTGGTCGGCTTCGCGGTCGTCGTTGCGATCGACTGGATCGCCAGGCGAACCGGGACCACCGATCACGACGAAGAGGTTGCCGAGCTCCAGAGCTGACCCATGGCGCGGGGTCAGCCGGCCGCCCAGCCGGCCACGTCGGTCTCCACCTCGGCCACGTGGGCCACCGCATCACCCCTGTTCAGCAGCGGTGAACGGGTGAGGCCGATCACGATGCCCGCAGTACGCGCACGCACGACGCTGAGGCGCTTGCCGAAGGGATCGTGCAGCACGGCCAGCACATCGCCCCGCTCCACGTGGTCACCGGGCTCGACCTCGGTGTGTGCGATACCGCTGCGCGAGGCCCTGACCCACCTCGACGAGCGCGCCACCTCGGTTCGCGAGGTCGGCGCGGGAGCGTGCTCGATCATCTGCTCGCCGGCCATCACCCTCAGCACACCGTGAACACCTGCGGTGATCGCGTCCTCGTCGAAGCGGCCGGCCTCGCCCCCTTCGTAGAGGAGCACCGCTGCGCCGGCGCTCGTGGCCGCGGCCCGCAGGGAGCCGTCCCTCGTGCGCGCGCCGAGTGCCACCGGCGCGGCGAAGCGACGTGCCATCCGTGCCACCGTCGGATCCTCCAGGTCGCCGCGCACCTGCGGGAGGTTGGTTCGCCGGTCGGAGCCGGTGTGCAGGTCGATTCCGATGCTGCACCGATGCACGACCTCGGTCATCATCAGGTGGGCGATCCGGCCCGCCAGGGAGCCCCGTGGCGATCCCGGGAAGCTGCGGTTCAGGTCCCGGCGGTCCGGCAGGAAGCGGTCGCCGGTGTTGAACCCGTAGACGTTCAGGACCGGCACCGCTATCAACGTGCCCGCGAGGGTGCGCGGCTCCAGTGAGGCGATGACGCGCCGGATCACCTCCACGCCGCAGAGCTCGTCGCCGTGCACCGCTGCCGAGAGCCACATGACCGGCCCGTCGTGGCGACCATGCAGCACCAGCACGGGAAGCGCCATGGAACTGCCGGACACGAGACGTCCGACCGGCAGCTCGAGAGTGCTGCGACGGCCGGCGGGGACCTCCTGGCCGGCTACTGCCAGCGGGGCCCTCCTGCGCGGCGATGTCACCTGGATCCCTTCTCCCCGACCCCTGGGTCACCGTCGGCCGGTGCGTGGGCGTCGGAGTCGCTGTAGTCCTGTGGGATGTCATCGGGATCGAGTGGCTGCATGCTCGGCCTCGAACGGCGCCGGCGGCGTGCGGGCACCAGGTCGCGCATGTCCTCGAGGCGTCCGAAGCACAGGAGCCGGTCCTCGGCCTCGAGCTCCCGCGAGCCCTTCGGGTTGGGGATCACCGTCGTTCCGCGGTTCAGCGTCAGCACCACGATGTCGCGCGAGCGCAGCCCCGAGTCGTCGATGGTCCTGCCGACCATGCCCGATGCCTCGCCCACCTGGAGCTCTGCGACCCCGTAGCCGGTCGACACCGTCAGCCTCTGACGTACATCGAGTTCGGGGACGTCGACCTGGTTGGCGATGTAGTCCACCACCGCGCCCGCCACGTCGAGCCCGGTGGCGGCCTCGATCCCCTCGAGGCCCGGTGATGAGTTCACCTCCATGACCAGGGGCCCGTCGCTCCCCTCGAGCATGTCCACCCCGGCGACCCGCAGTCCCATGATCTGTGCCGCCTGCACCGCGGTGCGCTTGTACTCCTCGTCGAGCTCGATCGCCTCGGTGGTCCCGCCGCGGTGGACATTGGAACGGAACTCGTCGTCCCTCGCGCAGCGGCGCATGGCCGCCACCACGCGGTCCCCCAGCACGAACGCCCGGATGTCGCGGCCCCTGGACTCGGCCACGAAGCGCTGGATCAGGACGTTCTGCCGGGTGCTGTGGAGGGTCTCTATGACCGCTTCCGCGACCTTCGTGTCCGGAGCCAGGATCACCCCTATCCCCTGGGTGCCCTCCAGGAGCTTCACCACCACCGGCGCCCCGCCGACGGCCCGGATCGCGGGCAGCACGTCGGCGCGCTCGCGCACGAACATCGTGGCGGGCATGCCGATGTTGTGCCGCGACAGGATCTGCGAGGCCCGGAGCTTGTCGCGCGAGTTGCCGATCCCCGCTGAGGTGTTGGGGGTGTAGATGTCCATCTGTTCCATCTGCCGTACCACCGCGAGCCCGAAGTAGGTGATGGAGGCACCTATGCGGGGGAGCACGGCGTCGTAGTTGGACAGCGGTTTGCCGCGGAACATGAGGTCGGGTTCCTCGCCGGAGAGATCGATCGCGAACCGCAGCGTGTCGAGCACCTTCACCTCGTGGCCGCGGTCGAGCGCCGCGGTTCGGAGTCGTTGGGTGCTGTAGGAGCGGGGTGCCCTGGAGAGAATCGCCATCTTCATCGGATCACTTCCCCGGTTTCGTCGAGTACGGATGGGGCGTACGGCACGGCGAGCCCCACGGAAGCATCCCGGCTGGAGCAGCGCCGGACGGGATCGTGCTCACCGTCGTGGGCCACCGGGTTCGGTGCTCGGAGCACGGGAGAGCAGGTAGGAGCGTCCCGGGTCGACCAGGAACCGGCGCTTCAGCGCGGATCGGCCCAACAGCATCCGGAAACCCATGGCGTCGCGGGAGGTGAGCGTCACCTCGATGGGCCACGTGCTGCCGCCGAGGGACACGGGGGTGACGATCACCGGACGGCTCTCACTGCGCCCGTCGGAGGACCTGACGTCCCTGAACCCGGTGACCGAGCAGGTGACCCTCACCGAGTCAGCGGTGCTGCGCTGCCTGGGATGGACCTCGAAGCTCGCCGTTGTCGTGCCGTCGCCGTCGCGATCCACCCTCAACCTGAACGCGTGCAGCGCCGAGGTGCGTGCACCGGTGTCCACCTTGGCCTTCACCGCAGCGTCGAGCAGTTCGGGAAGCTCCACCCATTCGCGCCATCCCACGACGGGCTTCTGCTGCGCTCTCACCGGCAAAGGTTGCCACAGTGCGACGACCGGGGTGGCCGTCGGGCACCCGGGGAGTCGACGCCCCGAGGAGCCGCGGGCGGACAGCGCGGCCATCCGGGTCAACCCGGCCCGACCGGTACCGGCTCCACCGCTTGCACTCGCCCTGAATACGTTGTTCATGCCGGCACGAACAACGAACATCGCCCGCCATATCTCGAGATGCCAGGTCCTGTACACTCTGTTCTGTGTTCGTGACGGCAGGTACGCCCGAATACGTCGACCTGGCCCGAGAGGTGGGAGACGCCCTCAAGGCCCTCCGCCTCGACGTGAGGGAGGTCGACGGCGCCCTCACCGTCGACGGCACACGGGTGGCGCTGAACCTGCTCGAACGTGCCCATCCCACGCCGGCGGAGCTGCGCGACGTGGTTGACCGCCTGCGTGGCAACCAACCCGCCGTGGTGGTGGCCGACCGCATCAGCGCTCCGGGCCGCGACGTCCTGCGGGACGTTGGATGGGGATGGCTGGATCGCCGCGGACACGTGCGGGTCTGGACACCGGGGATCCGGGTGGAGGGCCCCGTACCGGCCCGCGACAACGACCCGCGGCCGCCTTCGGACAACCCGTGGACGACCGTGGGGCTGGAGATCGCCCTGGCGAGCCTCATGGACCCGACGCGCCCGGTCACGGCCCGGTCCGTCGCCCCGTTGATCGAGCGCAGCGTGGGTGCGGTCCACCAGATCATCGGGCGCTTCAACCACGTGGGGCTGATCGGACGCAACACCCAGTTGCCCCTGCTCCCCGACCTCTTCTGGGAGACCACCGCCCACTGGCCCGACGACGGCTGGGTGGCCCTCCCGGCGACCCTCGAGGAGCTCTCGGCGGTCGTCACCGCGGAGGCGCTCGTACGGGTCGATGAACGTGCCGCCACACTCGGCGGGGCACGAATACCTGCCGTGGGCGACCTGCCGGCGCGGGTCTACGTGACCGCCCCGGGAGTGCTCAGGCGTGCCCGGCGCCTGGCGGACGCCTCCGCGCCGACCCGCACCTGGGTCCGCGAGGCCCCGGTCGAATGGGTGCCCGTGCACGAGGACTTCCCTCCCAACGAGGGTCACCCGTGGCTGATAGGCCATCCCATGTTGTGCGCCCTGCGCCTGGCACGTGACCCGGCCCGGGGACGCGAGATCGTGGCCGACTGGGGGATCGTGCCCACCGACGGGACCGGCGCGGAACGATGAGCACCCCACGGGGCAGGGCATGAAGGTGCTGCTCTCCGGCCGCGACGGAGGCACGACGCACCGGGAGGTGGCACTGCTGGGCTCGTTGCCCCCCGGCCTCCGCCTCATCGGGGGCCTCGCCGTGATGTGCAGGGTCGGCGCACCGCACCGTGCGACGGTCGACATCGACGCGCTCGCCCGCGGCATGCCCGAGGTGCACCAGGTGCTCTCGCGACTGGCGGTCACCGCAACCGATGGAGGGCGCTACTCGTTCGCGGGTGACATGTCGCTGGACGTCATCGAGGTGTCGCCCGACCCGGCGGCATCGCTCACCAGCGAGCTCCTCGCACAGGGCGAGCTGTCGGAGCTGGAGATCAACGCGATCGCACACGTGTGGGCGCACGACACCGCGACCCTGCTCGACATCGCCGCGGTGGACGAGCTCACGGGACGCCCGCTCGCCGAGGCCGCGGGCCGGCTCGTTGCAACCACTCCCGGGCTCGTGGCGATGAAGGCCTCCACGGTGGCCCTGCGCGCCTCGTCCAAGCCGGAGAAGCGCGCATCGGACCTCTACGACCTGGGTCGGCTGCTCGTCGACGGCGGAATGCGGGCGGGTGGCCTCGCGGAGCTGCCCGACGCGGCACGCGAGCCCTTGCTGGAGCGCATCCACCGTCACTTCGTCGACCCCGCGGGGAGGGACCGCACCTACCGGGAGGTCCGGCGGTTCGGCGAACCTCCGCTCGACCTGGACGCCGCCGCGGACGCGGCGGAGTTCCTGGTCTCCGGCTAGCTGCGTCCGGGCCGCTGCCCACCGTTCGTGCACACCGGCCGGTGCGCTCCGACAGCGGTCAGTCGAACCCGAGGGAAGAGGCCACGGCCGGGTTCACGACCTCGCCGCCGAGTGTGTTGAGGCCCTGGGCCAGGGCCGGGTCGTTGCGGGCCGCCGCCTCCACTCCCTGCACCGCGAGCTCCACCAGGTAGGGCAGGGTCGCATTCGCCAACGCGTGGGTCGAGGTGTGCGGGACCGCGCCGGGCACGTTGCCGACCGCGTAGTGCACGACGTCGTGGCACACGAAGGTGGGTTGGCCGTGGGTGGTCTCCCGCGATGTCTCCACACAACCGCCCTGGTCGATCGCCACGTCGACCACCACGGATCCCGGCTGCATGGCCTCGACGAACTCCTCGGGCACCACCACCGGTGCCCGCTCGCCCGCGACGAGCACCGCCCCGACCAACAGGTCCGCCTCGGCCACCGCGCGCCTGATCGCGCCGGCGTTCGAGGCCAGGGGGAAGATGCGGCGGGAGCCGACCTCGTCGACCCACCGGAGGCGTGCCAGGTCACGGTCCAACAGGTGCACCTCGGCACCCAGACCCGCGGCGGTTCGGGCCGCGTTCCAGCCGACGTTCCCGGCCCCGATCACGACAACCCGGCCGGGATGGACCCCCGAGCCCCCACCCAGGAGCACACCCCGCCCCCCGTTGTGGCGCTCCAGGAAGTGGGCTCCGGCCTGCACCGACATGCGACCCGCGATCTCGCTCATCGGCGCGAGCAGCGGCAGGGCACCATCCGGTGTCCGCACCGTCTCGTAGGCGATCCCGGTGGTACCCGAGCGCAGCAGTGCGCGTGCGACCTCGGGGTATGCCGCGAGGTGCAGGAAGGTGAACAGGGCAAGCCCTTCGCGCAGGTGGGCGACCTCGGCGGGCTGGGGCTCCTTGACCTTCGCGACCAAGTCGGCCCGCTGCCACACCTCGGCGGGGTCCTCGACGATCTCGGCGCCGGCGGCCGCGTAGGAGTCGTCGCCGAGGGACGCCCCCGCGCCGGCTCCGCGCTGCACCAGGACCTCCACCCCCCGAGCCACCAACTCGTGTGCGCCGTCGGGCGTCAACGCCACTCGGTGCTCGTCCGGTTTCGTCTCGGACGGCACACCGACCACGGCAACGCCTCGGGAAGCCATGAACCGAATGTAGCGGCGCCCGGCGCCGACCCGGCCGACACGGAGGCGCCCGGCGCCGACCCGACCGACACGGAGGCGCCCGGCGCCGACCGGGCCGACATGGAATGGTTTGTCCCGAGGCAACCCGAGCCAGGAGAACCAGATGTCCGAGGTCACCCCGATGCGCATCGACGGCGAAGCCGTCACGACCCACGACACCGACGAGGTCAGGTCGCCCTTCGACGACCGGGTACTGGGCCATGTCCCGGTGGGCACCGCCGCCGAGGTGGACCGTGCGGTGGAGGTGGCGTTGCGCCGCCACCGCTCGGGTGCGCCCCCGGCCCACGAACGCGCCGCTGTTCTGGATCGGGCGGCGTCCGCGATCGCTTCCGGATCGGAACGCTTCGCCCGTTGCATCTCCGACGAGGCGGCCAAGCCGATCACCGCCGCGCGCACCGAGGTGGCCCGCTGCGCCGACACCTTCCGTTTCGCCGCAGCTGTGGCACGCACCCTGACGGGCACCACCGTGCCGATGGACGCCTCGGGTGCCGGCATGGACAAGTTCGGGTTCACCATCCGCGTACCCGTGGGAGTGGTGGGCGCGATCAGCCCGTTCAACTTCCCGCTCAACCTCGTCGCCCACAAGGTGGCCCCGGCGATCGCCGCCGGTTGCCCGGTGGTGCTCAAACCCGCCTCCGCGACCCCGCTGACCGCGCTGATGCTGGCCGAGCTGCTCGAGCAGGAGGCCGGGCTCCCACCGGGTTGGCTCAACGTGGTGACCGTCCCGGGTAGCGCCGCAGGACGGCTGGTCGAGCATCCGGATGTCGCAGCGATCAGCTTCACCGGCTCACCCGGGGTGGGCTGGTCGATACGCGAGCGGGCACCGCGCAAGCGGGTGGGGCTCGAGCTGGGCAACAACGCACCGGTGATCGTGCACCACGACGCCGACCTGGATCTCGCCGCCCGGCAGGTCACCAAGGGGGGCTACGCCTACTCGGGGCAGACCTGCATCTCGGTGCAGCGCGTCTACGTGCACGAGGCCGTCGTGGAGGACTTCACCGACCGGCTGCACAGCAGCGTCGAGCAACTGGTCGTGGGCGACCCCGCGGACGACGACACCGATGTGAGCGCGCTGATCAGTGCGGCGGAGACCGGCCGGGTCAGCAGCTGGATCGACGAGGCCACGCAAGGGGGTGCGCAGTTGCTCACCGGCGGTGACCTGGACGCCGACGGCGTGTTGCGCCCCACGATCCTGACCGGTGTCCGTGCGGAGATGTCGGTCTGCTCCGAGGAGGTCTTCGGCCCACTGGTCGGCCTTCAGACCTACCGCGACACCGACGAGGCGTTCGCCGCTGCCAACGACACCCGCTACGGGCTGCAGGCTGCCATGTTCACCAATGACCTGTCGCTCGGGCTGGAAGCGGCGCACCGACTCGACTTCGGTGGGGTGTGCATCAACGAGGCACCCACGTTCAGGGTGGACCAGATGCCGTACGGAGGGGTGCGCGACTCGGGCAACACGCGCGAGGGACCGGCCTGGGCGGTGCGCGAGATGATGACCGAGGAACGGATGGTGGTCATCCAGCGCGACCGCGGCTAGCCGTGGCACCGGGCTCGGCCCCCTCAGGGGCCGCGCAGCTCCTCGAAGCCCCCGAGGATGCCCTCGACGAGCCGGTCCACCTCGGGTACGAGGTCGGGACACGCGATCACACCGATGTCGAACCGGCCGTTGTGGGACAGTGCGGTGACGTTGAGGCCGGATCCCTCCATGAGGGGACCGAACGGGAACAGCCCGACCACCTCCGCGCCGGCCATGTACAGCGGGAAGTCCGGCCCCGGGACGTTGGACACGATGAGGCTCTGCACCGGCGGGATCCGGTTCGCGATGCCCGATCCCACCCAGGCCGATGTGGCACCCGCGAGCAGGCCCGGGGGGAACAGGTCCACCAGGTCGCCGAGCATCTCCGGGCCCATCGCCCCCTGGACGGCCTTGGCGCGGAGTGAGCTGCGGTGCACCGCGGCGAGCCGCTCCAGGGGGTCGGCGAGGTGCACCGGCAGGTTCACGAACATGTTCGACACCTGGTTCGTCGACTCCGCGGAGTCGGTCCCGGACCGGTCGTGCACCGAGACCGGAACTGCTGCCACGAGTGGCCTGTCGGGCAGGCCGCCGTGCTCCTGCAGGTGGTCCCGGAGCGCCGAGGAGACCGCCGCCAGCAGCACGTCGTTGAGAGGCACCTCGTGCGCGCGGCGCAGGGCCTTCACCTCCTCGAGGGGAATCGAGGTGAACGCAACCTCCCTGGCCCCGCTCAACGAGCCGTTCATCGACGTGCGCGGAGCCGCGAACGGAGCTGCGGAGTCCTCGCGCTCCCCACGTGCGGACAGCGCTGCGGTGGCAGCTCCCCACAACGATGCCCCCGTGCGCGACACGGCCCTGATCGGCCGCAGCGGGTCCAGTGCCCGATCGAGGACCGCGTCGCGGAGCAGGTCGGTGCGTGAGGGCAGATCCACACCGGATCCACCAGCGCGGCTGTCCGGCTCGGATGACTCCTCGCCGGCCGGTGCATCGCGGTCCAGGTCCAGCAGGTCCCCCATGAACCCGACTCCGCTCACCCCGTCCACCAGGGCGTGGTGCAACTTGGCAACCAGCGCGACGCGGCCCTCCGGAAGTCCCTCGACGAACAGCATGGCCCACAGCGGCCGGGACCGATCGAGCGGGGTCGAGACGAACTCCGAGAGCACCCGATGGAACTCCGCCGAGGCCTCTCGCGATCCGGGAGCACCCGGCAGCACCACGCGCTCGAGGTGGTCGTCCAGGTCGGCCCCCACGTCGAGGGCGACCGGATGGTCGATCCCACCCGGCACCGGAACGATCCGTTCCCGGAGGGCATCGAGGCGACCCATGCGTGCGGCCAGCAGCGCAGTGAAGGCCTCGTAGTCGAACCGGCGCGGGGATTCCGCCGGGTCGATGAGCAGCACCCCGGTCACGTGCAGGTGCACCGTCGGTCCCTCCAGGTCGAGGAACCAGCTGTCGGCGGCGCTCAACCGCCTCGCACCCTTCACGCGACCGATTGTAGATGCAACGTCATGGCCGGTCCGTGCTGTCTACGCTCTGCGGTGTGAGCGCTGCCGCCACGCAGGGGGGGAGCCGACGCCTCGGGGCGCCGGACAGGCTGAGCGGGCTCGACGCGAGCTTCCTGTACAACGAGACGGCCACCGAGCACATGCACACGCTGAAGCTCGCGGTGCTGGATCCTCCCGAGGTGACGCTCACCACCGACGCCATGCGCGAGGCCATAGGGTCACGCATGGAGCGCTGGCCCGCATTCGTGCGGCGAGTCGTGCGGGTCCCCGGTGACCTCCACCATCCGGTCTGGGTGAACTCCGCGGAACTCGACCTCGACCACCACGTGGTCACCGAACGCATCCCCGACCCGGGTGACGACGCCGCCATGGACCTGGCGGTGGGCAGGCTCGCAGGCGTGCCACTGGACCGCTCCCGGCCGCTCTGGCAGGTCGTGCTCCTCGAGGGGCGGGCCGACGGCCGGATGGCGGTGCTGGTGAAGCTGCACCACTGCGTCGCCGACGGGTTGGCGGCCAACGCCCTGTTGCAGGGTCTGGTCGGCGACGGCGCGCCGCCGCCCGGAGCCGGCGAACCCACTCCCACCCCGGGTGGACGACGGCTGCTGGCCGATGCCTCGGTTGACCTGGTGGCCGACCTGAGGCGACTCCCGGCGGTCATGGCCGGGGTCCGGCGGGCCACCGGACGCCGTTCGCAGGTCCTCGCGGACCTGAGGCGCTCGGGTGGGGAACTGCCTCCCCGGCCGATCCTCGACACCCCGCGCACCTCTCTGAACCGTGCCATCTCGGCGGAGAGGTCGGTGGCCACCACCAGGATCGACCTCCGACCGGTGCTCGAGGTGCGCGCCCGGGAGGAGGTCTCGGTGAACGACGTCTTCCTCACCCTCGTGGGTGGCGCGCTGACCGACGTCCTCCGCAGCCGGGGTGAACACCCGCACTCCTCGCTCACCGCCAGCGTGCCGGTCGCCTCCGAGGTGCCCGATCCTGGGGGAGCGGACCTGCGCCGCAGCGGCAACAAGCTCTCCAACCTCTTCGTCTCGTTGCACACCGAGCTCACCGATCCCACCGAACGCCTCCACGCGGTCCACACCGCCACGAGCTCCGCGAAGCGGCTGCACGACGCGCTGGGCGCGGAGGTGATGGAGAGCCTGCTCGCCTACACCCCACCCAAGCCCTACCGGTGGGCGATGAAGGCCTACTCGGGCCTCGACCTGGCCGACCGTCACCGCGCCCCGGCGAACGTGATCGCATCCAACGTCCCCGGTCCGCGGGAGTCACTGGAGGTGGCCGGGGCACGCATCGTGGACTTCTACTCGGCCGGGCCGGTGCTGGAGGGGATCGGGGTGAACGTGACGGCGTGGTCCTACACCGACCACATGGACATCATGGTCATCGCGTGTGCCCGGGCCCTGCCCGAGCCTCGACGGGTCACCGACGCGATGTGCCGCGAGCTCGCGCGGCTCTCGTCGTGAGCCGGCCGGTCAGCGCCCCGCGGCCGACGTGGATCACTCCGTGAAGTCCCGCTCCTGCAGCATCCGTTCCACGAACGTCCACGCCTTCGAAGCCCAGAGGTAGCCCACGTGGTTGCCCGGGTACCAGCAGATCTCCGGGTCGTCCCAGTGCTCCCAGAGCCGGCGGGCCTGGAACGGAGGGGCGAGGCGGTCCCCGAGGCCGGCGAACATGGTTCGGCTCTCGGGGGGAACCCTCACCGGCATCCCGAGCGGGGCGACCACCGACATGACGTCCTGCGCGGTCTCGTCGAGGATGTGGTGCTCGAGCGCCCTCATGTGCACGTGCCGGGGCGAGTGGTGGCGGAACATCTCGACGAGGTCGACCACCGGAATGCCGGCGACCACCAGGTCGAGGTCGTCCTCGAACGCCGAGCAGAGTGCCGACATGTAGGCGCCCAGTGACACACCGATGAGGCCCAGCCGGGTGGGTTCCCGGCCACGCACCCAGCTGATCAGGCCGCGCAGGTCCCACAGTGCCTGGGAGAGGCCGTGCACCGCGTTCATGAGGTCGAAGTTGAGGAACTGCTCGCCACTGATCGGGCTCGGGCGCCGCGATCCGTGGGCCGGCAGGACGATCCCCGCCATGTTGATCCCGAGCTCGTCGTGGAGGCGCTTCACCTTGAACGCGAACTGGTCGGTGAAGGGTGCCCCCATCCCGAACCCGTGGACGCACACGAGCCAGGGCCGGGGCCGGTCCTCGCGGGCGAGCACCCACGCCGAGGCGGTGCGGTTCGCCTCGAAACCGTTCCAGCGTTCCCAGCCGGGCAACTCCAGCGGCGGCTCGTAGCCACTGGGCCAGCTGATCCTCTGGTAGCCGCGGCCCAGTGCCCACCCGTCGCTGGTGGCCGGCAGGCGCAGTGCCGGGGGTTCCCGGTGGTACTCCACGGGATCGGCCAGGTAGCCGGCGCGCTCGAGCCTGTCCCGTGCCAGGGCCAGCTCCGCCCCGACGCGTTCGTAGTCGCTGCGACCGGGGAACCGGTTGGGCCCGACCGCCAGGGCCATGACCGACTCGTCCATCGCCACGTTGCCGACGAGCCCCGGGGTCAGCCGGATGAGCGGGTTCCCGGGTCCGGGCTCGACCACGGGATCACGCAGCGTCTCCGCCGCCCATCGGGCGGTCCGCGGCACGGCCGTGGTGAGCCTCGCCAGCGGTTGGCGAGCCAGGCGCTTCTCCGTGGAGCGGACCAGGCCGGCGCCCCGCTCCAGCGCACCCAGTGGGCTCCACCACGGAGCGCCGCGGTCGGTCCGCTCCCGTTGCCCGTCGGCGTCCCCGGGCACGGGACCCGCACCGGGTGCCGGGGCTGCGCCGGGGGCCCGGGCCCCACCTGGGTCCGCTGCCTCGTCGGATGCCGTGGGTGTCATGGAACCTCCCGCTCGGCCGTTGCGATGGTAGCGCCCGGGGGACGCCACGACGAGGGTTGCGGCTCAGGTGCCGGTCAGCTCGGCCACCACCGGAGCGAAGTCGAAGGCCTTGTCTCCCGGTACGACGGTGTAGGAGTAGCCCCAGCGTTCACGGCGGGCCTGCAGGTCCTCGACGATCTGCGCTGCGGTGCCGACCAGCACCATCGGCGACTCGAGACCGGTCCCGGGATCGACACCGAACATCTCCCCGAGCAGCGCGCTCACACCGTCGCGGTCGTCGGTCACCTCTGCTGCCGCGAGCCACGCGTTGAACTCGATGTCGTCGATGCCGAGCCCGTCGGTGCGACGCCCGGCCCCCTCGGCCACCCAGGAGAACTTCTCGTCGATGCGTTCCGGCATGCCGTCGCGGGCCGCCTCCAGGTCGATCTCGCCCGAGTGGATCGACGGGTTGACACCGACGATGTTGGCGAAGGAACCGGCGAAGCGCAGCAGGCGCGGGGCGCCCCCGCCGATCAGGAAGGGCGGCGGACTCCCGTCGTGGGTCCGCACCAACGCCGGCAGGTCGGTCACGTCGTAGTGGTCACCGTGCATGGTCACCGTCTCACCCGACAGGTAGCCGTGGAGAACACGGGCGTGTTCGATCATCCGGCTCACCCGGACGCCGGGGCGGTCCATGGGGATGCCCGAGCGGTCGTAGTCGGTCCGCTTCCAGCCGGCGCCGATGCCCACCTCCAGCCGGCCGCCGGAGACCTGGTCGATCGTCGCCAGCTCCATGGCGAGGGGCACCGGGTGGCGGTAGTCGCAGTCGAGCACCAGGGCCCCGACCTTCAGGGTGCTGGTCACCGCGGCAGCGGAGGCCATGGCGGAGATCGGTCCGTAACCCTCGTCGAAGTGGTCCGGGACGAACATCGTCGAGTACCCGAGGTCCTCGATCGCCCGGACCGTGTCGGTCCAGGTGCGGCCCTCGAGCGGGCCGTGGAGTTGGGCTGCGAACCTGAACTTGCTGGGCATGGGCGCAACCTAGCGGTACGGCGCAGGTGGCGGTGACTGTGCGACCGGCTCGCCCGAACCCCGCGCCGCCAGTGGCCTCAACGCCTGCTCGGCACACCAGTAGATGCCGTAGCCGAGCGCCGTCGCGAGCGCCGGCAGTCCGATCAGCCATGTCGCGTATCCGGCGAGCACACCGGGGCGCAGGCGTCCCGGGCCCCAGAGGAGTGCCGCCGGGAACGGTGCCACCACGGCGGCAGCGGTGACCGCCCAGGCGCCGGCCACCAGGCTCCCGACCAGGGCGACGCTGCCGAGCACCGACAACACGACCCAGCACACGACGGCCGCGCGCACCGTGGCGCCGCGCGACCAACGGGTGGCGAGGGTGACCGCTGCGAACATCAGCTCGCGGCGCAGCAACGGGACACCGGATGCCTCCATCGCGCGGCGGAAGACCTCGTCGGCGCGGAGCCTGCGCTCGAGGTACCCGGCACCGTCGAGGTCCCCTGCCCGCCGCTCCGCTGCGATCTCGGCCAGGAGCGTGTCATGCACCAGCGCGGAGGGTGTGTGGCGACCGTTCACGGGAACGAACCAGGCCATGAAGAACGGGATCGAGGCGAGGTCGCTCGCGACCTCGTCACGCAGCGGCACCCGGACCCTCACCTCGCCGTCGTCGTACACGAAGGGCTCCCGCACCGCGAACCGATCGTCACCGAGCTGCTCCAGCACGAACCTCGCCGGCTCCGCACCGTTCCGATCGAAGAACGGCGCGGTGCGGTCCCCGAAGGACCAGCCGGCAGGGCGGAGCGTCATGCGCCGTCCACGACTCCGCCGTAGGTGTGCTCCTTGCCCGAGGCACTCCCCTGGTCGGCCACCGAGGCCTGCAGGTCCGATCCGAAGAGCTCCGCGACCTTGTCGTGGCCCGGGGAGAGCATCACATGGAGCCCACCCTGCTGGCGGTCCATGTTCCAACCACGCTCGTCCATCCGGTCGCCAACGGCCTCGATGTCGACGGGCCGGTCGGAATCGGGGTCGACCGCGATCTGGAACACGGACATGTCCGGCGAGGGTTCTGCCCGCACGCCATCCACCTGGTCGACCGCGGCGAGGAAGCCCTCGGTGGCCGCGAGCACCCGGCGGGCGAGCCGCAGGTAGCCGTTGGAGCCCAGGTGGTTGATCGTGGCCCAGGCACCGGCGATCGGAGGTGCCGGGCGCGTGCCCGCAGCCGAGGCCGACGCGTACAGGCCACCGGGCCAGTCGTCGTACATGAACACCTGGCGCTGGTAGAGCTCCGGATCCCGGTAGTTGATGGTGGAGATGCCCTTGTAGCAGTACCCGTACTTGTGGATGTCGGCCGAGAGCGAGGTGACCCCCTCGACCCTGAAGTCCCACGGCGGCACCTCCTGGCCCAGTTGCTCCCAGAACGGCAGCAGCCAACCGCCCAGGCAGGCATCCACGTGGCAGAGCACGTCTCGTTCCGCCGCGATGGCGGCGATCTCGGTCACCGGGTCGATCACACCGAAGGGGTAGCCGGGTGCGGATGCGACCACCAGGGCCGTGTCCGGCCCGATCGCCGCTGCGATCGCATCGGGATCAGCGCGTCCGTCGCTGCCCACCTCGGTGAATCGCTGCGTGACGTCCAGGTACTTGCAGGCCTTCGCGAACGCGGGGTGGGCGGTTCGCGCACAGACCAGTTCGGGGGCCATCACGCCACGGGCGCGCGCGTGGTCACGCGCGGTCTGGACCGCGAGGAAGATCGACTCGGTGCCACCGGAGCTCAGTGACCCTGCGCCGGCGCCGAAGAGCGACCGGGCCGCGGCCACGACCTCACCCTCCATCCTCAACAGGGTCGCGTACCGGAACGGGTTCAGGGCGTTCTCGTGCAGGAACATCCCCGCGACCTCGTGCTGGAGCTTCTCGAGCTCCGGGTCGTCGGTGTTGTACACGAGGCTGAACGCCTTGCCCCCACGCCAGTCGAGGTCGCCCTGGCGTTCGACACGCATCTCGTCGAGCAACTCGTCCACCCCGCGCCCCTCGGCCGGGAAGTCCGTGTCCGTCATCTGATCCCCCTCGATCGCTGTCCGTGTGGCGACTGTACAGACCGTGGGCCCGTGGCCCCGAGAAACCAGTGGTCCGGGACCGGTCCCGGTGGGTGAGAATGGAACCATGCGTGAACCGGTCGGGCCCTCGGGACCCAATGGCATCGGGCCCACCGAGACCCCGACGACGCCCTCCGCCGGGTCCACGCGGCGCGATGGGCGCGATGGGGAGGCCGACCTCGTGCTCTCGGCGCGCGGGTTGCGCAAGAGCTTCGAGTCCAAGGAAGCCGTGGCGGGCATCGACCTGCGCATCCACCCGGGTGAGCGGGTGGGGATCGTGGGCCCGAACGGAGCGGGCAAGACGACCACGCTGCTGATGCTGCTCGGGGCGATCGCGCCCGACGCCGGATCCGTCGAGCTGGTCGGACAGGCGCTTCCCGAGCGGCGGGCGGCGGCGATGGCGGAGGTGGGTTTCGCCGCCGGCTACATACCGCTTCCCGAACGCATGACCGTCGCCGAGACCCTTGACCTGTTCGCAACCCTCTACGGCGTCGAGGATCCGCCCGCCGCGGCCGCCGGGGTGCTCGAGGAGCTGGGGATCACCCACCTCGCCCCGCAGCGCTGCGAGTCGTTGTCCTCCGGCCAGGGCACCCTCGTCGGGTTCGCGAAGGCGGTGATACACCGTCCCCGCCTGATCGTGCTGGACGAACCCACCGCTTCGTTGGATCCCGATGTGGCCATGCGGGTGCGTGACCGGCTCGAGGTGATGAACCGCGAGCACAACGCAACCCTGCTGCTGACCAGCCATGACATGCGCGAGGTGGAACGCCTGACGACCAGGGTGGTGTTCCTGAGAGCGGGCCGGATCATCGCGGACGGCCCGGCTGCCGAGGTGGTGGCCCGTGCGGGGTACAGCGACCTCGAGACGATGTTCCTGGCCGAGGCGGCGCGACTGCGGGGAGAAGAGGTATGACGGACACCGCCGCGGGCACCACGGCCGGGACAACCCGAGGGCGCTCCGGCTCGCGCCGGCGGGTCATGGCGATGACGCGTCGCAACATCCTGGTCCAGGCACGCAACCCCGGGCACTGGTTCCTGCTGTTGGTCCTTCCGGTGGTCGACGGCCTGCTGTTCGGTTCCATCGGCGTGGCCTTCGGCGAGGGTGAGGCTCCGGTGCGCCTGCTCATGACCGGCGTGATGCTGTTCCACCTGATCTGGCAGGTGACCCTCGCGGGGTCGCTGGGCCTGCTCGAGGAGGTCTGGTCGCGCAACCTCATGAACCTGATCGCCACGCCCCTGTCCGAACGCGAGTTCCTCGGGGCCCTGGGCGTGGTGGGTCTGCTACGCACCGTGGTCTCGGTGAGCGTCATCGCGCTCATAGGGGCGGGCTTCTACGCGGTCTCACCCGACTCGGCGGGTTGGGCACTCGTGCCGGGTGCCGCGATCCTGTTGGTCTTCGGATGGGCGATCACGCTGTTCGTGATCGGGCTCACCCTGCAGTACGGCGACAGCGCGGAGGTGTTCTCGTGGGGCACCCTCGTGCTGCTGATGCCGCTGTCGGGGGTCTTCTACCCGGTGGAGTCGCTCCCGGCGGTGCTGCAGCCCATCGCGGAGGCGATCCCCCTGACCAGGGTCTTCGAAGCCGTCCAGCAGGGCCTCACCACCGGCGAGGTGGCCTGGGGCGAGCTCGCGCTCGCCGCGGTCGGCACCGCGGTGACGCTGGTGGCCGCGATCTGGTTCGTGGACCGTCAGCTGCGCCGGTTCCGTCGACTCGGTTGGGTCACCCGGTTCACCTGAGCGGAACCGGCGCCAGTACGGGTCACTTGCCGATCTCGACCTCGTGTGCGGCCCGGTCCATGGCGCCCGCCAGCTCCAGGTCCAACTCGGTCACGCCCCCTCGGTCGTGGGTGCTCAGCTCCACCGTGACCCGGTCATGGACGTTCTCCCACTTCGGGTGGTGGTCCAGCTCGTCCGCTACCGGGGCCACCTTGGCCATGAAGCGCATCGCGGCGCCGAAGCTCTCGAAGCGGTACTCGCGCAGCAGGCGGTCGCTGCCGGTGCCGACCGCCCAGGGGTGGTGGTCCGCGGCCCAGCTGCGCAGGTCATCGTCCGACAGGCGTTCGCGGCGCGGGGCTTCCTCGGGGCTGGCATCGGTGCTGTCGTTCATGGTTCGATCGTTCCACAAGTGACTCCGCAGATGCTCGCGCCCGGGTGACCCACGGTTCCGGGGAGGAGACCCGTTGGGAACGATCCCGCTGACAGAACCCGCCGGACCGCACGCGGCCCTCGCCGCGAACGACCCGCGTCGTGTGCGCAGGGCGGTGCTCGCGGCCACCGGGGAGGCCCGAAACGACGCCTCCGCGACACTCACCGACGCGGTCACGCTCATGGCGGCGGCCGTGGGCGCCGCCCTCGAGCCGCTTCCGGGCGCGGGGGCCGCTGCGATCCGGAACAGCACCACCCTGGTGTGCGCAACAGTGGGTTCGGACGACTCACCCGACCCGGCCGGTGCGGTTGCCTCGCTGCTCGACCTGGTGGGCGCGACCACGATGGTGGCCTCGATCGGGGTCCCCCAGCAGCGCCTGGTGAGCAACGCCCTCCTGGCGGTGGAGACCGGTGCGGCCGACGCGGTGCTGGTGCTCGGGGGCGAGGCCAAGGCCAGTTCCCTGGCCGCTCGACGCAACGACCTCGAGGCGCCACCGGTTCCATGTGGCACCGGCCCCGACCATCCACTCGTACCGGTGGGCGAGTTGATGGCCGAACCGGAGATCGCCGCTGCCCTGTGGGATCCGTATGCCCAGTACGCACTGATCGATTCCGCGCTCGCGCTCCGTGAGGGGAGCTCGCCGCGGCAACTCCTCGCCGAGGTCTCCGAGCTGTGGCGACGCTTCGACAGGGTCGCCTCCACCAACCCGCGGGCGGCGTTCACGGGACCGCCGCACACCGCGGAGGACCTGGCCACCACGACCTCCGCGAACCGCCTGCTGGCCTTCCCCTACAACAAGTGGCACTCCACCCAGTGGGCCCTCGACCACGCTTCGGCCCTGGTCATCTGCTCCGAGGAGCTCGCCCTCGGAGCCGGCATCCCGGCCGAGGAGCTGCTCCACCCGCAGGTGGCCCTCGACTCGTCGTTCGGCACGAGCCTGTCCAGGCGAGCCGAGCCCCACCGCTGGCCCGCCATGGGCGTGCTCGGGGAGGCGGCCTCGACCCACCTGGACACATCGCTCGACGAGATCGCCACCTGCGAGGTGTACTCCTGCTTCCCGGCGGCGGTCCGTGTGCAGCAACGGGAGCTGGGACTGGACCTCGCCGGCACACCCACCCTCACCGGAGGGATGCCGTTCGCCGGCGGACCGTTCAACCACTTCACCTACATGGCCACCGACGCGGTGCGGCAACGGATGCTCGGGCACTCCGGAGTCGGACCATCAGGGGATCTGGGCCTCGTCACGACGGTGTCCGGGCTGTTGACCAAGCCGGGCCTGATGGTCTGGGGTCGCGAACCACACGGCGACGGCGCGCTGGTAGCGGATCTGGCCGGGGCCGCGCGTGGCGGCACCGCGGAGGTCGCAGTGGCCCCCTTCGAGCCCGAGCGCGGCATCGAGCCCGGTGACACGGTGTTGGCGGCAACGGTCACCGGCGGATTCGACCCGAAGCTGTTCTCCCTCGTGGATGACCGCGAGGGGATCAGGCACGTCGTGTCGGCCGGCGCACCGGAGGGCGACCCGGCAGACGCGCTGGGGGAGGTCCTGGCCGACGCGGCCCCTCACTCCGAGAACACCCGGCGGAACCACCCGCCCCAGCGTGACCGGTGGTAGTCGAGCATCTCGTCGATGCGCAGCGACCGCGTGCCGTTGCCGGTCCTGACCCAGAACTCGGGTTCGGGTGAACCCCCTCCCTTGACCCTGGGCGGCGTCATGTACACCGGAACCGGCGATGGCTCGACGTCGATGCGGCACACCAGCTGCGCGTCCTCGTTGCGGTCGGCCCACTTCCCCGCCGCATCGCTGCGCACCGCACCGCCGTCCGCCACGGGATCGTCGAATCCGATGCGGACCCGCGACATCGCGGGAAGGCCGAGGCTGGTGCGCAACAGGTCGGTCACGAACAGCTCGTAGCGGTCCACGTCGGGCACCTTCACCAGCGGCAGGTCGGGTCCGATGCCGAGCACCTCGCCCTCGTCGGTCACTCCCACGAGCAGCGTGCCACCGCGACCGTTCAGGAAGCCGCAAACCGTACGGGCCACCATCGACTCGATCACCGGGTCGCGCTCGCCGGTGTGGGTGTTGCGGCGGGCCGTCGACTTGAACTCGACCTCGGTCGACTCACCGATCCGGATGAGCTCGGCGGTCGGTGTGTCGTGCACGTCGGGCGCAGGCCTGAAGCGGTGCTCCACGACGGTGCCCACCAACAGGAACAGGATCGTGAGCACGAGGGTCAACAACAGGGCCAGCAGCGTCGGGTCGCGGTCGAGGGCGCTGGCGAGGCCGAAGGACAGCGACCCCGCCAGCGCCGCGAGGATTGCCGAGGTCGGCCACGACACCGAACGGACCCGGGGCACCAGCAGGCGCGCCACCGCCGCGATCCCGAAGCCGAGGGCGACTGCTGCGGCAACGTCCCAGTAGGAGCCCTCGAACGGCTGGGTCTGGGCGAACGGGCCCACCGCAACGATCGCCGGCACCCCGCCCGCCAACAGGTCCCCGGCGATCAGGAGGTCCAGCATCCGAGGGAGCCGGCGTGGGGATCCACGAGCACCTCGGGTCGGGAGTCCAGTCGCAGCACCGGCCGACTGCCACCGTCGACGGCCGGCCAGTCGATCCCCTCGAGGTCCGGACGCCCGTGACGGGCGAACTCGATCCAGGCACGGTGCATCGACGAGGCCAGGTCTACCGGTGCCTCCGGGCCGAGCAGCACGTGCAACCGGTGGTCGGTGACCATGTCGAACACGAAGGGGATCTCGACCGCGTGGGAAGCCCCGATCAGGCCACCCATCGCGGGGCTCCGCCAGTCGAAGCGGTACTGCCACACCGGCGCGTGCGGCCGGTGCGCGTCGGCCAGCTGGACCGCGGGGGCCCGGAACACCAGGTCGGTGAACACTGCGTTCTCGAGCTCGGCGACCGATGCGTCGGGATGCTCGCTCTCGTAGGCCGCCACGACCGACTCGGGGTCCGGGTGCACGTGCGCCAGCCGGGCGAGCACCGCGGATCGTTCGGTGGAGGGAGGCGACATGAGGGCGAACAGGTTCCACTCCTCGAGGTTCGTGCCGATGAGCAGCGGCACCTGCGCACCCTGCCCGGACCGGACCTGTGCGAGCGGGTCCGAGGGCAGCACCGATCCGTCCGCGACGGGCCTGAAGGGGAGGAAGGCGAGCGGGTTGCGGTGGCGCCGCAGCACCGCCTCGGGGTCGCCGATGCGTGCCGTGGACATCTTCGAGTGGGCCACGAGCAGGTCCTGGACAGGGGCGGCCAGCAGCTCCTCGATCCCGCCCATACCGGCGTGTTCCATGAACTCCGCAGTGGTGTCGCGGGCATCCGCGGGGGCCTTGGCCGCTGCCAGGGCACCCGACTGCGCGATCGCCCCGTGGAACAGGCCACGTGCTGCGGGCATCGTGAGCAGGGAGGACACGCTCATCGCTCCGGCCGACTCGCCGAAGATCGTGACCCTGCCGGGGTCGCCCCCGAAGGCCCCGATGTTGCGCTGCACCCACCGCAGGGCCTCCACCTGGTCGAGCAGGCCCACGTTGCCCGAACCGGCGAACGCACCGTCGAGGTGGCCGAGTTCGAGGAAGCCGAGGCTGCCCAGGCGGTAGTTGACGCTCACGTACACCACGCCGCTGCGGGCGAACGACTCGCCGTGGTAGATCGGGGACGAACCCGACCCCATCTCGAACCCGCCGCCATGGATCCACACCATCACCGGCAACGGTTCATCGGGGGTCGGGTCAGGTGTCCACACGTTGAGGTGAAGGCAGTCCTCGTCCCACTGCTCGGCCTCCCCACCGAAGAGCGCGTCCATCATCGAGGGATTCTGCGGCGAGATCGCGCGGAACTCGGTCGCGTCCAGCACCTCCCCGAAGCCCTCGAGGGGCACCGGGGGAGCGAAGCGTCCCGCCCCGGACGTGGTCGCGGCGAAGGGGACGCCGGCGAAGCGCGCCACCCCTTCGTGGAGCAGGCCTCGCACGGTACCCGCGGGGCCCGTCACCTCGATCGTCTCGGGCGTGCCGCCCCCTGTCGTCGCGTTGCTCGGTCCTGCAGTCGTGCTCATGGTGTTGCTACCCCCGTGTGTGGAACGTGTCGCGGACCCGTGGTGAGTGTCCCGGACCCTATTGTGCTCCGCCCCGCGGTGACCCCGAACCCCGGCGCGGCGCGCTCAGCACCGCGATCACGGCGGTCAGACCGATGAGGAGCGGGAACAGCACCTGCAGGGTGAGTGACTGTCCGACCCAGACCTCGCGTGGACCCACCACCTCCATGAGGTCGCGTGCCAGCAGCACCGGCACCAGGGCCCCCAGGACGGTGGCGGCCAGGGCGGGCAGGGCCCGCCAGCGCCCGCGCAGCAGCAGCGCCGGGAGCACCGCGACCACGCACACCGCCCAGGCACGCATCGCGTCGCTGAGGGACTCGGTGCGGATCGGGGCTTCGCTCCACGCCAGCACGGCTGCTGCGAGCTGCAGCAGGTAGAAGGCCAGCAGGGCGAAGAGGAACGCACTCCGGGGGCGCCGCGCGGTGCCCGTCGTCGGCTCGGCCGCCGGGGTGGACTCGGCGGCGGGCCGGGTGGACTCGTCGCGGCGCGTCGGGCTGGGGATCGGAGCCGACGGCGCGAGCGGCGACCACACCGGTACCGGCCCCACGACCGGAGGCGACGCGACAGCTCCCTCCTCGGACACACCGCGACGATACCGGCGCGACCGGGGGCGTGGGGATTCGGAACCACACCCCTAGCCTTGGGGCCATGGACGGTGCACCACCCACCTGGACCCGTGAGGCGGTCCTCTCGGAGTTCTGCGGCTCCGCGGTCACCGCACGCGACTCCGAGGCGAACCTCCTGGACCTTCCCTGCTGGCTGGAGCCCCTGCGCAACGAACGCCAGCTGTCCAACTGGGAGGACCAGGCCGACGGCATCCACGAGGGGGACATGCCGGCGCTGGCACGCGTCTGGTGGGACGCGATCAACAAGCCCGGTCATGTGCAGTCCGCGACCCTGCGACGCCACGACGACGGGGGGTGGCACGAGATCAGGATCTCGGTGTTGGACCTCCGCCACCAGCCCGATGCCGCATGCGTGCTGGTCGCGGCTGCGGACCTGGGTCCCTGCGAACCGCCGACCCGGGTCTCCCAGCCGGTGCACACCGCGGGCGACGATGAGGCGATCGCCCGCTACGAGCGCCCGATCTGGCTCCTGCAGGAACTCGACCGGCTCGGGTGCGTCATCAACACCGAGGGAGACACCGCAGAGATCTTCGGCCGGAGCGCTGAGGAAGTGGTGGGCCGGTCGGTCATCGAGTTCCTGCATCCCGAGGACCATCCCGCGGCCCTGGAGATGTGGACCGGCCTGCTGGGGGATCCCGGCAGCAGCCGCACGATCCGCCAGCGCATACTGCGACCCGACGGTTCCTCGCGCTGGATCGAGTCGACGGTGCTGAACCGACTCGAGGGATCCGAGAGCGGAGTGATCCTGTCCATCTCCCACGACATCACCGAGCGGCGACGCGAGGAGCGCGTGCTGCGCCGACGTGCTTTCACGGACCCGCTCACGGGACTGCCCAACCGGCTCGCCGTCGACACCGCCCTGGCCCGGATGCTCGGCACCGGTGCCGCGACGGTCGCCTTCATCGACCTCGACGGCTTCAAGACGGTCAACGACGAACAGGGCCACCGGGTGGGTGACCGGGTTCTCGAGACCGTCGCGAGGAGGCTGTCCAACGCTGTTGAGGACGACGTCACCGTCGGCCGGTGGGGAGGCGACGAGTTCGTCGCCGTCGCCGCGGGGGAACGCGAGGACGCACTCCGCTCGGCCATCGACACCGCCTTCGCCGATCCGGTGGTGCTCGGCGAGGTCGTCTGGCACCCCAGGTGCAGCTACGGGATCGCCCACGGCGATGCCCGCTCCGAAGCCGACCAGCTGGTCGTGTCGGCCGACACCGCCATGTACGAGGCCAAGGAACTGCGAAGCACCTGACGCGACACCGCGCTCAGGCCACCCGCAGCCAGTCGTCGTCCTGGGGTCCCGCATCGGGAAGGGCCCTCATGTCCTCGGCGTCCACCAGCTCGAAGTCGGCGAGCACCATGCCCGGTGTGCCATCCGGCGGGGAGACGATCGAGCGCAGGTCTGCGGGGTCCCACTCCGGTGACATCTCCCCGATCAGGTGCATCGCCCCCTCCGAGAGGCTCTCCGCCGGACCCATGGAATCGACGATGATGGCGCCGTGGCGCTTCAGTGCCGCCACGATCGTGGTCGCCTGGGGGCACTGCTGGGCGTCACAGCCGAGTTCGAAGTCTCCACGCAGCCGCAGGCGCGCCCCCATCGGCACCGGTCCGGCACCCTCGGGGGCATCCGCGAAGGTGTCGGCTCCGCCGGTGCCGTCGGTGACCGTCGCCGGCCAGACGCTCCGGTCGGCCGAGACCAGGTTCTTGGGCAGCACCGCCGATACCGCGTGGTCGATCTCCCCGGCCTCCAGCACCTCCGCGACACGGATCAACCCGCCGAGTCCCGACAACCCCGAACCCCCGCGTGCGCTGGCGGGTTTCTCGGTGGTGCCGTCGCATCCGGGATCGAACACCGGGTTGGCGGGCACCTCCGGACAGGGCCCCTCACCCCAGGTGCGCGACAGCCGCCGGTTGTTGCTGCGCAGGTCGAACATGCTCAGGCGGTTCGCCTCGAGGCGGCCCGAGGCGGCCATGAGCAACCCGTTGAACCCGATGAACTCGGCGCTGGTGCACTCATCGGTGTCGAGGATGTAGAGCCGGTTGTCGGTCGAGGGATCCAGGGACATCTGCGACCACCGGAGCTGTCCCGGCGGTGGAGCCTGCAGCTCCATGGTGAACCATGGCACCCCGAGGGCCTCCAGCCCCGCGTCGTCGGCATCGGAGGAGCGGGCGTGGTTCAGGTTCCCCGGTGCGAGCCAGTTGGATGCCACCCGGAACGTGGCGGGACCACTGCCATCCGACGGCACGATGTTGAGGCCCTCCCCGCTGTCGGCTCCGAAAGCCGCCCGAACCGGTGCGCCGGCCCCGGCGACCATGCGCGCCGCCGGGTCGGAGGGGTCCGCCAACGCAACGGCGTCGCCCGCGACCACGGAGTGCCAGACGTTGTCGCGCGGGAAGATGGTGCATCCGCCATCCCCCACCGTGGCGATGGTGTCGGGGATGTACCCGTCGGCATCGGCCGCCGGATCGGGGATGGATGAACCCTGCCCCGTGGCGCCCCCGGGCAGCGGATCGCTGCTGCGGGACGGGTCCCGCCCACCCAGCACCACCACGGCGAGCGCACCGACCGCCACTCCCGCCAGCACGGCGGCCGCGGTGACCCGCTTCAGCCGCGGATCCAACTCACCAGCAGTTCCGCCACCTCGGGACCCCTGTCCTCCTGGAGGAAGTGTCCCGCCCCTTCGATCGTGGTGTGGGGTTGGCCGTGCGTCCCGGGAATCCGCTCGTGGAACACACCGTCACCACCGCCGGTGATCGGATCGCTGTCGCTGAAGGCCACGAGGAAGGGACGGTCGAAGCGTTCGAGGGACTCCCAGGCGGCCACGTTGTCGGGCACCGCCGGGTCGTCGGGCTCGAGGGGCACCAGAGCGGGGAAGATGCGGGCCCCGGCCTTGTGGGCCTCGTCGGGGAAGGGGGCGTCGTAGGCGGCCACCTCCTGTTCGGTGAGCCCGTCCACGGTTCCGCCGGCGACGATCTGGCCCACCGGCAGCACCTCCGCGCTCTGGGAGAAGTCCCGCCAGGCCCGGAACGCCTCGGTGGCACCGTGGCCGACCGGCATCCCCGTGTTGGCCACGCACACCCGGGCGAACCGGTCGCCGTGCTCGGCCACCAGCCTCAGGCCGATGAGACCTCCCCAGTCCTGTCCGAAGAGGGTCACGGCCTGCAACCCGAGACCGTCGAAGAGCGCCGAACGCATCCACTCCACGTGGCGGGCATAGGTGTAGTCACCGGTCTCGGTCGGTTTGTCGGAACGCCCGAAGCCGACCAGGTCGGGCGCCACGACCCTGAGGCCCGCCCCGGTGAGCACGGGGATCATCTTGCGGTACAGATAGGACCAACTCGGTTCCCCGTGCATCAACAACACGACCTCGCCGTCCGCCGGGCCCTCGTCGAGGTGGTGCACGCGAAGTGTCCCACCCTCGCCGTCGGGAACCTCGAGGTAGTGGGGTTCGAAGTCGTATCCGGGAAGCGAGTCGAACCGGTCGTCCGGGGTGCGCAGGTACCGCATCCCCAGGACCGTACCGGCAGATCCCGCACGCCGCTTGTCGAGCACTGTAGGTTCTGGCCCATGAGCTACTCCTCGGAGCCGGTCGACGTCGAGGTGCGGGGGCCGAATCCGTGGCTGGCGATCGTGATCCTCGGCACGCTCACCGGCCTGTTGGGCATCTGGCTCACCGTGAGTGCCATCGCGGGCACGAAGTTCTCCCTCGCATGGATCGCGTTCCTGTTGGCCCTGGGGCTGTTCCTCAACGGGCTGGCCGAGCTCTCATGGGCGCCCGACCGCCGTTCCCCGGCGATCGGCTACGTGCTCGGGGTGCTCTTCATCGTCGGCGGTGTGGTCGTGTTGATCCGCCCGGGTAGTGGGTTGCGCGCCCTCGCGGTGGTACTCGGCATCGTGCTGATCGCGGTGGGCCTGGCCCAGACCGCAGTCGCGTTCATGGGCCGCGACGAGCTGCGTCACTGGGCGTGGATCGCCGTGTTCGGGCTCCTGACCATTGCGATCGGTGTCGCCGCCATCGTCTGGCCGACCGCAACCGTCCGGGTGCTCGCGCTCCTGTTCGGAATCCGCCTGCTCGTCATCGCGCTGGGCACGATCGGCGTTGGAATGAACTTCAAGCAACTCGCCGCCTGAGGGCCACGGGCAGCCCTGCCACGACCCAGTCAACCAGGACCGCACCCACCGACCACCGAGAGGCACAAGTGTCAGACCTTCCACCCCTTCCGGGATCAGGCGACAACTCGCCGGACGACAACCCCACGACGCCACGGCCCGGGGCCGCGCCACCGCCGCCTCCGGCCGGCACGCCACCACCGCCCGGGGGAACTCCCCCGCCTCCCGGAGCCGCCCCGCCACCCCCCGGGGGCACTCCCCCGCCCCCCGGCGGGACTCCACCGCCGGCGGGCCCACCTCCCGGACAGTGGAACCAACCCGCTCCCGGAGCGGGCGCGCCTCCCCCCGGAGGGCCTCCCGCGGCCCAGTGGGGACAGGCCCCTGCCGCCCCACCACCCGGCACCCCCTACGGAGCTCCCGCAGCGCCCTCCCAGGGCACCAACGGCCTGGCAGTCGGCTCGCTGATCCTCGGAATCCTCAGCTTCTTCTGCGTGGGGCTGATCGCAGGTCCGATCGCCATCGTGCTCGGCTTCCTCGGACGCAAGAAGGCCAACGAGGAGATGGCCGGGAACGGCGCCGGCATGGCCCTGGCCGGCATCATCACCGGCGCACTCGGATTCGCGGTGTCACTGGTCTTCGTGCTGTTCACCTTCGTGTTCACCGAGAGCGTCGTCAACGAACTCGACGACATCAACTCGGATCCCAGCGACGGCATCTGCAACGAGGACCGGTACTGGCAGGACCCCGACTGCTGACCCCACTCGCTGCACGGGGCGCCCGGACCTGACGGGACGGGCGCCCCGGCAGGGTTCAGCCGAGTGGTTCGGGCCAGAAGAAGGTGCCGCTGAGGCCCTCTCCCCACATGGCGATGTCGGGGGTGCGCGGCAGGCCCATCGCCCGCAGTTCCTCGGAGACCGCAGCCGTTCCGAGTTCGAGTTCGACCTCCGCGGGATCCACGATGCCCGGGGGAAGTTCGATCTCGAGTGGCAACAGCGTGGCCACACCGTCGATGTAGGAGTAGGTGGCGCTGCTCTCCATGTTCGGCTCTCCCGCCGGTTCAACCCGTGGGACTCGAAGGCTCAGCGCCGGCTCGCCGTCCATCGACAACTCGATGGACACGCTCTCGTCGCCGTAGTCGAACGAGATCTCCTCGACGGTCTTGGGCAGTCCCAGAACCTCGTTGCCCGCACGACAGGTCATCTGCTGGTTGACCGGCATGCGCCACTGGAACGCCCCGACGGCGTCGGGCTTCGACCGGGGGGCCACGAGGACGCCGAAGTTGACCTCGTCGTAGTCCCCCCATGGGTTCTCGATGTAGTCCACGAGAGCCATCACCAGCATCGCGGTGCCACCCATGTCGGCAACCTCGAACGCCTCACCGGGGATGACCGCCGCGGCGGCATCCAGTGGGACCGACCAGGTGAGCGTCGCCGAGTTCATCCTCGGCACGACCATCGGGAAGTCGATCGACACGCCGTCGATCTCGCCCCAGTGCCGGGTCGGTTCGCTGCGAGCCCGTGAGTCGGTTGCCTCTGTCATGCGTTTGCCTCCACGTCGTTCCATACATCGATGCTGCCCGAGTAGTTGGCCACCCAGATGCGGCCGGTCGACGCGTCGTAGCTGATCCCTATCGGATGGTGCCCGGCGGGCACGGTCTGCAGGATCGACATGTCAGAGGTTGCCAGCTTCGAGACGTCGTCGCTCGAGTAGTTCACCACGTACAGCGCCGTGCCGTCGGCCGAGATGTCCATCGAGCGCGGGTGGGTGCCGGTGGCGACCTTGGCCACGACCTCGCCGGAGTCGAGGTCCACCTTCGCGACCTTGCCCTCCTTGTTGAGGGTCACGTACAAGTACCTGCCCTCGGGGCCCATGACGAGGTGACGCGGACCGAGGCCCACACCCAGGGTGCGCACGACCTGGCCGGAGGCGATGTCGACGGCCACCACCTCGGAACCACCCATGATCGCCACGTACGCCGTGGCGCCGTCCGGACTCAGCGCGATCCCGCGCGGGTAGCGGCCGATGGGGACCGTGTGTCGGACCTCTCCGGTCTCCACGTCCGCGATCGTCATGTCGTAGGTGCACCAGTTGGTGGCCATCACCGTCGAGCCGTCGGGAGTGACGGCCACGTACTTGGGCACCGCCCCCGTGGGTATCACCTGGTCCACCTGCCAGGTCTCGGTGCTGATCCGGTACAGGTAGCTGGGCGGGGTGCCGTCGGATGGGCTGCACTTGTCCGAACCCTCCCGGAACCCGGGCCCGTACATCGAGTAGTTGGAGACGTACACCGCTTCGCCGCCGGGCATGAAAGCGGCCTCGACGGGGGCACCGGAGTACTCGCCCTCCTTGTCGATCCCGAACTCCGACAGCGTCACCGAATCCGGAACGGTCGCGATGAGGTTGCCGTCCGCGTCGTAGGCGGTGACGGTGTGGCGATACATCATGTTCTGCGCCGTGACCACCCCGTCGTCGGAGGCCACCACCGACTTGGGGCTGATGTCCCCGGTGATGCGGGTCAGCTTCTCCATGGTGAGCGTGTCGGCCGGCGGGCGCGGTGGTGCGGTCGTCGTCGTGGTGGTCGCGGTCGTGCTGGTCGTGGTGGCGTCCACCTCGATCGAGGTCTCCGGGAGGTCACCGGCGACCGTCGAGCTGCTCGTGCCGGCACACGCCGCAGCGGTGAACAACAGGCTCGCGGTGGCGGCGAAGAGGACGCGCCCCGCGGGCGTGGACGACACGGTCATCAACCAAGCGTGCCACCCGGGAAACCCGCGAGCGAGTCGGAGCACCCGCGGGCACGCAGTCGTTCCCGGCCGGCAGGGAGCGGCACCGCATCCACGCCGGGACTCCAGCGGGCTACGTTCGCGTCGGTGAGCGACCCGAACAGAGACGCCGAGCCCTTCGAAGCACCCGGTGGCTCCTGGCAGCGTGTATCGCCGAAGCTCGCCACGGCGCGCCGGGTGTCGGTACTACCGGTACCCGTCGCGATGCTCGTCGCCTCCGTCGTGCTGTGGCTCACCAACCTGACCGCGGCGGCACTGGTGGTCGCGCCCGTCGGACTCCTGCTGCTCGCGTGGTCCTGGTGGCTGGTCGGGCGCCAGGTGAGGGCGATCGGCTTCGCGGAGCGCCGGGACGACCTGCTGGTGGTCAGCGGCATCATGTTCCGGCGTCTGGTCGTCGTGCCCTACGGACGCATGCAGCTGGTCGACCTGTCCGCCGGCCCGCTCGACCGCGCCCTGGGGCTGTCCACGGTGCAGCTGCACACCGCAGCCGCCACCACCGACGCATCGATTCCGGGGCTGCGCACCGCGGATGCCGCCCAGTTGAGGGACCGGCTGGCCGCCGCCGGCGAGCAACGCTCCGCGGGACTGTGAACGGGCAGCCTTCCGGTGCGCTGCAGGGCCCGGGAGCCACACCCACGGAGTCCGCGCCGCGTCACCTCCACCCGCTCACACCACTGGCACACGCCGCCCAGGTGATCCCCGTCGCTCTGGCGGCGGTCGTCTTCGCGGGCGGCATCAGCTTCGCCACCCGGGTCTACATCGGGTTGGCCGTGGCGATCGGCCTGGCCTGCCTGGTCGCCGGCGCGACCTACCTGCAGTGGCAGCGCTTCACCTTCTTCTTCGACGACGCCGGGGACCTGCGGGTGGACTCGGGGATCCTCCAGCGCAACCACAAGAAGCTCCAGCTGTCGCGTCTTCAGTCCGTCGAGGTGAACCAGCCGTTCTGGGCGCGCCTGTTCGGTCTCGCCGAGTTGACCGTGGAAGTGGCGGGTGCCGGCGAGTCCAACGCGCAGCTGCGCTACCTCGGTGCAGGTGATGCGCACGAGCTCCGCAACGACCTGCTGGCACGAGCTGCGGGGATCGGCTCCACCACCGAGGCTGCACCGGAGACGGTCATCGCGACCGTGGGTCCGGGCGAGCTGCTCCTGGCGCTGCTCATCCGGGGTCAGACCCTCGGGCTGTTCGTGCTCACAGGGGCGTTGCTGACGGTCGCCTTCTCCACGGGTGGGGTGGGCGCCCTGGCGGTCGCCGCGGTCACCGGCGGCGTTCCGGTGTTCGCGGTGGTGGGCGAGTTCCTGCGCAGCTACGGCTTCACCGTGGCCCGCAGCCCTGACGGCCTTCGTGTGCGCCGTGGGCTCACCAGCACGGTGGCCAACACGGTGCCCCCCGGTCGGGTGCACGCGGTGGGATTCGTGAGCGGTCCGGTGTGGCGCCACCTCGGCTGGGTGCGCGTGCTGGTCGACCTCGGCGGCACACCCGGCTCGGGCGACGAACGGGCCCAGGGTTCGACGGTGCTGTTGCCGGTGTCCAGTTGGCCGGTCGCCCTGGAGGTGGTCCGCCACGTGCTGCCCGGGGTCGACATCGCGGCTCTGCACTTCGAGGGCACGGTGCCCGCGGCCCGGTACCGGGCCCCGTTGCAGTACCGACGCATCGGGGTCGCGATAACACCGCAGGTGCTGGCGGCACGGCGCGGTTGGCTCACCCAGTGGCTGTCGGTGGTTCCCCACGGGCGGGTCCAGTCCGCGCGGATCACCCGCGGCCCATGGCAACGCAAGCTGGCCCTTGCCGACCTGCACCTCGACACCGTGCCCGGTCCGGTCTCGGTACGGGTCCCGCACATGCCCGAAGCGCGGGTCCGTGCGGTCCTCGAGGCCGAACTGGACGTGGCCGCAACCGCCCGGGCCCGCGACGACGCGACCCGATGGATGACCCGCCGGCCAGATCCCCACGACACCGCCCCCATCGACGAGACTGGTGGGCGTGGAGGCGTGGACGGTAGCTGAACCCGGACCCATCGACAGCGGCCCGCTGCAGCTGGTGCAGCGGGCGCGGCCCGAGCCGGGTCCCACCGAAGTGCTCGTGGAGGTGGTCACCTGCGGAGTGTGCCGCACCGACCTGCACCTCGCCGAGGGGGACCTCGCGCCGCACCTGAGGGGTGCCACCCCGGGCCACGAGGTGATCGGACGGGTCGTGGAGCGCGGCAACGAGGCCCGGCGGTTCGAACCCGGTGAACGGATCGGGATCGCATGGTTGCGCCACACCTGTGGCCGCTGCAGGTTCTGTCGGCGCGGGGCGGAGAACCTGTGCCTGCACCCTCGCTTCACGGGATGGGACGACCACGGCGGCTTCGCCCGCCACGCGGTCGTCGACGAGGCGTACGCCTACCGGATCCCGGAACGCTTCGGCGACCTGGAGGCCGCCCCGCTGCTGTGTGCGGGCATCGTCGGCTACCGCTCACTCAAGCGGGCCGCGGTGCCCCCGGGTGGGCGCCTGGGCATCTACGGGTTCGGGGCCTCCGCACACCTGGTCGCACAGGTGGCGATAGCGGCGGGGGTCGAGGTCTACGTGTGCACGCGCGCGGCAGCTGCACGCGAGCTCGCCACCGAGCTCGGTGCGGTCTGGGTCGGTGAAGCCGCCGAGACACCCCCGGTGCCCCTCGACGGTGCGGTGCTGTTCGCCCCCGCGGGGGAGCTGGTGCTGCCCGCGCTCGAGGCCCTGGACCGGGGTGGACGGCTCTCGGTGGCCGGCATCCACCTGAGCGACGTACCCGAGCTGGACTACCAGCGGCACCTGTTCCAGGAGCGGGAGCTGGTGAGCGTGACCGCCAACACCCGTGCCGACGGGGAGGAGTTCCTCGCCGTGGCCGCGAACACCGGCATCCACGTGCAGACCATGCCCTACCCCTTCGAAGAAGCGGACACCGCCCTCGCTGACCTCGCACACGACCGCGTGGTGGGCGCGGCGGTGCTCGAGATCGCCACCTGAGGTTCCACACAGCTGTTGCGGCGTCGCACCATCCGCATCGCACACCGGGTCCGAATGCCTTCACGACGGTGCGGCGAAGCTCGGCGCACCCCCCGAACCGGGAGGTAGGGACCATGAAGAAGACCGCTGTCGTCGCAGCAGTATCCGCAATCGCCCTCGTGCTGGGATTCGCTTCCAGCGCGGCGGCCCAGGAGGAACCGCCGGGCACCATCGTGGATGTCGCCTCGAGCAACGAGGACTTCTCCACGCTCGTCACCGCCGTGAGCGAGGCCGGTCTGGTCGAGACGCTCTCCGGGGAGGGCCCCTTCACGGTGTTCGCACCCACCAACGCCGCCTTCGAGGCACTGCCGGCAGGCACCCTCGACAGTCTGCTGGCGGACCCCCAGGGCGCCCTGACCGACGTCCTGCAACTGCACGTGGTCGCCGGTGAGGTGAACTCCGAGGCTGCCATTGCCGCCGCAGGTGGCAACGTCGAGACCCTCGGTGGTCCCGTCGCGGTGGAACTGCGCGGTGAGGACCTCTACGTGGGTGGCGCCAAGGTCGTGACCACCGACATCGAGGCCTCCAACGGCGTGGTCCACGTGATCGATGCGGTGATCACCGAGCCCGCCTCGGCCGCGACCCCTGAGTCGATCGAGGCCGGCACCTCCGGTCTCGCTGCCGACGGTGGCACGAACGGGCTGCTCCTCGGCCTCGTCGCAGGAGTTGCACTGCTCGGCGTGGGCACCGGTGGCATTGCGATCGCCCGCAACCGCACCCACGGCTGAGCCGACCGGAACCCACCCGGCCCGGTCCGGAGCGGAGGTCGGACCTCTGCTCCGGATCGGTGCTGTCGATGAACCCCTGCCCGGAGGACCGGATGTCACCCTGGAGAACGAGTCTGCTCATGACCGTCAGCGCCATGGTGCTGCTCGCGGTCGGTGCGATCCTGCTGAACGGGGCCGGTGCACAACCGCGTGCTGACCTGGCCGGGTACGCCGGCAGCGCAGCGGCCGGCGAGGCAACGGGAACCGACCCGGCCTCGCTGCAGGACGCAGCCGCGATCGGGGTGGAGTCGGCTCCTCCGGGGGTCGCCGGCACCGACGCCACTGCAGGCGCACCAGCCGATGACGCCGGGAGCCCGGAAGCTGCGGGTGGATCCGGCGATTCGCTCCCAGCGGCCCTCCCGGCAGTGCCGACCGGGCTGTCCATCCCGTCGTTGGGGGTCCTGTCCGCCGTGGTGCCGGTGGGCCTCGAGGCAGACGGGAGCATGCAGATCCCCGGTGCGCAGGAGGCCGGCTGGTACCTGCCGGGACGCATCCCCGGTTCTCCGACCGGCTCGGCGGTGATCGCAGCGCATGTCGACTTCAACGATTCTCCGGGGGTGTTCTTCGACCTCCGCAACATCCAACCGGGTTCCGAGGTGCTCGTCTCGGACGCATCCGGCGCCACGCACCGCTTCACGGTCACCGAGCGCATCCAGCTGGCCAAGGAGCAGGTGCCCATGGAGCAGCTGTTCAGAACCGGGGGCGACCCGGTGCTCACCCTGGTCACCTGTGGCGGAGCTTTCGACCGGTCGGAGCGTTCCTACGCGGACAACATCATCGTGTGGGCCACACCCGTTGCGGCCTGAGCGGTGTGGGTCCGGCAAGCGGGCTCAGCCGGTTGCCCAGGTGCCCGCCATGGACGACGGTTCCGGATCCACCCCGACCTGCTCGAAATACCCCGCATCCAGTGCCTCGAGCATGTCGGATCCCGGCCCGGCAGCGGCCACGGTCCCGGTCGCGAACCCGGCGGACACGCTGCCCACCCTGTCGGGCTGCATGCCCGGCGAGATGAGCTGGGGAAGCCCTTCGCAGTGGTCCGTCGGTGCACGCAGCGGGATGTCGTCCAGGTCGAACACGGTCGGGTCGGGTCGCGTGGCCGCCAGGGAGTGTCCGATGTTGTTGGCATGCCGGTCCCGCGGGGTGAGCCACCAGTTCGGGGAGCCTCCCGGGCCCTCCACCGGGGCACCGAGGAAGCGCCACTCGATGAAGCGCAGTATCGAGGTGTGGTCGTATGTCCGGTGGTCCACGAAACCGGGGCGCGCATATGGCGAGGCGAGCACCGTCGGCACCCGGAAGCCGGCCTGGCCGAAGTTCTCCTCGTCGTCGCCGGAGGCGAGCAGGTCGGGAAGCACCGGTGGCGCCACGTGGTCGAAGAAGCCACCCCACTCGTCGTAGGTGAGTACGAACAGCCCGGACTCCCAGTGGGGTGACTCCACGAACGCCCTGAACACGTCGCGCATGAAGCGCTGGCCCGCAGCCGGGTCGGCGAGCGGGTGGTCATCGGCCTGCCACCAGGGCAGGTACGGAGGGTCCAGGAAGGTCACCGCCGGGAGCGTGCCGCGGTCGCAGTCCTCGAAGTAGCGGTCGATCGGCGACAGGATCGGCACCATCCGCTCACCCCAGAACGCGAGCGACGGAAGGTCCGGCGAGTAGGACCGACAGCCCACCCCGGCGGCGCGCAGACGGTCCCAGATGGTGTCCCACTGGTGACCGAGTTCGAGTATCGGCAGGTAGTTGTTCTTGTACCCGCCGGACTGTGCCGAGTGGAGGTACCGACGGTTCGGCTGGGTGGGCCCGAGTATCGAGCAGTGGTAGCGGTCGAAGGTCGTGAAACGACGCGCCATGCGTGCGTGCAACGGCAGGTCGTCGGCCTCGTGGTAGCCGAGGGCGAACATGTCGTTGTTCGAGCCCTCCCCGATGAACCCCCTGTCGCGCTGGGCCCTTCCGGCACCCCAACCGTGGCCCGGGTCCTCGAAGCCACATCCGCGCCAACCGGCCGGGGAGGCTCCACCACCCAGGGAGTAGGTGGGCGCCTCTGACCCCTCGGGGGTCAGGTAGGTCACCTCCTGACGCGCATCGATGCTGAACGCCGAGCCGTAGTTGGACATGCCGCGTTCCATGTAGCCGTCGTCGCGGCTCAACCAGCCCAGGTAGTGGTCGAAGGAGCGGTTCTCCATCATCAACACGACCACGTGGTCGATCGGCGACTCGCTCGCGGGCAGGTCCAGCATGTTCCCCTCGGGCAGCGCAGTGGGGAAGTACTCCCTCCCCACCCCCGGGGTGGCGGGCACGCAGGCAGTGGCGGTCGGACCCAGGGCTGCCGCTGCACCCGCGAGTCCGGTCGCCCTGAGAAAGCCGCGGCGCGGCACCGCATCCCCGGTGGGCGCCGACCCGCCTCCGCTCCGCACGTTCACCGTCCGTGTGCCCATTGCCCCTCCTGTGCCGACGGTCCCGCCGGCGGACCGTGCCCGGCACCATGTTCGCCCAACGAGGTGTCCCCCGGCCATGGTCACGGTGAACCGGCGGTTAGGTTTCGCCGCGCCCGGCGGGAAGATCCGCTGTGAACGGCAACGACACGAGTGCCAGCACCAACGCGACCAGCAAACCGGCCTTGAGCGCCTGCAGCTGGGCGGAGCTGTAGCCCTCGGCCACTGCGTCCGCCTCGGCGGCGGAGACCCCGGCGTCGGTCACCGCAGCGCGGAGGTCCTCAGCGGGCACGAAGTCGACCCCTGTGCCCGCGACCTCGGTGATCCGTTCGGCGACGGTGTCGGAGATGCGCTCGTCGTCCGAGACGTTGGACACGAAAGCCGCGGTCAGGCCCGCGAGCACGATCGAACCGATGAGGGCCACGCCGATGGAGGAGCCGAGCTGCTGGCCGGTGTACTGCAGGCCACCCGCCTCGCCACGACCGGAGGCATCCACGGAGGACTGCACCACGTTGCCCAGCTGCGATGCCATCAGACCCATGCCGACACCCAGCAGGGCCATCCCGGTGCCGAAGGTGGCACCGGAGAGCTCCGGGCGCACCGCGGCGAGCAGCACCACCACCGCCAGGGCGACCGCCACCAGCCCGGAGCGCACGATGGAACGGACCGACATCACCCGGGTGAGACGCGAGCCGAGCGCCGAGAAGATGAACATCGCCACCGACACCGGCAGCATGCGCAACCCGGTGTCGAGCGCGTCGAGTCCCAGCACCAGCTGCAGGTACAACGGGATGCTGAAGAACACGCCCATCAGGATCACGTTCTGGGAGAGCAGTCCCGCCAGCCCGGAACGCAGCACCGGTATCCGCATCAGGCGCAGGTGCACCAGCGGGTCCTCTCCGGAGTCCTCGCGGTGGCGTTCCCAGCGCACGAACCCGTAGAGGATCGCGGCACCCGCGGCCATCACGAACGGGGTGAGGGCGAACCCGAAGGGCTCCACCGGGGAGTCCTTCGGACTCAACCACCCCCACGAGCTGGCCTGCAGCATGCCGAGCACCAGTACTCCGAGGCCGAGCGCGGAGAGCACCGACCCGACCGAATCGAGTGAGGGCTTGGCTCCCTCCCGGATGGCGTCGCCCACCTTCGCGGTCAGGGCGAGGATCGTGAGCACCAGCACCACCTCGCCGACGAAAACCACACGCCAGGTGAGCTCGGTCGTGGCCCAGCCACCCACGATGGGGCCCACCGCGATCCCGGCACCTGCGACACCGCCGATGATGGCGTAGGCGACCCCGCGCTGCTTGCCCTCGTAGTTGCCGGCTATGAGTGCGGCCAGGGCCGGCAGCACGAGTGCAGCGCCGATGCCCTCGAGCACCGACCATCCGATCGTGAGCACCGCGACGCTTCCTGCGACAGCCGTCAGCGCCGAACCGCAGCCGTAGATGACGAGCCCCACCACGAACGCCCTGCGCCGTCCGATGATGTCGCCAACCTTGCCGCCGGTGAGCATGAGCATCGCCATGACCAGGGAGTAGAACGTGATGACCCCCTGGATGGTCGAGACGGTGGTGTCGAAGTCCTCCACCAGCTGGCTGATCGAGACGTTCATGACCGCCTGGTCGAGCACCATCACGAACTGCGCCAGGCCCAGGGCGACCAGTGGCCACCAGCTCGACCCCCCTCGGTCGCTGCCCACCTCCGCTGCGCCGGTCGTTTCGGTGCTCATGCGGCAAGCAACCTATTGCCTGGGACGCACCAGCACTCAGTGGAGGATCCGGACCGGCGCCGGGGCCGAGCCACTAGGTTGCACTGGCCATGTCGTTGCGCATCCTGATCTGTTTCCACTCCGGCGAGGGCCAGACCGCCAAGGTTGTGGACCGCATGCGAGAAGTGCTCGAGGCAGCCGGCTGCGAGGTGGTCGTGTCGCAGGCCGGGGACGACCCGTCACCGGAGGGCTTCGACGGCGTGATCGTGGGTGACTCGATCCACGCGGGCCAGCACAGCCGGGCCCTCAAGCGCTGGATCGCCCGCCACGGCGACGCACTCGACGCTTCACCGGTCGCACTGTTCCAGGTGAGCCTCACCTCCGCGGACTCCGACGAGGAGCACACCGCCGAGGCCCAGCAGATGGTCTCGCGCCTGCTCGACGCGACCGGGCTCGACCCCGACCTGGTCGCCATGTTCGCCGGTGCGATCGCCTTCACACGGTACGGATGGCTCAAGCGCCGGATGATGGCGAAGATCGCCGCCGAGCGCACGGGCGGTGCCGAACCGGACACCTCCCACGACATCGAGTACACCGACTGGGACGAGGTCGAGCACTTCGCCCGCGATGCCCTGGCCGTGTTCCAGCACGCCGGCTGACTCTCTCGCAGGACCCGGTCACCGCCCGGCTGGACGGCTGCGGGTGCAGCGGATCCGGCCGGGAGGCGCGGGGCACTTGTCGCCGGCGCGAATGCCCGGTGTACTGGATGCATGTCGCTCCTCGACCCGACCACCGTCTCCGCAGCTGCCCTGGAGGCAGGACTCGACTTCGCCGCGTTCGACTGCGACAACCACTACTACGAGGCACCCGATGCCTTCACCAGGCACGTTCCCCCGGAGATGCGCCGCAGGTGCGTGCAGTGGTGCGAGATCGACGGCCGCCGCTACCACGTGGTCGGCGGGCAGGTGTCCCACGCGGTGAAGAACCCGACCTTCGACCCCGTCGCCCCGGCCGGCGCTCTCGCGGACTTCTTCCGCGGCAACCCCGATGGCATGAACCCCCTCGAGGCGCTCTCCAAGGACAACGCGATAGCGCTGCCACGCGACTTCATGGACGACCGCGACGCCCGGGTGAGGAGGATCGCCGGGTTCGGGCTGGAGGCGATCTGGTTGTTCCCGACCCTCGGGATGCTCTACGAGGAACTGCTCGCCGGTGACGTGGAGGCGATCACCACGACCTTCGGTGCGTTCAACCGCTGGGTCGAGGAGGACTGGGGCTTCGAGTACGCCGAGACGATCTTCGCGGCTCCGTACATCTCGCTCGCAGATGTGGACTGGGCCTGCGGCGAGCTGCGCTGGGCCCTGGACCGGGGCGCGCGCACGATCGTGATGCGACCCGCTGCGGTGCCGACCTCCGAGGGCCTGAAGAACCCCTTCGAGGAGTCCTTCGACCCGTTCTGGGCGCAGGTGAACGAGGCGGGCGTGACCGTGGTCATCCACGCCGCCGACTCGGGCCGCTCGGGCAACGGCTACCTGGACCGCACCTTCTCGGCATCCTTCGACGGCGGGTTCAAGCCGTCGATCGCCTTCTTCGACATCGAACGGGCGGCAGAGGACTGGCTCCTCGAGGCGATGTTCAACCGCATGTTCGAGCGGTTCCCCAACCTGCGGGTCGCATCGGTGGAGAACGGCTCCTCGTTCCTGCCCGGCCTCGTGGCGAAGCTCGACTCCCAGCACAACAAGATGATGAAGGCCTGGTGGTCCGAGCACCCGGTGGACCAGTTCCGCCGCCACGTGTGGATCAACCCGTTCTGGGAGGACCGCCTCGAGGACATCGTCGCGGTGATGGGCCCCGACCGCGTGATCTTCGGTTCCGACTGGCCCCACATAGAGGGCATGCCCTCGCCGTTGGACTACGTGTCCGAACTGGCCGGCACCGACGATCACACGCGCCGCCGCGTGCTGCGCGACAACGTGCGCGAGCTCAACCAGCGCTGCACGAACGGGGTGGCCGAACCCACTGAGCCGCCGGATTCCGGGAACGACCCCGCCCACCTCTGAATCACCCGGTGCGGGCGATGTCCGCTGGAGCAACCCCGTGTTGACTCATCGCGCCGGCCGAACACCGGCGCGCCGATGGAGGTGCGTCCGGCCGCGTTCGTGGTCCGAACGGGACCGGAGGAAAGGACACCAATGGGTACCAACCGAATCGTCGCAACCGGAGCAGCCGTCGCAGCCCTCGTGCTCGCAGGAACGGGCTGCAGCGACAGCCAATCCGATGCTGTTAAGGCGGTGTGCGACGCACAGGACGAGGTGTCCTCGGCGGTGGCGAACCTGAAGTCCTTCGACCCGACGACCGACTCGACCGATGACCTCCAGAGCGATATCGACAGCCTCCAGGGCGCGGTGAGCGACCTCGACAGCGCCCGCTCCGACCTGGCCAGTGAGTACGTGGACAGCGTCGACTCCGCGTGGAGCGACCTGCAGGGCCAGATCCAGTCCCTCTCGGGCGATCCGGTCTCCGAGGCCGCTCCCGAGGCCGCCCAGGACATCGAGTCCGCAGTGGCCGCCTTCGAACAGAGCTGGGCCGACGCCGTTCAGGACGCGGATTGCTGATCGGCTTCCGGTCCGGTCCAGCACCACGGCGCTGCCAGCGGGGATAATCACGACATGAGCGACGACACCGAGTCACCGGCTTCTCCTGCGGAGGAACCATCCACTTCTCCGGAGGAGGAACCATCCGGAGGAGAAGCCGGTCTGCGTGCCGAGCTCGCAGCGATGCGTGCCGAGCGCGACGAGGCACGCGCCGAGCTGGACGAGCTCCGCACGACCAAACCGTCTCGCCACATCCCGCGCCGCCTGCTGGCGGGCACCATGGTGGTCATCTCCTGTGTGGCGTTCCTGACCGGCTCGATCGGCATCTGGGCGAGCCGGAGCTTCCTCGACACCGCAGTGTGGGTCGACCACGTCGGTCCGCTCGCCGAGGATCCGGACGTGCAGGAGGCCCTTGGCAACCGGATCACCACCGAGCTCATGATGGTGGTCGATCCCCAGACGCTGTTCGAGGAGGCTCTTCCCGAACGCGGCCAGATCCTCGCGGCGCCGCTGTCGGGCGCCGTCGAGGGGTTCGTCGGGGACCAGGTCGACAAGTTCGTCGCGAGTGACGCGTTCGCCAACCTGTGGGTCGGGATCAACCGCGAGGCCCACCAAGCAGCGGTGAAGGTGCTGCGGGGGCAGTCCGAGGCCGTCGAGGCCGGTGACGACGCCGTGACGCTGAACCTGGTGCCGGTCATCAACCAGGTCCTCGCTGAGATAACCAGCGCATCGCCGGAGCTGTTCGGCCGCACGATCAACATCCCGGATGTCCAGATCGACGAGGTGCCCTCCTCGGCGATCGACAAGATCAACGATGCCTTCGGCACGGACCTGCCCGACGACTTCGGGCAGATCACGATCTACGACGGCGGGACCCTCCAGGAGATCCAGGATGCGGTGGCACTGTTCGACCGGATCGTATGGGTCTCGGTGGTCGTGTTCGTACTGTCCACGATCGGGGCGTTCGCCGCTTCGGTGGACCGGCGCCGCACCTTCTTCCAGCTCGCCATCCCAGCTGTGCTGATCCTGGTGCTTCTGCGCCGGGCCGCGATCAGGGCACAGGACCAGATCCTCCAGCTGGTGCCCTCCGACGGAAGCGTGCCCGCGGTGGAGGCCGTGACCGACGCCCTGCTCCAGGGCCTCTTCGACGGCACGCGTCTGGTGCTGTGGGCCCTCGTGGCGGCACTCGCGGTGGTGTGGATCACGGGCCCGGGTGCTCGAGCCACGGCCACACGCAGGCGCACCAGTGCCGCGGCATCGGCGGTGTCGGGTGCCGCAAGGGAACGAAGCAGCGATCCCGCAACCGTTGCCTGGCTCACCGCCCACCGCGACGCGCTCATGGTCGCAGGAGTCGTGGTGGCGGTGTTCCTGCTCGTGTGGTCCAGCCTCTCCTGGTTCGGGCTACTGGTGCTGCTGGCGCTGCTGGCTGCCTACGAGATCGCGCTGAACCGGATGACCGCCCAGCGCGGGGAACAGCCCGAGGAATCGGGGTCGGGTATCACCTAGAACGGGTGATGCCAAGGCTCGGTCCGGGACCCATCATCAGCACAACCGCTAGGGGCGCGCTCGCCCGGATCCCGGAGGTGAACATGTCGAAGCGCTACCTGCTCCGGGTCGGCGCATCGGCGAGTCCGTTCCTGGCTGCTGCCTTCCCCGAGTTCGATGTGGAACCCGAGGACGACGGTCGCGCACGCATGGTGGGGTCCCTGGTCGACGACGCCGCCCTGCACGGCGCCCTGCAGCGGCTCCAGAACCTCCAGGTGGAACTGCTCGCGGTCACCCGGCTCGAATGACCCGGTTCCTGCCGATCGCCGAGTGGCTCCCGCGCTACGAGCGCGCTGCGCTGGTCCCCGACCTGCTCGCGGGGCTGACGGTATGGGCGCTGCTGGTCCCCGAGGCGATGGCGTATGCGGAGCTCGCGGGAATGCCCCCGGAGACTGGGCTGTACGCGGGCTTCGGAGCGTTGGTGGCCTACGCCCTGTTCAGCACCTCACGACAGGTCACGGTCGGACCCAGCTCCACCGTGGCGATCCTCTCGGCGGCAACCGTTGCTGCGGTGGCGGGAGACGCCGACCGGGTCCAGCTCTCGATCACCCTCGCCCTGCTGGTCGGGGTGGTCTTCATCGTGGCGGGCATCGCGAGGTTCGGCTTCGTGAGCGTGTTCCTCTCGCCTCCAGTGATGGTCGGTTTCACATTCGGGCTCGGGGTGACCATCGCCGTCGGTCAGCTCGACAAGCTCCTCGGGATCGAGGCCGAGTCCGGCAACGTGGCCGAACAGGTGCTCTCGATCATTGGACACGTCGGGGATGCCGACGCCAGAACCGTGGTCATCGGTGCGTCGTCACTGGTGGCGCTCCTGGCGGCCCGTGCCCTGCTGGGCCACCGGATCCCGGTGGCCCTCGGCCTGGTGGCGCTGACCATCGCCCTGTCGGTCGCGTTCGGCTGGGAGGCCGACGGCGTGCACGTGGTCGGGGAGATCCCGGCGGAGGTGCCCTCGCTGACCACCCCCGAGGTGGGCCTGTCGGATGTCGGCGCGCTCGTGCCGGGCGCCATCGGGATCGTCTTGGTCGCGTTCGCCGAGGGGTACGGCGCAGCCCAGGGGATCGCTCGCCGCCACGGCTACCGCGTCGATCCGGACAGGGAGATGGTCGCGACCGGTGCCGCGAACCTCGGATCGGGTCTGCTCGGAGGCTTCACCGTCGACGGCAGCCTGTCCCGGTCGGCGGCTGCGGACGAGGCGGGAGCACGCACCCAGATGGCCATGTTGCTCTGCGCCGCGGCGGTCCTCGCAACGATCTGGGTGCTCACGCCGTTGTTCGAACCGCTGCCAGAGGCAGTGCTGGGCGCGATAGTGATCGCTGCGGTGACCGGGACCTTCCGGGTGGGCGAGATGCGGCGCATCCGCTCCATCCGCACCGGTGACTTCGCAGCCGCCCTCGTCGCGCTTCTGGGCGTGTGCCTGATCGGGATCCTGCCGGGTCTCGCGATCGCGGTGGGAATCTCCTTCGTGATGCTCGTGTACCGCGCCAGCCGGCCGAACATGCCCCGCCTCGGCATCGTGGAGGGCCAGCACGGCTACGTGGCGACGACCAACGAGGGCGCCGAGCAACCGACGGAGGTGGCGGTGCTGCGCCTGGACGCACCGCTGTTCTTCGCCAACGCGGAGGCCTTCGGCGACCGTGTCGCTGCGCTGCTCGCCGAGGAGCCGCGCCCCAGGGCGGTCGTGATCGACCTCGAGACGGTCAACTTCGTCGACACCGGCGGCGCCGACGCGCTCGGAGAGGTCGTCGCCCAGCTCCGGGCCGCGGGTACGGGCGTCGCCGTCGCCCGACTCAACGCCGAGGGGCGCGAGGTCCTCACCCGGGCGGGTGTCGCTGCTGCAATCGGCACCGAGGGCTTCCACCCCTCGGTCCAGGATGCCGTCCTTGCGCTGCGGGACCGACCCCATGGAGTCTCACTCTCCGAGGATGATGCGGGGCACCCCGACCATGGTGAGGATTGAGCTGCGAGACACCCACGCAGGAGGATGACAGTTGAGTGACGAGATCGACGAGTTGGGGCCGGTCGACTACCTGGTGGTCGAGTTCCCTGCCGATCGCGCCGACTTCTCCGGGGCCATGGCGGAACAACTCCTGGCACTGGCCGACGCCGGGACGATCAGGGTGCTCGACCTGATCGTGCTGCGCAAGGACTCCGACGGCGGCGTCGAGGCCTACGAGATGGACGACATCCCCGAACTCGACGAGCTGCGCGGTCTCGAGGCCGACCTCGCGGAGCTGCTCGCCGAGGAGGACGTCGAGAACCTGGCTGCTGCCATCGATCCCGGATCCACCGCCGCCGTGCTCGTGTGGGAGAACGCGTGGGCCGCGCCGTTCGCCTCGTCGATCCGCCACTCGGGCGGACAGCTCGTCGCCACGGGGCGGATCCCGATCCAGGCCCTGGCCGCCCAGTTCGAGGCCGAGAACGACAGCCAGACCGAACCCGCCACAACCGACGAAGGAGCCTGAAATGCCGTTGCGCCCAGCCCGCAGAGCCCGTCGCGGAGTCGTAGGACGCCCCGTCGCCCGCACTGCCGCAGTCGCCGGCACCGCTGCAGTTGCCGCCCACGGAGTCGCCCGTCGCGTAGATCGCCGCGACGACCGGCGCGACGACCGGCGCGACCGCCGACACGGTCGCCGCTGAGTCGGGCGTCGCCCCACCCATCAGCAGCCGGCGACGGCCCGACCGCTGTACGACGGCGAACGACCGGTCGGAGTCCTGCGAGGCCTAGGGTCGGGCCGTGGCGAACCCCCCGACCAGCGCGGCCCACCGCGGGATGCTGACGGCCCTGTCGGTGCACGGTTCCGGAGCACCGTTCTTCTCCTCACCTCGGGGTTCGACCCGGGAGCGCAGTGTGTCCGACGGCGTGCTGCTCGTCCTGAGCGCGCTCGGTGCGGGCCTCATCGGCCTGGTGGCCATCCCTCCTTCGGGCTTCGAGTCGGCAGTCATCGGGCTGGTGGCCGCATTCCCGTCGTGGCTCGGCTTCGTGTGGCGCCTGGGAATCGCCATCCTCGTCGGATGGATCTTGGCCGTGGCCTACATCGCCGCGGCCCGTGCCCGCTGGGACGTGCTGTTGGACGTCTGCGCCGCAGCAGTCCTCGGCCTCGGCCTGGCGTTGCTGGGAGCGCGGATTCTCGACGGCACATGGCCCGACCTCTCGGCGGTGCTGGTCGGGGGCAGGACTGGATCGGTTCCCCTGGCGACACTCGTGATGGCCTCGGCGGCCGGCTTCGCAGCAGCACCCCACCTGGCGGTGCCATACCGCCGCTTCGGACGGATCGCCGTCGTGGCGGGCGTGGGCGGCGCGGTGATGCTCGATGCCACCACACCGACCGGTGGAATCCTGAGCCTGCTGGTAGGGGGGTCGGCCGCTGCGCTCGTGCACGTCGTGTTGGGTTCCTCGGCGGGCCGACCGACCCTGGCGGAGGTCGCCGAGGCGATGGTGGAACTCGGAACGGAGGTGGACGGACTCGCCGAGGGGCCCCACACCCGCGGAGGACCGCTGGTGACAACCGGGTTGGACCGATCCGGTGCGAAGGTGCGCATCAAGGTCTACGGACGCGACGCCCGCGACGCACAGTTGTTGTCCCGGGCGTGGCGCCTGCTGTGGATGAGGGGATCAGCTGTGGTTGCGCGGTCCCGGGAGCAGTACGTGGAACGGGAAGGCTTCGTCACGCTGCTCGCCCGGTCCCGCTCCCTGGCCGTGCCAGAGGTGGTCGTCGCCGGCCGCACCGGACGGGGCGATGCCCTGATCGCAGTGCGCGACGCCGCGAAGCCCCTGTCGGTGTGCGACCGCCCCAATGTGGAGGACTCCCTCCCCGCGATCTGGCAAAGTGTCGGGCAACTCCACGCAGCCGGGATGGTGCACGGCGCACTGGAACCTGATGCGTTCGGGTTGCGGCCCGACGGCGTCGTAGAGCTGCGCGACCTCGGCACGGCGGAGCTGGGCAACCACGAAGCAGCGAGGATCCGGGACCTGGCCCAGTTGGTGGCCGCCACGTCGGTGCTCGTTGGCATCGAGCGTGCGGTGGTCGCCGCCGGCGACGCTCTCGGCCCGGAGAACGTCGAAGAGGTGCTCCCCTACCTGCAGGCCGCCGCTCTCAGCACACCGCTGCGCCACGCGCTCAAGGACTCGGGGGTCGACTTCGAAGCCCTGCGCTCCGCGCTCGGCGCGGTCGTGGATGTCGAGGTACCCGAGCCGGTCGAGCTGCGGAGGGTCTCACCGCGCTCGATCGCCACCGCCGCCCTACTCGCACTGGTGGCATGGGGACTGATCACCCAGCTGAGCAGCATCGACTTCTCGGAGCTGTGGGACGAGATCCGAGGCGCCACACCCGGTTGGGTCGTCGCTGCCCTGGTCCTGGCGCAGTCCGTCTTCCTGCCCCAGGCCGTCGCAACCCGGGGCGCCACGCCGGTTCGTGTGCCCCTGGGTCCCGTCGCCATGCTGCAGGCCTCGATCGCGTTCGTCGCTCTGGCAGTGCCATCCACCGCAGGCCGACTGGCCCTGGACATCCGGTTCTTCCAGCGCCAGGGACTGCCCGCCGGATCCGCGGTGTCCATCGCCGCCATCGACAGCTTCAGTGGCTTTCTCGTACAGGCCTCGCTCCTGTTGCTCACACTCGTGTTCGGCGTCGGCGAGGTGCACCTCGACTTCCAGCGGACCTCGCAGGGATCGTCGATCGACCTGACAACCGTGCTCGGGATCCTCGCCGTTCTCGCCGTGGTGCTGGGTGTGCTCGCGGTGGCAATGCGTCGCATACGGGAGCGCCTGGTCGCCCGGGTGCGCCCGGTGATCGCACAGGTGCGCCAGACGGCGGTCTCCCTGCGACAGCCCTCGAAGCTGCTCGAGCTCTTCGGTGGGAACCTGCTGACACAGCTGGTCTTCGCTGCGACGCTCGGTCTCTGCCTCAGGGCCTTCGGTGGGGACCTCGACCTGGCGACCCTTGTGGTCGTCTACGTGGCCGCAGCGTTGTTCGGCGGATTCATGCCCGTACCCGGCGGAATCGGCGTCATGGAGGCAGCCCTCATGACCGGGCTGATCGCGGCCGGGGTGTCCGCGGCCACTGCGTCGGCGACCGCGTTGCTGTTCCGCGCGGTCACCTTCTACCTGCCGCCGTTGTGGGGATGGCTGGCCATGGGGTGGCTCCGACGTCGCGACTACCTCTGATCCGTACCGAAGCGCGGTGGGAATCGCCGCTGCGGACGAATCACCCGGTGCTGGCGAATCACCCGTGGCGGAGGATGACCTCGAAGGCGGCCGTACGTACGGTGCTGAGAGTTCATGCCAAACCACACGAAGGGGATCACCATGAGCGACACCTACCAGGAGCCGACGGGCTGGACCGGATGGATCGCATTCGCCGGCATCATGATGCTGATCGGGGGCTCGCTGGCCTTCGCACAGGGTCTCGTCGCCGCCATCAACGACGAGTGGGTCGTCTGGGGCCAACGAGCGAACCTCTACCTGGACCTCTCAGCCTGGGGCTGGATCCACATGCTGGTGGGTGTGATCGTCTTCCTCGCCGGACTCGGGGTGTTCTCCGGCAACGTGCTCGCCCGAACGGTCGGGGTGATCGTCGCCTCGCTCAGCCTCGTGGCCAACTTCCTGTGGCTTCCCGCCTATCCGCTGTGGGCGATCATCATCATCACGATCGATGCCCTGGTCATCTGGGCACTCACCGCCCACGGGGCGGAGATGCGTTCCTGACCGGCGGAGCCCAACAGGCACGCCGAACCCGCACGGCGGGAACCTCACAGGACAGGACCCAAAGACACAGGAGTAGCCATGCCCCTCGACACCTTCTTCGCCTACCTCGGCACGTACTCGGACCTCGATGATGCGTTGGCCGACTACGCGGCGGTCAAGACACTCCACACCGAGTTGGACCTGATAGACGCCTACGACGCAGCGGTCATCGAACGTCGCGACGACGGCAAGGTCAGGATCGTCAAGAAGCACGAGACACCGACTCGCGCAGGGGGAGTTCTCGGCGGTGGGGTCGGCCTCGCCACGGGCCTCGTGATCGCTCTGTTCCCGGCCGCGGCCATCGGAACCGGTCTGCTGGCCGGTACGACCGCTGCGGGCGCAGCCCTCGGTGCCGTGGCCGGACACGCCGCTGCGGGCATGAGCCGCAAGGACCTCAAGGAAGCGGGCGAGCAGCTCGACGAGGGAACCGCAGCCCTGGTGGTCGTCGGAGCGTCCGACATGGCCTCGAAGATCGAGAGCGCCATGGCCAAGGCCGAGAAGGTCGAGACCAAGCAGCTCGAGGCCGACCAGGACGCGATCGAGGCCGACGCCCGCGAGGCCTGAGCACCAGACACCTGAACACGCGACGGGGGACCGGCCATCGGCCGGTCCCCCGTCGCGTCCGAGGCAGTGCCGATCCTGCCCGCGAACAGGCGAACAGGCGGTGTCGGTTCAGTCCATGCTGTCGATTCAGTCCATGCTGCCGGTTCAGTCCATGCTCAGGTAGGCGTTGACCTGGGCCTCGTGGTCGAGGAAGCGGTCGCCGGAGACGTCCACCACGACCTTGTCGATCCGTCCTCCGGTGAAGTGGAACGGGGACTGGTACTGGGGGGTGACCGCCGAGGCGCTGTCGCGTCCCACACTGATCCCGTCACCGGTGAGACAGAAGTTGCCGGGTTGGGTCACCAGCGGCGCGGAGCCGACCGCGTCGTCGTCCACGTAGAGCGTGAGGGTGCCCTTGGTGCCCGGCATCGCCGGATCGTCGTTCGGGCCCTCGGCGGCGAACTCGGCACTGAACACGTGCCTGCCCGTGGTGATCTCCACGTCGGATACGACGTCCTGCAGGATCGTGCCGATCCAGTTGAACGTGTAGCGCAGCTTGCGGTCCTTCACGTAGAGGCTGTGACCTCCCGGGATCCCTCCGGCTGCCCACAGCACGCCCTCCGCATCGGCGGAGTCGACCTCGAGGCCGGCCGCGATCGTGTAGGACCGCCCCGGCAGGTGCGGTCCTGCCGACTCCGGAACGTCGGAGCAGTCGGGGTAGAACACGTACTGGTCACGGTCGGGCGACGCGTGTGGCCGCTCCGCGAGCACCTGTTCCAGCGCGGACCGGTCATCCACGGGGAGCCCGTTGTACAAGCCAGCGTTGTAGAACCAGAGGCCCTTCAACCGCTCGAGGCGTTCGGGCTCCTGATCCGCGAGGTTCGTCGCCTGGGAGCGATCCACCTCGAGGTTGAACAGCTCCCACTCGTCGTGTTCGAAGCTCCCCCAGCCCGACAGGGGCGGGTGCACGGTGCTGGCGAGCCATCCCTCGTGGTAGATCGACCGCTGGCCGAGCATCGAATAGAACTGCGTGGCACGCCCTGGTGCCTTCGGGTCGGTGAGCGCGGAAGCGAAGCTCTCTCCCTCGATCGGGTTCTGGGTGTACCCCTTGAGAACCTCGGGTGGCTCGATGCCGAGCAGTTCGTAGAGGGTCGGTACGACGTCGACAGCGTGTACGTACTGCTGTCGGGGCTCGGACTGCGCGTCGATCTGCGCCGGCCACGACACGATGCACATGTCCGACACACCGCCCTCGGCGCCTGCCCAGCGCTTCCAGTAGGGGAAGGGAGTGTCGAAGGCCCACGCCCAACCGGTGTTGTAGTGGTTGTTCGACGCGGGGGTGCCGAGCTCGTCGATGTGGGCCAGCGTGAGCTCGGTGGTGTCGGGCACGCCGTTGAAGAACCGCCACTCGTTGAACGACCCGTTGGGACCGCCCTCGCCGCTGGCCCCGTTGTCCGAGATGACCACGATGATCGTGTTGTCGAGCTCACCGGATGCCTCGAGGTAGTCGAGCACCTGGCCGATCCGGTCGTCGTGGTAGGAGATGTAGCCGGCGAAGACCTCGGCCATCCTCGTGAACAGGCGCTTCTCGTCGTCGGTGAGGGTGTCCCACGGACGAACGGTGTCGAGCATCGGCCAGGGCTGCCCGTCGGGACCGGTGCGCTCCGGTTCTCCGTGGGGGTTGATGCCCGAGAGGACGGTTCCCTCCGGCAGCAGGCCGAGTTCGATCTGGCGTTCGAGGATGCCCTCGCGGATCGCCTCGTAGCCCTCGTCGAAGACACCCTTGTACTTGTCGGCCCACTCGAGCGGGACCAGGTGCGGCGCGTGGCCCGCCTGGGGCGCCAGGTACATGAAGAAGGGCTTGTCGGGGTCGATCACCTTGGCGTCCTGGATGAACGAAACGGCCTTCTCTGCGAGGTCGTCGGCGAGGTGGTAGCCGTCCTCGGGGCGCCCCGGTGGTTCGATCGGATGGTTGTCGTGTACCAGGTCGGGGTAGTAGCAGTTCGTCTCGCCGCCCAGGAACCCGTAGAAGCGTTCGAAGCCGCGGCCAAGCGGCCACCGGCCCTTGAACGCGGCGAGGTTGCACTCCTCACCGGGGGTCAGGTGCCACTTGCCGACCGCGTAGGTGTTGTAGCCGTTCTCCTGCAGCACCTCGGAGATGAACCCGCTCTCGAAGGGGATCCGGGTGGAGATCCCGGGGAACCCCGATGCGAACTCGGCGATGGTCGCCATCCCGTTCGTCGTGGCGTTGCGGCCCGTCAGCAGCGATGCCCGCGTCGGCGAGCACAGCGCTGTGGTGTGGAAGTTCGCGAACTTCACACCCCGCTTTGCGATCCGGGCCATGTTCGGGCACTTCACCGGTCCGCCGAAGCTGTCCATCGTGGCGTAGCCGAGGTCGTCCCAGGCGATCACCAGCACGTTCGGGGCACCCTCGGGCGCCCGGGGCGAAAGGAACGGCTCCCAATCCGGCTCGGAATCGCGTACATCAAGCGCGATCTTGCCCTTGAACTGCTTGCCCATTCTGGTTGGCCTCCCGGTCAGACGGTCCGGCCCGGAGACTAGGCCCGCCCGTGACGGCGCGCATCACACTCCGAGGATGAGTTGGCACCACCGGGCCACAACGCTGCGGGCAGCTCCTGTGGGCCGCGGGACCGCTCCTCAGAGGAGACCCAGGTCACCGGCTCGTTCGACCGCGCCATCGCGGTTGTCCACACCGAGCTTCCAGTAGATGTGGCGCAGGTGTGACTTGACCGTGTTGAGCGATATGTAGAGCTCGGCCGCGATCTCCGCATTGGTCAGCCGAGTCGGAAGGTAGGGCAGCAGGTCCTGTTCCCGCTCGGTGAGCGGCTCCACGAGATCCGCTGCCGTCCCCGCCACCCGAAGCATCGTCGTGGTCACCTCGAGCACCGACCGGGCGTACCCCCGGCCTGCGGTGCGGTCATCCGAGCGCAGCAGCGCCACGGCTCCCGGCACTTCCGCGAACACCGAGCGGATCCCCTCGGGTTCTGCCTTTCGGAGCGCAACAGCGAGATCGTCCAGTGCCTCACGGCGCCGCCCCGTGCCGTCGTGGATGACCGCCGACCGCAGGCTCCGGCCAACGAGGTCCCGGAGGTCGTGGGGATCGGGGTGCCAGTCGCCCAACATGGTCTCCGCCGTGCTCAGGTCACCCCTGCAGAGTGCCAGGTCCACCTCGAGTGGCCGCAGCGAAGCGCACTCGGGCGCAAGGCCGAGGAGCTCGGATCCGTAATCGAAGTTCCCACCCAACGCGTCCAGCCGCAACCGGCACGCGACCGTCTCACAGACCACGTAGGGGGGCAGGCTCTCCGGTGCCGCCGAGAACAGCGGGCGGGCCGGTGCCGCTTCCGGTCCCCGCAGGGCCCAGTCGAGGCGTGCGGCGACCATCCGGTGAAGTGCCTGGTCGACGCTCCATCCGGAGCGTTCCGCGCACACCTCCGCCTCCCGCAGGTGGTTCACCGCCGCGTCGAGCTCCAGGCGGTCCCAGGCGGTGTACGCGAGCGCCAGGTGCGCGTGCGTGACCGCGTGGTGGTGCTCCGAGGCGACCTCTGAGGTGACCTCGATCGCCGCCGCCGCGTCCGCCACCGCATGGGTGTGGCGCCCCGCCAGTGAGCGGACCAGAGCGAGGCTCGAGAGCGCCGAGATCTTCCACAGCGGATACTCCACCCCGGGAAGCGCCAAGGCCCGTTCCAGGCGCTGCGCAGCTCGGTGCAATCGACCCCGGTGGAACTCCGCGATGGCTCCCATGTAGGCCACCATGGCCTCGACCGAGTCGGCTCCGCCGATGCCCAGGAAGTCAGGTACCTCCACGCCGGCGGCCCTCGCCTCCTGCAGGCACTCGTCGGCATCGGTGCACGCGCGTTCGATCTCGGATGTTGGGAGGTCGTCGAGGCCGACGCATGCATACAGGGCTCCGAGGGCCGCGGCCTGCCCGCTGGTGAGGTTGGGCGCAGATCTGGCCTGCCTGTAGCCCTCCCTGGCCAAGGTGCTCTGGTGCGCCGCCACCTGTGCCGCCATGCGCTCCACCAGCAGCTCCGCCGGACGGTCGGCACGCGCCACCGAGTCGAGCCATGCGAGCACACCGGCGGACTCCGAGCGGGCGAAGTACTCGGGACCGTGCCTGCGCGCGAAGCGCAGCACCGCCTCGTGGTCGTCGAGTGCCACGAGCTGGTCCGCCGCGTCCGAGACGTAGCCGTGTTCCTCGAGCCAGTGCGATGCCCGTCGCCGCAGGTCGCCCACCAGCTCCGGGTACTCGACCCCGAGCTGGTAGCGCAACAGCTCGGAGAACAACTGGTGGTAGCGGAGCCGCTTGCCGTGGGCGTCGGCCGGGGTGATGAACATGGAACGGCTGCTCAGGTAGTCGAGGGCCTCTGCGGCACCGGCTGCACTGCGGGAGTCCTCCAGTGCTGAGCAGAGCTCCGGTGAGAGCCAGGGGAGCACCGAGGTGTGAAGCAGGAACTCACGAACAGCGGGCTTGAGGCGGTTGAGCACCTCACCGGTCAGGTACTCCGCTATGAACCGGTCGGTCCCGTCGAAGCCCGCGAGGAACGCCTCGGGATCGTCCATCGTGTGCATCGACTGGGCGGCCAGCGACAGCCCCACTGCCCATCCGCTGGTCCGTCGGGTCAGGAGCTCGACTTCGTCGCGCTCCGGTTCGGCTCCCGTGATCGACGCGATCAACCCGGCGGCTTCGTCGCCGGGGAAGGCCAGGTCGGCCTCGCGCAGCTCCACGAGCCGCCCCGCGGCACGCAGTCGGTGCAGGCCCACATCGGGCTCCCAGCGCGATGCGATCACCAGGCGCAGGTGCTCGCCCATGTGCCCCAGCGCTTCGGCGGCCTCGCGCGCGAGGCCCGGGTCGGCACCGAGGGCGTGTGCGTCGTCGAGCACGATGTCGAGCGGCCCGTCGAGCCGGCCCAGCCGCCCCGACAGCTCGGCCAGGAACGGCGGACCGAGCCCCCCGGGGCCGGGAGCCACCAGCTCGCCAATGTCCGGGTCGAAGTCCGGCACCGTCTCGCCGATCGCCCTGCAGAGCTGCCGTGCGAAGACGACCGGGTCGGCGCTGCGCGATCCGAGTCGCACGAGCGCCACCGCAGGACCAGGGGTGCTGGGGTGGGACCTCTCGGCGAGCCACTGCTCGAGGAGCACCGACTTGCCCCACCCGGCCGCCGCTACGACGAGGCCGACACCGCCCGGTGGAATCGAGTCCAGCACATCCACCAGCCTGGGTCTCTGGATGCGTTGGGGTCTGCTCGGGGACCCGGACGTGTCCATCTGAAGTCGCTCCTCTGCCCCGGACGTTCGGTCGATCCGGCACCGGTGCAGGGTCGACGCGGGGAGCCTAGTTGCATGCTGGAAGGGCGTTCCTGTGCTGCGGATCCGCTCCGCATGAGCCGAGCGGCGAAGCCCTCGGCCGCGGCGGTGTTCACCCGCCGGGGGTGATCCGCGCGGACCCGGCGGCGCGTAACGTGGGCATGCCCGCAACCCGAAGGGACCATCGACATGCCTGACCTGATCGCAATCGGATACGACGACACCACCACCGCCCTGTCCGCCATGGACGAGGTGCACAACCTGGCATCGGACCTGGTCATCCAGCCCGACGCCGTGGCGGCCATTATCCACGAGTCCAACGGCAAGTTCCGGACCGTCACCAACCAGCACGAGGTCGGTGCCGGTGCCACCTGGGGCATGTTCTGGGGGTTCCTGTTCGGGATCTTGTTCTTCGTACCGGTGTTCGGCATGGCCATGGGAGCCGCTTTCGGTGCGTTGGGCGGCAAGCTCGCGAAGGGCGCGATCGACAAAGAGTTCCAGGACCAGGTGCACCAGGCCCTGCAGCCGGGCACGTCCGCTTTGTTCATGATCGTGGAGCAGATGACCACCGACAAGGCTCTCGACTCGCTGTCCCGCTTCGGCGGCAACGTGATCAAGACCTCCCTCTCCGACGAGGAGGAGGCCGAGATCCAGAAGCACCTGCACGGCTGAGTCCCGTACCGGCGCGCACGCTCGTCCGGCGCCGACCGGTGCAGTCGCACTTGTTGGCGCCGGAGCGCGTCCGTGTCTCCTCCCTCCCCCTACTGACGGGGCAATGACCGTGCGGGGCGGACAATGATGGTGTCGTGACCGATCCGCTCAGCACCCGCACGCCGGTTCACGTCCTGGCCAAGCCGACCGGGGCGATCTGCAACCTGGACTGCGAGTACTGCTTCTTCCTGTCCAAGGAAGCGCTGTACCCGGGCGACCGCTTCCGGATGAGCGACGAGACGCTGCGGAGCTACATCACCCAGCTGTTGGAGGCCCATCCCGACGGTGAGGTCACCATCGCCTGGCAGGGCGGTGAACCCACGCTCATGGGTGTGGAGTTCTTCCGCCACGCGGTGGAGCTGGCCGAGGCGCACCGCCGACCCGGCCAGCGCCTCCAGCACACCATCCAGACCAATGGCACCCTGTTGACCGACGAGTGGTGCGAGCTGTTCGCCCGCCACGGGTTCCTCGTCGGCATCAGCATCGACGGCCCACCCGAGCTCCACGACCGCTTCCGGGTCGACAAGCGTGGTGAACCGACCTCGGCCAAGGTGCTGCACGGCCTCCAGCTGCTCATGGCCCACGGGGTGGAGGTGAACGTCCTGTGCACCGTCAACGCCGCCAACCAGGACCATCCCCTCGAGGTGTACCGCTATTTCCGTGACGAGCTGGGCCTGCGCCACATGCAGTTGATCCCGATCGTCGAACGCGACAACGACACCGGTTTCCAGGAGGGCGACACCGTCACCGACCGGTCGGTCGACCCCGACGCGTGGGGCCGGTTCCTCGAGGCGGTGTTCGACGAGTGGGTCGTGCGTGACGTCGGGGAGGTGTTCGTCCAGATGTTCGACGCGGCGCTGGCCTCGTGGCTCTCGTTGCCGTCACCGGTGTGCATCTTCAAGGAGACCTGCGGCGACGCGGTCGCCCTCGAACACAACGGTGACCTCTACTCCTGTGACCACTTCGTGGAACCCGCGCACCTGCTCGGCAACATCGGCACCACGACGATGGTCGAGCTCGCCACGTCCCCGAAGCAGCGGGCGTTCGGCCAGGCGAAGTTGGACGGCCTACCCGAGTACTGCCGGCGTTGTGAGGTGCGCTTCGCATGCAACGGCGAGTGCCCCAAGAACCGCTTCACCCGCACACCCGAGGGAGAGCCGGGGCTCAACTACCTCTGTGCCGGCTACCGGCACTTCTTCAACCACATCGACGCATCGATGCGGATCATGGCAGACCTGGTCAGCAGTGGCGGTTTCGCGGACGAGATCATGAGGGTGTTCCGCTCAGCCGGGCGCAACGAACCCTGCCCGTGCGGCAGCGGCCGCAAGACCAAGCTCTGCCACGGCTCCTAGCCCGGGACAGCAGGCTCGGCGTCGGGGTCACGCTGGATCTCGCGGCGGCGCACCCGTGCGGAGAACTGCTCGCGGATCGTCACGGGCTGTTCGGCCTCGCGTGCACCCCAGTCGTACACGACGGTCGTCCCGGCGATGAGATCGTGGAAGGTCCTCCGCTCCTTGCCCACCACGAGCCCGATGAAGAGCACGGGAACTACGAGGGAGACCGGCAGCACCAGGGCACGCACCAGGGCACGCACGCCGCTCGCGACGGTCCCGTCGCGACAAACGACCGCTATGCCCAGCAGTGCCATCGCCGGAGTCCGACCGAGGAACGCGACAGGGAGCCAGAACCACGCCGTGAACAGTACGGCGAGCGAGCTGAGGGTGAGGACCGCAACGGCTTCCTGGGACGGGTCGACATCGAGAATGGTGCCGAGGAAGAAAGTGGTGAGCGCCACCAGGACAGTGTTGAGGGCGAACACGGCCGAGACGTCGGCGAGCACGGACAGCGCCCTGGTCACCGGCCCGGCGTAGTGGCCACTCACGTCGCGGCGCTGCAGCTCGTGCGGGTCGGCCTCGGCCGCGACCACGTCCGCGGCGACCTCCGAGAGGTGGCCGGGAGCCTCCGGGCGGCTATCGGTCCTGCGGCGCAGCACACGACCGACGATGCCGTCGACAGTCGCGTCGGCCCTCACGATCTGGCGGCGTACCAGGTCCAGCCCCGAGATCGCGACGTCCTGGCTGGCACCGGCGGTGATCTTGGCCATGTCGATCCGCTCGATCAGCGCCTCGAGGTCCAACCTGCCGGCGATCTGGTCCACGTCTATCCGATCCAGCAACGCATCCAGGTCCAGGCGGTCCGCGATCTGGTCCACGTCGATTCGAAGGAGCAGTGCGTCAAGGTCCAGCCGGTCGGCGATCCGGTCCACATCGATCCGCAACAGCAACGCATCCAGGTCCAGCCGGTCCGCGATCTGGTCCACATCGATCCGCAACAGCAACGCATCCAGATCGAGCCGCGCCGCGATCTCGTCGATGTCGAGGCGCTTCAACAAGGCGTCCAGGTCGAGCCGCTCCGCCACCTGGTCGATGTCGATGCGCTCCAGCAGCGCATCCAGGTCGAGGCTGGCCGCGATGACGTTCACATCCAGCGCGTCGACGAGGTCGTTGGTGTCGATCTGCCGCATCACGACCGGCGCCACACGGCCCACCACACCGCCGATCAGCCCACTGCGGTGGGGTTCGTCGGGAGCCTGGTCGACCACCGCCAGCAGGTTAGCGGCACTTCGGCCCCACGGAGCCGGACCGCCGCCGCTCAGCGGGAGCGGGCAGCCGCCCACGGACGGCGCGTGAACCGGGCGGACGGCTTGCGGTCCACCGCACCCAAGTGGGAGCGTTAGGCATGGTTCATCCAGCGTTGCGCCACTCGGGCCAACGGTGAAGCTGTCCCAAGCCGGGGTCGGCGAGACGGTCGTCGTCCGGGAGATCGAGACGAGCGACCACGGCCTCGAGGTGCGCCTCGAACACGTCGGGTTCCTGCCGGGCACCGAGGTGCACGTCGAGCGCAGGGCGCCGCTGGGAGACCCGACGGTGTACGAGCTGCGCGGCTACCGGCTGGGCCTGCGCCGCGAATCGGCCGAGCTGGTCGAGGTGGAACCCGTGACCGTCGGGGGGTCCGGTCGGTGACCGGCTGCCACGACGACGGTGCAACGGTCCTCACCGGGGATCACACCACCTCGGTCGCGATCATCGGAAGTCCCAACGCGGGCAAGACCACCCTGTTCAACAATCTGTGCGGGCTCAGGGCGAAAACCGCCAACTACCCCGGTGTGACCGTGAGCCGACGGGAGGGCACAGCAATGGTGCCCGGAGGTGAGGTGACCCTGGTGGACCTCCCCGGCACCTACAGCCTCGTCCCGGTCAGCCCCGACGAGGAGATCGTCCTCGAAGCCCTCGAGGGCCACGTCGAGGGGATCGAACCGCCCGATGCGCTCATGGTGGTGGCAGACGCCACCACGCTCGAGCGCTCCCTGCTGCTCGTGTCGGAGGTACTGGCCCTCGAACACCCCACTGCGCTGGTGCTCACGATGATGGACGAGGTGGCCGCACGTCACGGCAGCGTCGACACCGCTGCACTGTCACGGGCTCTCGGCATACCGGTGGTGGGCGTGATGGGACGCCACGGCATCGGACTCGATGAGGTCCGCGAGCTGCTCGCCGACCCCACCGTCTGGAGCACGCCGGTGCTCACACCACCGACATCCGGCATCGAACGCAGCGGCTGGGTGGCATCAGTGCTCGAATCCGCGGTCAGCAACCTGGAGGTGGACCGCCGCACCCGCCGGGCCGACGCGGTGCTGTTGCACCCGCTGTGGGGAACGCTGGTGTTCCTCACCGCCATGCTGTTGGTCTTCCAGGCCGTGTTCACCCTCGCAGCACCTGCGATGGACTTCCTGGGCGGCCTCTTCGACTCGCTCGCAGGGGTCGTCGACACGGCGGTCGGGGGAACGCTCGGGTCGTTCCTGGGCGAGGGCATCGTCGCCGGGGTCGGTGGGGTGCTGGTGTTCCTGCCCCAGATCGCGCTGTTGTTCCTGCTGCTCGCGCTGCTCGAGAAGGTCGGCTACCTGGCGCGGGCCTCGCTGCTGGCGGACCGCGTGATGGGACGCTTCGGCCTCGAGGGGCGCAGCTTCGTGGCGATGCTCTCGGCATTCGCGTGCGCGATCCCGGGGATCATGGCGACGCGCACCATCCCCAGCGAGCGGCGGCGCCTCGCCACGATGATGGCCGCACCGCTGATGACGTGTTCGGCCCGGCTCCCGGTGTACACGCTGCTCATCGCCGCGTTCGTCCCGCAACGCAGCGTGTTCGGCCCGTTCGGCACCCAGGGCCTCACCATGTTCGGGCTGTACTTCCTGGGGGCGATCTCGGGGCTCATCTACGCGGGCATCCTGAACGCCACGGCCCTGCGGGCGCCGACCGCTCCGGTGATGATGGAGTTGCCTCCCTACCGCATGCCCGGGTTCCGTTCGGTGCTGCTGTACGTCTGGGACGGCGTCTGGGCGTTCATGCGCAAGGCCGGCACCGTGATCCTGTTGGTCACCGCCGCGCTGTGGGTGTTGTTGAACGTCCCGCGGGTCACTCCACCGGAGGGCCTGAGCGAGCCGGAGGCTGCGAGCTACCAGATGGAACACAGCGTCGCCGGGCGTGTGGGAAGCGCACTGGAACCGGTGTTCGAACCGCTCGGGTTCAACTGGCAGATCAACGTGGCGCTCATCGGCAGCCTCGCTGCACGGGAGGTGTTCGTGAGCACGCTCGCGGTCACCACCGCATCCCAGAGCGAGGAGGCGCTCCCGGATCGACTCCAGGACCTCACCGACTCCAACGGCGACAAGGTGTTCACACCGGCCACGGTCGCGGCGCTGCTCATGTTCTTCGTGTACGCGCTGCAGTGCCTGTCCACGGTCGTGGTGCTGCGCCGCGAGTCCAACTCCCGCAAGTGGCCGGCGGTCGCGTTCGGGTCGATGTTCGCGATCGCCTACCTGGCAGCGCTGCTGGCACACACCGTGGTGGGGGCCCTCACGTGAACCCGACCCGGCTGGACCCTGCACCCACCGCCCGAGCTGTCACCCTCCACGTGGAACGCACCGGTTCCGAACGGGTCCTGCGCTGGGTGTGCCGCAGCGACGACCTGCAGGATCGGCAACCCGCACCGCTGGACTCGGAACTGGGACGCCTGGTCGATTCCGGGCGCATCGAGGCCGCCGGCTCCGACGCCGGCGACGTGCTCGTGTGGTTCCGCTCGGAATCAGAGGTGCAGGACCGAACCCTGGTGCGCGAGGTGCACCGGGCGGTGCGCGCGGACGTCGCCTCGGGGTCGTGGACCCTACCGAGTGGGCCCACCCCGGTCCTGCTGCGCCCGATCCGGCGCTGAGCAGGGAGCTCAGGCGAACTCGGGGAGGATCTCGGTGGCGACGTGCTCCACACGCCCAGCACCCTCCTCGGGCCAGCCACAGACCAGGTAGTCCCAGCCGGCCTCCACCCAGGCCGAGACGTTGGCCCTGATCGTGTCGTCGTCGTCGCTCAGTGACAGCGAGGAGGCACGCAGGATCGACGCCGGATCCCGGCCCGCCTCCTCGGCCAGCTGTGAGACCCGCCGGTTGGCCTCCACGAGGGAGTCGGGGGTGCCCCAGGTGTGCCACGCGTCCGCGAAGCGTGCCACGAGCGGCAGGGTCCGCTTCGGGCCGCTGCCGCCGATCCAGATCGGCGGATGCGGTCTCTGCACCGGGGTGGGTCGCACCTGTGCGTCGCGCAGCGACATCGTGTGGCCCTCGTAGGACACCTGCTCGCCGCTCATCAGTCGCGTGGTCACCTCGAGCGCGTCCTCGAGGCGGTCGAAGCGCTCACCGGTGGATGGGAAGGGGATGCCGAGGGAGTCGTGCTCGGCATCGAACCAGGCCGCTCCCAACGAAAGGTCGAGTCGCCCGTGGGAGATGTGGTCGACTGTCACGGCTTCGGTCGCGAACACCGACGGGTGCCTGTAGGTCACCCCCGTGACGAGCAGCCCGAGACGGATCGTGGAGGTCGCCGCGGCGAGCCCGGCGAGGGTGGTCATCCCCTCGAAGCACTCACCGGGACCGTCGCCGTACATCGGCTGGAAGTGGTCGAATCCCCACGCCCCCTCGAAGCCGAGCTCCTCGGCGAGGCGTACCCGCCCCAGTAGTTCGTCCCAGGTGACTCGTTGCTGGGCGACGTCGATGCCGAATCGCATGATGGACCTCCTCGATCAGGTGCCGGTGCGGTCCGCCCACCCTGTCACAACGCCCGCGTCCGCGAAGGCGCGTGCGGCCCGGCGCCGCCGGCGGTGCTATTGACTCAGGCGGTCTCTGCGCACGGCAACGTGCCGTCCTCGATCGCAGCGCAGAAGCGCTGGTGGTCCTCGAGGTTCGTCGCCGCATAGGCGTGTGCGAACTCGGCGATCGCCCGGTCAAGCGACTCGCCCTTGCCTACGTACCCGGCGATCGCCTCGGCGTCCCCGGTCCGGGCGTGACCCCGTGCGAGGGTGAGGCCGCACAGGCCTGCGTAGAACCCGAGCTGTTCGGGGGTGGTGTCCGGCGCCTCCACGTCCACCGAGCCCTTCCAGTCGCGCAGCTGGCGCACGTAGAAGTGCCTGCCCTCGGGCGCGCCGATGGTCCAGCCGAGGAAGATGTCGCTCTGGGCCTGCACCAGACGTTGGCCCTCCACGACGCGTTGGCCGTGGTTGTCATACCGGCTCGGGGCCAGGAACTCCTCGAGCACGGAGTTCGTGGCCTCCTTGGCCTGCAGGAACAGGGGGTCACCGTCGTCGCGGCCGAGCAGCAACAACAGCAGGCAGCGGGTTCCGACACTTCCGACACCGACGACCTTCAGGCCCACCTCGACCAGGTCGTAGTGGTCGAGCAGCGCATGGCGGTTGTCATCCAGGGTGCCCTTGTAGGCCTCGAGCGCCGCGGCCGCGGCACCCGGCAGCTCGTCACGGGTCCAACCCGCGGGCATCTCCCCGGGAAGGTCCGAGAGGGAGAAGAGCAGTGGCGGTTCATGGCGGATGCGCCACCGCCCGTCGACCCGCTCGGCGTACTTCCCGAGTGCCTGCGCGCTGGTGCGCTTCTCGGCCCTGCGGGTGAAGCGCGTGAGGCGCTTGTCCAACTCCTTGGACGAGATGCCCGCACCCGAGCGGATGTCGTCGGTGTCGACGTAGTCGTACCAGAGCTGCACGTAGCCCATGGCGGCGAAGTGGGCGATGCCCCGCCGGTAGCTGCGGGTCACCTCGGCGGCGAGGTTGCCGCAGTGCTTCTTCGAGAACCCGTGGAACTGCCCCGCGATCACGAAGCTCGTGGCGAGGCGCTTGAGGTCCCACTCCCAGGGGCCGGGAAGCGTCTCGTCGAAGTCGTTCTGGTCGAACACGAGCTGCCGCTCGGGTGACGCGTAGGCACCGAAGTTGGACAGGTGGGCGTCGCCGCCGAGTTGCACCTCCAGCCCGGTGCGGGGAGTGCCGGCGAGATCGGATGCCATCACCCTGGCCGCTCCCCTGAAGAAGGTGAACGGGGAGACGCTCATCCGGGCGTGGCGGATCGGCACCAACCACTCGAGCCTGGAGGCGTTCTGCTCCTCGATCAGTGCCACCGGGTCGGCACGGTCCGGTCCCGGCTCCCAGGTGGCGTGGGCGGAGCGAGGCGTCGCCGCCCGCTTCGACCGGCCGAGCTCCCGCCGCTGCTGCACGCTCATGGTGGTCATGACCACTCCCCTTCCCCTGACAGCGCTGCAGGCTGCAGCTGGGCACATTGTGGCCCGGATGACCGAGAACCGACCGTCGGCTGTCACACCCCCGACGTAGTCTGGGGTCACTTCATCCAGAAGGCCCGAGAGATCCGGCTCCACGACGGCCTGGCAACCCCCGCGGCGGCTCATACCCGCGCAAAGGGAAGGTGCCCCATCCGGAACAGATGAGGAGGAACCATGTCCAACGAACACAACCCTGTGCGCCCACCACCGGAGCGGCTGCACTGGATCCAGGTCAAGCTCGCGTTCACCAGCGAGGGCCGCGAGCCGGCACTTCCCGGGAGGCTCGTCGGCGTCGAGGGTCCCGAACTGCGGGTGGCGTACCTGGACGGCTCCGAGGAGACCATCGAGGTGGTCGAAGCCGAGCGCCTGCGACACCTGCTCGAAGCAGCCGACATCTGCAGGATCAAGGGCGACCCGATGGTGCTGGTCAACACCTACTACCGGGTGCTCGGCCTCGCCGCGGGGCCGCCCGAGCCACCCCGGCAGCTGAAGGTCTCGCTCGCCTTCGCGTTCGCGGACAGCTCGGTCACCCAGGTACTCCCCGCCGCGCAGGACCAGCCGACCCTGCACACCCTCGCCCTTCGTTCATCGAAGAGGTGACCGCGCCCGGTGGATGTCGATCCGCAACTCGACGTCGTGGTCAGCCGGTCGTACCCACGTCGATCACCCGGGTGGTGCCGTCGGGGTCGATGGCGGTGATCTGAGGGGTCGTGAAGTGCGACACGTAGAGGGTGCCGTCGTCCGCGAACGCGAGGTTGTCGAACGGGGCGCCCTCGAGCGTGGCGACCGTCTCGGAGCTGCCGGTGTCGGGATCGACCTCGATGACCTCCCCGGTGGCGCTCGCCAGGACGAAGTACCCGCCCTCGGGGTCCATGGCGCTCGCGAAGATCGGCGGCAACCCGGATGCGACCACCTCAGTGGTCCCGTCGACGGGGTCCACCTCGAGCACGACCCCACCGCCGTCGCCGGCGGCGGGACCGAGGATCAGGTCGTCGTCGGTGACCGCGAAGGCGTTCATGTTGCCGAGGTCGCTCGCGATCCTCTCGGGCTCGCTCCCGTCGAGTGGCACCCGGTAGAGGGCGTCGCCCTGCACGGCGATGCCCACATACAGCGTGCCGTCGGATGTGAACCCCAGCGGGTTCGCTCCCGGTTCGGTCTGTGAAACCACGCGAACCTCACCGTTGTCGATCACACCGACCAAGCGCGCGATCGTCGAGTACGAACGCGGTGCTGAGATGCCTGCGCTCGATCTCGCCGCAGAGATCGCCGCGATACTCGGCCACTCCATCGAGCAGCTGCTCGACAACTGGAGCTTTGACAGACTCGGGCTCTCGAGCGAGGAAGTCAGCGCCTGGGAGTCAGAAGGTTGGGACAGGCTGACTGCGCTTCCTTGGCTCGCTGCTGGAGCCGCCCCAGAGGAAGCTCGGGAGTGGCGTCGCGCGCGCATCCGGCCCCCTGAGGCCTGTGAGTGGATCTCCGAAGGATTCGGGCCGAGTACGGCAGCTGACTGGAGAGCCGCCGGGGTCGAACCGATCGCTGCAGGTGTGCTCACGAGCGGTCGGATCACGCCTGAGCAGATCGGTGATCGCGCCGGCGTGCCACTCCGGCGGGCTACAGCGAAGAGCGTCCCAACCCGCGTTCTCTCCCACGATCCTTCCGGCCCACCCGACTCTGCCCTCGGTGCTCCTGACAACGAGGACTTCGATGGCGGCGATTGGGATGACGAGCTCTGGGATGACGAGCTGTGGGATGAAGATCTGCCCACACCAGAACCGAGCGGGGAGACCCACCACGCGCGCCTCAGTGTTGAAGAGGCACGCGCGGCGGCACTCAGGTGGGGCAGGAGCTCCGGGAACTGCCCGAACTGCTTCCTTCAACTGCTACCGGATGGACACTGCCCGTACTGCGACGAAGAGCCGAGGCCGTAACGGCAGTTCCAAGTCCCGATCTCGCCGCGACGCAGCCTGATCGAGGATCCAGCGCCGATAGGAGGTGTCAGTCGCCCACGCTGCGATCCACGACGTAGAGGCGACGCAGCGGCAGGAGCCTCCGCCACTCGAGGTCGAGCTTCTCGTAGTTCTCGTAGATGTGCTCCACGAGCTGGGTGCCGTCGATCAAGCGGAGGTCGTGGCGTGACCGCGCCATATGCCGAGCGTCGCTCGTGTACGCGCCCAGAGTGACGAACAGGCCGGCCTCGTTGTTGCCGTGCGAGAGCGTGCCGATCAGCTTCTGGACGTCCGGTCCACCAATCGTGTTCACCGTGCGCTTGCACTGGACCTTGATGATCGGTGGTTCGAGCCCCAGCGGGTCGCGGTAGGCGACCACGTCGAAGCCGCCGTCACCACTTGCCTGGGTCACCTCTGCCCGGTAGCCCATCGCTTCGAGAAGCCCAGCCACGAAGCGCTCGAACGAATATGGGCCGAGCGCGTGCAGGGCTTCGATCACGAAGTCCGAGGTGAACTGCGCGATCCGTTCGGCGTTCGGCTCGTCCTCCGCCGACGCGGTTGCCTGTTCCACTTCGTGTTCGGGCAACTCCGGGGTGGTGGCGGGCACGCCGGTGTCGATGAAGGTTAGGAACTCATCCGCGTGGCGGTTGACGGTGAAGAGCGTGACCGCCGAACCGATCTCGTAGCGGGCGTTCTGGGAGAACTGCGCACGGGGTACGTCGGTATGAGTCCACTCGACGGGTCGGCGATGTCGGTGCATCTCCGCCCCGGGATCGAAGAAGTAGTCGCCCGTCACTCGTCCGAAGTTCAGCGTGCGGTCCGCCTTGTTCGGGCTGATGATGAGGTCGCCCGGTTCCATCTCGAAGGCGAAGCGGTACAGCACGCCCGCCCACACCGGAATCGCGCCTTCCTTGGCACTCGGATACCGGCGTCGGATCACCTCCTTGAGCCGTGCGCGGTCGGGTCCGATCTCGCGCAGGTCTCCGACGTCCCACCCGACGCTCACGAACCCCTCACCCACCAGGTCCAGGTCGGGTTCGTCGTTGTGGATTCCCCAGAGCGTTGCCATCAGGCCACGGTATCGGGAGGCGGTCGGCCAACGTGTGTGAGGGTCTGCGCACGACCGGGGAGTTGTTGACCGGTCCGATCGTTCGAACTGGGTATCGCCCGCCTCCTCCGGCGGTCTGAAGCGTCGGGAGTGATCCCCTGAGACACCGTCAACATATGTTGACGGTGTCTCAGGGGCGGGTAGGATGCTTGGTAGTGGACGTCGAGCCAAGCGCGAGCAAGCACGGTGTTGCTGAGGACGACATGCTCCATGCACTACGAAATCACTGGCGGGCCTTCGAAACGGACGACCCAGCTGTCACGATGTACCTCGGTCCTTCAACCACGGCAGAGCCCCTCGAGGTAGGCGTTGTCGAGGACGACCAAGGAACCGCGGTCATCCACGCGATGCCAGCGCGACCGAAGTTCCTGACGGGATGGTGGAAACCATGAACAAGAGCAGAGGAGAACGGGCTGCAGCCCTCGAGGCCTGGGCCGAAACGGTCGAACCTGGAGACCTTCGCGCCGCGGACACCGCCGCGCTGCGCCGCATCGCTGAGCTCGCCCAGCAGCGGGATCAGGTCGACTCCGAGCTCGCCGAGTCGGTTCGGGAGGCCCGAGCCAAGAAGCGGTCCTGGTCTGAGATAGGTGCGATGCTTGGCGTGTCGAAGCAGGCTGCGCAACGCAAGTACGGAGCGAAGACCTCCGCCTGATGTTGAGAGCTCGACGGCGGGCGTATACGTGAGGAGAGCTCACGTGAGATCGACCGGCGGCGGCACGACGACTGAGTCCCACAGGGCGCGCTCGAGCGGGGTCGCACCATGGCTGAACTGACCCCGGGTCTCTACGAGAACATCGTCACCAGCGCTGGTCTCCCCGACGACGTGCCATTGGCGGTGCATAGCCGGTACACACGAATGGAGATCCAATGCGCGCTTGGGGACTCGAAGGGAACCGCTGTGAGACCGCCGACATGGCGAGAGGGAGTCCGCTGGCTGCCCGAGGCAGCCACAGATGTGTTCGTGTTCACCCTCGACAAGACCGACTCAGGGTTCTCGCCCACCACCCGATACCGGGACTACGCCATCAGCCGCAACCTGATCCACTGGGAAAGCCAGTCGATGACGACTGCCGACAGCCGAACCGGCAGGCGCTATCGGAGCCACGAACACAGCGGCAGTTCAGTGCTGCTCTTCGCGCGCATGCACCGCTCCGACCGCGCGTTTTGGTTCCTGGGTCCGGCGACGTATGTGTCCCACAAGGGGGAACGACCCATGCAGATCACCTGGCGCCTCGAAGTTCCACTTCCTGGGGACCTGTTCGCCCAGTTCGCAGCCGCCGTGTGAGCGCGCGCACCCAACTCGCCAAGTGCACGGCGCCAACACGGGACCCCTGCTCCGTTTGGGCCCCACACCGCCATCGTGGTGAGGTGTTGGACGTGACCAGTACAGACCAGTCATGACCAGCGACTCGCTCCCCTCGACGCCGGTGCCGGCGGACACCGAACCGACGTGGTTCCTGGATTCCGACAGTGACGCCGTCGCGGAGTTCGTGCAACGGGCTCTGGCTGACGCGGGAGTCGGGAGCGACGACCAGCGGGCGGTGGCCGTGGCGCTGTTCAACGCGGTTCGCGACTCGATTCGCTACGACCCCTACGGCATCTCGGTGGACCCACACGACTTCAGGGCGAGCACGATCGCCGGGTCGAGTTCGAACTGGTGTGTACCCAAGGCCGTGCTCTACACCGCGGCCCTGCGCCACGTGGGCATCCCTGCACGGCTGGCCTTCGCCGATGTGCGCAACCACCTGACCAGCGAGAAGCTCAACGAGGCTCTCGGCACCGACCTGTTCGCCTGGCACGGCTACACCGAGTTGTTCCTCGACGGTCGCTGGTTGAAGGCGAGCACCGCGTTCAACATCGAGCTGTGTGACCGTTTCGGGGTCAAGGTGCTCGAGTTCGACGGCACCACCGACGCGCTCATGCACCCCTACGACACCGCGGGGCACCGCCACATGGAGTACGTCCGCCAGCGGGGCAGCTACCAGGACCTGCCACTGGAGGAGATACTCGCCACCTTCGCCGAGGTCTATCCCGGGACCCTGACCGAGAGGCCCGAGGACCCGGCGTTCTGAGCCGCTCTTCCGTGGGCTCGGCAGTCCGCCGGTTCAGCGATCCGGGCCACCGCGGACATCTGCGACGAACTGTTGGATCACCTCGCCGTCGCATCGCACCGCGACTGCCTTGTCGCGGCTCCGTTCACCGCTGACGAGCTCCACCGAGGAGCGGCTCACCCCGAGGTGCTTCGCCAGGAACCGGACGAGCTCCGCGTTGGCCTTGCCCTCGTTGGCCGGTGCCGCCACGCGGACCTTGAGCGCACCGCCGTGCTCGCCCACGACCTTCGAGCGTCCCGCCGATGGTTGCACGCGGATGCGCAGCACCCAGCCCCGATCCGTCTGCTGTGCCCAAACAGCCTCGCTCACATCACCAGCGTCCCACTCCGCCGGACACCGGACCCAAGTTCGCGTGAACCGTCCCCGTTGAATGCCACGCTCAGACGTGATCATCGGGCTGCTTCCCCGAGCCGACGACGGGGAAGGGACAAGTACGATGTCCATCAGCAACGCAGACCGCCACGACCTGCACAACGCCCTCGAGGAGATCCTCGGCGCACGACGAGCGAACACACTCATGGAGCACCTGCCACCGGTTGGCTGGTCACACTCGGCACCCCAGCGATCGCTGGAGCCAGCGTCCACTTCCGCCTCGGCTCGACCCAGCCTCGGCTCGACCCCACCTCGCGCAAAGGAGGTATGTTGTTGCGATGCGAAGCACCCGCCGGTTCGCAGCTCTGCTGGGGCCGATGCTGGTCGTCGGCGGTGTGACGGCCTGCGTTCCTGAGCCACCGGCGCCGAAGCCTCCGGTGATCCACTCCTTCGACACCGCAGGTGGCCCGTTCGCCGATCCCGCGGTCGTGCCGTTGTCCTGGGAGGTCTCCGATCCCAACGGCGACGACTTGACGTGTCGGTTGGACACCGACGGCGATGGCTCGTGGGAACTCGTGCTGTCGCCCTGCCAAGCCGCCGGTTCCAGAAACGCCTCCGTTGGCGAGGGGACCCGGACCGCGACCCTAGAGGTGTCCGACGGTGAGCACTCGGTGACCGCCACCACGGACCACTCGGTCACAGCCGGGCCGACCGAGACCTACGACATCGATGCACGGCTGGTGTCCGCCTCCGACGCGGCGCTCCAAGCGGCGATCGACGAAGCCGTCGGACGTTGGGAGGCGGTGCTCGCCCGCGGCGTGCCCGACGAGGTGGTCACGATGGCCTCGGGCTGCCTGTTCGCGCCGGGCATCGACGAGCTGGTCGACGACATCGTCGTCACGGTCCTCGCCACCGAGCTGCCGAGCGGCTACTTCGGTGACGCCGCACCGTGTGCCGAGGGGAGCGACGGCCTCCCGAGGTTCGCGAACGTGCGCATCAGCGAGGACATCATCGACACGTGGGCGACCGACGGACGGCTCGGTGACCTGCTCACCCACGAGTTCGGCCACGCGCTCGGCTTCGGAGCACCCCGCTGGTGGGCGTTCCTGGACGGGCTCGGCACCGACGAGCTGACCTGGACCGGCCCGCGGGGTGTCGCCGAGTGGTCCGCACTGGGTGGGACCGGTCCGATCCCGATGGAGCCGCTCAACCCCGACCACTGGGAGGAACGCCGCTTCGGCACCGAACTGATGACCTGTTTCGTGTGGGGTACCTCGCCGCTTCCGATGTCGGCCATGACGGTCGCCGCGATGGCCGACATCGGATACCACGTCGACCTCTCCGCAGCCGGCCCGTTCACGCTGCCACCGCTCGGTCCGCCCGGTCACTGCTGAAGCCGGCACGGTCGCCGCAGGAACCGCCTCAGACGGAGCGCAGGGCGGTCGTTCCCCTCACCACGGGCGACCACCGCCACGGCCAACAGCCCGAGGGGCACCAACCACAAGCGTGCGGCGGAACTCAGCGCCACCACGAAGCGGCGACGACGTCACCGGCCATTTCCAGGTCGCAACGTGCGTCCGCCGCGAAGTCCACCACGAACTGCATCCACTGCAACGCCCACAGCAGTGCCATCACCTGTCGGAGCGTGAGCTCGCCCCGCCACGAAGGGTCCCCGAGCATCCGGTCCAGCGCCTCACGGGCCTGGGTGAGCTGCCGCCGGGCGCCGAGATCGAGCGCTGCGAACCGCTCGGGATCCGTGGTGTGCGCGGCTCGACCACGCGCCACCCGGTCGAGCACTTCGAGTTCGGCCCCGAGGGGTGCGAAACAGGGCTCGAGGGAGCCCGCCAGCGCAGCTGCGGCCCGCTGGACCGCCGCCGACCTGCTGGTGTCGGCCGCACGGACCTGCTGGCGCTCCTCGACACGACGCATCCAGTCACCCGCGAGGAACAGGGCATGGGAACGCGAAACGAGCCTCGTCCAGTCCCCCGGCAGCACCCGCTTCGCGCCCCTCGAATTCATGAGGTCTCCGAACTCGCTCTCCGCCACCGCTGCCGCGGCGAGTGCGCGGTGGTGCAGGGTCGACAGGTCGGGACGGGGGTCGACTCGGTGCACGGTGGTGTCGATCGCAGCGCGTGCATAGGCCGCGACCTTGCGGTACTCGTCGAGCACCGCCGCCACAAGGTCGTGGCTCAACCCCCGCGGCCACAGCAGGACGGCTGCCAGCACCGACACCGCGACCCCGAGCGCGACGCGTTCCACGCGGATCAGCGCAAGTGTCCAACCCACCGGTTCGGAGAGGTTGAACAGCACCACCACCATGACGGTGAACGCCGCCTGCCCCTGGAGGTATCCGAGCACCGATGGTACGTAGGACGCCGCGAACACGCTCACCGGCAACGCCACCCACAGTGCCGCTGTGTTGTCACCGAGCAGCAGCATCAGTGCCGTGGCCACCAGGAAGCCCACCAGGGTGCCGACGATCGACTGCAGCGCGGATGCTCCGGTGTCCATGACGCTGGAGCGCAGCACCGACAGGGTGCCCAGCACCACCCAGAACGAGTGGTCCACCTCGGTGAGGTCGGCCACGACCGCCGCAAGGGCGAGCGCGACACCTACACGCAGCGAATTGCGGAACCAGCGCGATCGCGGCCGCAGATGGGTGCGCAGCGTCGCCACGACCAGATGGGCGACCTGGCGTGGTCCGTGCTTCACACTCGGTGCGGTGCTCTGGAACTCGAAGGAGGTGTCGCCCGGAGGTTGACCGGTCGCCACCAGCGCGTTGGCGGACACCGACAGGGACAGGTAGGTGATCATGCGCACCGGGAACAGCGCGTCCATCCGCTCCAGTGCCCCGGTGGCCGACCGGTCCGCCCCGGCGTCCCGGTCCAGTTCACGGCGCAACTGGTCGATCTCCGCGGCACGGATCCCGACCAGGTGGCCCACCCCGGCGTCCATGCCCACCTCGGCGGCGCTCGCACCGGAGCGCAACACCTCAGCGGAGCTGCGCAGCAACGACGCCGACACATCCAACGCCTCCGCGGAGGACCCGGGTGATGGTGGTTCCGCACCGGCGGGGATCCGGCGCAGGAACTGCACGGCCCGTCCGAGCTCGTCGAGGATGTAGTGGAGTGCCCGGTCGCGGCTGCGCGGACCACCCGGGCGGGTGAGTGCCGAGTCCATCTCGGCGCGTACACGGCCGATCCGCTGGGCGACCGCCTGGAGATCCCCGGACTCGCCACTCCCGTCGGCCTCCAACAGACCGGCCACCGAATCCGCCAACTCGGCGAGCTCATCACGCACCCTGGAGCGCGGCCGCTCCGGCCACAACAGGACCATCGCAACGGAGCCGACCAGACCTGCCAGCAGCCAACCCTGCACCCGCCCGGAGATGTCGGCCACACCACCCGGGACCATCACCGCCAGCACCGTGGCGAGGATCAGTCCCTTGCCCCCAGCTGCTGCGTATCCACCGAACACCCCCGCGAAGGTGACACCGAACCCGACCGCCACGAGCACCGCGGCGGACCACACGACCGACCCGGAGGCGAGAGTTCCGACCGCCACGAGGACTCCGCCGCTGACGGCGAAGCCGATGCCGAGCAGGAAACGCACCGCCAGTGGCCCGGCGAAGTCGGCGAATCCCAGGAGTGCGAAGCTGCCGAAGGAGGCGAACGTGGCGAAACCGGGGTCATCGACGAGGGTGTGGCCGACCACGTTCATGGCGACCATCACCACCGTCACGCGCCCCGCCCTGCGGAGGGCAGCGGCGCCGGGGTCCGCCAGTGCTGGGGCCACCCGGCGATCGTACAGAGGTCAACGGTGCAATCGGTGAGAGGACGCCCGGGTGTTCCACCCGGTCCCTCCGAGGGCCTTGCATCCGTTCCGCCAACCGTTATTCTACAACCATATGGTTGCAGTTCACTCTGGCGTCCCGACAAGGAGTCCCTCGGGATCCGGGCAGCTGCAACTGGGCGACGCCGAGGTGGACCGCCTCTTCCGTGCCCTTGCCGACGCGACACGCCGCGACATCCTCGTGCAGACCTGCAATGGGGACCTCTCGGTGTCGGCGTTGGCGCGGCGGTACCCGATGAGCCTCACCGCCGTGCAGAAGCACGTGGCAGTCCTCGAATCCGCTGGGCTGGTCCGCCGGGACCGCAGGGGTCGCGAGAGCATCGTGAAGACCCGACCCGACACCCTCGCCACGGCAAGGGCGGTCCTGGATGCACTCGAGGTCCAGTGGCGGGACCGACTCGAGCGATTCGGCGAGGCCCTCGCCCCGGAGCAACAGGACGCGGACCAGCCGGCTGCGGACCAGCAAGGAGCACAACCATGACCGTCACCTCCGTCGAGAAGGACCTCGAGGCCGCCACCCTGACCGTCGTCGCGGAGTACCCGGCGACACTCGATCAGGTCTGGGCGCTGTGGGCCGATCCTCGCAAGCTGGAACGCTGGTGGGGCCCACCCACCTACCCCGCCACGGTCACCGACCACGACCTGCGCCCCGGAGGGATGGTCAGGTACTACATGACCGGACCCGAGGGCGACCGCCACGGCGGCGGTTGGAGGATCCTCGAAGTCCACGAACCGACCCGTCTCGTGCTGGAGGACCACTTCGAGAACGACGACGGAACCGAGAACACCGACCTGCCGCGTTCATCCATGGAGGTCTCGATCGAGGAGGTCGACTCCGGGGTCCGCATGACCATCGCCTCCCGGTTCGCGAGCCCCGAGGACATGGCCCGGGTGCTCGAGATGGGCATGGAGGAAGGCATCAAGTCGGCCCTGGGCCAGACCGACGACCTGCTCGGAGCTGACCGTGGCTGACCCGGGACCTGCCCACGCGGAGCACGACCGGGCACTGGCGACCCTCCCAATGAGCCCGGAGAACCTCCAGTGAGCAATCCGTGCACGGAGGAGTGCACGTTCCAGGGTGAACCGGCACTCCGGCTCACCGCGGGTGCGCTCGAGGCCACCTTCGTGCCCGGTGCGGGCATGACCGGAGTGTCGCTGCGGTACCGCGGACATGAGTTCCTGGCCGTGCCCGGCGGAATCAAGGCGCTGCGTGCCGGGCACACGGGTGGGCTGCCACTGCTCGCTCCGTGGGCGAACCGGCTGTCGCAGCTGCACTACCGGGTCGCATCGACCGAGGTGCACCTGGATCCCTCCGGGTTGAAGACCGACGACAACGGCCTTCCGATACACGGCCTGCTGGTCGGACGACCCGGGTGGGTCATCGAACGGTGCGCCACGCGTCGGACCAGCGCGGTCCTCGACGCATCGAGAGACATCGACGCACCCGCGTTCCCGTTCCCGCACCGCATCGAGGTGCGCATCACCGCCCGCGACGGCGAACTCCATGTCACCACCACCGTCACGCCCACCGGGCGGCGTCGAGTGCCCATCGCGTTCGGATGGCACCCGTACCTGCGGGTGCCGGGAGCTCCGCGGAGCTCCTGGGTGCTCTCGCTGCCCACACGGGAACACCTCCTGCCCGACGACCTCGGAATCCCCACCGGTGCAACCGAGCACTGCGCTGCTGAGTCCCTACCGGTCGGCAGGCGCCACTTCGACGACCTGTACGCGCTCGGCCGGACACGCCGGCTGTCGTTCGGCACGGGCGCTCCGGACACCGAGGGTCCAGGGGCACCGGGCGGTGGGTGCACTGAGGTGGAGCTGCGGTGCGGGCCCGGTTACGACTTCGCACAGGTGTGGGTGCCCCCGCGGCGCCAGTTCGCCGCACTGGAACCGATGGCCGCACCCACCAATGCCCTCGTCGAGGGTTCCGCCCCACTGGTGTCCCCCGGAGATCAGTACCGAGCGGAGTTCTCCCTGGTGCTCAGCGCACCCTGGGCAGCGGCCGGACCCTGAACCACGACCGCGCCCGGCGGCGGCGTTCCGGGCGGAGCGCCGGGTCGTTCAGGTCACCGTCCACGGGTGGTGCCACTTGCCGAAACCCCGAACCAGGTCATCGGCAGCGGCCGGACCCCAGCTGCCCTGGGGGTAGGTGTGCACCGGCGGTGGTGAGTCCAACAGCGGCTGCATGATCCGCCAGGTCTCCTCGAGTGAGTCCTGCCGCTTGAAGCGCGTGCTGTGACCCATCATCGCCGCGTGCAGCAGCACCTCGTAGGGGGTTGGGCCCTCGCCACCCTCCTCCGCGAACTCCATGTCGAGGGTGATCGGCTCGACCGTGCGGGCATCGGCACGGTGCGCATCGAGGCGCAGGCGGACCCCGGTTCCGGGATCCAGCTTGACCACCAACTGGTTGGGCTCGGACTGGTGGCCGCGCAGCGACCCGAACCCGAGCCGGGGCGGGTTCTTGAACACCACACGGAGCTCGGTCTCGGTGGTGGCCAGGTGCTTGCCGGTGCGGATGAAGAACGGCACTCCGGACCAGCGCCAGTTCTCGATCTCGAGTCGCAGCGCGGCGTAGGTCTCGGTGGTCGAATCGGGCGCCACCCCGTCGGTGTCGAGGTAGCCCTCGTACTGGCCGCGCACGTAGTGGGCGGGGTCCGCGGTGTCCACGGCCCGGAACGCCGCGACCAGGGCGTCCTTGAGGTTGTCGGGCCTTCCGCCGGTGGGGGGCTCCATAGCTGCGGCGGCCAGCACCTGCATGAGGTGGTTGACCACGACGTCGCGCAGTGCCCCGACGGGGTCATAGAAGTGGCCCCGGTCCTCCACGCCGAAGCTCTCGGTCATGGTGATCTGCACCGACTCCACGTAGTTGCGGTTCCACACCGGCTCCAGCATCGTGTTGGCGAAGCGCAGGAACAGGATCTCCTCGAGACCCATCTTCCCCAGGTAGTGGTCGATCCGGTAGAGCTGGGACTCGTCGATGTACTGGTGGAGTTCCTCGGCCAGGGCCCGGGCCGAGTCGAGGTCATGACCGAAGGGCTTCTCCACCACGAAGCGCGCACCAGCGGCCAGATCGGCCCGGGCGAGGCCCTCGATGACGGTGGCGAACAGCGACGGCGGTATCTCCAGGTAGTACACCGGGTTCGCCGCGTCCCCCATGGCCTCCCCCACCCGCCGGTAGGTGGCGGGATCGCCGAAGTCACCCTGCACGTAGGACAGCCGCGCCGCAAGACGTGCGAAGACATCTTCGTCCAGGTCCTCACCGGTGGCGATGATCGACTCCCGGGCCCGCTCCACGAGCTGGTCGATCTCCCAGTCGTCGAACGCGACCCCCACTATCGGACAGAACAACAGGCCACGGCGTTCCAGCCGGTACAGCGAGCGGAACGTCATCACCCTGGCGAGGTCACCGGTGATCCCGAAGATGACCAGGATGTCGCATCGTTGTTGCTCATCGGGCATGGCAGTCACCGTCCTGACCAGGTCGAGTTCCGACCCCAACATGATGTCAGGCGTTGATGCCGTTCCCAGCGGATCGTCTGTGCGCGAGGATCGAGGTGCCATGGACCAGTCGGTTGTGATCGTCGGAGGTGGGTTCGGAGGGGTCGGCTGTGCCCACGTGCTCGCCCACCACGGCGTCGAGGTGACACTGCTCGACAAGAACGACTACCACCAGTTTCAACCGCTGCTCTACCAGCTCGCCACCGCGCAGATCGGTCTGCCGGACCTGGCGAGGCCACTTCGGGGCATCTTCGCCAAGTCCGACTCGGTGAGGGTCGTCACCGGTGAGGTCACGGCGATCGACCCGACCGCGCACACCGTGGAGCTGGCAGACGGCACCGGCTTCTCGGGCGACGCCCTGGTGCTGGCAGCCGGGGCCCAGCCCAACTTCTTCGGCGTACCAGGAGCCGCTGAGCACGCCTTTCCGCTGTACTCGGTCGAGGACGCCGAACGGGTTCGTTCCCGGTTGCTCGGCGCACTCGACGCGGTCGACAGCGAACCCGAGCTGGTGGACCGGGGCGGCCTCACGATCGTCATCGTGGGCGCCGGCCCGACCGGGGTGGAGACCGCCGGAGCGTTCGCCGAGACCATCCGCGACATCGTGCCCGGAGCCTATGAGAACCTGCCGGTGGAGAAGGCCAGGATCGTACTGGTCGACCACTCGGACGTGGTTCTCGGCGCCTTCTCGGAGCGTGCACAGCACTACGCGGCCGAACGCCTCGAGGCCGACGGCGTGGAACTCCGCCTCGGAGTCGGCGTCTCCGAGGTCGCCAACGGCCACGTCGTGCTCAGCGACGGCTCCACCATCACCACCCGCACCGTCATCTGGGCCGGCGGGGAGAAGGCCTGCGACCTGGTCGGGCGATCGGGACTGCCGACCGGGCGGGGTGGCCGCGTGGACGTGGAGGCCGACCTGGGCGTCGCGGGGTTCCCGGGTGTGTACGTCGTGGGCGACGCCGCGAACGTTCCCGGGCCCGACGGTGACACGCTGCCCCAGCTCGGATCGGTGGCCCTGCAATCGGGACGGTGGGCCGCGCAGAACATCCTCGCGGTCGCAGCCGGTGAGCCGAGCAAGCCCTTCGACTACCACGACAAGGGCATCATGGCGATGATCGGCCGCAACGCTGCGGTGGCCGAGCTCGGAACGAAGCGCCACGAGATCGACGGTCCCTTCGCCTACGCGGCCTGGCTGGGCGTGCACGCCTCGCTGCTGGAGGGCACCCGCCAGAAGCTCTCTGCGCTGATGACCTGGGGCTGGGACTACGCGAGCAAGCGGAGACCCAGGGCCCTGGCTGACCGACCCGATGCATCGGTGATCGACTGGGACGACGACTGAGCAGACCGCCCGGTCATCGTGGAGAACTGCCGTGGTACCTTCGGCGTGTCCCGGCCTGCCCGACCAGGGCGTGCACGACCACCTGCGAACCGACGCCAGCACCGGGCGACACGGCTGCGGTGGACAGAGGGACCGCCAACTCAGGGGGAATGCATTGACCGATCAGGTTCCACTGGTGGACTACCTCGTGCTCGGCGACGAGCCACACCTCGTGGCGCACGAGTGCACCGATTGCTCGGCTCGCTACTTCGACCGCCGCAACGCCTGCGCCAGATGTGGCGGCGCGGGTGAGGACCAGTTCCGCATCGTCGCGATCCCCAACGAGGGGGAGCTGCGCACCTTCACGATCGTGTCGTTCGCGGCGCCGGGCATACCGGTGCCCTTCGTTGCAGGGGTGATCGACTGCGGGGGCACCCCGGTGCGGGGCAACGTGGTCAACGTCGAACCCGATGCCGACCACGTGTCACTCGGCATGCCGGTGAGGCTCACGACCTTCGGCATCGGCGAGGACAGTGAGGGAACCGAGGCAGTCGGCTTCGGCTACGAACCGATCGATCCGGCGGAGGTGGCGTGATGGGTGAGGACATCTGGATCCTCGGGATCCACATGACGAAGTTCGGCAAGCGACCCGAGTCCGACATCGTGGACCTCGCCGCGGAGGCCGCCCTCGGGGCACTCGCGGATGGCGGCGTGACGATGGCCGACATGGGTGTGCTGGCGGCCGGCAACCTGGTCAACGCCGCGAGCGGTGTCGGACAGATGCTCCAGAAGCAGATCGGCCAGACCGGAATCCCGGTCTACAACGTCGTGAACGCGTGTGCCACCGGTGCCACGGCACTGCGCACCGCGATCATGGCGGTGCGGGCCGGCGAGTGCGACATGGGCCTGGCGGTCGGGGTCGAGAAGCTGGCCGGCGCAGGGCTGCTCGCCGGCGGTTCGCGCAAGGAGGACTCCCCCACCTGGGAACCCCATGGCCGCCAGGGCGCCGTGGCACCCCTCGATGGCCGTGTTGGCACCGAGATCATGCCGGGGGTGTTCGCCCAGATCGGCATGGAGTACGCACACACCTACGGTGGGGCCGACTTCGAGCTGTTCGCCCGGATCAGCGAGAAGAACCACATGCACTCCACCCTCAATCCGCTCGCTGCGTACAACAAGGCGATGAGCCTCGAGCAGATCATGGGTGACGTGATGATCGCCTACCCGAACACCCGGCCGATGTGCTCGGCCAACTGCGACGGAGCTGCTGCCGCGGTGGTGATCAGCGACGCGAAGCTCCGCACCCTGTCGGTCGAACAGCGGCGCAGGGCGGTCAAGGTTTCCGCCTCGGTGCTCACCTCCGACCCGTGGCAGGAGGGCTGCCAGGTCCTGCCCGATGTGAACACCCTCACCCGCGACGCCGCGCAGCAGGCCTACGAGACCGCGGGGGTCGGGCCCGAGGACCTCGACCTGGTCGAACTGCACGACTGCTTCGCAACGGCGGAGCTCGTGCACTACGACAACCTCATGCTCTGCGAGCAGGGTGGGGCGGTCGACTTCTTCGAGTCGGGGGCGCCATTCCGCGACGGATCGATGCCGGTGAACGTCTCGGGAGGACTCCAGTCGAAGGGCCACCCGATCGGGGCCACCGGCATCGCCAACATCTGGGAGGTCTGCCACCACCTGCGCGGTGAGGCCGGTGACCGCCAGATCGATGGGGCCCGGGTGGGTCTCGCCCACGTGATCGGGCTCGGCTCCGCGTGCGGTGTGCACATCCTCGAGAAGGCCGCCGCCTGAACCACCCCAAGAACCAAAAACCACCCAAGACCACCCCAAGACCACCCCGGGACCACCCGAACTGATCGTCGGGGGGGGGGGGGGGGGCGGGCCGCCGC
>JAMLGJ010000010.1 GCA_023958095.1 Microthrixaceae bacterium
GGGGGGGGGGGGGGGGGGGGGGGGGGGGGGGGGGCACCAGCGTTTCGCGCGTCCGGGGTCACGGGGTCGACCCCCTGGGTGGTGCCTACGGCGCGTCCGAATCGGGCCGCGTGAGGTCGAGGGGTCGTACGACCTCGTCGAAGAGCGCCGTCGCGACCCCCGAGCGCAGGGCTGCCTCGCGCAGCGGCAGATCCTCCTCGAGTGCCAGGTGCGCGATGGAGGCCGCACGGTCGTAGCCGATGTGTGGTGCCAGCGCGGTGACCAGCATCGCGGAACGGCCGAGGTGCTCCTCGATCGCCGCCCGGTTGAGCTCGGCGCCCGCGAGCATCCTCGTGGCGAACGAATCGCAGGCATCGGCGAGCAGTCGGATCGACCTCAGGAGGTTGGAGATCACCAGCGGCCGCAGCGTGTTCAGCTGCAGGTTGCCGTCCTTGCCCGCCATGGCGATCGCGGTGTCGTTGCCGATCACCTGGAGCGTCACCATCTGCATGGCCTCGGCCTGGGTCGGGTTCACCTTCCCGGGCATGATCGAGCTGCCCGGCTCGTTCGCGGGAAATCGCAACTCGCCCAGCCCGGTGCGCGGGCCCGAACCGAGCCAGCGGATGTCGTTCGCGATCTTGAACAACGTGACCGCCAGGTTGCGCAGCCCCGCGGACGCCCTGACCGAGGCGTCCAGAGTGCCCAGTGCCACGAACTTGTTCGGCGCGGTCGCGAACGGTTCGCCGGTGCGCCGGGCCACCTCGGCGGCCACCGCCTCGGCGAACCCGTCGCGGGTGTTGATGCCCGTGCCCACGGCGGTTCCACCAGCGGCGAGGCGGAGCAGTCCCGAGCTGTCGGCCACCAGCGCGTCGCGGGAGTCCGCCAGGGCATCGGCGAACCCGGACCACTCCTGGCCGACGGTCAGGGGTGTCGCGTCCTGGAGGTGTGTGCGGCCCACCTTCACCACGTCGCTCCACTGTTCGGACTTGGCACGGAGCGTGTCGACCAGCCCGTCGAGGGCGGGCAACAGGCGCGAGGTGGTCATCATCCGGGCCGCTATGTGCATCGCGGTCGGGAACGTGTCGTTGGAGGACTGGGAGGCGTTCACGTGGTCGTTGGGGTGCACGGGCTCCTTGGAGCCGAGCCGGCCACCGAGCAGCTGGATGCAGCGGTTGGAGATGACCTCGTTGACGTTCATGTTGGTCTGGGTTCCCGATCCGGTCTGCCAGGTGGTGACCGGGAACTCCGTGTCCAGTTCGCCCGCGGCCACCTCCCCGGCGGCGCGTTGGATGACCTCGGCCATCCACTCGGGGATGACGCCCATCTCGCCGTTCACGACCGCGGCGGCTGCCTTGAGGTGGCCGAATGCGTGCACCACCTCGATCGGCATCCGTTCGGTGGCCCCACCGATCGGGAAGTTCTCGAGCGCCCGTTGGGTCTGCGCTCCCCAGTAGTGCCCGGCCGGCACGCGGACCTCGCCCAGGCTGTCGGCCTCGGTGCGGCTCTCCGCCGAGGGGGCCAGCCCCACGGGAATGTCGAGCGGTCGGGGACCCCGGTGTTCGTCGTCCACGCGCTGCTCCTCGGTTCGGTCCGGTGCCGGGCCACGCGCCCGGGCGGTGCCACGACGCTACGCGCTCATGCCCCCAGCCGGGGCGGCGTGGTGCCGAGCTTCCAGTATCCGCGCACGGTCATGTGGTCGCGTGCGACCGAGAGGCGGCCCCGCAGCTCCTTGCGGATCGCCTGCATGGCCGCCGCCTCCCCGGCAGCCCACACGTGGGTTCCGGGGTCGACGCGTTCCAGCGAGCGGACGTGTTCCACCAGGGAGTCGCCGGGTCGCCCGTCGCGGTCGCGCCGAAGGTGGCACACCCGCGTCGAGTCGGTGGTGGCCAGGTGGCGCTGCGCGGCGGCGGAGCCCACCTCCACCACCACATCGGTGGGCACCGTGTCGCCGATGGCGGCCAGCACCTGGCCGATGGCCGGCATGGCCGCCTCGTCCCCGAGCAGCAGCCACGACGCGGCCCCCGGGTCCACCTCGAACCCACGGCCCGGCCCCGACACCGCTGCGTGGGCGCCCACCTCACAGCGTTCGGCCCATCCCGACACGGCGCCTCCCGGATGGCGCACGACCTCGACGTCCAAGGTGGCTGCACCTGCGTCGAAGCGGAGCGGTGTGAAGGTCCGGATCACCGGGCGGCGGCCGTCGGGCAGGAGGAACTCGTTGCCGTTCCAGGCGGGCAGCACCAGCGGCGCCGGGGCGTCACCGGCGGATCCATCGGCATCGGCTCCGGGCACGAGCAGCCTGATGCTCGCGGCCGGGCCCGGCGCTTCCATGGACGCGAGCCCTTCGCCGTGCAGGGTGAGCCCGACCATGTGCTCTCCGAGCACCTCGCGCCGCGCGATGCGCACCTCGATCCATGGGGGAGGCGGGCGACGGCCGGTGCGTGTGGGAGCCGGCTGGTCCACGTGGTTCACCGTACATGGCGGGTTCGGGTGTCCGGCCTCGCTCGAATGGCCGCCAACGGTTTGCATGGCGAGATGTCTGGACTACCATCTGGACACATGTCCAATTCGGTTGCCGCCTCACCGCCCGGTGCCGCACCGCGAGCGACCGAACCGACCCGGCGAACGCTCTCGCCCCGCCAGGCGGACACCGTCGACCGGCTCGTAAAGGCCGGCCTGGCCGAGATCCGCGAATCGGGTTTCGACGACCTGACCATCCGCAACGTGGCCCGGCGCGCGGGGGTTGCCCCGGCGACGGCCTACAACTACTTCTCATCCCGTGAGCACCTCGTGACAGAGCTGTTCTGGCGGCGGCTGTCGGCACGCAGGGATCCCGCGACGGCCAGCGGAGCAAGCCCCGTCGAGCGCGTGACGGCGACGTTGCGGGCCATCACCACCGTCGTGGCGGACGAACCCGAACTCTCCGCAGCCTGCACCCAGGCCATGCTCGGGGCCGACCCCGAGGTGGTGCTGCTCCGGTACCGAATCGGGGCCGAGATGCATCGGCGGGTGCTGCAGGCGCTGGGCGACGATGCCGACCCCGAGGTCGTGGGCGCGCTGGAGATAGCGATCTCCGGTGCACTGCTGCAGACCGGGATGGGGTACCTGACATACGACGAGATGACGGAGCGGCTCACGGGCACCGCAACCCTGCTGATGCGAGGGGAGCAGTGATGCTGCACCTCGAGCCGGATGGGAGCCCACGATGACTCTGCGAGCGATGGGGGACACCGCCGAGGCGGTGCACTACGACCCCTATGCATACGAGATGCACGAGGACCCGTACCCGACCTACGCACGCCTGCGTGAGGAAGCACCGCTCTACCGCAACGAGGAGCGTGGGTTCTGGGCGCTGTCGCGGCACTCCGATGTGATCGAGGCCTTCCGTGACGCCGAGACCTTCTCCTCTGCCGAGGGCGTGTCGCTCGACCCGGCCGCGTCGGGCCCGCAGGCACACCGCACGATGTCGTTCCTCGCGATGGACGAACCGATGCACGGACGCATGCGTGGACTGGTCTCGAAGGCGTTCACACCGCGTCGGGTCGCCGAGCTGGAACCACGCATCCGGGAGTTGTCTCGCAGCTACCTCACCGCGGCCCTCCGGGACGGCCCGCTGGACTTCATCGACGACTTCGCCGGGCGGCTGCCCATGGACGTGATCTCGGAGCTGCTCGGGCTCCCGGTGGCCGACCGGGCCGAGCTGCGGCGCCTCTCCGACCTGCTGGTGCACCGGGAGGAGGGTGTCACCGACGTGCCACCCGAGGGCGTCGCCGCCGCGATGGAGCTCGTGGTGCGCTACAGCGACCTCGTCACCGAGCGCCGCGCACGGCCCGGCGAGGACCTGGTCTCGGCACTCCTCGGTGCGGAGATGGACGGCGACCGCCTCAGCAACGACGAGATCATCGGCTTCCTGTTCCTGATGGTGGTGGCGGGCAACGAGACCACCACCAAGTTGCTCGGCAACGCCATCTGGTGGGCACACCGCAATCCCCGCCAACGGAGCCTCGTCATGGGAGACGGCCCGGATTCGGAGCCGGATCCCGACATGGTGCCGGCATGGGTTGAGGAAACCCTGCGCTACGACACATCAACCCAGATGATCGCCCGGGTCGCCACCCGTGACACCGAACGCCACGGCACCGTCATCCCGGCGGGGGACAGGGTGCTGCTGCTGGTCGGCTCCGCGAACCGCGACCCGAGGGTCTTCGCGGAGCCGGACCGCTACGACCTGCAGCGGCCCGAGCCCCTGCCCCAGCTCGCGAGCTTCGGCTTCGGGCGGCACTTCTGCCTCGGTGCGTCGCTCGCACGCCTCGAGGCACGTGTGGCCCTCGAGGAGGTCATCGCAGCGGTTGCCGACTACGACCTCGACACCGAGGCTGCGGTACGGGTGCACTCGGTGAACGTGCGGGGCTTCGCCCACATGCCCATGACGGTCCGGCTGCGCGACGGCTGGGATCCCGACCGGGCCCAGGTGGCCATCTGATGCCGCGCTTCGATCCCCATCCCGAACGCAGGCCCGCGGTCGTGACCGGTGCATCCTCGGGCATCGGCGCGGCCGTGGCCACCGCCCTAGCAGCGGCGGGCCACCCGGTGGTGCTGGGGGCGCGACGCGTCGAACGCTGCGAACAGCTCGCCGAGGCACTCGTGGCCGACGGTGCCGAGGCGGTGGCACTGCACCTCGACCTGGTCGATCCGGATTCCGTGGCCGCCTTCGCCGGAGGAGCCACCGAGGTGCTCGGAGCCATCGAGGTGGTCGTGTCGAACGCCGGTGACGTGCAGCCGATCAGCACCACCGGTGCGGATCCCGAGGAGTTCGCCAGACAGCTCCAGGTGAACCTGGCAGGTGCCCAGGCGCTGGTGAGCCGGTTGGTGCCTCCGATGATGCAGCGCGGCCGTGGCGACGTCGTGTTCGTCACCTCGGAGGTGGCCGTGCGACCCCGCCCCGAGATGGCCGGCTACGTGGCGTCCAAGGCCGGACTCGAGGCCTTCGCCGAGGCGATGGCCATGGAGTGCGAGGGCACCGGTGTCCGAGTCGGAATCGTGCGGCCGGGTCCGTGCAGCACCGAGCAGGGATCCACCTGGGCGCCCGAGGCCGTTGAACGCATCGTGGAGTCGTGGCGCTCATGGGGGCTGATGCGCCACGGCTCCACGCTGCTGCCCGAGCAGGTGGCCGGCGCAATCGTCGCGATGGTCTCGGTGCCCCGGGGTGCGCGGTGGGCGAGTGTCGAGGTGCAGCCCGAGGCACCTGTGCAAGGAGATCCCCGTGAGCGCGCCAACCCGGAGGAACCATGAACCATGAAGAGCGATCCGACACCCGGTGGTCGTCGGGCGCGCTCGGTCTCGACACGCTGCTGATCGATGGCGAGCTCGTCGAGGCCGCGGGCGGTGCGACGTTCGACAACGTCAACCCGGCCACCGAGGAGGTGGTCGGGGTCGCAGCCGACGGTGGCGCCGCGGACATGGACGCGGCACTGGCGGCTGCGAGGCAGGCCTTCGACGGGACCGACTGGTCGCGGGACCACGACTTCCGCGGCCACTGCCTGGAACAGCTCCGCGATGCCCTCGTCTCCCACCACGACGAGGTGGCGGCGCTGACCACCGCCGAGGGAGGGGCGCCCGCGGCTCTCCTGGCCGGCCCGGCCCTGGTGGATCCGGTGCAGGGCCTGTCCTTCGCCGCCGAGATGGCACGCGGCTACGACCGCTGGGTGGAGGACCTGGGGACTGCCGTCCCAGTCGGGGTTCCGTCGCACCGCTGGGTCCTGCGCGAAGCAGCCGGCGTGGTCGGTGCGATCACACCGTGGAACTTCCCCCACCAGATCAACCTCGCCAAGGTCGGTCCCGCTCTCGCCGCCGGCTGCACCGTGGTGCTCAAGCCTGCGCCCGACACGCCATGGGCCGCCTCGGCGCTGGCCAGCCTGGCGGCGGAGCACACCGACCTCCCGCCGGGGGTGCTCAACGTGGTGACCTCCTCGGACCACTCCCTGGGCGCACAACTCGCTACCGACCCCCGGATCGACGTGGTGTCCTTCACCGGATCCACCGCTACGGGGAAGGCCGTGATGAGGAGCGCCGCTGAGCACATCACGCGGGTGTTCCTGGAGCTCGGCGGCAAGTCCGCGTTCCTCGTTCTCGACGACGCGGACCTGCAGGCGGCGGCGTCGCTCGCGGCTGTGATGGTCTCGACTCATGCCGGCCAGGGCTGTGCGCTCACGACGCGTCTGGTGGTGCCCCGGGAACGCTACGAAGAGGCCGCCGAGCTCGTGGCCGCCACGATGGCGGCGCTGCCGGCCGGCGACCCGACCGATCCTGCCACGATCTGCGGGCCGGTCATCTCCGAGCGCCAACGCGACCGGGTCGAGGGCTACCTCGCCCTGGCGCTGGACGAAGGCGGCGAGTTCGCGTGCGGGGGTGGCAGGTCACCGGCCCACGACCGCGGTTGGTTCATCGATCCGACCCTGGTGGTCGGCCTCGACAACTCCGCCCGGGTCGCCCGCGAGGAGATCTTCGGACCGGTGCTGGTGCTCATCGCCCACGACGGCGACGACGACGCGGTGCGCATCGCCAACGACTCCCCATACGGGCTGTCGGGTGCGGTGTACTCCGGCGACAGCGAACGCGCCTGGGGAGTGGCGCGGCGGGTGCGCACCGGCACGATGGGGATCAACGGTGGGGTCTGGTTCGGTGCCGATGTGCCCTTCGGGGGCTACAAGGCCTCCGGCATCGGCCGCGAGATGGGACGCGAGGGCTTCGAGGAGTACCTCGAGGTCCGTTCGGTGGCGGAGGCGATCTGATGCACATCTGGACGGGAGGAGACCGCAATGCCTGAGGACTCCGGATCGGAACCGGTCCTGCCCGTGGGGTTCGTCGGGTTGGGCAACATCGGTGCACCCATGGCCGAGCGACTCCTGGAGTGGCCAGGGGGACTGGTCGTGTACGACGTCTCGGCCGACGCGCTGGGCCGCTTCGAGGATGCCGGTGCCGGGGTGGCATCCGGCGTGGGTGAGCTCGCTGCGACCTGTGGGCTGGTGTGCGTGATGGTGAACACCGAGCAGCAGGTGCGTGACGTGCTGGCCGGACTGGTCGACGGGGTGGCGGGCCGGGAGCCCGACGCCCCCACCCTGGTCGTGGCGGTCCACTCCACGATCAGCCCGGGTGGTGCCGAGGAGATGGCGGCCAGCGCGGCCAGTGCCGGTGTGGCGCTGCTCGACGTGCCCGTCTCCGGTGGTGCCATGGGAGCCGCGCAGGGCAGCCTGGCGCTCATGGTCGGAGGTGACCCGGAGGCCTTCGAGTCGGCCCGCGGGGTACTCGGGCTCATGGGCTCTCTCGTGAGGCACTTCGGTGGACCCGGGGACGGCACCAGGGCGAAGATCGCACGCAACCTGATCTCGTTCGCCTCGTTCGTGGCAGCGGGGGAGGCCACCCGGATGGCCGACGCGGCGGGACTGGACCTCGTGGCGCTCGGTGAGGTGGTGCGCCACTCCGACGCGGTCACCGGAGGTGCCGGAGCGGTGATGATCCGCGACACCGCGGCGGTGATGTCCGACGAGGATCCGCTGCGAGCCATCTTCGAACACTCCGTGCAGCTGGGCCACAAGGACCTGGCGCTCGCGGTCGAACTGGGCGCCGAGCTGGGCACCGACACCGCCGTGGCCCAGCACGCGCTCGCGAACCTCGGCCGGGCCATGGGTCTCGAATAGCGCGGGCAGCCGCGCCCGAGCGCTGCAGGCCGGTTGTTGCGGTGGGGCCGCGTCACCGATGCCCGACACCCTCTGTAGTGTCCCCGGTCATGGAACCGGCGATCGAGGCCGTGGGTCTCGTCAAGCGATTCGGGGACGTCACCGCGCTGAGCGGCCTCGACCTGACCGTGCCCGAGGGCACCGTGCTGGGAGTGCTCGGACCGAACGGTGCCGGCAAGACCACCGCGGTGTCGATCCTCACGACGCTGCTGCTGCCCGACGAGGGTTCGGCACGTGTGGCAGGAGTCGACGTGCTGGCCGATCCCGCCGAGGTGCGCAGGCGGATCGGCCTGTCCGGGCAGTACGCAGCGGTGGACGAGGTGCTCAGCGGGTACGAGAACCTCGAGATGATCGGCCGCCTCTACCACCTGGGCAAGGAGCGGGCGCGCCAGCGTGCCAACGAGCTGCTGGAGCGCTTCGACCTGACCCAAGCTGCCAACCGTTCGGTGAAGGGCTACTCCGGTGGGATGCGCCGGCGGCTCGACCTCGCCGGGGCCCTCGTGGCGGCCCCGCCGGTGCTGTTCCTGGACGAACCCACAACGGGGCTGGACCCGCGGAGCCGGCTCGACCTGTGGGAGATCATCCGTGAACTGGTGACCCAGGGAACGACGCTGTTGCTGACCACGCAGTACCTGGAGGAGGCCGACCACCTGGCCGACGACATCGTGGTGATCGACCACGGAACGGCGATCGCGAGGGGTACCTCGGACCAGCTCAAGGCCCAGGTGGGTGGCGAGAGGATCTCGGCCACCCTGGAGGACCCCACCGACACCGCCGCGGCCATCGAGGCTCTCGTGCCGCTGGCGGTGGGCGACATCGAGTCGGGTGACCCGGCCGGACAGCTGCTGGTGCCCATCAGCGGGGGAGCGGCCGTGCTCACCGACGCCCTGCGCCGACTCGACGCTGCGGGGATCGGGCTGCGGGACGTGGGGTTGCGGCGTCCCACCCTGGATGACGTGTTCCTGATCCTCACGGGTCACCGTGCCGAGGAGGACGCCGGCCCCGGGGGCCTCGCCGAGGGCGCCTCCGCCGACGACACGGAGGCTGCCTGATGAGCTCGGTCGCACAGGCACTCGCCGACACCGCGGTGGTGGCCAAGCGCAACGTGATCAAGATCCGTCGGGTGCCGGAGGTCCTGACCTTCGTGCTGATCTCGCCGATCATGTTCGTGTTGCTCTTCGGCTACGTGTTCGGCAACGCGATCGAGGTGGCCGGTTCCAGCTACCGCGAGTTCCTGATCGCGGGGATCTTCGCCCAGACGGTGATGTTCGGCGCGACCTTCACCGGGGTGGGCATCGCCGAGGACATGGAGAAGGGCATCATCAACCGCTTCCGTTCGCTGCCCATGGCGGGCTCCGCGGTCCTCGCAGGGCGCACCGCCAGCGACGTGATCTACAACGTCTTGTCCGTCGCGGTCATGGCGATCACCGGGCTGATCGTCGGCTGGCGCATCCGTGGCTCGTTCCTCGACGCGGTTGTCGCGTTCGGTCTCATCCTGTTGTTCGCCTACGCGGTGTCGTGGGTGATGGCGTACATCGCGTTGATCGTCCCCAGCGTGGAGGTGATCAACAACGCGTCGTTCATGGTCATCTTCCCGCTCAGCTTCATCGCCAACACCTTCGTGCCGGTGGAGGACCTGCCGGGTCCGCTGCAGACCTTTGCCGAGTGGAACCCGGTATCGACGGTCACCCAGGCGGCACGCGAGCTGTTCGGCAACATCCCGCCGGGCGCCCCCCAGCCGGATGCATGGCCGCTGCAGAACCCGGTCATCTACTCGTTGTTGTGGATAGTCGCGGCGGTGGCGGTGTTCTCGACGCTGGCGGTGCGTCGCTACCAGCGGGTGACCAAGAACTAGCTGCACCCCGGCACCGTGTGGTGGCCCACGCCCCGATCAGTGGCTGCCCAGCGTGGAGCGACCCAAGAGGGTGGCGACCTCGGAGCCGTCCTGGAAGATCGTGATGTCGCCGTCGACGGAGATCTTGAGGACCACCCGTGCCGAGTGCGACAGGGTGCGTGCCGCAGCGGTGCGGGCTCCTTCGTGTTCGCTGTCGGAGCTCGTGACCACGGCGGCATACGCGAGCAGCTGCCCGGAGCGGTCGAGCACGGTGGCTCCGTCGAGCGATGCGATCCTCGCGAGGGTGAACTCGTCGAGGTCGTCGGTGTCGAGCAGGTGGTGCAGCCGCGTCTCGGGCCGCATGGCTGAGGGGTCGATCCGGTTGCGCAGGTCGTAGCGGTCCTTCAGCGGCACCACTCCGGCGAGGTCCCCGGGGTCATCGACTATGGCGAGGATCGCCCCGCCCGGCTGGGTGGATGCGAGGAACGCGGTGCGTGCCACCAGGGAAGCGGCTGGTGCGCCGTCGGTGAGGTCCGCTATCGAGGCGGTGAGGGCCACCGGGAACGCGGTCCAGTGCTCGGCGCGGCGCACCAGCAGCGGGAGGCCGTCGATGAAGGTCCAGATGCTGCGATCGCGTCGCACGAGGAACCCGATCCCGCCGAGCATCCTCGAGGCATCGGCCACCAGCGACTGGTTGGCGAGACCCACGTCGAGCGACCAGGCGGTGCCGCCTGGCGGTGCCTCGTCGTGGTCGAGGCGGTGCCTCTGCACCTCGGTGCGTGCCCGGCCGTGGGGGTCGACCACGAGGACCGAACGGTGCCCGTCGAAGAGCAGCGGTGCGCGCTTCGCGGGCCGCAGGTCCGATGGGTAGCGCAGCTCGATGCGTGGTGTGTCGGCGAGGGCATCGGCGATCACGACGCCGTGGGTGAGCTCCTTGGCCTCGATGCGCGCACCGCTCAACTCGATGAGGTACTCGATGACCTCGGCCATCAGCTCACCGGGTTCCTCCACGCCGACCCGGCTCCGCATGTAGGAGTTGAGGATCTCCGCCGCAACGGTGTCGCGAGCGACGCGCCGCGCGGCGGGGCTGGGCGAACCGTTCTGCGGGGAGCCGTTGCGCAGCTGCGCGGCGGTGCGCAGGACGGCCTCGGGCATCACGTCGAGAAGCTCCGACAGCGACCGTGCCCCGTGCAGGCGCAACACGTGGGCGACGCGTTCGGGCAACCTGATCGTCAGGCTGGTCTGCCAGTCGCCCGGCCCGGGAGCCGTGGCGGAAGCCGTTCCGAGTGCACGTGCGGGCACCTCGGGTGCGGTGCCCATGGGGCTGTAGGACATCTCCACGGTCGAGTCGAACAGCACCTCCGCGAGCACCTCGGCGAGTATGAGGTCGATCGGGCTGGAGGGGTCGCTGGGGATGCCCGTGGGGCTGGCGGTGGTCACGGCGCCATGATCGTACCGGTCGCCCGCGACGCCCTCGGTGCGGGTGTGTGTGCAAGCCTTCGCCGGATGCCGGATCCGCAGAGGCCCAGCCACCGCCTGTCGCGTGGGGAGCTGAGGTCGCGCGCGGTGTTGCTCGGAGCGCTGTTGGCAACCGGTGTGTTCCCGGTGGCGATGCTGGTGGCGCGAACCGCCGTGGCGAGGCAGATCTCCTACCGGTTCCTGTTGTGGAACCTGTTCCTCGCGGGCCTGCCGGTGCTCTTCGCCCTCGGGGTGGACGCAGCGTCACGCCGCGGGCGGACGGTGGGTGCCATGGTGCTGGGCCTCGGCTGGTTGTTGGTGTTCCCCAACGCTCCGTACCTGTTGACGGACCTGGTCCACCTCAGGGAGGTCCCACCTTCGCCGCTGTGGTTCGACGCCCTGATCCTCGGCTCGGCCGCGATCGCCGGCCTGCTGGCGGGTTTCGTGAGCCTGCACTTCGTCCAGGAGGTCGTGTCGGCCCGATTGGGACAGGCCCGGGGTTGGGTCATGTCGCTCGGAGTACTCGGGCTGACCGGCTTCGGTGTCTACATCGGACGTTTCGCCCGTTTCAACAGCTGGGACGTGTTCACCCGTCCCCGCACCCTGCTCTACGACGTCGGTTCGACCGTGGCGCTCGAGGACACCCCACGGGCACTGGTGGTCACGGCACTGGTGGCGTCGTTCCTGATGGTCACCTACGTGACCATCGAGATGCTCACGCGCGTGGGCCGGGAGCTGCCCCGGCCGTAGCCGGGCCCGCGTGGCGTTCCCGCTGGTCGTTCACGCGCCACGGCGCGGGGCGTCGACCGCAGGTGTTGCGCCGGCACGTGCTTCCTGCGGCCGTTGGGGCGCAGGGAGCCTGTGGAGGACGTGGCGGCACAGGGGGTCATCCGCGTCGAGGGCGGGATGATCGAAGTCCTCTGATTCCGATCGCGTCATCCCGAGGCGTTCCATCACCCGGCGCGACCGGGTGTTGACCTCGGCGGTGAACGAGACGACCTCGGTGAGTCCCAGCCTCTCGAAGCCGTCGTGAATCGCCGCCCGCGCCGCCTCGGTGGCATAGCCGTGTCCCCAGGCGTCGCGTGCGAGGCGCCAGCCGACTTCCACCGCAGGCGTGAAGTGTGCTTCGAAGTGAGCTGGGGCGAGTCCGGTGAACCCCACGAAAGCGCCGCTTCGGCGTACCTCGAGGGCCCACAGCCCGAACCCCTCGGCGGCGAAGTGTGCTTCGATCCGTTCCACCAGTGCGTCGCTCTCGGCCCGCGCGAGTCGCCGGGGCATGAACTCCATCACACTCGGATCGGCGTTCATCTCCGCGAACGGTTCGAGGTCGGATTCCTTCCAGCGTCGCATCACGAGCCTCGGGGTCACGAGCTGTGTTGTCGCCACCACCCGAGGCTAGATCGAGGCCGGGTCGTGGTCCGGGCAGTCGACCTGCAGTTCGTACGCCCGCAGTTCCACTCCCAGGAGTTCGCATCGGTGGTTCGATCCCGACGATCCGTGCTCGAAGTGCGAGCAGCTGGGACAGCTTCGGTTCACCTCGATCAGGCCCGCCTGCTGCAGACGCAGGATCTCCTCGAGGAGCACCTCCAGGGCGATGCCCTGACGTGTCGGGTGCCGGTTGCGGTCCTCCCCCGGAGCGCCCACCACGCTCCCATCGGCGGAGCCGCCTCTGCGCTGCATGATCCGCTCGCAACGGTGTGCCAGGTCCTCACCCCGACCGGTGAGGCGGAGCCGTACGACACGCGCATCGTGTGCGGACGGCTCCCGCTGGAGCATTCCCTTGGACTCGAGGGCGTTGAGTGCATCACTGACGGTGGGTTGGCGGACACCCAGGGCCGCCGCGAGCTCGCCGACCCGGCACCCGGGGTGGGAGTCGAGGATCCCGGCGATCTGCAGGCCGAGCACCGAGACTCCCGTCTCGGTGGCGAGTGACTGTTGCGCCGATCGCAGCGCTCGACCCAGGCGCTCCACGGCCATGAGGAGCCGGGTGTCGACATCGCTCACGGGTCACCGTGTGTGGGTGGTGGGGCCTCGTCGAGCAGGCGGGTGACATGGGAGCCGAGCTCCAGGTCGTCGACCTGCCCGAGTCGTTCGAAGCGCACGCGGCCGGCGCGGTCCACCAGCACCAGGCTGGGGGTCCCGCGGAGTCCGTAGCGCTGCATGGTGACCGGTGGTCCGCCCACCTCGTCGTGGGCATCGACGCCGACGGGGAACCCGACCCCGAACTCGTGCAGGAACGCCTCGAGCGACACGGGCTGCATGGCGTCGTGGTGCTCGAAGACCGTGTGCAGCCCGATCACGCGGAGCTCGTCCCCGAACGCGGCGTGCAGGCGCTTTGCCTGGGGTATGCCGTGGAGCACGCAACCCGGACAGAGCATCTGGAACGCCTCGATGGCGACCACTTCGCCGCGCATTCCGGCGAGCGTGAGGGGTGAGGGCGTGTTGAACCACCTGCTCACCTCGAGTTCCGGCGCCTCGGGAGGGGAGTCATCCGAAAGAACCATAGGCATCCTATCTAAGTGTCGGAGGCCGGTCCTGTCAACCACGTGTGCGGTGTCGTGCCCGAACGGGTTTCGGCCGTCGTCGGAGGTCGCATCGGCCACACTGGAGCGATGCGGGACCCGGAATGGCCAGCGGTTGCCACACGTGGCCTCCACAAGGCGTTCGGGAGCAACGTGGCGGTCGGCGGGGCCGACCTCGACATCCCCGCCGGGTCGTTCTGCGGGCTGGTGGGCCCGAACGGTTCCGGAAAGACCACGACGCTGCGGATGGTCTGCGGACTGCAGCGTCCCGATGCCGGGAACGCCTGGGTGTGCGGGCTGGACACCTGGGTCGCCCAGATGGAGGTCCGGCGTCTGCTCGGGGTTGTACCCGACCCGCTCAACCTCTTCGACCGCCTCACCGCGCGCGAATGGCTGGCGCACCTGGGCAGGCTCCGAGCGATCGATGCCGGGGAGGTCAGGCGGCGCAGTGAGGAGTTGCTCGGCGTGATGGACCTCACCGATGCCGCCGATGAGCAGGTCGGTGGCTACAGCCACGGGATGCGCAAGAAGACCGCGATCGCGGCCGCGCTGTTGCACCGACCCCGGGTCCTGTTGTTGGACGAACCCTTCGAGGGTGTGGACCCCGTCTCCGCGGTGGCCGTGCGCAGCATCCTCGACCGTTTCCGGTCGGCCGGGGGAACGGTGGTGTTCTCCAGCCACGCGATGGATCTGGTGGAGCGGATGTGTGACCACGTGGTGGTGATGTCCCACGGCACCGTCCTGGCAGCAGGGCCACTTCGTGAGATCCGTGGGCCGGGGCAGAGCCTCGAGGACACGTTCATCTCCATGGTCGGTGCCGCCCCCACGGATCCCTCCCTTCTCGGATGGCTCGGTGGCGACGACGGCTGAGAACCCGGGCCGCATCGACACCGGCGCAGCGTCCCCGCACGCGGGTGGACGCACATCGCTCGGATCCGTCGTGGTGGCCTTCGTGGTGCTCAAGTTCCGGGTGCTCCTCGGTGCCCTGCGCACCCCCGGGTCCCAGCGCATCCAGGTCGCCTCGGCGGTCGGCGCATCGGTGTTGCTGGGCCTGTTCGGCATGGCTGTGCTGGCCGGCCTGGGCCGCGCCGCGACCATCGCGGACGACCTGCTCGTGGTCCTCCTGCCCGCGAGCGTGATCGGGGTCGGGTTGCTCTCGGCCGCCACCGGAGTCGAGTCGAGCGTGGATCCCCGCGCCTTCGCATCGGAACCGCTGGGCCCCTGGCAACTGGGTCTAGGCATGCTCGCCACTGCCGTGGTCGGACCACCGGCGTTGCTCGCCTTCCTGCTGGGTGTCGGCGTGTTGGCAGGTTGGTGGAGTCCCGGACCCGTCCCAGCCGCGGTCGTGGTCGTCTCGGTGTGTGCGTGGTGGGCGTCGTTGGTGCTGTTGAGCAGGACCCTGGCGAGCCTCCTCGGGGCCGTGGCCACGACGCGCTTCCGCCAGCTGGCGCACGCCGGTGCGACCGTCGCGTCGCTCGGCGCGCTGTTGGTCACCCAGATGCTCGCCGCGGACCCCGACTCGTGGGACGCCGAGCGGTGGGAGTCGATGGCCGCGGTCGCTCGTTGGACCCCGCCCGGCCAGCTCGCCGAGGCGCTGATCGGAGCGTCGGACCCGGGAGCTGCGATGCTGCATCTGGTGCTGGGCATCTCGTGGTTGCCGCTGCTGGTGCTGGCCGCGGTGTGGAGCACCCGCCGCCTCTCGCTGTCCTCCCCGCGTCCGGGCGGAGCGGGGCGTGGCAGCTCGAGGTGGTTCCTCGGGGGTCCACCGCGAGCCATCGCCCGCAGCGGGGCACCGCAACCGGTTCCCACCTCGCCGGTCGGAGCCGTCACCGCGCGCACCGTGTTGACCAAGGTGAGGACACCCCGCCAGATCGTCAACACGATCACCGCAGTCGCGGTGGGTGCGGCGGTCTACGTGCTGGCCCCCCTGCTCGGCACCTCGGTGGACCCGAGGCTCGTGGTCCTCGCCGGCGCGATCCACTTCGCGGTGCTCTTCGACGGCAACAACGCCTTCGGCATGGACGGTCCGGCACTCTGGAGCGAGGTGCTCGCGGGAGCCGACGGGCGCACGCTCGTGCATGCGAAGGTCCGCGCCTCGCTGTTGGTCATGATCCTGCCGGGCCTCGTCCTGCCCGTGGTGCTGGCCGCGATGACCGGTGGGTGGGGGTGGATCCCGGCTGGTTGGCTCGTCGCCGTCGGGTCGGTGGCGGCCTCGGCAGGAGTGGCCGTGCTGAGTGCCGTGCTCGCCCCGTTCGCCCTGCCCGACAGCCCCAACCCCCTCGCCGGTGGTGACACCGGCCAGGGCTGCCTGGCCGGGATCATGCTGGCGCTGAGCGTGTTGGTGCTCGGCGTGATCACCGCACCGGTCGCCGCGGGCATCTGGTGGGCGAGCGGCACGAGCACGCTCGTCGCGACCCTCGTCGCGCTGGCCGCACCGGTGGTGGGTGGCTTCGCCATGTGGGCCTGCAGAGCGCTGGCGGTCGCACGGGTCCAGAGCCGCGAGGCGGAACTCATCGGGGTGGTCACCCCCGGGCGTTGATGCGGTGGACTCAGGAGCGTTCGTGGAGCTGCCTGATCACGGCGGCCTCCTCGGCGGTCATGTCGGGACCGTACGCGGCGACGAGGGTTCCCTTGTGGCCACAGTCGGAGGTGACGGCGAACAGCACGGCCTCGTCATCGGGATCGCTCATGCCCTCGAAGCGTTCCACCTCATCGATGGTGAGCTGCCCGGGGTGGATGTCGTCGTCGCAGGTCCGGCATTCGAGGTGGTCGCCGCGCACGAGGAACTGCGAGACGTAGCCCGAGTCGGCCAGTCTCGTGGTCGCCTCGGCGAGGGTCTCCATCTCGCGTGCCATCGCCACAGGCTATGTGCCCGGCACCGGGACCGCTCCGCGGAAGCGCTCCACCGGGGGACCCCAACTCCGCGGCGCATGTGGCATCGCGGCGTCCCGGGAGGATCCGACCGGGTGTGTCGGCTCCCTGCTGGCATCATTGGCGGATGACCGACTCCCCCGCCACTCCCACTGAAGCCGATGCGCCGATCCACGCGGTGGTGCAGCGCTGGCACCGCCAGCTCCGCGGCGAGTTGCCGGGAGGTCTCGACGAACTGCTCGACGAGGAGTGCGACTTCATCTCGCCGATCGTGTTCAGCCCACAGAAGGGCAAGCAGCTCACCAAGCTCTACCTCCAGGCGGCCGGCCAGACCCTGCCGGGAGACTCGAGTGAGTCCCCACTGGGCCAGCAGGGCTCGGGGGGCGCCGCCGGGGCGGGCACGCCTGCCGGTGCGGACACCGAGTGGGACGGCCGCTTCCGCTACACCAAGGAGGTCGCCTCGGGCAACCATGCGGTGCTCGAGTTCGAGACCATGGTCGAGGGCACCTACGTCAACGGCGTCGACATCATCACCTGCAACGACGAGGGTCGCATCACCGAGTTCCGGGTCATGATCCGGCCGCTCCAGGCGGTGAACCTGGTGCACGCCCAGATGAAGGCGATGCTCGAGTCGATGGGGGCACTGGGGGGCTGAGCCGCAGGGCGGTGACGAACCGTCCGCTCAGGACGTCCGCGTGATCGAAGGGCTCCCACGCTGCACGGAGAACGTCGCCATCGTCTCCACCCCGGCTCCGGGGTCGAGGATGTCCACCCGGCGGAAGGCCACCTCCACCGCGTCGCGTGTGATCTCGCAGACCCCGTAGCCGTGGTCGAACAGGTTCACGAACTCGAGGTCCCCCGCCACGTCACGCACCAACGAGTTGAGCTCCGGGATCCGCGCGTTGAGCATCTGTTCGAAACTCGGTGAGGTGATCGAACCGCCCACGAACTCCGAGGCCACCGTCGGGGTGTTCGGGTCGTCGATGTCCAGGGGTACACCACCCACCCACCACGAGTGGATGTCACCGGTGAGCACCACGTTGTCGCCGACCCCATGCTCGACCAGGTGCGACAGGATGTCGCGCCGCTCTGCCTGGTAGCCGTCCCACTGGGTGCCGTTCAGGTACAGCCCGGCATTGGGTGGGAGGTCCGGATCGACGAACCTCGTGATCTCGTTGTCGAGGTCCACCAACCGCAGCGGCTGGAGCATCTGGGGGTTCCCCAGCACCCGCCAGCGGGCCTTTGACGCGGCCATGGTCGACTTCAGCCATTCCCGTTGTGTCGCACCCAACAGCGTGCGGTCGGAGTCGTGGGCCACCGACCCCTCGGTGGTGGTCGAGACGAACGGGGCAGGGGCCTCGGTGTCGCGGTACTGGGCCAGGTCGATGAGCACCAGGTCCGCCAGGTCACCCCAGGCCAGGCGCCTGTGCAGCCGCGACGGATCGGTCGGGTCGGGTAGGTGCGGCATGTGCTCGAACCACGCCCGGTAGGCCGCCGCCCGTTGGTCGGGGTCGACGAAGCGGTCGTAGTCGTCGTAGACCTCGTGGTCGTCCCACATGGCGGCCATCGGGAGCAGCTGGTGAGCCGCCCGCAGGTCCGGGTCCGTGCGGTAGAGCCGGTACTTGGCGCGGTAGCCCTCGAGGTCGGTGGGGTGGTCCACCGGGTCGGTGCGCAGCCGGTGGTAGCCGTACTCCTCGCTGTCGGAGCCGTACTCGTAGATGTAGTCACCGAGGTGGAGCATCAGGTCCACGTCCTCGGCGAGCAGGTGGCGGTAGGCGGTGAAGTGGCCCTCGGAGAACATCTGGCAGCTGACGAACGCGATCCTCAGCCTCTCGGGGCTGGATCCCTCGGCGGGGGCGGTTCGGGTGCGTCCGGTGGGCGAGGTCTGCGAACCGGCGCTGAATCGGTAGTACCAGTGCCAGTCGGGGTCGAGGCCGTCGACCGCCACGGTTGCGGTGTGGTCACCCTCGGCGGTGGCCGTCACCGTGCCCGTGGCCGCCACGTCGGAGAAGCCCTCGTCGGCGGCGACCTCCCAGGACAGCCGCACCGGTCCCGTACCCGTCGGTGGAACGGCCCGGGTCCATATGGTCGCGCCCGTCGGACGGGGGTCGCCCGAGGCGACGCCGGCCACGAAGGGCCCCTCGGGGGGTGGCGGCGGCACCCACGGTCCGCTCGGGGGTGGTCCGCAGGCCGTTGCGAGTCCCGCCCCTCCGAGGGCGGTCGCGCCCAACAGGCCGCGTCGGGTGAGCCGTGTCCGTTCCGCGATCGAGCTGCCGTGCGTAGCTCGCGCAGTGCCTGCATGGAGCGCGCGTGAAGCGCCGCTGCGTCTCTTCGAGTCACCCATCGTCATCTCCCGTGCCTGGCACTCCCCACCCCCATCGAACTGATCGTGGTGGTGCCGACCTGTCGGGCACCACCACGATCACTTCGATGGCGGGGGTCAACCGCCGGCGCACCCGCCGGTGCCGACCACGGTACCGTCCCCGGACAACTCGTGGGACAGGCCCTCCTCGGGTGGTTCCAGCAGGCCGTCGTCGACGAGCACCTGCAGCGAACCCGGCGGGTCGCCGTGGAGAACCGTGTAGGACTCGATCGCCAGCTCGATGTTCGCCCGCTCCTGGTCGCAGGCCGCCTCAGCTGCTGCATCGGTGGCGCCGCCCGTGCCGGGTTGTGCCCCGTCGGGCACACCGGGTGCGAGCGGCACCGCGGGCAGTCCCGGTGCGGCGGGGGAGTCGGCGCCGGGTTGCCCGGTGTCCACGCCGCCTGCGTCCGTGCCGTCGAGCACCTTCACGAACAGGAACACCATGATCCCGACCGTCAGCAGCACCCCGAGGAGGCCGAACACGGCCAGTACGCCCCTCCCGCTGAAGCGGGGACCACTGGAGGTGCGCAGGTGCCTGGGCGTCCGGTAGGTCTGCAGCGACGGGTCACCCGCCGGTCGTGTGCTCCCCGGCGCAGCCGCAGGCTGCACACCGGGTCGGTTCCCCGCGCTCCGGTCCGCCTTCGCGGCCCACTCGGCGTCCTTGCGGGCGACGTCGTCGCCGGGGGAACCCCCCGGGTCTGCACTCACCACTGCGAGGGTATCCGCGCGCGATGGCAGCGGCGCGCCCGTCGTGGCCACCGGTAGCGTGACGACATGGTTCCGAAACGACCGAACGTGCTCGTGATCATGACCGACGAGGAGCGCTACCCACCCGGCTACGAAGCCGACGCCCTCGCCGAGTTCCGTGCCGAACGCCTCCCCGCACGGAACACCCTGCGGGACCGGGGGGTGGAGTTCCACCGGCACTACACCGCGTCGGCTGCCTGCCTGCCGAGTCGTTCCAGCCTGTTCACCGGGCAGTACCCGTCACTGCACGGCGTGCGCAACACCGACGGTCTGGCCAAGACCGCCGATGACCCGGCGATGGTGTGGCTCGATCCCGACCAGGTGCCGACCATGGGCGACTGGTTCCGGGCAGCCGGCTACGAGACCCACTACCGGGGCAAGTGGCACATCTCCCACGCCGAGATGGTGGTCACCGGAACGCACCGTGCCTTCCTCACCAACACCAGTGACGGTGACCCGATACCCGAGGCGATCGAGGCCTACCGCCGGGCGGACCGTCTCGAACCCTTCGGCTTCTCGGGCTGGATCGGTCCGGAACCCCACGGGCCCCTGCCGGCGAACACCGGCCTGGTGCGCGATGGCCTGTTCGCCTCGCAGGTCACGGAGCTGTTCGACCGGCTCGCCGAGCGCCGCGACGACTCACCGCCGTGGTTGGCGGTCGCGTCGTTCGTCAACCCGCACGACATCGCGTTCAGCGGCATGGGCTGGGCCGCCCTGGGCTTCCCCCCGATCCCGGACTGGGTGCCGGAGGTGCCAGAGGCCCCTTCGCAGGCCGACTCCCTCGACGAGAGGCCCGCGGCGCAGGGTGACTTCCGCAGCACCTGGGCGAAGCTGTTGTACCCCCAGCCCGCGGATGCGGAGTACCGCCGCCTCTACCACTACCTGCTGGCCGAGGTGGACCTGGCCATCGGGCGGATACTCGAGTCGCTGGAACGCAACGGGCTGGCCGAGGACACGATCGTGGTGTTCACCTCGGATCACGGCGACATGCTCGGCGCACACGGTGGACTGCAACAGAAGTGGCACGTCGGCTACGACGAGGCGACCCGTGTGCCCCTGGTGGTCGCAGGCCCCGGCATCGCGCCTTCACCGGGGGACCCATCTGGTGGTTTCGGGATGCCGACGAGCCACGTGGACCTGCTGCCGACCCTGCTGGGACTGATCGGTGCGTCACCGGCGGAGTTGGCCCCGGTCGTCGCGGAGCACCACTGCGAGGTGCGCGACCTGCCGGGACGCGATCTGTCGCCGCTGTTGCGTGAACCCGGTGCAGGGGGCTCGGTGGAGTTGGACAGTGCCGTCTATTTCATGACCGAGGACGAGATCAGCCGTGGCCTGCGCACCGTGGGTGCCATCAGTGGCCAGGAGTTCGATCCGGTGTCCGCCCCGGCTGCGGTGGAGTCGGTCGTGGCCGAGTTGGACGGCGGTCTCTGGAAGCTCAACCGCTACTACAGCGCGAACGGTGGCGGGAAGGAGGCCGATCCGGGATCGGTACCGGGAGCCGACGGCCCCGAGGAGTGGGAGCTCCACGACCTGGTGGCCGACCCCGATGAACGCACCAACCTCGCCGGCCAACCGGGTGCGCCGGTGGAGGCGATGCGGGCCGAGCTCGACCGGGTGCGTTCGGAGCGCAGGTTGTCCCCGACCCAGTTGCAGACCCAGGGCTGAGCCGTGAAGCGCATGGAGGGAAGAACAGCGGTGGTGACCGGTGCCGGAAGTGGCATCGGACGGGCCACGAGTCTGCTGCTGGCGTCCAGGGGAGTGAACCTGGCCCTCGCGGACCGTGCCCCGGAGGGCATGGCGGGCACGGCACACCGTGCTGCGCTGTGGGGGGTGGAGGTCTCCACCCATGAGGTGGACGTGTCCGTTGAGGAACAGATGGCAGCCCTGCCGTCACAGGTGGCCGAACGTCACGACGCGGTCCACATCCTGGTCAACAACGCGGGGGTGACCAGTGCGGGGCTGTTCTCCGAGGAGTCGATCGAGGACCTGCAGTGGATCGTGGACATCAACCTGTGGGGTGTGGTGCGCGGGTGCCGCTACTTCCTTCCGGTCCTCCAGGCCCAGGACGAGGCCCACATCGTCAACATGTCGAGCATGGTGGGCCTGTTGGGCCTGCCACGGAACGCCTCCTATGCACTCACCAAGGGAGCGGTGCGTTCCTTCACCGAGGCGCTGAGGGGCGAACTGCGCTCCAGTGGCATCGGTGTGACCAGTGTCCACCCGGGAGCGATCCGCACCGCGATCACGGAGTCGGCTCGGGGCTCGGATGCACAACGGATAATCGAGATGGGCCGCAAGCCGATGGCGGACAGGGTGATGCGCCCACCGGAGGTGGTGGCGCGCCGGATCGTGCGGGCCATCGAACGGGACCGCGGGCGTGTCGTGGTGGGCCCGGACGCGAAGGTGCTCGACCTGGCCGCCAGGCTGGCTCCGGGTCGCACCGCACTGATCGGTCGCACGCTGGATCGGTTCGCCTGAGGGTGCAGCCGGGACGGGAACAACTTCCGGCCAGAGTGGTTGATACATCATAGAATGTGGACGGCCACCCGTGGACCCCACGGCCACCCGTAGATGGAGCACCCATGAGCGACCAGCGCACCCGAGGCACCGAGACCACCAGCGGCCCCGAAGGTGCCCACCAGGGGGCCGGGATCCCGCCGGCAGCGGCCGCCGTTGCGGAAACCTTCCCACTGGGGTTGCACTGGCCCACGGTCGACCCGTTCCTGTTCGTGGCGCATCACCGCGACGACTACCCGGCGGGCACCGAGGAGATGTCCCCGGCCGAGCCGCTCGGGGCCCGTCAGATCGGCTCCGACTTCAGTGGTCTGAACGGCTGGTCCATGTACCACGGCGACCGGGTCCCGGGTTTCCCGTCGCACCCGCACCGGGGTTTCGAGACGATCACATATGTCCGGCAGGGCCTGGTCGACCACTCCGACTCCCTCGGCGCCACGGCCCGGTTCGGACGGGGTGACACGCAGTGGCTCACCACCGGAGCGGGTGTGGTGCACTCCGAGATGTTCCCGCTGGTCAACCGCGATCGGCGAAACCCGACCGAGTTGTTCCAGATCTGGTTGAACCTGCCGGCGCAGAGCAAGTTCGCGAACCCCTACTTCACGATGTTCTGGGCGGACTCGATTCCCCGGATCAGGCCCGGCAGCGGCGTCTCGGTGACGGTGATAGCGGGCTCGCTCCCGGGGGCGGGGACCGAGGGCGTGCCGCCCACACCGCCGCCCGACTCCTGGGCATCCCGCGACGAAGCGGAGATCGCCGTGTGGCACGTGGTCATGGAAGGCGGGTCCCGCTGGGAGCTGCCCGGGGTCACCCGTGCAGGGACCCGGCGCATGCTGTACGTCTTCGACGGCGGTTCGATCGAGGTGTCGGGGACCGAGGTGAGGGCCGGCACGGGTGCACACCCGGCCGATGGTCGGGCCCTGGAACTCGTGGCGGGACCCGGGCGCGTCGAGTTGCTGCTGTTGCAGGGGCGCCCCATCGGCGAGCCGGTGGCCCGCTACGGGCCCTTCGTGATGAACACCCGCAGCGAGATCATGGACGCCATGGAGGACTACCAGCGCACGCAGTTCGGTGGTTGGCCGTGGGGGAGCGCGGGACCGGTCCACCCCGTGGACCGGGGCCGGTTCGCGATCCACCCCGACGGTCGCGAGGAGACCCCTGCCGACCGCGACTGAGACATCGATGCCGGGGCCCGGGTGAACCTGCGCCTCAGGCGGGGTCGTAGGTCCAGTCGGGTCGTTTGCGCCAGAAGGTCTCGTCGTAGGTGGCCACCCCACCGGTCAGGTCGACCAGCTTCGGCATGGGCAACTCGCGCCGCCTCGGGCAGGCTCCGGTTTCGACGTGCTCGTCGAACTCGGATGGGAACGCACGCAGGATGCTGCCGACCACGGTCTGTTCCTCCGTTGCCAGGTAGCAGCGGCTGCCGTCGGTGACGTTGTCGAGCCAGCCGACGATGGACTCGATGTCCTCCACCGTGCCCCTTCCGGTCTCGATGCGCTCGAGGTGTTCGGTGATCGCACTCGAACCCAACTTGCAGGGAGGACACTGCCCGCAGGACTCCACCGACAGGAAGCGTGAGAAGTGGTAGGCGACATCGACCATGCATGCGGTGTCGTCGTAGACGATGAAGCCGGCCGCGCCCATTCCGCTGCCGAAGGCGGCGAGGCCCTCGTAGCTGAGTGGAGCCTGCATGGCATCGGCGGTGAGCACCGCGTTGGCGACCCCGGAGAACGCCGCCTTCAGGGAACGCCCGGGTTGCAGTCCGCTGCCCACCGCGTCGATGACCGCTCCGAGCGGAGTCCCCAGTTCGACCTCCCCGACGTCCGGGGCGACCACGTCACCCACGACCGTGGCCACGATGGTCCCCGGCGACTCCTCGGTGCCCATGGATCGGAACCAGCTCGCACCCCGGTCGAGGATGTGGGGCACGTTGCAGAGCGTCTCGACGTTGTTGACCAGCGTCGGGTTCGACTCGTGACCGGCGGCCACGCTCGTGGCGTCGTCGGTGCCGACGGCACCACTGCCGCTCTGGGCCTGGGCCTGGTCGCGGGTCGCCGACCAGCCGAGCTGCGGGGCGGGCGAGAACAGGCCGTGCAGGTGCGGTGGCAGCCAGCGGGGCAGGGGTTCGTTGCCCTCGATGACCTCCAGCATCGCCTTCTCCTCGCCGAAGAGGTACTCGTCGGGCCCGGACACGATCCCCACCGTGCAGTCCCTGCAGATGCCGGCCCCCTGGAACTCCTCCACCGCGCGTGTGACGCGTTCGATCTCGGTGTCGAAGCCCGCCTTCAGGCAGATGTAGACGTCCCGGGAGCCGACCGCCAGCGCGGCGATGAGGATCCCCTCGACCAGTTGGTAGGGATTGGCGCGGATCAGGGCGCGGTCCTTGAACGTGCCGGGCTCACCCTCTGCCCCGTTGCACACCACGTAGGTGGTGGGGCCCTGTTGTGCTGCGATCGCCGCCCACTTGCGGCCCGTCGGGAAGCCCGCCCCGCCCCGGCCCCTGAGGCCGGACTCGAGCACCTCGGCGATCGTCGCCTCGGCACCGATGCTCCTGGCCCGCTCCAGCCCCCTCCCGCCAGTCCCTCCTGCGAGGTAGGCGTCGAGTGATTCGACGGCTTCGGTGGGCAGGAGGTGTGTCATGGTGTGCGGAGCCTCCTCGGCGCCAGGTGCCTACAGCAGTCCGAGCTCGAGGCGGGTTTCCTCGCTCATCCGGGACATGTCCCACGGTGGATCCCACACGAGGTTCACATCCACCTCGTCCACCCCGGGCACGGAGCCCACGGCCCGTTCGGCGTCCGCGGTGAGCACGTCGCCCATGCCACAACCGGGGGCGGTCATCGTCATGTCGATCTCGATGCGGCGGCGCCCGTCCTCGAGGGGTACCTCGTCGCAGCGGTACACGAGTCCCAGGTCGACGATGTTCACCGGGATCTCGGGGTCGTACACGCCCTTGAGGGCACCGATGACGTGTTCGGGGGAGTAGGGCTCGCTGCCATCCGCGTTGGGCACGGTGACCTTCTCGAGGCCCAGCGCGTCGCCATCGGCGCCGTCGATTCGCAGGAGCGTGCCCGCCTGGGTCAGCACGGTCACGCTGTTTCCGAGCTGTTGGAAGACCTCCACCTCGGTTCCCTCGTCGAGTTCGATCCGTTCTCCCTGGGGGACGGTGGTCGCGGGTATGCGGCGCGTGATCGCAACCGGGTTCCAGTCACTCCGCACGGCGACCTCCCGGTCGGATGGGGTCCGGTGGCACCCCCATCAGCTGTGTGCTCCCTGGTCCAACTCGTCGATGCGTGCGTAGAGGGTGTCGCGCAGAGCCGGGGGTTCGACGTCGTCGATCACCTCGGCCGCGAACGCCCCGATCAGCATCGACTCGGCCTTCTCGGCGGGGATTCCCCTCGAGAGCATGTAGAAGCGTGCGTCCTCGTCGATGCGTCCCACGGTCGCGCCGTGGGTGCACTTGACGTCGTCGGCGAGGATCTCGAGCCACGGGCGCGTGTCGGCCTGGGCACGGCGTGACAGCAACAGGTTGCGGTTGGACTGCGAGGAGTCGGTGCCCGCGGCACCGTGGTCCACGAGCACATGGCCACAGAAGCTCGAGCGTGCCCGGTCATCCACGATGGAGCGGAAGTCCTGGCTGCTCGTGCAGTTGGGCACCCGGTGGTCCACACCCAGCACCGTGTCGCAGCGCTGGTCGGCGGACAGCAGCGACAGGCCCGACAGGTCCGCGGTGGCGTGTTCGCCGCACAGGGCCAGGTCGATCCCGCAGCGGGAACGGGAGGCGCCGAGGTTCACCGCGATGCTCTCCAGGTGTGCGCCGCGGTGGGTCTCCACGACCGTGTCACCCATGTGGTGCGCTGCGTGGTGTTCGTCCTGCACCCGGATGTGGTGCAGGTGCCCGTCGACACCCACGCGGATCCTCGTCGTGGCGTTGGTGAATCCGGCCCCCATCGAGAGGTGGGTCTCGATCACGCGGCAGCTCGCCCCGCTGCCGACGTCGATCAGCGTCCGCGGCTGGGAGAGGGTCGGGGGGTCGTCCCCGGCGGCAGCGCTGCGCAGGTGCAGGATGTGTATGGGCGAACCGACCGCCACCCCGGGGCTGATCGACACCACCGCCGTGTCGCCGCCACCCAGAGCGTTCAGCGCCCGGAAGCCGTCGTTGGGGGCCAGGTCCTCGCCCTGGGGAAGTGCCCAGCGGCCGAGCAGCTCGGCCGCGTCGGCGGCGTGCGGGCCCTGCAGGCCGCACAGTTCCCCGACGCGCGCTCCGGGGGGCAGGGGCTCTTCGAGGTCGGCTGAAGCGGGGGAGTCGGAGAGCTCTTCGCTGAAGCGGCCGTCGATGAACACCAGCCGCACCCCGCCGTGGCGGGGAGCCACCGCGTCGAACGTCGCCGGGTCGATCCCGGGGGACCCGGCGGGTCTCGATGCGAAGAGTGCCTCGGCCATCTCGTCGAGGGGGGTGTACCGCCACTCCTCCGCGGAGGGGTCCGGCAGGCCGTTGGCCTCGAGCCACTCCGACCACACCGTGGGGTGCGACTCGCCGGCCCGGTCGCCGGCCAGCGAGTCGAGCAGCTCGCCGGGGATTCGCGCAGCGGTCCGCACCGCCGTGCTCACAGCAGCGACCTCGCCTGCGGGGCCTGGGGACCGTCGTCGGGCTCCGCGTGGGATCCGGACGGGTCAGCGGTGTCGGTGGGTGTGGCGTCCGCCGGTTCGGCGGTGGCCTCGCCGGGCCCGTAGCCCATCTCCTCGAGCTCGTAGGCGAGCTCGGGGCCACCCTCCCTGACGATGCGACCCGCCCGCAGCACGTGGACCCGGTCGGGCTTCACGTACTCGAGAAGGCGCGGGTAGTGCGTGATGATGAGCATCGAACGCTCGGGGTTGCGCAGCTTCTCGATGCCGTGGGCGACGATGCGCAGTGCGTCGATGTCGAGCCCGGAGTCGGTCTCGTCGAGGATGGCCAGGCGGGGCTGCAGCAGCGTCATCTGCAGCACCTCGTTGCGCTTCTTCTCGCCGCCGGAGAACCCGGCGTTGACCGAGCGTGACAGGAAGGCCGGATCCATCTCGAGTTCCGCCATCGCCTCCTTGGCCGTGGCGAGGAAGGCCGTGGCGGACAGCTCGGGTTCGCCCCGTGCGGTGCGCACCGCGTTGACCGCGGTGCGAAGGAAGTACATGTTGCCCACACCCGGGATCTCCACGGGGTACTGGAAGGCGAGGAACAGCCCTGCAGCGGCCCGCTCCTCGGGATCCATCGAGAGCAGGTCCGCCCCGTCGAAGAGGACCTTTCCCGACACCCCGTAGCCCGCGCGGCCGGTGAGCACGTTGGACAGCGTGGACTTGCCCGAGCCGTTCGGCCCCATGATCGCGTGCACCTCGCCGGGGCCGATCTCGAGGTCGATCCCGCGCAGGATCTGGTTGGACTCGGCGGTGCCGCTCTCGTCGAGCACCGATGCGGTGAGGTTCTGGATGCTCAGCATCAACCGACTGCTCCTTCGAGGGTGATCCGCATGAGGGCCTGTGCCTCCACGGCGTACTCCATCGGGAGTTCGTCGAAGACCTCTCGGCAGAACCCGTTGACGATCATGTTGGTGGCGTCCTCCTCCGACAGCCCCCGCTGGCGGCAGTAGAAGAGCTGGTCCTCGCTGATCTTCGAGGTGGAGGCCTCGTGTTCGATCTGGGAGGAGTCGTTCTTCACCTCCACGTAGGGGAAGGTGTGGGCTCCGCAGTCGGGGCCCATGAGCAGCGAGTCGCACTGGGTGTAGTTCCGTGCCCCCTCGGCGCTGCGCATGACCTTCACCTCGCCGCGGTAGGTGTTCTGCGCCCTGCCGGCCGAGATGCCCTTCGACACGATGGTGGAGGACGTGTTGCGGCCGATGTGGATCATCTTGGTGCCCGTGTCGGCCTGCTGGTGGTTCGTGGTGACCGCCACGGAGTAGAACTCCCCGACGGCGTCGTCGCCGGCGAGGATCACGCTCGGGTACTTCCAGGTGATGGCGGAACCGGTCTCGACCTGGGTCCAGGAGATCTTGGCCCGGTTGCCGGCACGGCCACGCTTGGTCACGAAGTTGTAGATGCCACCTCGCCCCTCGGCATCGCCGGGGTACCAGTTCTGCACCGTCGAGTACTTCACGTCGGAGTCGTCCAGGGCGACGATCTCGACCACGGCGGCATGCAGCTGGTTCTCGTCGCGCATGGGGGCGGTGCAGCCCTCCAGGTAGGACACGCTGGCGCCTTCCTCGGCCACGATCAGGGTGCGTTCGAACTGGCCGGTGTTCTCGGCGTTGATGCGGAAGTAGGTGGAGAGCTCCATGGGGCACTTCACGCCCGCGGGCACGAAGCAGAAGGAGCCGTCGGAGAACACCGCGGAGTTGAGCGCGGCGAAGAAGTTGTCACGCGGGCCGACCACCGAACCGAGGTACTTGCGAACCAGCTCGGGGTGGTCCTGGACCGCCTCGGAGAACGAGCAGAAGATGACCCCCGCCTCGGCCAGGGTCGCCTTGAACGTGGTCGCGACCGAGACCGAGTCGATGATGGCGTCCACCGCAACGCCGCTGAGGCGCTTCTGCTCCTCGAGGGAGATGCCGAGCTTGTTGAAGGTGTCGATGATCTCGGGGTCGACCTCATCCAGGCTCTTGGGTGCCTCACCCTTCGGCTTGGGTGCCGCCCAGTAGTACATGTCCTGGTAGTCGATCTCGGGGTGGTGCACCCGCGCCCAGGTGGGTTCGCTCTGGGTGACGAAGTACCCGTATGCCGACAGCCGCCACGCCAGCATCCACTCGGGTTCGTTCTTCTTGGCGGATATGAACCGGATGGTCTCCTCGGTGAGACCCTTGGGGGCGCGGTCGGTCTCGATGTCTGAGTGGAAACCGAATGCGTACTCGCGTTCTACGAGTCCTTCTACCGTGTCGGTCATCGACGATTCCTGTCGTGGTCTCTGAGCCCTGCGGGTGCGTCGGCACCCAACGGTCCCAGTGCTTCCCTACTGCTTCGCAACAACGTTGGACCATGGATGTTCCCGTTGTCGACTTTTCCATTGCTGTTCTAGTAGATACTAGATTTATGGTCACTACGGACTCAAGGGGTCGCACCCCGCCGACGTTCCCGATGCCCCACGGGCCACGGTGGAACACCGCACGTCCCTTCGTCTTCGTGGGCACCTCCGCGGTGCTGGCGGGCGGGGTGGTCGCGGCGGTCACCGGGCCCACCGGATTCGACGCGGGCTCATGGGTGGCGGCCTACCTGGTGCTGGTCTGCGGGGTGTCCCAGCTGGCCCTCGGAGCGGGGCTGGCAGTGCTCCCGGGCACACCGCCCGCCGGGTCCGTGGTGTTGGCACAGCTGCTCGTGTGGAACGCGGGGTGCGCAGCGGTGGTGCTGGGAACCCTGGTGGAGGTGCCGGTGGTGACGAGCCTCGGAGGGCTGGCCCTGGTGGTGGTGCTCGCACGGGCACTGCGCGCGGTGGGCCCGGGGAGACCGGAGGTCTCGGGGTGGGTGCTTCTGTTCAGGACGTTGTGCTGGTTCGTGCTGGTGAGTGTTCCCGTAGGGCTCCTGCTGGCGTGGCTGCGCCATGGGTGACCGGCACCCGCGCGCGGTCACGCGTGTCGTGGACGCCCAGCGTCACGCCGCGTGGGCGCTGTTGGTGACGGGATGCTTCGCCGCCGCTGCAGTGGTGGCGGCGTTGACGGAGCACCGCACCGGCAACTGGCTCCCGCTGCACCTGTTCGTGGTCGGGAGCCTGCTGTGCGCGATCTCGGGTGTGACCCAGATGCTCGCAATCACGTGGTCGACCGCGGCTGCTCCGGGCGACGGCGTGGCAGCTCTCCAGCTCGCGGCGGTCGCCGCGGGTGCGTCACTGGTCGCGGTCGGTCGCGAGTCGGACACCTGGGGTCTCGTGGCCCTGGGGGCAGGGCTGCTCGCAGCAGCGCTGGTGCTGCTCGGTGGCATCCTGGCCTGGGTGCTGCGGTGGTCCGCCACCGACCGCTTCGTGCCGGCGGTCCGTGGCTACCTGGTGGCGGTTGGTTGGGGGATCGCGGGGATCACCCTGGGTGCACTGGCCAGTCGTGGTGGCGAGATGTTCACCGCGCGGGTCATCGAGGCCCACCTCGTGGTGAACCTGCTGGGCCTGGTCGGGCTGGTCGTGTTGTGCACGCTGCCCTACTTCGCCGCGACCCAGCTGCGGATGAAGATGTCGGCCGCGGCCACCCGCGGTCGGCTGGGGGCGATCCCGGTGGCCGGATCGGCAGCGGTCGCCGCGGTGGCGACCGGTCTGCTCGTGGGGAACCGGCCACTGGTGGCGGTGGGTCTCGGGTCGTACGCACTGGTGGTGTGCGCGGTCGCCCGGATGCTCCCGCGGCCCACGCGCAAGCAGGCCGGCTGGGCCGGCGCACGGGCGGCGGGCCTGCTGGGCGGGCTCGTCTGGTGGGTGGTGTGCCTCGGGGTGCTGGCCGCGCGGTCGCTGCACGGTCCGGTAGTCGGGGACAACGCGGTGCTGGCGTTGGTGGTCGGTGCCTACGGCCAGATCCTCGTCGCCTCCGTCGCCTACCTGGCGCCCGTGGTCCGCGCCGGTGGACACACCCGCCTCCGGTCCGGTTTCGGGGTCATGATGTCCTGGCCGGGGTTCGTGGCGGCCAACCTGGCGGCGTTGGCACTGCTGGTGGGGATGGGACGGCTCGCGCTCGTGGTCGTGTCGTTGTGGGTCGTCGACACCGTCGTGAGGGGGATGATCCTCGTCTCGGGCTCAGATGACCCCGAGGGCCACCATCGCACGGCTGACCCGTAGGAAGCCCACCACGTTCGCCCCGAGCACGTAGTTCCCCGGGTCGCCGTACTCCGCGGCCGCGTCGAAGCAGGTCCGGTGGATCGACTTCATGATCTCGGTCAGGCGCTGCTCGGTGTACCCGAAGCTCCAGCTGTCGCGGCTGGCGTCCTGTTGCATCTCCAGCGCCGAGGTGGCCACGCCGCCGGCATTCGCGGCCTTGGCGGGTCCGAACGCGACCCCGCTGTCGGTCAGCAGTGCTGTGGCGTCGGGGGTCGTGGGCATGTTCGCGCCCTCCACCACGGCCTTGACCCCATTGGCGACCAGCACCTTCGCGTCGGCCTCGTGGAGTTCGTTCTGGGTGGCACACGGCATCGCCATGTCGACCGGCACCGACCAGATCCCCCCGTCCGGGATCACCTCGGAACCCGCACGCCGATCGACGTACTCGGTGAGGCGGGCACGTTCGACCAGCTTCACCTGCTTGAGCAGGTCGAGGTCGATGCCCGCGGGGTCGTGCACGGCGGTCGTCGAGTCCGAGCAGGCGATCACCTTGGCCCCCAGTTGGTGGGCCTTCTCGATGGCGAAGATCGCGACGTTGCCCGAACCGGACACCGAGCAGCTCATGCCCTCGATGTCCTGACCACGTGCGTTCAGCATCTCCCGGGCGAAGATGACCGTGCCGTACCCGGTCGCCTCGGTGCGGACGTGGGCGCCGCCCCACTCGATGCCCTTGCCGGTGATCGTCCCGGCCTCGTAGCGGTTGGTGATCCTCTTGTACTGCCCGAACAGGTAGCCGATCTCGCGTTGGCCGACGCCGATGTCGCCCGCAGGCACGTCGGTGTACTCGCCGATGTGGCGGTAGAGCTCGGTCATGAAGCTCTGGCAGAAGCGCATCACCTCGCCGTCGCTGCGCCCCTTCGGGTCGAAGTCGGCCCCACCCTTGGCCCCGCCCAGGGGCATTCCCGTCAGCGCGTTCTTGAAGGTCTGCTCGAACCCGAGGAACTTGACGGTGCCGAGGGTGACCGACGGGTGGAAGCGCAGCCCACCCTTGAACGGGCCGAGTGCCGAGTTGAACTCGACCCTGAAGCCACGGTTGATCCGTATCTCGCCGTGGTCGTCGGTCCAGGGCACCCGGAAGATGATCTGGCGTTCCGGTTCGCATATGCGTTCGATGGTCCGGTGGCGGTCCAGTTCGGGGTGGCGGCTCAGTACCGGGCCGATCGATGCCAGCACCTCGGTGACCGACTGGTGGAACTCCTCCTCGCCCGGATTCCTGCGCTGGAGTTCCGCGAGCAGCTCGGCAATGCGATCGGCCATCGATTTCCACTCCTTCGGGGTAGCCCGAACCCGACACGTCAGCCAGAGGTTCGCAGCTCGCGCCGATGCGGCCAACTTCGCCGGCCGCAGCGAGGCCCGTGGCAAGGGTGGCGATGCCGCGTGGAGTCCCGGGTCGCGACCGTGGCGTGCGCCGGGAAGATCAGAGTTCCATGCGCAGGACCATCGGGAACAGCACGTTGTTCTCCTTGTGGATGTGCAGGTGCGTGTCGGCCTCGAGCTCGCTGAGCCCCTCGTAGAGGGCGGTGTAGCTGGCACACGCATCGGCCGGGACCTCGTAGCCCGCGGAGAGCTGGCGCATCCGGGCGAGGAGCTCCCCGGCGGTGTCGTGCTCGGCCAGCATCACCGAGATCGGGTTCTGCAGCGAACCGCAGTGGAACTCGGGAGTGGTGCCCGAGCCCTGGCTGTCCTGCAGCTGCTGGATCATCGGGAAGAGCACCCGTTCCTCCTTCACCAGGTGTGGCTGGAGGTCGGCGGTGAGCTCCCGGTAGGTCTCGAGCAGGGTGCGGAGCTCGGGGTGTCGCTCCCCGTGCACCGAGGCCACCTTCTCCGCGAGCGCATCCAGGCGCGGCATCTCCTCGTGCAGGTAGCGGTGGTGGGTCGACTCGATGTGGGCGGCCAGGGGACCGGCCTGCATGTCGAGCCATGCCCGATCACCGGGTCCCCCGCTGACGTCGTGCGCGGAGCGGACCGACTCCAACACGGCGCCGGGGTCCGTTCCCGAGGCCTCGCAGGCCTCGCTCAGCGGCCGCTGGCCGTGGCAGCAGTAGTCCAGCTCGTAGGACTCGAGCACCCGGGCCGAACCGGGCCGGAGGTTCACGATCTCGGCGAGGGTCGAGTGTTCGCTGATGGTCTCCATGTGCAACTCCATTCGGTTTCGGGGTCCATTCGCTGTCGGGGGCCCGGTGCTGCGTCGCGGGCCCCGCGTGTCTCGGGCGCGGTGTCGCTCCGCTGGGCCGACGGTCACGCCAGGGCGACTCCGATCGCCGTGATCGCGACCACGGCGAATCCCATCGCCATCTGTATCGCCCCCAGCCGCGGTGCGGGCATCGGCTCGGCGCGCTCGATGAGCCGCTGGGCACCGATCGTGGCGGCGACGGCGATGGAGCCGGGCCACAGGGACGGCTCCAGCGCGAACGCAGCGGTCGCGGCGACCAGGGCCGTTGCATCGGTTGCGATCAGGGCGCGACCGTCCGTGCTGCGTTGGTGCAGCCGCATCACCTGCGCCCTCACCCAGGGGATCGAGGCGACCGCCCGGCCCGAGAGCACGAGCCAGGCCCCCGTGGCGAGCAGGGCGCTCCCGCCGCCGGCGAGCACCGCCATCGCGGCCACGGCGCAGACTCCCACCGCTCCTGCCAGTTCCGGCACCAGGCGCCTGCTGCGTGAGCGAACGTCGTAGAACGCCTGTAGTCCGACCAGCGGCACCGCGGCCAGCAGTGGCCAGTAGAACGGTGCGGCGGCCGTCGCCACGGCGGCGGTGGCACAGGCGGCCAACAGGGCCAGCTCCGCGATGCCGACCAGCGCGGCCAGGCGCGTGCGCTCCAGCATCCGCTTGCGTCTCAGGTCGACGGCCAGGATCTTGAGGGGAGTCCGGGCCGTGAACGCGAGTAGCGCGGCCACCGCGATCCACAGCGAGGACCACCCGGGTGCCAGCAGAATCCCCAGCAGCCCCGGTTCCGCGGTGAGCCCCCATCCTCCGTGCTCGCTCGGCAGCGCCACCGACTTCCAGCTGGCGCGGCGCCTCGGGGCGTATGCCCGCGCCGAGCCGGTCACACTCCCGGCCGGGGCCACACGGCCGCTCCCAACGAGCTCGCCGGTGACTGAAGGGTCTGTCATGGGCTCGATGCTATCCACGGTTGCGGCAATAATCTAGTAAGAGCTATAAATATGGATGCGGTCACGGGATCGGCCATGGTCCCTGCGCCTTCGGGCGGGCCACGGGTGAAGGCGGTAGGGCTTTGGACGCAGAGCGATCGGACGCACGGGGAAGGGAACTGCTGTGAGGGCCCCGCAGCACACCCGGGAGGCCTTCGGCGGTGCCGCCGTCCCGGCCGGGGTCGGGGGTGGCGACCTCGACTCCGAGGCCGAGATCGCCGAGATGGTGCGCCGCTTCTACCAGGACGTGGCCCAGGACGACCTCCTGGGGCCCGTGTTCGAGGATGTGGCCGAGGTGGACTGGGGTGAGCACCTCCCCAAGCTCACCGCCTTCTGGTGCCGGGCCCTGCTCGGCCTCGAGGGCTATTCCGGCAATCCCTTCCGGGCCCACGCCCGCATCCATGCCCGCTCGGAGTTCACCGGGGCCCACTTCCAGCGGTGGCTGGATCTCTTCACCGACACCGTCATGTCCGGTTGGGAGGGTCCGATCGCGGACCGGGCCCTGGAGCTGGCCCACAACGTGGCGCGGGTGCACTCGACCCAGCTCACGGGGCGGATCCCGGTGGGTCGGGCCACCTCGGTGCCGAGCACCGGCGGGTCCGGTTCGTGAGCGACCTCGATTCGAGGACGGCGATCCACGACCTCGTGGTGGACTTCTACCGCGCGATCGTGTTCGACGACCTGTTGGATCCGGTGTTCTCGGAAGTGGCAGAGGTGGACTGGGGCGAGCACATCCCCAGGCTCGTGGACTACTGGTGCCGGATCCTGCTCGGCGACACGGACCACATCGGGCCGATCATGGCGGCCCACCGCCACCTGCACGAGCTCTCACCGGTGCGCCCCGAGCACTGCGACCGGTGGTTCGCGCTCTGGGTCGAGTGCGTCGATGCCCGCTGGAGCGGCCCGGTCGCACTGAGGGCGAAGGGTCACGCCGCGTCGGTGATGCGTGGCATGGCGGGTCACGTGTTCGGAGTCGAGTGGGTTCCCGACAGCTCCACGTGGCAGGGCGAGCCAGCTCCACGCTAATCTCACATATATGCTGGAACAAACAGAACAAACCCTTGTGGTGGGGGAGCCGGCGACCGGCATGCCCGGAGCCGACAGCATCCGCAAGTGGACACTCCTGGGCTCGATCATCGGGTTCTTCGTCGTGGGCGGGCTGTTCGGCTTCGCCACCTACGCGTTCGGCGGCAGCGTCGCCGGAGCCGTGGCGGTGGGCCTGATGACCGGGTTGCTGGGAGGTCCCGGGTTCGGGGGCATGCTGGGCTTCGTGACCCAGTACTCCAAGCACGGCCACTAGTGGGACGGTGCGGCCCCGGCGCTGCGCGGAAGCCGATGGGGTCGGTCCGGGGGATGCCCCCGGGAGCGGATCCGGCAGCGAATAGGCTGGGCCCGTGACCGCGGATCCGAGCTCATCCAAGCGGCGCGGTGCCACGAGCCCCGCGCAGCACTCGGCCGGTGGCCGCGCCCGGGAGCGCCCGTCCCACCCGAAGCGTGCGGCGACGATCCTGATGGTCGCCGTGGTCGTGCTGCTCGTGTTGGTGGCAGCGGTGCCGCTGTACCTCTGACCCGTCGCGCCGGCGAGCCGCCCGCAGCTCTTCCTCGGGGCTCAGCCTCTTCGGTGCTCAGCCGCCCTGCGCCTCGGTGGCGGTCGTCGGCCGCTCGTGGGCGTCGGGGGTCCGGTGGCAGCGCAACAGGCAGTGGGCCTTGCGCGGGTCGTTGGCCCGCAGCTCCTCGACCTCGATGCCGCCGAGGGCTTCCGCCACGCCACGGGCCAGCCCGAGGTGCAGGTCGCAGACCGTCTGCGGGTCGGTGAGTGCGGCAGAGACGAAGGGGCACTCCTCGAGGCGTACCTCCACCGAGTCCCCGTTGACCCGCAGTGCGGGTGCGAATCCCTCCTGGGCCATGGCACCGGCGAACTCCTCGACCGGGTCGCTGGCCGCGGTCTCGGTGAAGCGGTGCCTCAGGCCCGCGCGGTGGCCGATCTCGTCCGCGGAATCGCCCGTGCGCACCATCTCCGCGAGCAGCACGGACAGACGCTCGTAGGGTCCGGTGACGCCCCAGCGGCTCTCGGTGCGCGGGTCGACCACGTACTGCAGACGAGGCCTGCCGCGCCCCTGGGGACGTGCGGTGGACTCCACGAGGAGTTTCGCCTCGACGAGCTTGGCGAGGTGCTGGCGGATCGCGTTGTGATTGAGCCCGAAGTGTCCGGTCAGCTCCGCCACCCCGACTGGCTTCTCGGCCTCGGCGACGTACTGGAAGATGCCATGGCGCGTCGGATCGCCCAGCGCCTTGGCCTGAACCTGCAGTGTCGACACCTCTTGGCCACCCATCCGTCTACGTCACCCACCTTCGCGCCTCGTCGACGCGAGCTTGCTCGTCCGCGGTGAGCCGGGGCGGATCCCGGCTGATCCGTGCTCAGTCTAGCAGGCAGTAGAGATAATCTGCCTCGATGCCCTGCCGCGTGGCCATCAGGCACGGAGACTCGCCCCCGTGCTCGACCGGCGGCTCTTCCGCGCGCCCGTCCGAACCGGGCGCTATGGTCATCTCAGCGTCCCCCGACGCACTTCCGGGAAGTGTTCGGCGGGACGGGCTCCCATCGGAGCCCCTGAGGTTGGGAGGCGTCTTGTCCGAAGCGTTGTCCGAGGTGGCACCGGTGCCGGAGACCGGCCGGCGGCGTGCCCGGGGATTCCGCTTCGACCTTGGTGCGATCACCGTCGCCTCGTTCGCCGTCGTGCTCGTGGTGCTCGGAGTGTACCTGGGCAGTGGCGGCATGCGCTGGTTCGACGCGGCCCTCGCCGGCTACCTGGTGGGTGTGCTGCTGGCCGTGTTCGCGACGGTCTACCGCTACCTGATCTGGCTCAAGCGTCCACCCACGGCACGACTCAACCAGCGCGGCTGGGAGTCCTTCCGCGCCTCGGGTCGCCTCGGCCGCAATGCGCTGGGGCTGGTCGGTCTGCTCGGCACGAACCTGCTGGCCCAGGGCTTCATCCGGAGGCGTTCGACAGCCCGCTGGGCGGCACACCAACTCGTGTTCTGGGGATGCATCCTCGCCGCCGCGGTGACCTTCCCGCTCACCTTCGGTTGGATCCACTTCGAATCGGTCGGCCAACAGGGCGACCGGTACCGGGCGTACCTGTTCGGGGTGGGCACCGGCAGCTTCGATGCGACGGGGGTCGTGGGCTTCGTGGTGTTCCACCTGCTGAACGTCGCGGCGTTCCTGGTGATCGCCGGAGTGCTGGTGTTCCTGTACCGACGCCTGCGGGATCCGGGTGCGCTGGCGGTGGAGCGCGAGGGGGACTTCCTCGCCCTGGCCGGGCTGTTCGCGGTCTCGGTCACCGGTCTGTTCCTGACGGCCTCGAGCCTCTGGTTGGAGGGAGCGTTCTACAGCTTCCTCAACAACCTGCACGCCCTGACGGTGATCCTGGGACTGCTCTACATCCCCTTCGGGAAGCTGTTCCACATATTCCAGCGACCGGCGAACCTCGGGGTGCACTTCTACCGCGACGAGGGGGCACGCGGCGCGCGTGCGGAGTGCCGGAGCTGCGGGGAGCCGTTCGCGTCAGCGATGCAGGTACGAGACCTCAAGGAGGTTCTGCCGATGGTCGGTTTCGACTACCGCACGGAAGGATCCGGCAACTGGCAGGACACCTGTCCCCGCTGCCGCAGGGCCGCGGTCACCCTCGCCCAGGGTGCCCGCGTCGGGGGGTTCGGCTGATGTCGCGCCTGCCGGTCACCGAGGCCGAACTCATCGAACGGTACGGCCCGCACCTCAACCTGGAACCTCCGGGGGGCTGGAACCACGGCCTCGAGATCGACCGCGAGGTGGAGACCCACTGCTGCTTCTGCGGCCAGCAGTGCGGCATCAAGTTGAAGGTGGCCGACGACCGGGTCGTCGGCTTCGAGCCCTGGTACGACTTCCCGTTCAACAAGGGCAAGCTGTGCCCGAAGGGGGTCAAGCGCTACCTGCAGGGCAGCCATCCGGACCGTCTGCTCGAGCCCCTGGTGCGCGATCCCGGAGCCGACGGCGGTTTCCGCGAGGTCGACTGGGACACCGCGCTGCAGCGCACCGTCGCCGAGATCCAACGCATCCAGGGTGCCTACGGGAAGGACTCCTTCGCACTGCTCTCCGGAGTGTCGTTGACCAATGAGAAGTCATACCTGATCGGCAAGTTCGCCAGGCTCGCGCTGCAGACCGCCAACCTCGACTACAACGGCCGGCTGTGCATGGTCTCCGCCGGTGCCGGCAACAAGTTGGCCCTCGGAGCCGACCGGGCGCCCAACCCGTGGAGTGACATACCGCTGGCCGAGGTGGTCTTCGTGGCCGGGGCGAACGTGGCCGAGTGCGCACCGATCACCACCAGCTACATATGGCAGGCCCGCGACCGCGGAGCGAAGCTCATCGTCTCCGACCCCCGGGTCACGCCCCTGGCACGCACCGCGGACGTGTTCCTCGGGGTGAGGCCGGGCACGGACTCGGCGCTCATGGGCACCATCCTTCACGTGCTCATCGAGAACGACTGGCTCGACCACCACTTCATCGACGAGCACACCAGCGGGTTCGCGGACGCGGCGGCCGCGGTGCGTGACTACACCCCGCAGTGGGGTGCGCGCACCTGTGGCGTGCCCGAGGACCGCATCGTGGAGGCCGCCCGCCTGTGGGGAACCTCACAGACCGGGATGCTCCTGCACGCGCGCGGCATCGAGCACCAGTCCAAGGGCGTGGAGAACGTCCTCAGCTGCATCAACCTGGGACTCGCCACCGGCAAGTACGGCCGTCCCGGAGCCGGGGTCTGCACGATCACCGGCCAGGGCAACGGCCAGGGTGGTCGCGAGCAGGGTCACAAGTGCGACCAGCTGCCCGGGAACCGGGACATCACCAACCCCGAGCACCGCGAGTACGTGGCGGGTGTCTGGGGATGTGACGTGGACGAGATCCCGGGCAAGGGCCTCACCGCCCAGGAGATCATCGAGGCGATACACGACGGCCAGGTCAAGGGCCTGCTGTCGATCTGCTTCAACCCGGCGGTGTCACTGCCCGACACCGCGCACACGGCTGCGGCCCTCGACAAGCTCGAGCACTACACCACCATCGACTTCTTCCTGTCGGAGTCGGCCCAGCACGCCGATGTGGTGCTGCCCGGTTCGCTGCACGAGGAGGACGAGGGCACCACCACCTCGGTCGAGGGGCGCGCGATCAAGATCAATGCGGCCGTGCCGCCGCCCGGCAACGCCCGCCTCGACTGGGAGATCTTCCTCGACCTGGCGCGGCGTCTGGGCCGGGGGCAGTACTTCGGGTACGAGAACACCGAGCAGGTCTTCGAGGAGATGAAGGTCGCCTCCCACGGCGGCACCGCCGACTACAACGGCATGACCTGGCAGCGCATCGAGGACGAACACGGGATCTTCTGGCCCTGTCCCACCGAGGGCCATCCCGGCACCCCGAGACTCTACGAGGGCGGCGTGTTCGCACACGAGGACGGTCGCGGCCGCTTCCACGCGGTGGCGTTCCGGGAGCCGGCGGAGGTCGTGGACGACGAGTTCCCCCTGTGGCTCACCACCGGCCGGGTGGTCTCGCAGTACCTCTCGGGAACCCAGACCCGCCGGATCGGGGCGCTCGTTGAGCAGTACCCCGAGCCCCTCTGCGAGATGCACCCCCGCCTGGCCGCGGAACTCGGTGTGCGGACCGGCGACCTGGTGACCGTCACCTCCAGGAGGGGAGCGATGACCACGCCGGCGCGCGTCGTGGAGTCGATCCGCCCCGACACGGTGTTCATCCCCTACCACTGGCCGGGTTCGAGGGCCGCCAACCAACTCACCAACCGCGCGCTCGACCCGGTCTCGAAGATCCCCGAGTACAAGGTCTCGGCGGTGCGGGTGGCCAGGGCCGAGGGTCACGTCGAGGTGCGCGACCGGCGTGTCACCACCCTCCAGGAGCGGGCGTCAGGCGGCGCTTCGGGCGGCTGGACCCCGGGGGACGGGTCGTGAGCGCCGCCGCCGGGGCCTCGATCGTGAGCCCCCTGCTGCGCGGTCGGATGTTCGTGATCGACCAGAGCCGCTGCATCGGCTGTGAGGCCTGTGTGCAGGCATGTGAGGAGTGCGGCACCCACCGGGGCACCTCGCTCATCCATCTCGAGTTCGTCGACCGGGGAGCCACCACCCAGACGGCGCCGATGGTGTGCATGCACTGCGAGGACCCGACCTGTGCGGAGGTCTGCCCGGCGGACGCGATCAAGCAGAACGAGGACGGTGTGGTGCAGTCGGCGCTCAAGCCGCGCTGCATCGGTTGTTCGAACTGCGTGCTGGCCTGCCCGTTCGGAGTGCCCAAGTACTTCGCGCTCGCGGACCAGATGATGAAGTGCGACATGTGCTTCGACCGCACCTCGGTCGGGCTCGCCCCGATGTGCGCCTCGGTGTGTCCGAGCCAGGCCCTGTGGTACGGCACCGAGGAGGACTTCGAGGACACCCGCAGCGGCGAGCTCATGCGAGAGTTCCGTTTCGGTGCACAGGTCGTGCCCACGAAGGTGGCAACCGTGGTGCGGGATCGATCACTCGGTCCTCTCGACGTGCCAGCGGGCCAGTCGGCGACACGCTGGCAGGACGATCCGTTCGGGCTCGGGGAGTCGCTGTGAACCCCCACGAGCCGGAGTCCGGCACCGGCACACCCGCCGAGACGGCACCGGAATGGGGTGCGCCGGCCGAGCCGGAACTGTGGCGCGAGGAGTTCCCCTACACCGCGACCGGTGAGGAGTTGGTCCTGCGCCGTGACTTCACCCGCTACCTGCTGGCGGCCTCCGGAGCATTCGCGGCCGGGGCGGCGGGCGCCGCGGTCTGGGCGGGCATGCGCCGCGCGAACGTCGGCGAACCGCGTGCGGTGGTGGACCTGGCAGAGGTGCCCGAGGGCGGTGACCACCTGTTCGCCTACCCGACCGAGCAGGACCCGGCGATCCTCGTTCACCTGCCCGGAGGTGAGCTCCGGGCGTTCTCGCAGAAGTGCACGCACCTGGGATGCGTGGTCTTCTGGCAGTCCGACCAGGACCGGCTGTTCTGTCCCTGCCACGAAGGGGTGTTCGACCCGCGCACCGGGGACCCCACCGCAGGGCCGCCCGACCGGCCACTCGAGCGCATCGAGGTGGCGGTGCGCGACGGCGTCGTGTGGGCGCTCGGAGCCGCGGACGGGGAGCCCTGATGCCCGGCCCGTCGCGATCGGAGCGGCGTCGCAGCGGCGGCCTGCTCGTCTACCTGTTGTTGCTGGTCTCGTTGCAGGTGTTCCTGATGGTCGTCGCACTCGAGGGGGCCATGGGTTCGGACTTCGGCCTCGCACGCAACGCAGCCGTGCTCTCGGCGTTCGTGTTCGCGGCGGCGCTGGGGCTGCGCTGGTTCGTGGGACATGACTGACCCGGCACCTCCGGGCTCCGGTGCGGAGCCCGACCGGAGCCGGCCACCCTCCGGGCCGGGTCCCGTGGGTGGGGACATCGCAAGGATCGTCTACGGCGTCGGGGAGCGGTTCCGTCTGCCGGGGTTGACCGAGCGCCATTCCTCGGTGGCCGTGATGGGCGCGTTCGCCCTGGTCAACGGGATCATCTCGATAGCGATCATGGCCGCTGCCGCGGCGGTGACGGGCCAGCCGCTCATCTTCCCGTCGCTGGGACCCACCGCGTTCCTGTTGTTCTACACACCGACGGTGCCGGCCGCGTCGCCGCGCAACACGGTGCTGGGCCATGCGATCGGGGTTGGCGCGGGCTACCTGTCGCTGGTCCTGTTCGGGCTGACCGATGCGGGCCCCGCCCTGGCCGAGGGGGTGACCTGGCCCCGGGTAGGGGCTGCCGCGCTGTCCCTGGGCCTGACCAGTGGCGTGATGGTGTGGGCCAGGGTGCCCCACCCGCCAGCGGGAGCCACCACGCTCATAGTCTCACTCGGGATCATCGCCGCTCCCGTGGAGCTGGCGGTCCTCATGCTGGCGGTGGTGCTGCTCGTGATGCAGGGAGTGGCCATCAACCGGATCGCGGGGATCGACTACCCCCTGTGGTCACCGTCGAGTGGGCGAGCTGCCCGCTGACGCGACGGCACCCGAGGTGGGCCTCGCGGTCCATTCCCCGGTGATTGCTCAACACCGTTAACCGGGGCGCCGATGAGGATGGCGATGGATGAAGAGGAAGACCTGACCGGCCCCGAGGCCCTTGCGTACCGGTCCTTCGGCAACGAGTTCCCGGTGCTGATGGTCCTCGTGGATCCCGACATGTGCATCAGCTGGGCCAGTCCCGGATCGATGCCCGTCCTCGGCTACCAACCCGATGAGTTGGTCGGGCTGTCGGTTCTCGAACTGCTGCACCCCGACGACCTGGCCTCGATCGCGGAGCTTCTCGGCAACGCCGCGGTGCACCCGGCTGAGACGTTGTCCTCACCGGCGGCAGCCCGCCTCGTGGAGTTCCCCGTGCGGGCCCGTTGCGCAGCCGGCACCTGGGAGCCCATGAGTGCGTCCGGACGGGTCCTGGATTCCGACGGGACCCTGCTCGGGGTGATCCGCTCCGCCCGCGAGGTGCACGCACTCGACATGGTGATCGGCGGCCTCGGTGCCCGTGGTGACCTGGACTCGGTCCTCGCGGCGGTGCTCGACCTGGCCTGCAGCCAGTTCAGGGTGCCCAGCGCATGGATAATCCACGATGCGGACGGCTCGGCCGAGGTTGTGGGCACCGATGATCCCGAGGTCCTGCAGCGGACACCGCACATGCTGGGCGACCTCCGCGGTGCGGGGTTGAGCGCCGATGTCATCGCCCGGGGCGGCACCTGGTCGGTGCCCATCCTCTCGGCCACGGGCGAGACGCTGTTCGGGATTCTCCAACTCAGCGAGCGGCGCCCCGGTGGCCCTGCGCCACTGGATGTGCACCTCCTGGCCCGTGTGGCCTCCCTCGCATCGATCGCGTTCGCACGTCACCGCGACGACCAGCTGCTCACCGAGGCCGCGACCACCGACTACCTGACGGGACTCGCGAACCGTCGACAGTTCGAGCGCCGACTGGCCGAGACGTCCTTGGTGGTGGAGGAGACACCGCTGACACTGCTGTACGTCGACGTGGACGACTTCAAGGCGGTCAACGACTCCCTCGGGCACAAGGTCGGCGACGAGGTGCTCGCCGTGGTCGCCCGACGACTCGCCGGCGAGGTCCGCTCCTGTGACTTCGTCGGCCGGCTGGGAGGCGACGAGTTCGCGGTCGGCGTGCTGGGCCTCGACCGTGTCGAGGCCGCCTCCCTCGCCGCCAGGCTCGGGCAGACCCTGGCCGAACCGATCACGGTCGGGTGCTCGAGCATTGCGGTGACCGCCAGCATCGGCATCGCCAGGGCGTTCGACGAGGATTCCCTCGAGACGATCCTCGAACGTGGCGACGACGACATGTTCCTGCGCAAGCGCTCACGTCGCTCAGAGCTCCAGCGGAGCCGCCCGAACTCGCCCACTGACCCGGCGCATATCGGCTGACGGCCGGTCCCGGTCCCCGGGAGAGAGCACCGGGCCAGCGTTGCAGGTGCTCCCGCCAACGGATTCGTTGGCCGGTGTCCCACGGAACGCCGCGATGTCACATTCCCCCAACGAAGGTGTTCTCCGGTGCCCCTGCAGCGGAACGGCACCGTGTTGCGTTCGTTGGCGATGGGAGGAGTTCGGTGGGTCAGAACGGCATCGACGACGTGGTGCGGCCACGCCTGACCGTGTTGGGCACGGTCACCGTCGATGGCCGCGAGGTGACGCGGTCACAGGCTGCGCTGCTGTCGGCACTTGCCCTGCGCCAGGGTCCTGCATCGGTACCCGCCGGGGCGGCGGGCAGCGGCCCCGACGACGGGCACGAGGCGGCGCCACCGGGTGCCCCGGTGGGAGCCGACGTCCTCATCGATGCGGTTTGGCCGTCGGGGGCTCCCGGGTCGGCCCGGTCCTCGTTGCAGAACCAGGTGTCGCGCCTGCGCCGGAGCTTCGGCCCCGAGGTGGTGCTGAGCACCAGGGCCGGATACAGGCTCGGACTCGGTACCGACGCAGCCCTGTTCGAGGCCCAGGCGGACAAGGGGTGTGCCCTGCCACCCACCAGGGCCGCGGTGGAGCTGCTCGAAGCTGCGGGACGGCTCTGGGGTGGGCACCCCTATGAGGCGCTGGCCGACGACACGACCGCGGTCGCGGAGTCGGCGCGGTTGTGCGCGCTGCACCAGCGCGTCGAGCAGTGCCTGGCCCGGGCGCGCATCGCCATCGGCGACCACCGCAGGGCGGCGGTGGAACTGGCGGCGATGATCGAATCGGATCCCTATGCCGAGGTGAGCTGGGAGCTGTTGATCAGGGCCCTCGTGGCCGATGGGCGTCGGGCCGAGGCCCTGCAGGCCTGCTCGCGCCTCGAGTCCGTGCTCGAGGAGGACCTGGGCGCCCGGCCCTCGGGACGGATCGAGTCGTTGCGGCGGCAACTCGTCTCAGTGCCCGAGGACAGCTGCGCCGGAGCCGTCGCCCACAGGAACCGCCACCGCTGCAGGGACCGTCACAGGAACCAGCGGACCCCCGGCGAGGGTTCATAGGCGCACACGTGGCCCGTCGACACCGTCGCGGACAGGTGCTCGGCCAGCACGCGGTGGTCCTCATGGAGTGAGGAGATGGTGCGCCGGAGCAGCTTCGAGACCCGCGAGCGCGCACGGTCGTCGCGCAGCACCTCCGCGAGGTCGCCGGTCGTGAGCGCGTCGAGATCCACACTGTCCGGCCCAACCGTTGAGAACGCCGCTGAGAGCCCATCCAGCAGCACCGTTCGTGGCTCGTCGGGGTCCTCCGGGCCGCGGCTCGTCGCGCAGCGTGCCGGGCGCTGTGCGACCCGGTGCTCGAGGAGCACTGCGGGGATCGCCGCCCCGGGGCGCCGGAGGAGCTCGGCCACCGCATGGAGCCCGAGCCGGTCCGGCACCTCCACGGACGGCTGGATGCCGAAACCGACGACCCATGACCCCCGGGCCGTGCCGGCACCCCCGGACATGTGCAGCAGGTGTCCCGATGCCGGTTGCGGTGCCGCGCCTCCCCGTGGGTCGCCCCCGGTGTGGTCCGTCGGACGGCCCGAGGTGCTGTCGGTGGGCGGGCGGGTGCCTTCGTGGGGACGCCCTGCACAGGCCTGCAGGGCGCGGTCGGCCTCACCGAGGAGGTGCAGCGAACCGCCGGCTGCGAAGAACGTGCGGGCGCTCACCAGTGCGCGCCGGGCGGCACCGAGGTGAGCCGTCGCGCCTGCGGCGGTGCTGCAGTGGGCGGCCGTGATCTCGGCCCGTGCCAGTTCGAGGCGCGCCCGCGCTCCCCAAAGGGGGGCACGGGCATCCCCGGTGGCGACGGCTGCCCCGAAGTGCGCGATGGCGGTCCTCAGGTCACCCCTCGCAACAGCCAGGTGGCCCCGAAGGGACTCCACGGGTGTCAGCGGGGTCCCGTCGATGCAGAGGAAGTCGGCCCGGAGGGAGTCCACGGTCCCCATCAACTGCTCCGCGAGCCCCTCCACGTGGACCCGCGACACACTCCACACCGCAGCCGCGAGCTCCTGGGTGGACCAGGTGGAGGCGTCGTCGGTGTGGGCAAGCAGCTCCGCCGCCTCCGAGGGCCGGCCGGTGCAGATGAGCGCCCGTGCCCTGAGTGCGGGATGCAACCCGGCTGCCGCATCGGCCCAGCGTTCGTCGCGTCCTGCGAGGTGGTCCACCTCCACCGCGAGATGCTCGGGCAACTGCGAGGAGTCGGCCAGGTCGGGGATGTCCCGGTCCGGGTCGAAGGGTGGAAGCGCCACAGCGGAATCCTATGGTCGGTGTGTGCGAGAACCGCTTCCCTGGGAGGTCGTCGAGACCTTCCCGTCGGCCGACCCGGACCTGATCGCCCACTGGTTCGGTGCCTGCGGCCGTGCCGGCAGCCCCGCGGAGCGCGTCGAGGCGAACGTGGGCGCGGCGTTGTCGTCGTACTGGGCTGTCCAATCCGGCCACGAACAGGACTTCGAGGCCAACCTGAAGCGGCGCCGAGAGCTCGTCGCGGCGGCCTGGGACGCCGCATCGGAGACGGGCGAGCCCGACCTCCTGGCAACGGCCGCGCTGGGGAGGCTCCACGCGCTGTGGGGTCCCGACGACGCCGAGGGTCGGCGGGAGATGCTGGTGGTGCTCGGGGGGCTCGCCCCGCGTCTGGTCGACGAGGACCTGAGGGCCCGTGCCATCGAATGGCGGGTCCTGCAGTGCTTCGACCTCGGCGACCTCGACGGGGTGCGGACCGGTGCGGCCGAACTGGAGGCACTCGGGGGTACGGCCGCGGACACGCTCCGCTGCCGGCGCATCGAGTTGTGGCGTGCGAACCTGGCGATGCTCGAGGGCGACCTCGACCGTGCGGTGGCCATCAACACCGGAGCCATCTCCGCCACGGCCTCGACGGCGGGTTCCCCGTTCTCGTTTCAGAACGCGGCGATAACCATCGCCATCGAGCGGTTCCTGCGGCGCGGCCTGGCCGACGTGTTGGACTCGGTGCGTTCGATCCGGGCCTCCTCCCCGCGCGTTGCCGCCAACTGGGACGTGGGCCTCGCGTTCACGCTCTCGGAGTGCGGGGAGCTCGACGAGGCCGCCCGGCTGTTCGCCGAGATGTCCCGGGCGGACTTCGCGGGGGTTCCACGTGACCTCAACTGGTTGGTGACGATGCACCTGCTGGGGCTGGTCGCGGTCCACCTCGAGGACACCGCGGCGATGGAGGTCCTGCTCGGCATGCTCGGGCCCCACGAGCACCTCGATGCCACCCATGGCTGCGGGTACGCCTCCTACGGCCCGGTGGGACGGGTCGTGGGCAGCCTCGCGGCCCACCTCGGCGACCCGGATCGTGCCGACAAGGCCTTCGCCTCGGTGCTCGCCAGCCGTGAGCCCGGTCCGTGGACCGCGCTCACCCTCCACGACCGCGCAGTGGCCCGTTCGGGCGCGGACCCCGATGCAGCGGAGCGACTCGCCGAAGCGGCTGCAACCGAGTGCGACCGCCTGGGGCTGTCGGAGTGGGCCGAGGCCGCGCGTTCGGTGCGTGCGCGGGCGCTCGAGGCGAGCGCGCACCGCGCATCGGTGACGGTCGGACCCGACGGCTGTGTGCTGCGCCACCCCCTCGGAACCGCACGTGTGTCGGGGAAGGGAGCGCAGTACCTGGTGCGCATGCTCCTGGAGCCGGGTGAACCCATCGCCGCAGCAGAGCTCGACGATCCCGGGGGCCACGGCGCGCGTGTGCCCAGGGGGTCCCGGCTGGCCGTCGCCGACGACGAGGCGCTCGCCGCGTACCGCCGGCGCCTCTCCGAGCTGCGAGACAGGGCCTCGGAGCTCGACACCGAGGAGCTGGCCGAGGTCGAGTTCCTCCGTCGAACGGTCGCGGCGGCCCGCCACATGGCTTCCTCCGCTCCGGAGGACGAACGTGTCAGGGTGCGCGTCACCAAGGCGATCAGGCGCTGTTTGGACAGTGTGGCCGAGCAGTCGCCGCGCCTCGGGCTGCACCTGCGCGAAGCGGTGTCGACCGGCACGAGTTGCATGTACGCGCCCGCCGACGGGCTCCGGTGGGAGCACATCACCCCCGGTGGAAACCTCCCTGGGGCTCCGTAGCATCGGGGGATGCCCAAAGCACTCCGCCGGATACGTGCTGCGGCGTGCAGCACCGCCACCGCAGCACTGCTCGCCGCGTTGCTGCTCGCATGCAGCGGGGGCTCCGGGTCCACCTCGGGTGGCGGGGGTCCAGCCGAGGACTCCTCCGAGGGCAACGCCCAGTCCGCGGACCGTGACCGTCCCCCGGGTGATCCGCTTGCGACCGTCACCGAACAGGACGTCCGCGACGCGGTGGAGCAGATACCCGACGAGGTCGCGGAAGTGCTCGAGCGGAGCGGTGTGCCGGGTGCCTCGATCACCGTCGTCCACGGCGACGAGGTGGTCTACGCCCGGGGCTTCGGGGTGCGCGACCTCGACTCGGGTGAACCCGTGGACGAGGAGACCGTGTTCCAGTTGGCGTCGCTGTCCAAGCCGATCAGCGCGACCGTGGTCTCGGCCCTGGTGGGTCGCGGCGAGCTCGACTGGTCCGACCCGGTGGTCGAACACACGCCCGGTTTCGAGTTGTCGGATCCGATGGTCAGCGAACGCGTGAGTGTCGGTGACCTGTTCTCCCACCGCAGCGGCCTTCCGGACCACGCCGGTGACCTCCTCGAGGACCTCGGTTTCGACCGCGAGGAGATCCTCGCCAGGTTGTCCATGCAGCCACTCGCAGGGTTCAGGGACAGCTACGCCTACACGAACTTCGGGCTGACCGAGGCAGCTGTGGCCGCTGCCGCCGCGGCGGGTGGAACCTGGGAGGAGCTCACCGAGTCGGTGCTGTTCGAGCCCGCAGGGATGGAACACACCACGGATTCGTTCGAGGAGTTCCTGTCCGAACCCAACCGGGCGTCCCCGCACGTTCGCGACGCGGAAGGGAACTGGGTGGTCGGGGAGCAGCGCGACCCCTCCGCGCAGTCTCCCGCTGGCGGTGTCTCCTCCAACGCCGAGGACCTCGGGGCGTGGTTGCGGATACAACTCGCGGACGGCGCACTGGACGGCGAGCAGATCGTCGCCGAGGGTGAGTTGACCAGGATGCGTACCCCACAGGCGCTGAGTGGCCCACCGTCCAGTCCGAGCGCCAGGTCCTCCTTCTACGGCTTCGGTCTCGGAGTGGGCGACCGCGACGACGGGTTCGTGGGGCTGTCGCACTCCGGGGCATTCCTCATGGGAGCGGCGACCGCGGTCGGGATCGTCCCGGGCCAGGACCTCGCGGTGGCGGTGATCACCAACGGCCAGCCCGTCGGGGCGGCGGAGACGCTGCGGGAGGTCGTGCTCGACCTGGCGATCCACGGAGAGGTGACCAGGAACTGGTGGGAGCTGTACTCGCAGCGCTTCGAGGGGATGTACGAACCGTCGACCCCCACCGACTGGGGCGCCCCGGTGGAACAGCCCGCACCTGCCCGTGCGGACACGGCGTACCTCGGCACCTACTCGAATGACTACTACGGTCCCCTCGAGGTGCGGCAGGGCGCCTCCGGTCTCGAGATGGTCCTCGGACCCGAGTCGATGGTGTTTCCTCTCACCCACCATGACGGGGATTCGTTCCTGTTCACGCCTCCGGGTGAGAACTCCCTCGGGCCCACCGGGATCACCTTCGGATTCGAGGGCGCTTCCGGCGATGGTGGGTCGTCCGGTGACGTGGCCGTGGCAGCCACCGTGGAGTACTACGACGAGACCGGACTCGGTACCTGGGTCCACACCTGAAGGCACTCGCAGGTGCCTGAGCGATTGGGTCCAACGGCCCATGTGGCCGCGGCACATGCTTCCCCACAATGGTCGGGTGAGCGCGATGGCTGTGGAGAAGCGGGATCCGGAGGCTCCGGGGGATCGACAACAGGAGTCCGGGAGCGGTTGGCGGGCACACCGCCGTGGCTCTTCCCTGCTCCGTCTGATGGCCCTGTGCGCCCCTGCACTGCTGTCGGCAGCGGCCGTGTGGTTCGCGGCAACGCGCATCCCTCGTCCACCGGGCCCCTGGGCGATCGGATGGTGGGCGGCGATGCTCGTGCTGGCCCTGGCCGTCTACCTGCTCATCGAACGGATCGCCCGTCGGCTGCTGCCGCTGGCGGCGTTGTTCAGGCTGTCGCTGGTGTTCCCGGACCAGACCCCGTCGCGCTACCGGATCGCGCTGCTGGCGGGCACCACCAAGGGACTCGAACGAGCCATCGAGGAGTCCCGGCACGGTGTGGAGGGAGAGACCCCGGCCCAGGCAGCCGAGCGCCTGCTGGTGCTCGTGGCCGCACTCAACACCCACGACCGACTCACCCGTGGGCACTCGGAGCGGGTCCGGGCGTACGCCGAGGTGATCGGTGAGCAGATGGACCTGGGCAAGGACGCGCTGGAGCGTCTGCGCTGGGCCGCGCTGTTGCACGACGTCGGCAAGATCGAGGTTCCCACGGAGATCCTGAACAAGCAGGGCAAGCTCACCGACGAGGAGTTCGAGGTCATCAAGGGCCATCCCGAGGCCGGTGCCGTGCTGGTGGAGCCACTCAGGGAATGGCTCGGCGACGAGATCCTCGCAGTGGTGCAGCACCACGAACGCTTCGACGGACGGGGCTACCCCCACGGCCTGGCCGGTGAGGAGATCTCCCTGGCGGGCAGGATCGTCGCGGTTGCTGACACGTTCGACGTGATCACCAGTGCCCGGTCGTACAAGAAGCCGATGTCGCCGGTTGAGGCTCGCAGGGAGATCCAGCGTTGCGCGGGGACCCAGTTCGACCCGAGCGTGGCCCGGGCGATGCTCGACGTGTCACTCGGCCGGCTCTGGCTGGCAGGTGGTCCCCTGGCATGGGGTGCGAGCGTGCCCGTGCTCGCCGGGGTGCCCGGAATCGGAGGTGCGGCCCCCGGGTTGGCAGGAGCAGCCGGCGCGGGGCTGGCGGCGACCGCCGTGATCGCGGGTACCGGACTGGCAGGTATCGGTGGCGCGGCTGCCGAGGAGGTCCCGCGGGTGAGCGCCGAACCGGTCGTGCACGAGAGCGGGTCGGGTCCGATCGACGAGACGCTGCCCGGAAACACCTCCGGAGGTGCCGGTGACCCGGCAGACGACGAGCAGGGTTCCGGGCAGGAGGCCGCGGACCCTCGGGACGACGCCGGGTCGGGAGGTGTCGACCCCGGGCAGCCGGCAGATGGCACCGACGCCGCCGAGCCCGGCGCGGGATCACAGGACCCGGGTGGGGGCGGTGACCCCGGTGGGTCGACCACCACGGTTCCCTCCGTGGGCGAACCATCCGTGCCACAGCTCCCGAGCCCCGAGGTGCTCGACCCCGTAGTGGGTGATGAGGGCCTGTTGGGTGGTGACGGTCCGGTGCTGGGTGATGAGGGCCTGTTGGGTGGTGACGGTCCGGTCCTCGGCGATGACGGCCTGCTGGGTGGCGGCGGAGGCCTCCTGGGCTGAACCGGGCGGGTCGTCGCCCGGCTCGGTGCCGTCGGATCTCTGTACGATCCCCGGACATGGGACTCATCGGTGACCGCTCGCTGAACCTCGTTGCCGCCTCGGTGCGCGACCACCGGGAGCTCGCCCGGCGCAGGATCCCGCGCCAGCTCTTCGACTACCTCGACGGTGGCGCCTACGAGGAACGCACCATGCGTGCCAACGAGGAGGCCCTGGCGGCGGTCCGGCTCCGCCAGCGGGTGCTTCGGGACGTGTCGGACCCACAGCTGTCGACCACCGTCCTCGGCCATGAGCTGAGGATGCCGCTCATCCTCGCTCCGGTCGGACTGTGCGGGATGTTCGCACCGCGCGCCGAGGTGCTCGCGGCCCGTTCAGCGGAACGTTTCGGGGTGCCGTTCTGCGAGTCCACCGTGTCGATCTGTTCGGTCGAGGAGGTGGCCGCGGCAACCACGACCCCGCCGTGGTTCCAGCTGTACGTCATGCGCGACCGCGGCTACGCCGAGGAGTTGATGGGGCGTGCCGCCGCGGTGGGCACCGACGTGTTGGTCCTCACCGTCGACCTGGCGGTGGTGGGGGAGCGCTACCGCGACGTCCGCAACGGGATGACCGTTCCGGTGGGTCCACTCGGGGCGGCGGTCAAGGGCCTGGACCTGGTGATGCATCCGAAGTGGGTGCGCGAGGTTGGCATGGGTGGCAGGCCCCACACGTTCGGGAACCTCGAACGGGCGGTTCCGGGGGCCAGTTCGCCGGAGGACTTCAAGTCCTGGGTGGACTCGCAGTTCGACCCGTCGGTGACCTGGGACGACCTCGCATGGGTGCGCGAGAACTGGGGCGGCAGGCTCGTGCTGAAGGGCATCATGGACCCCTCGGACGCCTCGCGGGCCGCCAAGGCCGGCGTGGACGGCATCGTGGTGTCCAACCACGGTGGCCGACAGCTGGACGGCACTCCCGCCACGATCGAGGCCCTGCCGGGGATCCTGGAGGCCGCGGGTGACGACCTGGAGGTGCTTCTCGACGGTGGCATCCGCAGCGGGTTGGACGTCGTGCGTGCCGTCGCGCTCGGTGCCGGGGCGGTCATGGTCGGCCGCCCGTGGGCCTGGGCGGTGGCGGGTGGTGGCGAGGCCGGCGTGACCCGCATGCTCGAGACCGTGGAGAGCGAGATGAAGGTTGCGATGGGGTTGTGCGGGCTCTCCGACGTCGCCGCCCTGGATCCCTCTGTGCTCTTGCAGCAGCACTGAGGTCCCGGGTATCGCCCCCGTGGCGGCCGCGGGTCCGTCGGGGATCCGCGGAGGAGATGTCACAGGTGCGATCTACGGTGTTGTGGCCATGTCGACCACCCGATCCCGACAGACCGCCGAAGGATTGGTACCCCTCCAGGGGAGTCTGCTGTCCAGTGGGATCGAGGTGCGCACCGACCTGGTCGAGGGCGTCGGGTTCCATCCGGCGGTCGCGGAGTGGTTCGAACGCCGCTTCCCCGAGGGGCCCTCGGAGCCACAGCGCACCGGCTGGCCGCACCTGGCAGCAGAACGCTCCACGCTGATCGCGGCTCCCACCGGTTCGGGAAAGACCCTGGCGGGCTTCCTCATGTGCATCAACGACCTCTACCTGCGCCACGCGGCGGGGGAGTCGGTGGGTGACACCCGGGTTGTCTACGTCTCGCCGCTCAAGGCCCTGGCGGTCGACATCGCCCAGAACCTCGAACGCCCCCTGGACGAGATCGCGGAGCTTGCCGCCGCCTCCGGGCTCGCCGCCCCGGCGCTGACGATCGGTGTGCGCACCGGCGACACCACCCAGTCAGAGCGCGCAGCCATGGTGCGCAAACCACCCACCTTCGTCGTCACCACCCCCGAGTCCCTCTACCTGCTCGTCACCGCGCAGCGCAGCCGGGCCGTGCTGGCGGGCACCGAGACCGTCATCGTCGACGAGATACACGCGCTGGCGCGCGACAAGCGGGGCGCACACCTGGCACTCACCCTGGAGCGCCTGGGCCACATCTGTGCGCGGCCCCCGGTACGGGTGGGGCTCTCGGCCACCCAGAAGCCCATCGACACGGTCGCGTCGTTGCTCATCGGCAACCGCACCACCGACGACGGTGCAGCGGCGGTGGAGATCGCCGACTCCGGCCACCAACAGCACATGGACCTCGCCCTGGAGCTGCCCGAGGGAGAGCTCGAGGCGGTCATCTCGGGTGCACAGATGGACGGAGTGCTCGACCGGATCGCGGAGCTGGTCGAGAACCGGCGAACGACCCTCGTGTTCGTCAACACCCGCCGGCTCGCCGAGCGGTTGGCCCACCAGTTGGGTGAACGTCTCGGCGACGACGTCGTGGCGGCACACCACGGGAGCCTCTCGCGGGAACGCCGGCAGCGCACCGAGGCCCGGTTGCGTGCAGGTGACCTCAAGGCCCTGGTGGCCACGGCCTCACTCGAACTGGGAATCGACGTGGGTCCGGTGGAGCTCGTCTGCCAGATCGGTTCGCCGCGTTCGATCGCGACCTTCCTGCAGCGCGTGGGGCGTTCCAACCACACCAGGGTGGGCACCCCCACCGGACGTCTCTTCCCGCTCACCCGCGACGAGCTCGTGGAGAGCACGGCGCTGCTCGCCGCGGTGAGGGCCGGACGCCTCGATTCCGTCGAGCCGCCCGAGGCCCCCCTCGACATCCTCGCCCAGCAGATCGTGGCCGAGACGGCGGCGCAGGAATGGCACACCGACGCCCTGTTCGACCTCGTGCGCACCGCCCACCACTACCGGGCACTGCCGCGGGAGACCTTCGACGAGGTCGTGGAGCTCGTGAGCAAGGGTGTCATGACCGGCCGCGGGCCCCGGGCAGCCCACGTCCACCACGACGCGGTCAACGGCGAGCTCCGGGGCCGTCGGGGCGCCCGTCTGGCTGCACTCACCTCGGGGGGCGCCATTCCGGAACTGGGCGACTTCAGGGTGGTGCTGGAACCCGAGGAGACCTTCATCGGGACCGTCAACGAGGACTGGGCCACCGAGTCGATGGCAGGCGACATCTTCCTGCTCGGCACCCACTCCTGGCAGATACGCCAGGTCACCGCCGGCCAGGTGCGGGTGGTCGATGCGGGTGACAAGCCGCCGACGATCCCGTTCTGGCTCGGTGAGGCCCCTGCGCGCACCGTCGAGCTGTCGTCGGAGGTGTCCCGGCTGCGCGACGAGCTCGACGGGTTCCTCGCGGCGGCCGACCCCGACAGTGCCGTCGCGTGGCTCATGGGCGAAGCGGGTGTCGGCCCCGACGCCGCAACGACCGTGGTGGACTACCTCGCTGCGGGGCGCGCGACCCTCGGTCGGCTCCCCACCCAGGAGCACCTGGTGCTGGAGCGCTTCTTCGACGAGACCGGTGGCATGCAGCTGGTGGTCCACTCACCCTGGGGTGGTCGGATCAACCGCTCGATGGGTTACGCGCTGCGCAAGAAGTTCTGCCGCAGCTTCAACTTCGAGTTGCAGGCCTCGGCCAACGACGACGCAGTTGTCATCTCGCTCGGGCCGCACCACAGCTTCCCGCTGTCGGATGTGCCACGGTTCCTCAACGAGGCCAACATCCGGCCCACCCTTACCCAGGCGGTGCTCGACCAACCCATCTTCCAGTCCCGCTGGCGCTGGAACCTCAACCGTGCGCTGATCGTGCCCCGTGTCAAGGGTGGACGGCGCAACCCACCGGCCATCCAGCGAATGGAGGCCGACGACCTGATGGCGGCCCTCTTCCCGGGTGCCGCCGCGTGCCAGGAGAACATCACCGGGCCGATCGAGGTGCCGGACCACCCGATCGTCGCCCAGACCGTGCACGACACCCTCACCGAGGGTCTCGACGTCGACGGCCTGACCGAGCTGTGGCGCCGCATCGCGGACGGGTCGGTGGAGGTCCACTTCCGCGACACGACCGAACCGTCGGTTCTCGCACACGAGATCCTCACGGCCAGGCCCTATGCGTTCCTCGACGACGGCGAGGCCATCGACCGTCGCACCAATGCGCTGGCCATCCCCAGGGGGCTGCCCGTCGATCCGTCCGAACTGGGGCGCCTCCACCCCGAGGCCATCGAACAGGTGCGTGCGGAGATCGAGCCCGCACCGTCCACCCCCGACGAGCTCCACGACCTGTTGGCGGCGCTCGTGCTCACCGCGCGGCGTGGTGAATGGGCGGAGCTCTTCGGTGCGCTCGAGGCGAGGAACCGGGTGGCGCGGATGCCGGAATCACCGGGGTCCCCGGAGCGGTGGCACACCGTCGAGGCGACCGCGCAGGTCGAGGCGCTGCTCACAACCGGCCACGCCGCGGCCGCTGATGAGGCTGCCGTGGCGGTCGTGCGAGGCCACCTCGAGTTGCACAGTCCCGTCACCGCTTCGGAGCTCGCCGGGCTCACCGGACTCGAGGAGTCCACGGTCAGGATCGCGCTGGCCGACCTCGAATCCTCCGGGTTCGCGTTGCAGGGCAACTACGGCGCTGCGGACCCCGAGGAGGTGCAGTGGTGCTCCCGCCGGCTGCTCGTGCGGATGCACAGCTACTCGCGCCGCAACCGCCGGCGCGAGGTCGAACCCGTCTCCGCAGCGCAGCTGGTGCGCTTCTGGGTGCGCTGGCAGCACGTCGCCCCGGGATCCCAGCTGACCGGTCGCAGCGGGGTCGAGAGGATCGTCGCGCAGCTGCAGGGTGCATCGGTGGCGGTCGGCGCCTGGGAGGACGAGGTGTTGGCAACGCGGCTGCGCGACTACCGACCGAGGTGGCTCGACGAGCTCACCCTCGGTGGTGAGGTCACCTGGGGACGTCTCTCCCTTCCCGACGCCGGTGCATCCCGCAAGCGTGGCGCCGGGCCGTCGCGGGCCACTCCGGTGACACTCGCGTTCCGCGACGACCTGGAGTGGCTCGCCGAAGCGCTCAGGGGCGACGCGGCGCCGGAACTCCCCGATGCGGGCGCGGTCGCCGAGGTGGTCGAGGCGATCGCCGACCGGGGAGCGTCCTTCGCCGGAGAGCTGGCCGCCTCCACCTCGAGGCTCCCCACGGAGATCGAGGAGGCACTCTGGGAAGCCGTTGCCAGGGGTGTGTTGACCAGCGACGGTTTCGCCGCGGTGCGTGCGCTCTCGAGGGACCGGCGCCGAGCCGGTCGAAGCCGTCCTGGTCCGTCGCGCCTGCGCAGGGCAGGGGGAGGCCCCGGACGTGCCGCGGGGCGGTGGTCCCTGCTGGTGCCCGCCAGCGCGCCGGCGTCCGCAGGAGGGGCCGCGGTGTCCGCTCCGGCAGACGCGCCCCAGCACGCCTCCGACCCCGGTGAGCAGCGCATCGCGGCCGAGGACGTCGCCGAGGCCTGGGCCGACCAGTTGCTCGCCCGTTGGGGCGTGGTCTTCTACGACATCGCCGCACACGAGGGGGCCGCTGTGCGCTGGCGCGACATCCAGTGGGCACTGCGCCGCATGGAGGACCGCGGACAGGTGCGAGGTGGCCGTTTCGTCAACGGCTTCAGCGGGGAACAGTTCGCACTGCCCGAGGCCGTGGATGGGCTCAAGCAGGTCCGTCGAAGCGAACCCGACGGCAGGACGGTGCGCGTCAACGCCACCGACCCGCTGAACGTGACCGGTGTGATCCTGCCCGGGGCGAGAGTGCCGGCGCGTCGCACGGAGTGGGTGGAGCTGCCCCTCTGAAGCGGCGTGGGCCAACTCGTGGTGCAGACGCATCGGGCCGTCCCGCCAGCAGGCGAAGGACTAGCTTTCCGCCATGGCTGAGATGAACTCCACAAGGCATCAGGGTGAACCCGAGGTGATCCGATCCGCCACGGTTGGGAACTGCAGGTCCCGACACGGCTCGCGGCTCCGCACGGTCGGCACGTGCCTCGCCATTCTCACCCTCGTCGGGCTCGGAGCCGGATGCAGCTCGGGGGACGACTCGGCTTCCGGCGGCGACGACAGCGCGACGACGCAGGAGAGCTCCACCACGACCACGGCGCCGGAGCCGGAGCTGCCGACGGTGCTCGTGACCAACGACGACGGCGTCGGGGCCGAGGGCATCGACGCCCTGGTCACGGCCCTGGTCGATCGTGGCGACGTGGAGGTGGTCGTGGTGGCGCCGGCGGCCAACCAGTCCGGTTCCGGTGGCAAGACCACCCCGGGTGAACTCGTTGCCGCCGATGCCACCACGGTGTCGGGTCACGAGGCCAAGGCGGTCGATGGATTTCCCGCCGACTCGGTGCGTTGGGCACTCCAGGACGAGGGCATCGAGGCGGACCTCGTGATCTCCGGGATAAACGAGGGGCAGAACATCGGACCCCTCGTGGACATCTCCGGCACCGTCGGGGCGGCCCGCCAGGCGGCCCAGTTGGGTGTGCCGGCGGTTGCCACCAGCCAGGGAGGAGGTGACCCGGTCGACTTCCCGAGCGGTGTGGCGGCGACGATGCAGTGGTTGGACGAGAACTACGACGCCCTGGTCGGGGGGACCCTCGGCACGGACTCGATCATCAACATCAACACGCCCAGCTGCCCCGCAGGGCCGCCGCGTGGTGAGGCCCGGGTACCCCTGGCGGTCGCGTCGGACGTGGACCTGACCGCGGTCGACTGCGAAGGCCCGGGCGAACCGATCGACGACGTGAACGCCTTCGTCAACGGTTGGATCGCGGTCTCGCCGCTGGAACCGACCGGCAGCATCACCGGCTGAACCGCTCCGGTCGGATCCGGTCAGGCCCGCCGGGCCAGGGTCACCATGAATCGCTCCCGATCGTCGAACCAGGTGTGTTCGACCAGCATGCCCGCGTCGCTGAGCTCGCGGTGCACCTGTGAAGGGGTGAACTTGGTGCTGATCTCGGTGCGGATGTGGTCACCCTCTGCCAGGCTCACCTCGGCTCCCTCGAGCGCGGACACCCGAACGGTCTGGTCGGTGCGGGCCACCAGTTGCATCTCGATGCGTGACTCGTGATGGTCCCACAGTGCCCGGTGGGTGAACGCGTCGAGGTCGAAGTCGGCCAGCAGTTCGGAGTTGATCACCGACAGGGCGTTGAGGTTGAAACGGGCCGTCACACCGGCGCTGTCGTCGTAGGCGGGTAGCAGTTCGTCCTCGGACTTGGCGAGGTCGGTGCCGAGCAGGAACCAGTCGTCAGCGTCGAGGGTTGCCGCCACCTCCGCGAGGAACCCCTTGCGCTGCGGTGGGTCCATGTTGCCGATGGTGGATCCGAGGAACGCGAGCACGCACACCCCGTCCATGGGCAGTGCACCCAGGTGCTCGTTGAAGTCACCGACCACTGCATGGACCGTGAGCGAGGGTCTCGCTCCGGCAATCTGCGCCGCGGCCTGCCGCAGCACCTCCTCTGAGCAGTCGAAGGGCGCGAAACGCACGAGGGTGCCGGCCGCCTCGCCGGCGTCCAGCAACAGGGCGGTCTTCTCCGAGGTGCCCGCACCCAGCTCCGCGAGGGTCTCCATGCCGGTCACCTCGGCGATCTCGGCCGCGTGTTCGGTGAGGATCTGGCGTTCCGCGGCGGTCGGGTAGTACTCCTCGAGCCGGGTGATCTCGTCGAAGAGCGCCGAGCCGGTCTCGTCGTAGAACCACACCGGCGGAATCCAGGGCGGGTCGTCGCGGAGGCCTGCAAGGGTCTCCTCGGCCAGGTGGGTGGACCATGCCGACTGGTCGAGGCACACCTCCACGGTGATCGCGGGCGGGCCGCCGTCGGCGGGTGGGTCATCGGTTCGCGTCATGGGCGATCCTCACTCCGTTGAAGGCCCAGCGGGCCGCTGAGGGGAAGAAGTTGCGGTACGTCGTCCGGGCATGACCCGGCGGTGTCGCGAACGACGATCCGCGCAGGACCTGCTGGTCGACCATGAACTTGCCGTTGTACTCGCCGACCGCCCCCTCGGCGGGGGTGAACCCCGGATATGGGGAGTATGCCGAGGAGGTCCACTGCCACAGGTGGCCGAAGAACTGGCCCCGGTGGCCCGTGGCGACCACCTCCCATTCGGCTTCGCTGGGCAGTCTCGCTCCGCGCCAGCGGGCGAAGGCGTCGGCCTCGTAGTACGAGACGTGCGCCACCGGTTCATCGGAGTCGAGTTCGACCGGACCGGTCAGGGCGAAGCGCTGCCAGCCTGACTCGGTTCGCCGCCAGTACAGCGGGGAGTCCCATCCCATGGCCACCACGGTGTGCCAGCCGTCGCTCAACCAGAGCTCCGGTCGTCGGTAGCCGCCGTCCTCGATGAACTCGACCCACTCGCCGCAGGTGACGAGCCGGTCCTCCACCGCGAACGGCTCCAACCAGCGGCGGTGGCGCGGGGACTCGTTGTCGTAGCCGAAGCCGCCTTCCGCAACCGAGGCGTCGCGGCCCACCTCCACCAGCCCGCCGTCGTGTTCCAGCAGACCGGCGCGGTCCGCGGGTGCCGAGGCGCCATCCGTTCCTGGCGCGGGCAGCGCGGGACCCGCGCCGTAGGCGGGCCGGGTCGGGTTCTGGGCCAGGAGGTGCAGCGCGTCCATCAACAGCAGCTCCTGGTGCTGTTGTTCGTGGTGCAGGCCGAGCTCCACCCGCTCGAGCAGGTCATGGTCGAGGCGACCCGACGCCAGCGCGTCGGTCATGGCCGAATCCACGCTTCGTCGGTAGTCGCCCACCTCGTCGACGGTGGGACGTGTGATCAGGCCGCGGCGGGGGCGTGGCTGACGGTCCCCGACAGCCTCGTAGTAGCTGTTGAACAGGTACGCGTAGTCGTCGCCGAAGCGCCCGTAGCCGTCGAGCGCGTCGAGCACGAACTCCTCGAAGAACCAGGTTGTGTGCGCCCGGTGCCACTTGGTGGGGCTTGCATCGGGCATGGACTGCACGACCTGGTCCTCGGGGCCGAGGGGCGCAGCGAGCGACTCGGTGCGGTTCCGCACCCGGCAGTAGGAATCCACCTCCGGGGTGGGGGCGTCGGCCGCCCGGAGCGGTTCTGGCGGGGGTGGAGGTGTACCGGTGGAGTCCATGTCGGTCCGATCGGGAATGCCGCAACAGTAAGCGGATCCGGCCACCGGTGTGGTCGCGCCCCCGGGCGCCGCGCGCGACGAGGGGCACCGGATCTCTCCGGTGCCCCTCGGGGGGATGTCGCCCGGGGCGGCGGACCGCCCCGTGGGGTCAGCTCACTCCGACCGTTGTGGGTGGCTTCGATGCCGCACCGGCACCCACGGTCACCGTCGTGCTGGCGGTGTCCTCGTTGTAGCCGGGTGCGCCGTGCTCGAGGATGTCGAGGCCCTCGATCTCCTCCTCGGCGCTGACCCGCAGGCCGACGGTGTACTTGATGCCGAGGAACAGTGCGAAGCTCGTGGCGAGCACGAACGCCGCTATCGACACCACGCCGACCGCCTGGGTGAACAGCAGGTCGAGACCGTCACCGGAGAGGATTCCGCCCTCGAGGGCGAACACGCCCACCAGCAGGGTGCCGAGGCCACCGCAGATGCCGTGCACCGACACGGCGCCGACCGGATCGTCGATGCGCACCCGGTCGAAGAACAGCACCGATGCGACGACCACGCCACCGGAGATCGCCCCGATGGCGATCGCTCCCCAGTTGCCCACCGAGGCGGTGCCTGCGGTGATCCCCACCAGGCCGGCGAGGAGGCCGTTGGCGGTCATGGCCACGTCGGGCTTGCCGGTCTTGATCCAGATCACACCCATCGCAACCAGGGCGCCGGCCACTGCGGCGAAGGTGGTGGTGAGGGCGATGTTGCCGACCTCGGGGAAGTCAGCTGCCAGCTGGGAGCCGGGGTTGAACCCGAACCAGCCGATGAGCAGGATCATCGCACCGATCACGGCGAAGGGGATGTTGTGGCCCAGGATCGCCCGGGGCTTGCCGTCGGGGCCGTACTTGCCGATGCGGGGTCCGAGCACCGCTGCTCCGGCGAGTGCCGCGAGGCCACCGGTCATGTGCACGAGGGAGGAACCGGCGAAGTCCACGAAGATGCCGTCGTTGAACTCGGCGAGCCAGCCGCCGCCCCAGAACCAGTGGATGACGATCGGGTAGATGACGCCGGTGATCACCAGGGAGTACAGGAAGTAGCTCTTGAACTTGGTGCGTTCCGCCATGGCGCCGGAGACGATCGTGGCCGCGGCGGCTGCGAAGGCCATCTGGAAGAAGAAGTCGACTCCCGGTGAGAGGCCGCCGTCCGCCGCGGTCCACTCGCCGGTGGCACGCAGCGCCTCGTTGCCCCATCCGATGAACCCGTTGCCGTCGGGCCCGTAGGCGAAGGAGTAGCCGATCAGGAAGAACATGATGGCGCCACCCGCGAAGTCCATCAGGTTCTTCATCATGATGTTGGACACTGACTTGGACCGGGTGAGTCCGGCTTCGACCAGGGCGAAGCCGACCTGCATGAATATGACCAGGACAGCAGCGACGAACACGAAGGTGTTGTCGAGAAACACCTTCGCTATGTCGGGCGCCGCATCCTGCGCCAACAGGGTGATTGATGTATCCACTAGTGCTCCTCGTGTTCGGGAATCGTGCTGCGCCGGTCGCCTTTGACAGCGCTCGTGAGGAGACTCTGGTCCGCCCGGATTGCCATACTGTTCGCTGAATGTGAACTAGTTGTTACGCGTGTGCCGGCCCGCAGGCCGCACCGGAGCCACGGGTTTGGAGGGGCATGGCACCGAGGATCGACCGACGAAGGCTGCTGGTGGGCGCCGGCGGCATCGCAGGGGCGCTGGGGCTGGCGGCGTGCACCCCGTATCCATCGCCGGACGTGGTCGAGGGGCCCTGGGACGCCGGCGTGGCCTCGGGCCTGCACGCCCACGACGCAGCGGTGCTGTGGACCCGATTCGCCCCCGCGGTGCTGGGATCCGTGGACGTCGACTGGGAGGTGGCCGCCGACCCGGGGTTCACGCAGGTCATTGCAGCGGGCACCACCAATGTGGACGGTTCCACCGACGGCTGTGTGAAGGTGCTTGCCGAGGGCCTCGCCGCGGCGACCACCTACTGGTACCGCTTCAGAGTGGGTGAGCTGACCTCACCCGTGGGGCGGACCCGCACCCTGCCCGCCCCGGGTGACGAGGTGGCCTCCATGCGCCTCGCGGTGGCGAGCTGCCAGCGCTTCTCCGCCGGCTGGTACCCGGCGTGGCGGCACGTGGCCGACACGGACCTCGACGGCGTGGTGTTCCTGGGTGACTACATCTATGAGTCCACCGGCAAGGTGAACCCGCTGTGGGACGTTCGCGACGACCCCAGCGAGCGTGCCGAGGACCTCGGGACCTACCGTGCCAAGTACCGCCTCTACCGCACCGATCCCGACCTGCGTGCCGCCCACGCGGCACACGGGTTCGCCCCGGTGTGGGACGACCACGAGTTCGCCGACAACTACGACCGGGTGAGGATCACCGAGGAGTCCGAGCGCGCCGCGGCTGCCTACCGGGCCTGGTTCGAGTACATGCCGGTCTGGCCCATCGACGGCACCCGGATCCACCGGGGCCTGCGCTTCGGGAACCTTGCGCACGTCTCGCTGCTCGACACCCGCCAGTACCGCGACGCGAACCCCGAGGCTGACATGCTGCAGGTCACCAGCGTGCCACCCGCCTCGGTGGTGCACGAACCGGACCGCACGCTGCTCGGCACCGCCCAGCGGGACTGGCTCCGGGAATCCCTCGGTGCCGCCAGGGACGACGGCGTGGTCCACAACGTCATCGGCCAGCAGGTGATGGTGGCCCCGATCAGGGCGATCGACCTGGACGAGCCGGTCTTCGCAGGGGTACCGGAGCACGCCGGGCTGTACTTCAACCTCGACCAGTGGGACGGCTACAGCGCCGAGCGGGACCGCCTCACGGCCTTCCTGCACGACGAGGGCATCACCGACACGACGATCCTCACCGGCGACATCCACTCCTTCTGGCAGTCGCCCATAGCGCTCGACATGGAGGACCCTCGCAGCCCGGTGGTGGCCCAGGAGTACGTGTGCGGTTCGGTCTCCTCGATGGCGGTCGGCTTCCTGCCCGATGTGGCCGAGGCCCTCGGCGAGCTCGTCTCGGGATTCGCTCCGTCGTTCCGCTGGATCGACTGGAAGAACCGCGGCTTCGGCCTGCTCGAGGCCACACCCGAGTCGATGCAGGTGCGTTTCGTCACCGTGGATCCGCGCTGGCGTGCCTCGAGTCCGGTCACCGCGGTCACCTTCGACCGGGCCACCGGGAGCGAGGCGGTCGCGGTCACGACCTGAGCCAGGGGCACCGAAGGTCCGCTGGGGGCCGGCCCCCGGCTCAGGTGTGGCAGCTCAGACCAGGGCCGAGTAGCCCCCGAGCACGTCGCTCACGTCGGTGAAGCCGTTCGCCCGCAACAGGCTCGCCGCGATCGACGAGCGGTAACCGCCGGCACAGAGGGCGACCACCGGTCGTTCGCGGTGCTCGGCCAGGTCCTCCATCTCGTTGCGGAGTCGGGCCACGGGCACCACGTGCACCCCCTCGAGGGTGCCGGCATCGGTCTCACCGGGGTTGCGCACGTCGACCACGACGAGGTCGGCCAGCGAGTCGCGGCGCTGCATGAACTCCTCCGCGGTGAGGCGTGAGGCACGGCCCACCTCCTCGGGATGGCTCTGCATGACCCCGTAGGGGTCCTCCAGGTGGCCGGCGACGCGGTCGAAGCCGATGCGGGCGAGGCGGGTGCGGGCCTCGAGCTCGGTACCCGGGTCGCACACCAGCACGATCGTGTCGTCCGGTCGGGCCACCGAACCGGCGTACTCGGCGAAGCGGCCATCGAGGGCGATGTTCACCGAGCCGCGCAGGTGTCCCGCCGCGAAGGCGCCGTGGTCGCGGGTGTCGATCACCAGCGCGCCGGAGTCCCGGAGTTCCGAGAAGCGCTCCAGGTCCAGCGCCTCGGGTGGCTCCCCCTCGGCGAGGATGTCACGGTCCTTGCGGTTGAGCACCGCGTCGTGGACGAAGTATCCGGGCGCCGCGGGTTGGCCCTCGGTGACCACGTCCATGAACTCCTCCGGAGTCATGTCGGCCAGCGCGTAGTTCGAGGCCTTCTGCTCACCGATGGTCGAGACGGTCTCGGTCGAGAGCGATTTGCCGCACGCGGAGCCCGCACCATGTCCGGGGAACACCTTGGTGGCATCGGGCAGGGTCATCAGCTCGTCGCGCAACGAGTCGTAGAGGCACCGGGCCAGTTCCTCGGCGGTGACACCGATCGAGGCGAGCAGGTCCGGTCGGCCGACGTCACCGATGAAGAGGGTGTCGCCGGTCAGCACCCCGTAGGGGACGGCCCCGGGGTCGTCCGCGTCGCCGGGATGCTCCCAGACGACTATCGAGATCGACTCGGGGGTGTGACCCGGGGTGTGGCGGATCTCGAGGGTCACCTCACCGAGGGACACCCGCTCGTGGTTGGCGAGCTTGCGGTGCGGGAACTCGGCCTCGGCCGCCGAGCCGTAGGCGATCTCCGCACCCGTGGCAGCGGCGAGCTCCAGGTGGCCCGAGAGGAAGTCCGCGTGGAAGTGGGTCTCGATCACCATGACGATCTCGAGTCCGTGTTCCTCGGCCGAGGCCAGGTACTCGCCGATGTCGCGCCTCGGGTCGACCACCACGGCCTTGCCGCTGGTGGTGTCGCCTATGAGGTAGGAGGCCTGCGAGAGGCAGTCGAGGTAGTGCTGTTCGAAGATCACCGTGGTCTCCTCGGTTGGGCCGGGTCGGGTGTCGTCCGACCCGGTCTCGGCGGGTCGGGTCTGCTCCATGATCGTGCCAGAGTTCATGGTCGTTCCTCCGTGGAAATGTGGATCGCCGGAGTGCGTTCCGTGGGGATGCGCACCGCGGGGATGTGGACGTGTGGGTGTGTCGGGGTGTGCGCGGGCGGTGTCATCGGAGTGCTCCGATTCCCTGCACTGCGGTCCAGGCGGCCATGGCCACGACCAGGACCGTGAGTGCGGCGGTCAATGCCCTCGCCGGTACTCGGTCGGCCACCCCTCGGCCGAACAGCACCCCGACGACCGCGAGCGCGGTGAACGGGGCGACCACGGCCCAGTCGACAGAACCGAAGTCGGCCCTCATGACCAGCGCGACCGCACTGTTGAGGGCGATCACCAGCAGCGAGGTGGCGGTTGCGGAGCGGATCTCGAGTCCGAGCAGGAACATGAGTGCCGGGACGATCACGAAACCGCCGCCCACCCCGAACAGCCCGGTCAGGAAGCCCACCACGGTGCCGGCACCCAGGATGCGTGCAACCGTTGCGGCGTCGAGCCCGCGCGACCCCGGGCGATCGCCGGTGGGGTCCTGCGCTCCCGGGCCGCCGAGCGATCCAGCGGCGGTGGGCACGCAGGCGCCGGACCCAGCAACTCCTGGATCGGTGTCGCCGGTGCCGCTGCCGAGGGGGTCCCGTGAGAGCGACAGGGCGCCTCGTTCACCGCCGGTGACGGCTGCGGCGGGCCTGGTGGCCACGAGGCCATGGAGCATCTTGGCGCCCACGAACGCCATCAGCGCCGCGAACGACAACAACAGCACGCCTTCGTCCAGACCGCGGTTGAGCATCGTGCCGACGGCGGCTCCTCCCACACCCGCAAGCCCGAATGCCACCCCGGTGCCGAGTTCCACGCGCCCGGAGCGCAGCGCGGCCACGAGCCCGATGGCCGAGGCGGAGCCGACCACGATCAACGATGCCGTGGTGGCGTCGGTGACGCTGAGTCCCGCCACGCCGACCAGCACGGGCACCGCGAGGATGGAGCCTCCACCGCCCACGGCGCCCAGGGTGAGGCCGATCAGCAGTGCGAGCAGGAGCACCAGGGCGAAATCCATATGTCCAATTGTACGGACAATTCCCCGGTTGTCAATGCACACGTCGCCGCGACGGGTGCGGAGGCGCCCTCAGTCCGGTTCGGGGGCGTAGGTGCTGAGCCGGAGGCTCGCCTCGGTGCGTCCACCCTCGAACCGGCTCATGACAGCGAAGCGGTCGGCGCGCACGAGGCTGCGGCGCCACTCCACCGGGCGATCCCCGACACGTCCCAGGCGCTCGAGGCAGAACACGGCCGCAGGGGATCCGAGCCCGAGTCGTTGGGCGTCGCCGGGGGAGGCGAGCACCGCACGCGCGCGTTCCCAGCCCGAATCGGGACGGCCCGTGCCGGTCTCGGCGAGGCGGGCATAGAGGGACGTGCGGGTCCAGTCGGCGCCGATCAGCGGACGTCCCACCTCGGCGGGCAACCAGACCCGGTCGAGTGCCAGCGGTTCGCCACCTGCGCGGCGCAGGCGTTCTATCAGCACCAGCGGTGCGGTCGGGTCGTCGAGTCCGAGCGCGGCTGCGGCCTCGGGGTTGGAGTCGCCCACCTCGGCGAGGACCTCGGAGGTCTGTTCGACCCCACCTGCCTCGACCGCCTCGAACAGCGAGTACATGGCATCCAGGGGCCGTTCGCTGCGCTTCTCCACAAGGACGGTGCCCCGGCCCCGCTCGCGCACCACGAGGCCGTCCGCGCAGAGGCGTCGCACCGCCTCGCGGGCGGTGTGCCGCGACACCTCGTAGGACCCGACCAGCTCCTCGTCGGTGGGGAACCGGTCCACGAACTCGCCCGCGTCGATGCGGGCCCGCAGGTCGGTCTCCACCTGTGACCAGAGTGGGACGGGGGAGTCGCGGTCGACCGGGTGCATCCGGACCATCATGGCGCGCAGATCCGACACGTCGGGTCTTTCGTGGCCGGCAACCGCCCGGGGACTGCTCCGCGGTGGCCATCCGGGGTGGTTCAGGTGGCGGACATCGCCTCGAGCATGTCGATGCGCGTCGAACGCCTCGCCGGCCACAGCGAGGCCAGCACGCTGATCACCAGGCCCACGCCTGCGATGATGCCCACCCGGCCCCAGGCCAGTGGGATCGCGGTGTCGGTGATGGAACCGATCACGACCCAGCCGCAGAAGACCCCCGAGGCGACTCCGATCACGGTTCCGAGGATGCCGATGCCGAATGCCTCGGTGCGCACCATCGAACGGACCTGGCCACGGGTCATGCCCAGGGCACGCACCATGCCGAGCTCCCGGCGGCGTTCGTGGATGGAGAGGTTCATCGTGTTCACGATCCCGACCAGCGCGATCACCACCGACAGGGCCAACAGGCCGTTCACCGCAGCGATCATGAAGTCGATGGCCGAGCCGATCAGCTGCCCGATGAAGTTGCCCGGCAGCGCCTCGATGCCGGTGTAGTCCGCCAACAGGTTGTCGAGGTCGGTGCCCAGCGCATCGACGCGATCGGGTTCGGCGCGCACGTAGACCTGGCTGAAGGGTTGGTCGCCGGCGATCTCGGTGAACAGGTCGTTGCTGACCAGGGTGCCCAGGAACAGTGTGTCGAGCTGCAGTTCGAGCACTGCCGCGACAGGAACCTCGACGGTCTCCCCGTCGGGGTTCGTGAGCAGGTACACCTCGCCCACCTCCGCCGCTGTGGTGCTCGTGCCCGATTCCCCGATGTCGACCGTCGGTCCACCCGGGTCGCCGCTTCCGGCTCCACCGCTGCCGGGATCGCCGGCGGGGTCCTCGGTCGAGGGCACCTGGGTGGAGGGCACGGGCCCCGCGCCGTCAGGGACCGTGGAGCTCGGTGCCGAGTCCCCTCCCGGGCCGCCTTCGGCAGCGAGGGCCTGTTCGAGCCCCGTGGAGGCCGCTCCGCGTCCCTCGGCCACGTCCTGGAGGGAACCCGAGGTGGCCTCCAGCCCCATGGTGCGCGTGAGCGACTCCACATCGGCTCCGCTCAGCTGGGCGGTGATGCCCGAGAGGTCGGTCACCCGGGCGGTGCGTACCGGGGTCGACTCGGCGACGCCGTCGAGTCCCGCGATGTCGTCCACCACGTCGTCGGGGATGGGGGTGATGCCCACCACCAGGAAGTCCGAGGAGGAGAACTTCGACACCTCGGCAATGGCCCAGTCCCGCAGCGCGGTGCCCGACACCGTCACGATCGTCACCAGGAACAACCCGATCACCAGGGCGTTGGCGGTGGTGGCGGTCCGCTTCGGGTTGCGCACCATGTTCTGCGCCGCGATGCGGCCCACCAGGCTCCGTCCGAGCAGGCCCCGCATGCCGCGGGCGAACAGGTGGGCCAGCAGCGGTCCGCCAACCACCACCCCGCAGAACAGCACCAGGGCACCCAGGCCCAGGATGAGCGGGTGGGCGTGCACGAAGCGGTTGAACAACAACGCGGCGATCCCGACCGCGAGGAACGAGCCACCCACAACCAGACGGACCGTGGAGGCGGCGGAACGGTCCACCGCGGTGTCCCGCATCGCCTCCACCGGCCGGGTGCGCCCCGCCCTGAACGCGGGGATCACGACTGACACGAGTGTGATCAGCGTGCCCGAACCCAGCGTGATGAGCACCGTCCAACCCGATATCGCGAACCCGACACTCGGTATGCCCACGTCGAGTGATTCGAGGATCCACTGCACGACCCAGCTGAGGGCGATGCCGACGCCCAGCCCGATCGCGGATGCGCCCAGGCCCAAAAGGAGTCCCTCGAGCTGCAGCGAGCGGCGCACCTGGCCCGGTGTGCCTCCGATGGAACGCACCAGGGCGAGCTCACGGGAGCGCTGGGTGACCACCACGGTGAAGGTGTTGTGGATCACGAAACCGGCCACGAACAACGCGAGGAACGCGAACCCCAACAGCACTGGTCGCAGGAAGTCCACGAACGCCTCGGTGTCCGCTGTGGCCTCCTCGATGAACGCCTCGCGGTCGAGCACCACGTCGGCCCCGGAGACGACCCCGCTCGCCGCGGCGACCAGTTCGGCCTCCGAACCGTCGGTGCGCAACAGGATCTGCGTGTACTGCCCGGAGCCGGCCCCGAGCACCTCGAGTGCCTCCTGTGGGGCAAGGAACACCGTTCCGCCACCGTCGACCGACGCGGACGCCCCGAACTCGGTGATGCCGACGATCGTGGCGCTCCTACGGCCCGCCGGGGTGGCCAGGTCGCGGGAGTCGCCGACAGCGAGGTCGTGGTCAGCCGCGGTTTCGCGGTCGACCGCGATCTCGCCCGGCGCCTCCGGTGCACGACCCTCCACCAGGGTGAACGGGTTCAGCACCTCGTCGGTGATCCAGGCCCTGCCGATCATCTGGGAGCGAAGCGGGTCACCTGAGTCGTCCAGGATCCTCGCCGCGGCAGCGATGTCACCCGCTGCCCCGTCCACCTCGGGGAGGCGCTCCAGGTCCGCGAGGAGCGTGGCGTCCACTCCGGAGACGTCGGTGGGCCCCTGGTCGTAGCTCGGGATCGACGGGGTCACCGCCGCGTCCACCTCGGAGTACTGCAACTCCGTGTTGCCGGCCACCGCGCTCGCAACGGCCTGGGTCAGCACGAGTCCGCAGGCCACGAAGGCGGTGCCCGCGATGACCGCCACAGCGGTCGAGACGAGGCGGGTCAGGTTCGCGCGCAGGTTGCGCCAGGTGAGCGTCAGCATCCGGGTTCAGCTGGCCAGCGAGCCCATCCGTGCGAGCACCTGGTCCGTCGAGGGGGCCAGCAGTTCGTCGACGAGGCGCCCGTCGTTGAGGAACAGCACCCGGTCGGCATGCGTGGCGGCCACCGGGTCGTGGGTGACCATGACCACGCACTGGCCGAAGTCGTCCACCGCGCGGCGCATGAAGCCCAGGATCTCACCCGAGGAATGCGAGTCGAGGTTGCCGGTGGGTTCGTCCGCGAAGATGATCTCGGGCCGTTCCACCAGCGCGCGGGCGACCGCCACGCGCTGCTGCTGCCCTCCGGAGAGCTCCGAGGGCCGGTGCGAGAGCCGGTCCGCGAGTCCGACGGTGGCGACCACCTGGTCCATCCACGCAGGGTCCGGCTTTCGGCCCGCCAGGTCGAGGGGAAAGGTGATGTTCTCCCCGGCGGTCAGCGCGGGCAGCAGGTTGAACTGCTGGAACACGAAGCCCACCTTCTCGCGCCGCAGCAGCGTCAGCTGCTTCTCACCGAGGCGGCCGATGTCCACGTCGCCTATGAACACGGTGCCCGCGGTGAGGCGGTCGAGCCCCGCGGCGCACTGCATCAGGGTCGACTTGCCCGAACCCGACGGTCCCATGATCGCGGTGAACCTGGCTGGTTCGAACCCCACGGTGACACCGTCGAGCGCCCGCACCTCGTTGTCGCCGCTGCCGTAGATCTTGTAGGCCTCGATCACCTGGGCAGCCCACTGGAAGCCTCCGCTGGTTGCCGGTCGCTCCATGGAGGGGTCAGGGGGTGGGGCCGCGCTGGGGTTGGTCACCATGACGACAGTACGGTCCGGGGGAGTGGGGCACAACGCGCACGACAGCACACCGGGGGCGCACGACCCGGCCGGCCACGTCGCCCCGGACCCCGGCACGGGGACCCCACGGGAGGACCAACCCCGGGTCGGGGTCGGCCCGCATCCCGAACCGTGGCCCGAGGACGACCGGCTCGACCCCGTGCTGCTCGCCGAGGGGGACCGCCGCAACGTCGTGGACGAGTTCCGCTACTGGCGCCACGAGGCCATCGTGGAGGAGCTCGACCGGCGCCGCTTTCCCTACCACGTGGCGATCGAGAACTGGGTGCACGACCTCAACATCGGCACCGTGGTCCGCAACGCCAACGCGTTCGGTGCCGCCGGGGTGCACATCGTGGGGCGGCGCCGCTGGAACCGACGCGGGGCGATGGTGACCGACCGCTACTGCCACGTCGAGCACCACCACGACGTCGAACAGCTCGCCGGATGGGCCGATTCGCGGGACCTCTGCCTGGTGGGCATCGACAACGTCGCCGGGTCCTCCCCACTCGAGGACGCTCCGCTGCCCAGGGATTGCGTGCTGTTGTTCGGCACCGAGGGAACGGGGCTGTCGGGCGACGCGCAACGGCTCTGTGCGGAGGTCCGCTCGGTGACGATGTACGGCTCGACCCGTTCGATCAACGCCGGTGTGGCCTCGGGCATCGCGATGGCCGCCTGGCTGGCCGCGCACGGCGGCACGACTCGCTCAAACGGCGGGGTCAACCGGGCGCCTGGGTGACGGTGGGACCGGAGCCCCGGTCGGCGGCCTCCACGGTGAAGCCGACCTCCTGGCCGAAGGCCACCTCGAGGTTGTGGCCGTCGGGGTCGGCGATGATTCCCCAGTAGCCCACCGGAGGTCCGGCATCGAAGGCGCCGAGCACCTCGTGGCCCGCCGCGCGTGCGCGTTGCAGCGTGTCGTCAACCTCGGCCCGCGAGCCGAGTCCCACACCCAGGTGTGACCATCCGCCGAGGCGGTGGTCCACGCTGCGCTCGAGCAGCACGACCACGAACGGGCGCGTGCGGTCCGAGATCCACGCCACGCGCTCGCCGGGCTCGCCGCGCTGGTGCACCACCTCCATCGATGCGTACTCGGCGTAGAACTCGGTGCTGGCGGCCATGTCGCTCACCGGTATGGCCACATGGGTGAGTCCCAGGTCGACCGGGTGTTCACCGGGGTGCATCGGATCGCTGCGCTCGGGCATTCCCGGCAGGGTACCGCCGCGCGCAGCGGGGCCGCTGGTACGTTGCCCGCCATGTCGAACCCCGATGCAGCTCCCACCAAGACCCCGACCGGACAGGCCACCGGGCCGGTGGGAGTGCCCACCCCCTCGGAACTGTTCGACCTGCACGGTGCCACCGCGGTCGTCACGGGAGCCTCCTCGGGGCTGGGGGACCGCTTCGCCCGGGTCCTCCACGGAGCCGGGGCACACGTGGTGCTCACCGCACGTCGGGTGGACCGACTCGAACGGCTGGCCGGCGAACTCGGGGACCGGGTCACCTGCATCGCCGCGGACCTGTCCCTCTCGGGTGACAGGGAACGCCTGGTCTCCGAGGCCCTGGGGGTGCACGAGCGGATCGACGTGCTGGTCAACAACGCCGGGTACAGCCAACCGGCACCCGCCGAGGAGGTGTCCCTCGAGGAGTTCGTGCACACCCTGGAGGTGAACCTCGTGGCGGTGTTCCACCTCTCGCAACTCCTGGGGCGGCACATGCTCGGCAACGGAGCGGGAAGCATCGTGAACGTCGCCTCGGTGCTGGGCCACGTCGGAGCGGCCCCGGTCAAGGAGGTGCCCTACTGCACCGCCAAGGGCGGGGTCGTGAACCTCACCCGGGCCCTGGCCGCCGAGTGGGGCCGCAAGGGAGTCCGCGTGAACGCCATCTCACCGGGGTGGTTCCCCACCGAGATGACCATCGAGCAGATGTTCAACGACGATTCCGGTGTGCGCTTCATCGAACGCAACGCCCCGATGGGCCGCGCCGGTGAACTGGCCGAACTGGACGGGGCGCTGCTCTACCTGGCCTCGGGGGCATCCGCCTACACCACCGGCCAGGTGATCGCGGTGGACGGGGGCTGGCTGGCCCGCTGAACGGACCGTGTGTGCCCGGAGGCTCAGCCCGCGGCAGGGGTTCCCGGGAACGGAACCGGGTCGCCGGGACGCGGGAACGCCGGCTTGTTCCACGCCAGGATCTCCGCCATCCGGTCGGTCACCTCACGCCAAGCGGGTGGATCCCAGCCCTGCGCCGAGCCGATCAGCGTTCCATCGACGCTGATCGCGACCATCGCCGGGATCGACTCCACCCCCAGGGCCTCCACCACCGAGCGGTCCTCGTCGCAGAAGGTCAGGAACTGCTGGGCGTACGGCCCGAGGAAGGTCCTGGCGTCCGACTCGCCACAGGTGATGATCCAGGCGGTGCGGCAGTCGGCCTCGGCGAACTCCTCGAGGATGCGAGCCGCGGTGCGCAGCAACCACGAGGACTCCTCGGTGTAGGGATCGACGACGACTGCCAGCAGGTGGAACAACCGGACCTGGTCGGCGAGGCTGACCGGCTCGCCGCCGAGGGGACGGAGCTCCACCTCTGCCGGTGGGGAAACTGCGGAATCGGCGCTCACGCCGGGCGACGATAGCGCGCTCCCCGGGTGGTCACGCAGTCCTAGGCTGCCCGCGTGCACCCGATCGAACGGCTCCGCTTCGTGGCCCGTGCGTCGGGCCTCGACGACGCCACCGTCGCCCTCGAGGCAACAGCGGCCCTGGTGGCCTTCGCCGGCGATCCCACCGCCATGGTGCCCGCCTGCCGGCAGTTGCTGTCCAGGCAACCCGGCTGCGGTCCCCTGTGGTGGGCGTGCGCCCGCCTGCTCACATCCACCGACGTGTGGGCCAGCGCCCAGGAGACCATCGCCCTGTTGGAACAGGACCGCACCGAGTCGGCACTCGCAGCTGCCCTGTCAGGCCCCCGCGGGAGCGTTGGTCCCCCCGGCCGGCAGGACCGGGCGGCCGAGGTCGCCCCGACCGTGTCGTGGGCCTCTGCGCTGGGCAGGGGAACCGTGCTGTTGCGCCGCAGTGTGGCCCCAGGTGGATCCGCCGGTTCATCCGAAGCCGCGGCGGACCAGCCGCGGGGGACCGCCGCTGCGAGGTGGTTGGTGGCACCGGTCGGCACGAGACTCGCGGGCCCCCTGTGGGACTCGCTGCGTTCGGCCCTGTCCGGACCCGGTCGCCACGGGGCGCCGGGACCCGGGCACGACGATCCGCTCGCTCCCCGGTCCCGGACCCCGACGCCGGAGTTCGTGGAGCTCGCCTCGTTCACCCACGTGGTCTGCCAGGACGGGCTGGTGGCGGTCGGTGAGCTCGCGGCTCCCGACTGCCCGGTCGCGCCCGAGCTCGCGAACCTCCGGGGCTGATCGCTCCCGGGTGCCGGGCCGTGGCCCGTTCCCGTCGACCACGCCGCGGATCGACTGGTACCTTCGGGCCATGGGTCAGATGATCGAGTTCGCTGTTGACGGTTCCACCTGCCCGGGGTACCTCTCCGAGGCCGACGGGGGTGGGCCCGGTGTGCTGGTGATCCAGGAGTGGTGGGGTCTGGTTCCACACATCACCGACGTCTGCGACCGCTTCGCCGCGGAGGGGTTCACCGCGCTCGCCCCGGACCTGTACCGGGGGGACAAGACCACCGAGCCCGACGAAGCCGGCAAGCTGATGATGGCCCTGAACGTGCAGAGCGCCGCGAAGGACATGGATGCGGCGATCGACCACCTCCTCTCGATCGATTCGGTGACCTCCGCTCGGGTAGGGGTGATCGGCTTCTGCATGGGAGGTGGACTGGCGCTGGTCACCGCCGCCCACTCGGCATCGAAGGTGGGGGCCGTGGCCCCCTTCTACGGCCTCATCCCGTGGGAGGGAGCCAAGCCCGACTTCTCACAGCTGGACGCACCGGTGCGGGGCCACTTCGCGGAGCGTGACGAGTTCTTCGGGCCCGACCTGGCCCGCGGGCTCGAGGCGGAGATCCGCGACGCCGGGGCGGAGGCGACGATCATCGTGCACCCCGGTGTCGAGCATGCCTTCTTCAACGACACGCGCCCCGAGGTCCACCACGAGGCCGAGGCGCGCTCGGCCTGGGAGGACACCCTGTCGTTCTTCCGGCGCGAACTCGGCTGAGTCGTTGCGCGTCCTGGTTGTCACCAATGACCTCCCGCCGCGGGTGGGAGGCATCCAGTACTACGTCGACCAGCTGGGCCGTGGGCTGGTCAGCGCGGGTGACGAGGTCGTGCTGTTGGGTTCCAGCTCCGAGGGGGCGGATGCCTTCGACCGCACGGCACCCTACGAGGTGGTCAGGGAACGCACCCCGGTGCTGTTGCCGAGCCCGACGGTTGCCCGCCACGCCACGCGACTGGTGGAGGCCGTGGGGGCCGACGTGGTGCTGTTCGGCGCGGCGTTCCCCCTCGGGATCCTCGCCGGGCCGATCGCCGAACGCACCGGGGTGCCCTCGCTGGGCTTCACCCACGGGCTGGAGGTGAGCGCGACACGCATGCCCGGTGGATCCGCCATGTTGCGGGCCATCGGCAACCGCCTGGCCGCGGTCACCTACGTCTCGCACTGGTGCGAGGAGCACCTGCGTGGAGCCTTCGGTCCCGTGCCCGACCACCACCTGCTGCCACCGGCGGTGGAGCCCGGGGAGTTCCACGGGGCGGTCTCCGGCGATGCGGTGCGCGACCGTCACGGCATCGGATCCGCGCCACTGGTCGTGTGCGTCTCACGGCTCGTGGAACGCAAGGGCCAGGACACGCTCATCGACTGCCTGCCCCGCTGGCGCCGGGAGGTGCCGGGCACGAAGCTCATGATCGTCGGCGACGGTCCGCACCGCGGATCGCTGCAACGCCGTGCCGCGGACCGGGGCGTGTCCGAGCACGTCGTGTTCACCGGCCAGGTTCCGGGCCCGGAGCTTCCGCAGCACTACGCCGCGGCGGACGTCTTCGCCATGCCGTGTCGCGAACGCCACCGCGGACGCGAGGTGGAGGCGTTCGGCATCGTGTTCATCCAGGCCCAGGCCGTGGGCGTGCCCGTGGTGGCCGGTGGAATCGGTGGGGTGCCCGACGCGGTGCGCGACGGCGAGACGGGCCTGCTGGTCGACGGCACGGATCCTGACGCGGTGGCCGACGCCGTCGGCTCGCTGCTGTCCGACCCGGACCGCTCATCCGCGATGGGACGCCTCGGGGCGCAGTGGTGTGCCCGCGAGTTCTCGTGGCACGCCCGCACCCGGGAGCTGCGCGGGATCCTCGCCGGGCTCGACGGCCCGGCGACCGGTCCCGCGGGCACTCAGAGCTTCGACAGCGCCCCGGTGTAGCTGTCGAAGGGACGGGCCTCGCCGAGGCCGCCCGAGGCGAAGCTGTCGGCGACCCTGCCGTCGCGGTCCACCACGACGGTCAGTCGCTCCGCGCATCCGAGGTCCTCGTTGAAGCAGCCGTACGCGCGTGCGACCTCACCGTGGGGCCAGCCGTCGGAGAGCAGCGGGAAGTTGAACCCTTCCTGCCGCTTCCACTCGGCGAGGCTCGGCGCCCGGTCACAGGTGATCGCGAGCACCTGGTTGCCCGCCGAGTTGAAGCGCTCCAGGTTGTCGCGCAGCTCGCAGAGCTCGCCCTTGCACACCCCGGTGAACGCGAACGGGATGAACACCAGGGTGACCGACTCCTTGCCCGCGAAGTCCGCCAGGCTCACCTGGTTGCCCTCGGTGTCTGCGAGGGTGAAATCCGGTGCGGCGTCTCCGATGGCGATGCTCATTGCCTTGTCTCCAGTTCGATGGTCGGGTTCCCGGTGGCTGGTGGCCGACCGGAGTGGGATGTCGTGCCGAGACCCTAGGGGAACTCAGGCGAAGCGCCGGGTCAGCCAGTCCGACAGCAGCGCGCCGACCTCCTCGGGGCACTCCTGGGTCACCCAGTGGCCCGCGTGGGCGATCATGTGCATCTCCAGGTCCGAGCAGACCGATCCCATGTTCGCGGCCATCGACGGGGGAAGGGCCGGATCCCACTCCGCGGTGATCATCAACGTGGGGATGTCGAGGGGCACCGAACCGGCGTCGGGGTGGTCGCGCGCGTTCGCGTCGATGTTGCGGTACCAGTTGATCCCACCGCGGAACCCGGTGCGTTCGAAGACCTCCACGTAGTGGTCGATCTCCTCGGGGGTGGCCACCGGGTCACCGCGCACCTCGAGCTCGTCGATGCCCAGGAACGGGTTGAACGACATGCCCGCCGAGCGGCCCACACCCTCCTCGGCGAGCAGCGACGGCTCGACCCCGCCCACCATCAGCTTCTCGAAGACCTTCCGGACACGCTGGTCCAGGTGTGCCTCGGCCACCCCCGGTTCCTGGAACCACAACATGTACATGTCCTCGTCCTCACCGAACATCGCCCGCAGGAAGTCGGTGCCGGGAAACGGCGTGTAGGGCGTGCAGATCCCCGCCACACCCGCAACGCGGTCGGGGTGCAGTGCCGGCATCGCCCAGGCGACGAATCCGCCCCAGTCGTGGCCCACGAACACCGCACGTTCCACCTCGAGCACGTCGAGCAGGTCCGCCAGGTCGCCGCAGAGCCGGCCCAACCCGTAGGCCTCGATCGCCTCGGGGGCGGATGACGCGCCGTATCCGCGCTGGTCCATGGCGATCGCCCGGAAGCCGGCGTCGGCCACCACGGGCAGCTGGTGACGCCAGGAGTAGGCGAGCTCGGGGAACCCGTGGCAGAACACCACCGGCGGACGGCCGGTGCCCTCACCGAGCTCGTGCACCGCCAGGTGGATCTGCTCGCCACCGTTGCCGCCGGGCACGTTGGTTCCGGGCAGGGTGTGCATCACAGCTGGGGGAAAGGTGCTCACCGCCGGCACAGTAATGCCGCGCACCCGGGTCGTGGCGCGGAACCGGCACATCCCCGGCGGTTGATTCCTAGAATCCTCCCGTGTCCCCGCGAAGCAGGACCCCGGCGACCCGGAGGAGTCGTGTGCTGCTGGCCGTCCTCTGCGTGGCCGCGATGCTGCTCGCACCCGTGGTTGCCGGGGCAGCCGAACCGACACGCGCCGCAACCCCGATCGACGTGCCCCGGGGTGCATCGGTGGCTCCGGCGGTCCCGACGGCCCGGGCGACCGGGGTGCCGGATCCGATGGCTGCCCCGCCGCGACTGGTCGAGGCGAGTGGCCGCGCCGGTGAGGTGGCACTGGATCGTCTGGCAGCCGTACCCGACGGCTCGGTTCCCGCGCGTGTGACCTGCGGGGAGCACGACGGCGTGGAGCTGTGCCTGCGCCGCCGCGAGGCCATCGGCGACGCCCCGGAGCCGACCGCGTCCGCGCCCGTGGCCACCGCAGGCGCTCCAGGGGCAGCTGGTGCACCCGGGCCCGGTCCCGTGTCGGCGCCGGGAGCCGAGGCGAGTGCGTCCGCAGCGGTCGGTTCCACGGTGCTGGAACACCGAGCAGCGGTCTGTGAGGGCACCGGCAGCGACGGCTTCAGGGTGCAGCCCGTCTACGCCCACACGGGTGTGGCCCCCGACCCCGCGGCGATCCAGGTGATATCCGATGCGTTGGGCAACGTGGAGGGGGCCTTCGCGGACTCAGCGGCCCGTACCGGTGCACAGCGCGCGCCCCGCTGGGTCACCGACGACGGTGGAGCCGGTTGCCGCGTCGTGCTGCGAACGGCGCGGATCACCACCGGGGCGACCAGCTTCGACGCGCTGATGGAAGACCTCGAGTCCCAGGGTGTGGTTCCCGCGGTCGCTCTGGGAACGGTCAAGCACCTGGTGTGGACCGAGGGGGAGATACTCGAACCCGCCGAACCGGGTGGCACCCGCACGTCCACCTGCGGTTTGGGCGAGAGCTACACCGACGAGTCACCCCTGGGCGACGGCAGCGCCAACCTGAACCTCTACGGCACCCGTGCCGCCATCGACGACCGTTGCTGGGACATCAACGGCGGTGGCTCGGTGCCGGCCCACGAGCTCATGCACACGCTCGGCGCGGTCCAACAGGGTGCTCCCAACTACGCGAACGACGGCCACTGCGACGACGAGTACGACCTGATGTGCTACGGACCCGGGATGCGCCTGGTGTGCCCCGATGCTTCGGACGACGCGCTGTTCGACTGCGGGCACGACGACTACTTCGACCCCGACCCGGTGGTGGGGGAGTACCTGTGTGACCACTGGAACACCTCCGACAGCGCGTACCTGCAGGGCTGGGACACCGCGCTGGCGCCCAGGGCGGTGACCGGGCTCGCGGCGGTGCCGGGCGCCGGGACGGTGACCGTGTCGCACCAGGGGACCCCGTCGTGCTACGGCGCCGACTTCTACCGGGTCGAGGTGGTGGGCGTCGCGAGCACCGACACGACCTCCACGAGCGTGACGCTGTCGGTGCCGGTGGGCACCCACACGGTGCGGGTCCGCCCGCACTCGCCCTACGGGGACGTCTTCGGAGAGGCCGTGACGGTGACGGTGACGGTGACGAGGGCGGCGACGACGACCACCACCACGCCACCCACGCCGAACCGCCGACCGGTTGGTTCGATGGTGCTGTCGCTCACCGACGGGCGCGGCTACGGGATGCTCGCCTGGGCGGTCGATCCCGACTCGCGCACGGTGCCGCGCATGAGGGTGGTGATCCCGGGAGTGGTCAGTCGCGAGTACGGGTGGAACTACCGCTGGGCCGACATGCCCGAGCGGACCGGCTGGGACCGGACCGAGGCGTTGGTGTTCCTCGCCAACCTCCCGCCCGGGACCCACGAGGTGTGCTTCGATGCCCGCGACGTCAACACCGGGGGTTGGTACCGGTTGGACTGCCGCACCCACACCGTGAAGTGACAGGTCCGGGAGCGACGCCTCCCCGCCGAGCGGGGCCGGCCGGCTCTCACGCCCAGAACGACTCCCATGTGTCGCCGGCCCAGGTTCCGATCTGTTGGCCGAACAGCAGCGTCACCACGGTGGCGGCACCCACCAGCAGGCCCATCACCACCCAGGTCGAGGCGGGTATGCGGCCGTCCTCGGGGATCCCGGGCACGTTGCGGCGGATCAGCCGGATCGTCCGTCGGGCCCATGCGAAGGGCAGCATCGACAGTCCGAGCAGGATCACCAGCCATCCCGGACCCGGCAGCGGCAACAGCGCGATGCCGAACCCGACCAGCAGGAACCCGGCCCCGCCCCGCAGGAGGCGACCCGCCATGGAGTGGGTGGCCTCCTCGTCGGTCTCCTCGTGCTTGCCGGTCGCACGTTCGGCCTCGAGGGCCGCCTCTCGCAGGCGTTCACGCGCCCTCGCGAGGTGCAGTCGGTGCTCCGGGCGGTCAGCCACCGCTCGGGTCCGCCAACTGGTCCGCCACCGCGTGCACGATCCGGGCCAGCTCGTCGGGCAGCGCCTCCACGTGGCCGTCGATCTCGTCCGCGAAGCGCAACCGCTCGAGTGAGGAATCGGCGCGCGGGGCGCGTGGCATCCACGCCGAGTGCAACAGTGCCGGCACGCACTCGCCCGCAGGTGTGCACAGGGTCGCCACCGGGCCACTGCCCACACACGACGCGTCGAAGAGGTCCACGCGCATCCCCTCGTCGGAGAGCACCGGGACGACCACGAAGCCGTCGTGACCACCCGGGTCGGTGCCGCCGTAGGCGCTGCGCCGCGTGGTGTCCCCACCATGGCCGTCACCGGGTCGCCCGGCGGGGTCGTGGTGGGCGGCGGGGTCGCGGGGCACGAACACCGGGGAGGTGATCTGCTCGCCGGTGTTCGGGTAGGTGTAGCTCGAGGCGACCCCGAGGTCACCGCGGCGGAGCGACGCCAGCACTCCGGGGGTGTCCTCCGGGGGCAGTCCTCCCAACCGGTCCGAGTAGGCCTGCATGGCCCTGCGGGTGACCGCACCGGCGCGGAAGCCCTGCACCGCGACGTGGTGCAGGGTCGGGGCGCTCAGGCCCTCGGTGCTCCAGTCCATGGCCGAGAGCTGCAGGTTGTGGGTCCAGTCCTCCGAGAGGCGCCCGAGGGTCTCGGCGCGGCCCGTGCCGGGGTCGATGAGCATCTCCGAGACGGTGTTGGGGGCCATCGCCATGTTGTAGAAGCCGACCAGGGCCGGGTCGACCGGCTCGCCCCTCGAGTCCAGGTCACCCGCTTCGATCCGGTAGCCGAGGTCGACCAGGTCCATGTGCTCGAAGAGCACCTGGATTCCCTCACCGTCGTCCCAGCGCGCGTACATGTGGCCGGTGCTGGGCGCGGCGGTCGAGGCGACCGCTTCGACGGTGTCCCCGGGCGGGGTCGACAGGAGCTGGTCCTTGCGGATCACCCACACCGGGGTGCTGGTGTCGATCACGGCGGTGCGTTCCCCGCCCGCCATCTCCCCCAGGTCGGGGATGAAGTTGCCGGAGTCGGCCAGCACCAGGAAGTCACGGCTCTGGGTGACGCAGTGCGCCCCGCCGCGGACCTTCGCGTCCCTCACGGGCCAGCGGCTCACGGTGGTGCCGGTGCCGTCCCAGTGGACCACCTCGACGCCCTGGGTGCCCGAGGCCATGTCGATGACCAGCTTCACCGACCACATGCAGTCCCGTTCCGGGTCCACCACGGGGTGCGCGGACGACAACAGGAACGGGAGCACTCCGCCCATCGGAAGCGCCGGGTCACCCCAGCTGTCGCGGTGTCCGACCTCGCCCAGGAAACCGAGGGTGGCGGGGTCCACCTCGGCCGGACGGCCCACGTCCCAGGTAGCGAACAGCCGGTCCCCCCACGGCAGGGGAGCGGTGTTGGCCTGGTTGGGCACACCGAAGGGGGAGGTGAATCCGGTCGGACCGGCCGAGAAGGACTCGGGGGCGGCCCCGAAGAGGCGTGCCGAGGGGGAGTCGACCCGGTGTGAGCGCCATGCGAAACGACCCTCGGGGGCCCCGTGGGTGCCCGGCTGCAGCGACAGCCGGCACAGCCTGCCGGGACCGAACAGCGCGTAGGGCACACCGGGAACCGGCTCGGGTGAGCTGAACACCGCCTCGCCGGTCACCTCCCGGGGCCACGTGCCCGATGTGAGCACCAGGTCCATGTCCCGGTGAGCCGCTGTCCTGATCGAAGATGGAACCGGCACCACTACCCCCCTCGGCTGCGGTGCATCGGCGCACCGCTGGCCCCGTCGGTCGACTCGATCCGGCCATTCAACCACGGCGTCGCAGCCCGCCGGTTCCGCATCACCCCCGGAGGGTGCACTAGACCAGATACCCATGGCTGACTCCTCGACCACGAAGCGACCCGGGCGCAGGCGCTGGGCGGTATGGGCTGCGGTAACCGAGGACCTGCTCAACGACATCGTGGCGATGGCGCTGGGCGAGGGGATACCACTCGAGCGACTCGAACAGCAGATCACGCTGCCGGCGATGGGTGAGGTCACCCTCGGGCTCGCCCTCACGGTCACCTCGGTGCGTTTCGAGTGCCGCGGCGACGACGACGGGCGCGCACGGGTCGAGGTCGCCGGCATGGGTGAGGTCTCCGTGGCGGGCAGCGACTACGAGGGTGACCGGGTCTCCGGTGCGGCGGTCGGGATGCCGACCCCGCCCGCGCCGATCCCGGTGCGACTGGTGGCGGTGTGCGACCCGTACGTGAGGGTCAACGACGACCACAGCGTGTCGTTCGGACTCGACCTCCGGGGTGCCGACATGGTCTCGCTCGGGGTGGACGACGGCGCCCCGGTGCCCGAGGGGGTGGACGCCGACGCCTGGACCGGCATCCTGCAGATGACCTCGATGATGTTCTCCTCGGTGGGCCACGACCTCTTCGCCGGCCTCGGCGAGGCGGTGGGTGACATCGGGATCGATCTCGGATCCGATGTGGGCACGGTGCTGGTCGACCTGGGCGTCGACCCGGGCGAGGGTGACGCGCACGTGTCCTCGGGCATGCTCTCGGTCGGGCTTCCCGCTGGTGAGCGGGTGCGTGGCCGGGCGATCCCGGTTCCCATCTCCGGCCACCGGGCCGCGGTGAGCCTCGCCACCAGCGGGGTGGACCATCTGGCGACACAGCTCCTGCACAGCGCGCTGGGCGGCCTGCCCGCGCCGGTGGAGCTCGACATCGACCTGCTCGACCGACGTGTCGCGGCGGTGCTGCGCCAGCCGCGGGTGGTCTCGGACCGCTTCCCCGACCTGCGTTCGACCATGCACACCGACGTGTCGGTGAAGCTCCGCGGAGGCCGCCTGGAGGTCGCCCTGGCGTCGGCATGGGTGGAGCTGCCCTCCCTCGTGCCGTCGTTCGTGAACGACTTCAACCGGCGTGTCGGGGAGCTCTGGTCGATGGCCCCGATCCGCTACCGGCTGCCCAAGCGCCTGGAGATCCCCCTCGGGGGCAGCGGGGGCACCCCGCTCGGGGTGAACGTGGACGACCTGCGTGTGGATGCCTCGGGCATCGGCGTGGCCCTCGTGCTGGCCTGACCGGTGGGGCGGAGCCAGGAGTCGGCTCGCCGGGCAGGGGTGTCCTCAGCGACGTCCACCGGGCCCGAGGGCGTCGCCACCGCGCCGTGGGGCGACCCGGCCGTTGTCTCGCTCGGCCGTGAACCGATGCTGCCAGCCGGGTGGGTTCCCTGTGCGGACCTGCGCGGGGCACGCTCCGGTCGTCCCGCCCCCGAACGTTCCCCCTGGGTGATCGACCTCGACGGGCAGTGGGACATCGAACTGCTCGGTTCCCCCGGGGAGCTGACGATGGGGCACCTCTGCGACGCGGAACTCGCCTCGACCGTCACGGTGCCGGGTGCGTGGACCATGCAGCGCGACGCGAACCCGCAATGGCCGGGCCCGATCTACACCAACGTGGTGATGCCCTTCGGCGGTGAACCGCCCTCGGTCCCGCAGGACAACCCGACCGCGGTCCACCGCCGCACCATCGAGGTGCCCGAATCGTGGGACCGGCGCCGCATCGTGGTGCGGGTGGGTTCGGCCGAGTCGGTGGTGATGGTCTTCCTCGACGGCGAGTTCGTGGGCTACGGCACCGACAGCCGTCTCCCGTCTGACTTCGACATCACCTCCCGGTGCCGTGCCGGGTCCTCGCACCAACTGGCGCTGGTGGTGCCCCGCTGGTCCGCACAGACCTGGCTCGAGGACCAGGACCAGTGGTTCCACGGGGGACTCCAGCGCAGCGTGTGCGCCTACTCGACCGCACCCACCCACATCTCGTCGGCACAGCTGCGCGCCCATCTGGCGCCGCCGGATTTCCCGCTGCGGGCCGACGAGCCGACCACCGGACTGCTCGAGGTCGACGTGCTCGTGCAGGGTCCCGGGTGCACCGAGGCGGGTTGGACCGTCGAGGTGCGCGTCGAACCGCTGCGCGGCGCGGCGCTCGCCACCACCGGTCGCCTCGAGGTGCCCCACTGGAACGACTCGGGGATGCTCGAGTTGAACGCAGGTGCGATGTTCACCGAGGCGGGCAGGGTCAGGTCCACCCTGGAGGTGCCCGGGGTGCTGCCGTGGTCGGCCGAGAGCCCCCGGCTCTACCGGCTGCTGGTGGTGCTGCGCTCACCCGATGGTTCGCTGGTGGAGGCCGGTTCGCTGCGCAGCGGTTTCCGCAGCACCGAGGTGCGGGACCGCCAGCTGCTCATCAACGGTGCCCCTGTGGTGCTGCGGGGGGTGAACCTGCACGAGCACCATCCCCGAAAGGGGCGCGCGGTGAGCAGGGAGGACGCGAGGGCCGAGCTGTTGATGCTCAAGGCTGCGAACCTCAACGCGGTGCGTGCCGCCCACTATCCACACGCCGAGCACTTCGCCGAGCTGTGCGACGAGCTCGGCCTCTACCTGGTCGACGAGGCCAACGTGGAGAGCCACGCCCGCCAGTGGTCGCTGTGCCACGACCGGCGTTTCGACGCCTCGGTGCTCGCGAGGGTGTCGCGCATGGTGGAACGCGACATGCACCACCCGAGCGTGGTCATGTGGTCCCTCGGCAACGAGGCCGGATACGGAGCGGCGTTCGACGCCGCGGCGGCCTGGGTCCGCAGCGTGGACGACACCAGGCCGCTGCACTACGAACAACCCTTCATGTTCGACCTGCACGCCGAGGCCCCAGTGAGCGACGTGGTGTGTCCGATGTACAGCACCGTCGAGGAGATCCTCGACTGGGCCGCCGACGACCGTGACACGCGCCGCCCGCTGGTGCTCTGCGAGTACAGCCACGCCATGGGCAACGCCTGCGGCGGGCTGGTCGACTACGACGATGCCTTCGAGCACACTCCCGGGCTGCAGGGCGGGTTCATCTGGGAGTGGTGCGAGCACGGGATCCCCGAACCCTCCGGTGCGACCGGGCCCACGGGTTCACCGAGCTGGGCCTACGGGGGTGACTTCGGGGACGACCCGGCGGACGGCAACTTCGTGCTCGACGGGCTCGTCGGTGCTGACAGGGCTCCGCACCCCGTGCTGGACGAGTTGCGCTACCTGGGCCGGCCGGTGCGTGCCCGTCTCATCGAGGCCGGCCCGGGCCGGGCCGAGGTGGAGCTCACGAACCAGGGGTGGTTCACCGACACCTCGGCACTGCGGGGCACCTGGGAGGTCTCGCTGGACGGCGAGGCGGTGGCCGGGGGCGAACTGGCGAAGCGTCCCCTCGCTCCGAGACAGCGATGCCGCCGTGTGCTGCGCTGGAGGCGCGCCCTCACAATGGGTGCCGATACCGGTGGAGAGGTGCACCTGACGTTGCGCTGGCACCGTCGGGTGGCGAGCCCCTGGGCCGGGCGGGGCCAGCTGGTCGGCTGGGAGCAGTTCCCGCTGCAGGGGGCCAGGGTTGCCGGTGGAGTCGCCGGACCGGCTCGCGATGCTGACTCCGGTGACCCCGTGGAGCCCGGCGGGGCCGAGACCCCGGGCGGACCGGCGCAGCGCGACGACACGTCGCAGGCGGTGTCATGGCCCGCGACCGGGGCGGCGGGGTCGGTGCCCGGGGACTTCAGCCCGGTGTCGTTCGTTCCCAGCGTGTTCCGCGCACTCACCGACAACGACGGGATCAGCACGGGCTGGATGCGTGGCCTCGCGGCCTCGCTCGCGCGGTGGGTGGACGAACAGGGCCTGGACCGCTGCAGCTGGGATCCCGCCACGGGGCTGCTCAGCCCGGCGGGTGACGTCCCGCCGGTGCGGGTGCGTTCCCGGCTCACCAACCCCCGGGGTGAGTGGATGCGCCTGGTGGTCGACCTGGAGCTGCCCGAGGAGCTCGCCGACCCGCCACGGCTGGGCCTGGTGTGGGAGCTCCCCGCATCCCTCGAGACCCTGGAGTGGTTCGGCGACGGACCGGCGGACTGCTACCCGGACCGTCGGGCCGGCGCCCTTGCCGGTCGTTGGCACTCCACGGTGACCGAGCAGTACGTCGACTACGGCATGCCCCAGGAACACGGCCACCACACCTCCATGAGGTGGGTAGCGCTGCGCACCCGTCGCGGCGGTCCCGGTCTCATGGTCGCCTGTGGTGGCACTGCCACGGCCGGCGTGCGGCCGGGGTTCTCCGCCCGTCACCACTGTGATGACGAGCTGTGGCGGGCTCGGCACACCGGCGAGTTGACCCCGATGGACCGTGTGGAGCACACCTGGCTCGCCATCGACGTGGCCCAGCGCGGTCTCGGGCAGTCGTCCCTCGGTCCCGAGACGGCGCCGCGGTACCGGATCGGCGCCGGTAGCCACCGACTGGATCTGTTGTTCCACCCGCTCTCGGGTGCCCGGGGAGCCAACGGCGACCCGGCCGCGCTCTACCGGGACCGGCCACGTGGCCCGGTCAACGGCCGGTAGTCCTCAGATCCGCTCGGCCGCCTCGGCGAGCTCGTCGCGGAACACCGGGTGCGCCACCTCGACCATCGCCGCGGCACGCTCGCGCACGGTCAGCCCCTGGAGCTCCGCCACGCCGTACTCGGTGACCACCACATCCACCTGGTGGCGGGGAGTGGTGACCGTCATCGACGGGCCCACGTTGGGCATGATCCGGCTGATCGGCCCGTCGGGCCCGTTGGCCGTCGAGTGCAGACAGATCAGCGAACGGTCCTCCAGGCGCAACCCGGCGCCGGCGATGAAGTCCTCGTGGCCGCCGGTGCCCGAGTGCTGGGTGCCCCCGACGGTGTCCGCCGCCACCTGGCCGTACAGGTCGACTCCCATCGCCCCGTTGATCGACACGAAGTGCCGGTTGTGGGCGATCATCTGGGAGTCGTTCACGACCTCCACCGGCAGGAACCGCACCGAGTCGTTGTCGCGCAGCCACGAGTACAACTCGGGGGTTCCCGCCGCGAAGGTGGTGATCGAGTAGCCGTCGAACTCGCCCTTGTCGGCATTGGTCACCTTCCCGGCCTGGTGCAGGCGCATGAGGCCGTTGGTGAACATCTCCGAGTGCACTCCGTATCCGCCGCCGGAGCCCTCGGCGAGGATCGTCGCGATCAGCGACGGGATGGCCCCGATGCCGGTCTGCAGGGTGGCGCCGTCGGGGATGAACCCGGCGGCCAGTTCCGCGATCGTGTTGTCGACCTCGGTGCCCTCGGCATCGGGCAGGTTCACCGGTTGGCCATCGGACTCGAATGCGACGTCCACGTCGTCGATGTGGATGCGATGGGGATGCTCAGGTGGGAGGCCGATGGTGCGGGGGAAGGCATCGGAGTACTCGATGATCAACAGACGTTCGGGGTCGGCGGCACAGCGCTCGATCTCGGGGATCGTCGCACCAGCGTGCAGGGAGAACGAGAGGTATCCGTCGGCATCCGGTGGGGCCGTGGCGACGGCCATCACCCTGGGGGCCACCGACTCGAGGATCGGGCCGAAGCGCCTGAAGTCGCCCGGTACGTACTCGACGTTGGCCCCGGAGGCCACCAGGAAGCGCTCGGCGGGTCCGAAGAACCCGCTTAGGAAACGCACCCTCGAGTTCGTGAACACCGCGTAGAGGTCGGTCAGCAGGGCGCCGTTGATCTCCAGTCCGTCCCAGTCGTCACGGTCGCCCAGCGCGTGCAGCAGGGTGGGCGGGTGCTGCGGACCGAGCCCGATGCCGACCTTGTCGTCGGGGCGGATCAGTGCTGCGGCGTCGGCAGCCGAGTCGACGATTGTGGCCATGCGGTGTGCTCCCGGGTTGCGGGGCACCCATTCGGCCCCTCGAGGATCGGTTGGACGGATCCAGACCGGGGACCGTAGCCGAACGGGCTGCTCACACGAGGCTTCGCTGGATGTCCGCGATGCGCGACGGCAGGTCCTCGAGCGAGACCGGTTCGCACACCGCGGAGCCCTGCACCAGGTCACAGCCCATGTCGGCCAGCCTGTCCATCGATTCCCGGTCGCTCACCCCGAGGGCGGTCACCTGAATGCCCAGTTCGTGGCAGAACTCGATCGTGGAGCGCACCACCGCCTCGTCGGCCGGAATGGTGCCGAGGGTGGTTATGAAGCTCCGGTCGATCTTGAGGCCGTCCACGCCCAGGTCAGCGACCGCGGACAGCGACGTGTACCCGGCTCCGAAGTCGTCGATCACGACGGCCATGCCGAGTCGGTGCAGGTCCTCCACCATCTCCGTGGCGGTCATGAGGTCCTCGGTGAGCAGTGTCTCGGGGATCTCCACCTCGAGGCAACCCTGGGTGAGCAGCCCCTCTGCGGTGAGCAGGCCGAGCAGCCCCTCGAAGCCGTTGACCGCCGCGGTGGCACCGATGTTGATGGCGACGCTCTGGTCGAACCCGGAGTCGGTGAGCCACCGGGCGGCGCCCGCCGCCTCGCCGACCACCCACCGCGGCAGCACGTCGGGGATGCCCGAACGCTCCGCGAGCTCCAGGGACTCGTCCGCGGCACGCTCGCCGTCGGCCCATCGCAGCAGCGCCTCCACCTTCGCGATCCTTCCGGTGGCGAGCTCCAGCACCGGCTGGTAGCGCAGCTCCATGCGGCCGTGCCCGACCCCTTCGCGCACTTCGTGGAAGAGCCCTGAGGGGGCCTTCCGGTCTTCCTCGGTGCCGATGACCCAGGGTCGGTGCTGGGAGGTCGCCCGGCGCAGGGCGTCCTCGGCGTCGCGCAGCAGCCGCGAGCGGCTCTGCAGCGGCCCGCTGAGTGCCGCCCCGACGGTCGCCTGCACACCGATGGCGGCACCGTTGATGTCGAACGGCACCGCAAGGGCGGCTGTCGCGCCCTGGGTGAGTGCCTGCAGGTCCTCCGCGCCGAGCAGGTCGCGGTCGAGCAGCACGAGGCGTCGTTCACCGATCCTTGCCACGAACGCACCCGGTCGGGTGTCGCCCAGGCGCCGCGCGACGCCGGACACGAGTGCCTCGTCGTCGCTGCCGGAGGCATCCGCCCCGAGCTCGAGCGCTCCGAAGTCGACCGCGAGCAGTCCCACCGTGGCGGCGGTGATCCGTTCGAGCTCCTCGAGCTGTTCGGCGAGGAACGCCATGTTGGGCAGGCCGCTGCGCTGGTCGTGCAACGCCCGGTCGCGCAGGCGCTGCTCCATCGTGGCCTGTGTGGTCACGTCGTCGACGCTCATGGCGATCGTGCCGTCCTCGAGGCGCGTGAGTGCCACGTCGAGGACCAGCTCGGGCAGTTCGCCCACCACGAGGCGGCTCAGTGCGAGGTCCTCGCCGGTGTGCGCGACGTCGAAGGCGGCGTTCTGGAGCAGCTGGCGGGTCTGTTCGGAGAACACCTCGCCCAGGGTCGTCGCGGTGGAGTTGTGCAACAGGCGTTCGGCCGCGGGGTTCAGGTCTCCGATGACGAAGCTCGAGGGGTCGCCCTGATCGGCGAGCTGCAGATAGAGCAGCGCCCGGTCGGTGTGCTCCAGCACCTCGGCGGCCCGCCTGCGGGCCTGCGCGGCGGAGGCGTCCGAGCTCACGTCCACCAGCGCATAGCTGAGCGGCTGGTCGAGGCCCCGGTCGGTCACCCCGAAGCGGAAGTGCCGGTAGGTGCCGTCCACGTGCAGGAGCCGCACGACCTTGGCCTCCGAGCCGGGATCGGTGGCCGCGGTGCGGAACGCAGCGAGGTCGTCGACGTGCACGATCGAGCGCAGCGTGCCCGGGGTCAGGAAGGCGGTCGGGTCCCAGCCCAGCAGGTCGAGGCACGATCTCGACACGTGGTGGCTGTCGGCTCCCGGGGCGGTCTGTTGCACCAGCACCACGCCCGCCTCGGCGATGCTCGCGTCGTACGCGGAGCGCAACTCGGCGAGGGCCGCCTCGGCCTTGGAACGCTTCACATAGGGCATGGCCACGTGCAAAGACTAGAACGCCGTGCAACTCCCGGGTGCGTTACCCGTCGCACGTGACGGTTCGGGGGATTCCATGGTGCGTCCGCACCGGCGGGGGTATCCACGGGATGGCATTCGACCACCACTAGCGTTCGTGTGACGACCTCGAGTGTCGGTCTCCCCACGACGGTACGAGCATGAACAAGTTGGTCCAGGTCCTCGCAGCGCTAGCGGTCTCGGTGGTCGTCGTCGCGCTCTGGCGGAGCCCCGCCACCGCCGCCGGTGACGTCGGTGAGGTCATCGGCTGGGTGGCCGGACTCGTCCAGGAGGGAATCGGCCGCTTCGCGGATTTCATCTCGGAGTTCTGAGCGTGGCCGAGCCGCTGCCGTTCGGTCCGCGGCGGATCCCCGACAGGGTCCGGTCGTGGCACCCCGACCGGATAGTCGATGACCTGCTGCTGGCCGACGAGACGGTGTTCAGGAGGGCGCGCCCGGACTGGTGGGTGGTGGCGTTCGACCAGCTGGGTCTGGCCGTGCTGGGTGTCGTGGTGGCGCTCGTGGTGGCGTTGCAGGGATGGCTCGTGGCAGCCGTGCTGATCCTCGTCTCGGCGGCCGGGTGGGTGCTGTGGCGGATCGTCGACTCCTGGTACACCCGCTACGTGCTGACCGACTTCCGGGTCCTGCGGACCTCCGGTGTGCTCGAGCGCAACGTGGAGTTCATCCCGTGGCGCAAGGTCACCGACGTGAGCCTGCGGCGTTCCTTCTGGCAACGGCTGGTGGGGGCGTCCACGATCAGGATCGAATCGGCCAACGAGGCCTCGCGGTTCCGTGCGATGACCGACGTGCAGGACCCCCGGGAGTTCTTCAGGGTGCTGCAGGAGGTCATGGCCGCGTACGCCGGCCACGTCGAGCTCTGAGGCCCCCGTCCACCCGCATTTCCTGTGCCTGCGAACCACCCCGCGAACCCTGCGAACTGATCGTCGTGGTGCCGCCCTGTCGGGCACCACGACGATCAGTTCGGTGCGGGGGTGCTTCGGTGCAGGGGCGGTTCAGTCGGCCTCGCCGAGGGTCACCTCGACGGCGAAGTGCTCCGACTCGACGGTGCGCAGCTCCCGAACCCGCCCTGCTTCGCGCACGTCGCCGGCGACCGCCTCGAGCAGGGCGATGCGCCCGGGGGTGTCGGAGACCACCAGCTCCTCGACAGGGTTGCGCATCGAGACCTTGGCCGAGGACTTCGCGCTCCGGATCTCCGCGAGGACCTCGGCCGCGACAGCCAGGGCAGCCGGATCTGACCCGCTGACCACGTCCTCGAGTTCCGCGGGTGCCGGCCACGCGCTGAGGTGCACCGATCCCTGCATCCACCACGACCACACCTCTTCGCAGGTGAAGGGCATGAAGGGGGCGAACAGGCGCAGCACCACCGACAGGGCCAGGTCGAGCGCCGCACGAGCCGAGGCCACCTGCGCCTCGCCGTGGTCCCCCTCCCCGTAGGCACGGACCTTCACGAGCTCCAGGTAGTCGTCGCAGAAGGCCCAGAACCAGTTCTCGGTGCGTTCCAGGGCGCGGGCGTAGTCGAATCCCTCGAAGGCCGCAGTGGCGTCGCCGACCAGTTCGAGCAGCCCGGCCAGCATCGAGGTGTCGATCGGCATGCTCACCGCTGAAGGGTCCGACAGGGTCGTCTCACCCGTGTCGCGGTCGACGGCGAATCCCAGGGCGAAGCGGCTCGCGTTCAACAACTTGATGGCGAGGCGCCGGCCGACCTTCATCTGGGACACGTCGAACGCGGTGTCGGTGCCCGGGCGCGCGGAGGCGGCCCAGTAGCGGACCGCGTCGGGGCTGTGCTGTTCGAGCAGGTCGGTGGGCACCACGACGTTGCCCTTGGACTTCGACATCTTCTTGCGGTCGGGGTCGAGGATCCATCCCGACAGCGCGGCGTGTCGCCAGGGTGCCCGGTCGAACTCGTAGTGGCTCCTCACCATCGTCGAGAACAACCACGTGCGGATGATGTCGTGACCCTGGGGGCGCAGGTCCATCGGGAAGGTGGAGGAGAACAGCGACTCGTCGGAGCCCCAGCCGCACGCGATCTCGGGTGTCAGCGACGAGGTTGCCCAGGTGTCCATGATGTCGGGGTCGCCGGCGAAACCGCCGGGCACACCTCGCTGGTCCTCGGTGAACCCGGGTGGGCACTCCGCCTGGGGGTCGATCGGCAGCGACGACTCCTCGGGCACGATCGGTGAGTCGTGGTCGGGATTGCCCTCGTCGTCGAGGCGGTACCAGACCGGGATGGGAACCCCGAAGTACCGCTGGCGCGACACCAGCCAGTCCCCGTTGAGGCCCTCGACCCAGTTGGTGTAGCGGTGCTGCATGAACTCCGGGTGCCAGTCGAGCTCGTCGCCACGGGCGACCAGCTGGGCCTTCAACTCGTCGGAACGGCCGCCGTTGCGGATGTACCACTGGCGAGAGGTCACGATCTCGAGGGGCTTGTCGCCCTTCTCGAAGAACTTCACGGCGTGTTGCAGCGGCCGGGGCTCCCCGATCAGGTCACCGGATTCCCGGAGCATCTCGACCATCTGGATCTGTGCGCCACCCGCGGCCTTGCGGGCGATCCTCGAGTAGGCCGCGCGGGCATCCTCGGAGGTCAGCCACGACGGCGCCTCCGCCTCGAAGCGACCGTCACGGGCCATGCAGGCACGCGTCGGCAGGTCGAGCTCGCGCCACCAGGTCACGTCGGTGGTGTCGCCGAAGGTGCAGATCATCGCGATGCCCGTGCCCTTGTCGGGTTCGGCCAGCTCGTGCGACAGGACGGGCACCTCCACGCCGAACACGGGGGTGCGCACGCTGGTGCCGAACAACGGCTGGTAGCGCTCGTCGTCGGGATGGGCCACCAGGGCCACGCAGCTCACGACGAGCTCGGGGCGGGTGGTGTCGATGACCACGGGGTCCGCGTCCCCGCTCCCGACGGGGTGGAAGGCGAGGGCGTGGTAGGCGCCCGGACGGTCGCGGTCCTCGAGTTCGGCCTGGGCGACCGCGGTCTGGAAGGTCACGTCCCAGAGGCACGGGGCCTCGGTGGAATAGGCCTCTCCCCGCTCGAGGTTGCGCAGGAACGCCCGTTGGGAGACCCGGCGGCTGTGCTCGCCGATCGTCGTGTAGGTGCGGTTCCAGTCGACCGAGAGCCCCAGGTGGCGCCAGGTCGCCTCGAAGGCCTTCTCGTCGAGTGCCACCAGCTGCTCGCAGAGCTCGATGAAGTTGGGCCGGCTGATCGCCACGAAGTCGTTGCGCTTCTTCGCCGGCTTCTCCGGCGGGGTGAAGTCCGGGTCGTAGGGGACCGTCGGGTCGCACAGCACGCCGTAGTAGTTCTCGACGCGCCGCTCGGTCGGCAGGCCGTTGTCGTCCCAGCCCATCGGGTAGAACACCGCCTTGCCGGTCATCCGCTGGTAGCGGGCGATCGTGTCGGTGTGGGTGTAGGAGAAGACGTGACCCACGTGCAGCGAGCCCGACACCGTCGGTGGTGGCGTGTCGATCGAGAAGACCTCGTCGCGTGGGGTGCCCTCGTCGAAGCGGTAGGTGTCGTCCTGGGACCATCGGGCCGACCACTTGTCGTCGAGTCCGTCGACGGTCGGCTTGTCGGGGACCGTTCGGCTGTTGCGTTGGGTGGGGGGCACGACGCGCATAACGTCGCCAAGGTAATGGAACTTGATCGGGGTGCAGCCATCGTCACCGGTGCGGCCGGTGGCATCGGAACCTGTGTCGCGCGGCGCCTCGCGTCGGCGGGCATGTCGGTGGTCATGGCCGACCTCGACGGAGCGCGTCTGGCGCAGGTCAGCGAGGAGCTCGCTGCGGAGCACCCGGAAGCGGAACTGGTGGCGGTGCGGGGCGACGTGGGTGACCCCGAACACCACGTCGAGCTCGTCGAGGCGGCTCGTTGCCTGGACGGGGGGCTGCGCCTGTCGGTGCTCAACGCCGGGGTCTCGGTGCCGGGTCTGTCCTGGGAGGTGCCACTCGAGACCTGGGAGCTCACCACGAGGGTCAACTACTGGGGCGTGGTCCATGGGCTGCGGGCGGCTCTGGATGAATTCGCCGATCCCTCCGCGGGCAGGACGGGCTGGGTCGTGGCGGTCGCCTCCGGCGCCGGCCTGGTCGCGACCCCCGGGCTGGCCCCCTACGTGGCGACCAAGCACGCGGTGGTCGGGATGATGGAGGCCACACACCACGAGCTGGCCCGGGTGGGTTCTCCCTCCGGTGTCTCGGTGGTCTGCCCCGGCAACATCGCCACCCCCATGCCCTCGCGCAACGAGTCGATCCCGGGTGCGTCGGCGTACCCGGAGGTGCTCGAGTCGATCGAGGCCGCCGTCGTCTCGGGCGTCGAGGCGGGCGCTGATCCGTCGACCGTCGCCGATGCGATCGTGGAGGGTGTCGCCGAGGAGCGCTTCTGGCTGATGCCCCAACCGGAGATCGCCTGGGCCGCCGGTGACCGGGTCCGGCGCATCGGTGAGGGCGAGCCGCCGGTCGACCTCCTCGGCTGACCGCGCCCCCTGCGCAACTGCCAGCACCCCCCACCCCCCCCATGCGCAACTGATCGTGGTGGTGCCGACCTGTCGGGCACCACCACGATCAGTTGCCGGGTTCGGTTGGGGCAGGGCGGTCGGTCCGGGCCCGTGCCCATCCTCACAGTCAGTCGTGGGCCACGGCCACCCGGTTGCCACCGTTGCCGTGGGCGAGGCGGGCAGCCGATCGCGCACGGTCGAAGAGGTCGTCGATCGAGTTGGCCCGGTGGGACTCCACCACACCCGCGGAGAACGTGAACGGAACCGCACCGGCCGTGGCCAGTGACAGGGTGAGCGCCTCGCGGACCCTTTCGATCGCGAGCGACGCCTCGGTGGCGCCGCAGTTGCCCAGCACTGCGGCGAATCGGCCCCTGTCCATGTGGCAGATCAGGTCATCGGGGCGCAGGGTGCAACGCAACGACTCGGCGAGGGTCTGCTGCACCTGTTCGGTCCCATCGGTGCCGCGGAGATGCTCGACGCCGTCGAAGTCATCGATGTCGACCAGCGCCACGCAGAACGGCACGAGCGAACGGAACGACTCCCTGAGGTGGGACTCCAGGGAGTCCGGACCGGGCAGGCCCGTTGCGGGGTCCTCCCTGAAAGCACTTCGCCGACCCTGCAGGCGTCGCACCTCGGTGATCCGGGTGCCGGTGCGGTCGGCGACCCACTCGAGCACCTCCACGGTGTGCCGGTCGGGGACCTCCCCGGGGGCCTGCACGACCGAGATGGTTCCGAGCACCCGGTCACCCACGCGCAGCGGAACGCAGGTGGACGACACCGACACATCGGGGTCCTTCACGTGGGCACAGGCATCGAGGGCGTCGGAGTCGGAGGCCACCATCGTGCTGCCAGCCAGGGCCGCGCAGCCGGGTGTGTCCGGGATCGGCCTGGCGGCAGCGAGGTCACCGTCGGCCAACCTGACCGACCAGCCCACCCGTGTTTCGTCGGGGACCGCCAGCAGCAACGCCACGTCCGCGTCGGGTTGCAGCTCGTGGACCGCCCGCAGGGCCGCCCGCAGGGCTGCGGGTTCGGCTCCGGCCTGGCCGAGTGCACGCTCGAAACGCTCCCGGAAGTCGACCTCGGTGGCCATCGCGCGCAACTCGCTGTGGGCATCCTCTGCATCCAGGCGCGCCGAGGCCAGCGAAGCCTGCAGCGGCCTGATGACCACGGCCACCACGATCACCACCGACAACACCCACGAGGCTGCCCTCACGGCCATCGAGGGCAGGGGAGCGAGGTCGGTCGCAGCGACGATCAACTCGGCGACCACCGGTGGGCCGAGCACTGCTGCGGCGACCCTCACCGGCTCTGTTCCGCGGGTCTCCAGCACCTCTCAGACGGTATCGGGGCCGGGGCCAAAACCGGTTCGGGACCGGGGTCCAGCCGTGGACTCCGTACTCGGGCAGCGCGGGCCGCGGGCTGACGCTGTGCTGGCGGCGCGTCGGTAGGATCGCTGCTGTGATCTCGCTCCACGACACGGTGACCCGGACGACCGCGCCCCTCGAACTGCGCGACCCCGGACGTGTGTCGATGTACGTGTGCGGCCCCACCGTGTACGGCCCGGCCCACCTGGGCCACGCGCGCATGGCGCTGGTGTTCGACGTGCTGCGCCGCTACCTGCAGTGGTCCGGGCTCCAGGTCACCTTCGTGTCGAACATCACCGACATCGACGACAAGATCATCGCCCGCGCGGCCGAGGAGGGTCGCGACGCGGCCGAGGTGGCCGTCGACTGGGAGGCCGCCTGGTACGCGACGATGCAGACCCTCGGGGTGCAGCGGCCCGATTCGGACCCTCACGCGACCGCGTACGTCGACGCGATGGTGGAACTCATCGGCGACCTCGTGGAGAAGGATTCGGCCTATGTCACCTCCGACGGGGTGTACCTGTCGGTCGATGGGGTGGCCGACTACGGCCTGCTCGCACACCAGTCGCTCGATGACCTGGTCGCCGGTGGTGGTGAGCGGGAGATCGTCGGGGCGGAGAAGCGCAACCCCGCGGACTTCGCGCTGTGGAAGTTCGCCAAGGCCGGTGAGCCCTCCTGGCCCTCCCCGTGGGGTGAGGGCCGGCCCGGCTGGCACACCGAGTGCGTGGTGATGAGCCTCGACCTGCTCGGTGACGGCTTCGACCTGCACGGCGGTGGGGTGGACCTCGCCTTCCCGCACCACGAGAACGAACGGGCCCAGGCGGTGGCGTGTGGCCGTGAGTTCGCCCGCCACTGGGTCCACAACGGCTTCGTCGAGGTCGGTGGCGAGAAGATGTCGAAGTCCCTCGGGAACTTCACCACCGTCGACGAGTTGACCGCCGCACACGACCCCAGGGCGCTGAGGCTGTTGATCCTGCAGGCCCACTACCGTTCACCGGTGGAGGTGACCCCCACCTCGATGGCCAACGCCGAGGCGGCCCTGGAGCGGCTCGACACGCTGGCACGCAGGGCCGAGGCCGTTGGCGAACTCGGTCCGGAAGCGGCCTGCGAACCCGACCCCGAGCGGCTCGAGGCGTTCCGGACGCGCATGGACGACGACCTCGACACGCCGGGCGCGATGGCAGTCGTGTTCGGATGTGTCACCGACGCGAACCGGGCCCTGGATGCCGGTGACGTCGAGGCCGCGGCACCGGTGGTGGCAGCCTGGCGTTCCATGCTCGAAGCGGTGGGGCTCGAGGTCACCGCAGGCACCGACGAGCTGCCCGCCGACGTGCTCGAGAAGTGCGCCGCACGCGACCGGGCACGTGCCGAACGCGACTTCGGGACCGCCGACGCGCTGCGGGACGAACTCGTGGCGCAGGGCTGGGTCGTCGAGGACACCCCCGACGGCACGACCGTGCGCCGCGCCTGATCCGCGGACTCCGGGAACCGATCGCGGCGCGCTTGCGTCACACCTTCCAGACCATCTCGCACCGGCCCGGCCGACCGGCCCCGGTGCAAGGACCTCGGGAGGAACAATGGACGTGGGACTGCGATTCGGGCAGCAGCGAGCGGTCGCGGGAGCACCGAAGCGGACACGACGGCTGGGGGCGGCCCTCCTCGCGTCGGCGATGGTGGGTTTGGTGCTCGTCGGGTGCGGCGCCGGTGCCGGTGAATCCGCTGGCTCCGGGTCCCTGCCGGACGGGTCGTGGATCGACGGTCCGCCTCCGGAGGACATCGAGGGCCCGGATGGGCTGACCACCGACGGCATCGAGGTGATGCCCGAGATGATGGAGGACTCCGCTTCCTCGGATCGATCGGGGGACGCCGCAGCGGGAGACGCCGGCGCGGCCGTCGCCCCGTCAGCCCTGAAGGCGGGTCACATCGACGACAACGACGACTTCGAGGGGTTCCTCGAGTACCTGGATCGGGTGCGCGGCATCGGCGTGCCCTTCAGGGAGATGGACCCGAGCGGACGGGTCGTGATCACCGTGGTGGATCCCGACCGACGACCGGCGGCGGGCGCCGAGGTGGTCGTGTCCGCCGGGGGCGAGGAGGTCGCACGGATCCGCACCACCGCCGATGGCACGGCGTTGTTCCATCCACGTGCCTACGGCGTGGAGGACTCGCGCTTCACCGTCGCCTCCGGAGGCTCGAGTGCCGAGGCGCAGGCCGGGAGTGCCGTGTCGCTCGAGGTGTCCTCGGCGTGGCGCCCCGAGCGGGTGCCGCTCGACATCGCGTTCGCCATCGACACCACCGGTTCAATGGGAGACGAATTGGACCGCCTGAAGGATTCGATCACCTCGGTGGTGGATCGCATCGAGGACCTTCCCGGCGCCCCCGATGTGCGGCTCGCCATGACGGTCTACCGGGACGAGGGCGACGCCTACGTGACCGCCACGCACGACTTCACCGGTGACGTGCCCGCCTTCAGGGAGGAACTCGCAGCGCTGTCGGCCGACGGCGGTGGAGACCAGCCCGAGGCCCTCGACGAGGCCCTCGCCGAGGTGCTCGGCGCGCCCGCCTGGCGGGATCCGGCAGAGGCGATCCAGTTGGTGTTCGTCGTCGGGGATGCCGGTGGACACCCCGAACGTGATGTCGAGCAGCCCTATGTGGAGAGCATGCGCAACGCCTCCGAGCGGGGGGTGAAGATCCTTCCGATCGCCGCGTCCTCGAGCGACGACCGGGCCGAGGTGGCGTTCCGCCAGCTCGCCCAGTTCACCGGTGCACCGTTCGTGTTCCTCGCCTACGGGGCCGGTGGGGCAGCGACGGGAGGTTCCACCGACATCGACTCGACCGACTACGAGGAGTTGAGCCTGGATGACCTGATCGTCCGGTTGGTCTCCGAGGAGCTCGCAGCGCTCTCGGGTGGGGGTTCCTCGCCCGCCACGGTGCCACCGACGGTCACGACCACGACCACCACGAATCCACCCGGACAGTGAACGGAGTTCGCCTGCGGGCCGCGGGCCTGCGAGCAGGTTTGTCGAGAATTGTTACTCGCCGGTAACCTACTGGTCGGTAACCGCAGTGGGGCACCCGGGGTACGGGGCCTGAACGTTGGGAAGGTGTGACCATGGGCGAGTTCTCCCTCGAGTTGAACGAGGACCAGATCCAGATCAAGAAGTGGGTGCACGACTTCGCGGAGAACGTCGTTCGACCCGCGGCCGAGGAGTGGGACGAACGCGAGGAGTTCCCCTGGCCGATCGTGGAGGAGGCCGCCCAGAACGGTCTGTACAGCTTCGACTTCATGGCCCAGGCTCTCATGGGCGACGAGTCCGGACTCACACTGCCGATCGCACTCGAAGAGCTGTTCTGGGGTGACGCAGGCATCGGCCTGTCGATCTTCGGTTCCGGGCTCGCGGCAGCAGGCATCGCCGGCAACGGCACCCCCGAACAGGTCATGGAGTGGGTGCCCCAGTGCTACGGCACGCCCGAGAAGATCCAGCTCGGTGCGTTCTGCGTCTCGGAACCCGACGCCGGATCGGACGTTTCGTCGCTTCGCACCCGTGCGGTCTACGACGAGGCCAAGGACGAGTGGGTGCTCAACGGCACCAAGGCGTGGATCACCAACGGCGGCATCGCTGACGTTCACGTGGTGGTGGCCGCGGTGGACCCCGAGCTCAAGGGTCGTGGCCAGGCGAGCTTCATCGTGCCGCCCAACACCCCTGGGCTGTCCCAGGGCCAGAAGTACAAGAAGCACGGCATCCGTGCCTCGCACACCTCCGAGGTCGTCCTCGAGGACGTCAGGTTGCCGGGCAGCTGCCTGCTGGGCGGCAAGGAGAAGCTCGACGAGAAGCTCGCCAAGGCCCGCGAGGCGATGAACAACCCGAAGGTCTCCTCCGGCAAGCAGCCCGCGATGGCGACCTTCGAGGCCACACGCCCCGCAGTGGCCGCCATGGCGGTCGGGATCGCCCGGGCCGCGTACGAGTACTCACTCGACTACGCCCAGGAGCGTGTCGCGTTCGGCAAGCCGATCATCATGAACCAGGCGATCGCATTCATGCTCGCCGACATGGCCACCCGGATCGACGCCTCGAGGCTCCTGGTGCACCGTGCCGCATGGCTGAGCCGCAACGGCACCTTCCAGAACGCCGAGGGTTCGATGTCGAAGCTGCACGCAGGGCGGACCGCCGTGTGGGTCACCGAGCGCGCCATCCAGATCCTCGGCGGCTACGGCTACACCCGGGAGTACCCGGTGGAGCGCTGGCACCGCGACGCGAAGATCATGGACATCTTCGAGGGCACCGAGCAGATCCAGCAGCTCGTGATCGGCCGTGCCATCTCCGGCCAGCGCATCGAGTAGTCCACTGGTGGTGGCGCCGAGGGGTCGCCGCGACCGTCGTGCCCAAGAGAACTGATCGTGGTGGTGCCGACCTGTCCGGCAGCACCACGATCAGTTCGGCGTGTTTGGGTGTTCAGGAGCGGATCTCGTCGCCGTGGATCGCCACCGGCAGCCCGTCCTCGGTGGTGCCGAGGTACACGAAGACGTCCTCGCCATCCTCGGGCAGGCGGTTCACGCGACGCAGCTGGTCGTCCTCGTCGCGGACCATCGTCGCCTCGATCGTGACCGGCTGGTCGAGCCAGTCGACCTTCACGGTCTCCTCATCGACCCACGCCGCACCCCGATCCTCGGTGCCGTCGCTCGCGCCCGAGGCGTTGGGCGTGTAGTAGCCGACACGTTCGCGCACCGCTTCCAACGCCGTCTCGTGCTCCTCGAAGCGGTCGCAGTCGTCGCACTCCTGGCATCGCCTGCCGGGATAGTGAGCCTCCTCGGTGCAACCGCATATGCACAGCATCGCGTCGGGTTCCTCGATCCAGGTGGCCTCGGAACACCTCCCGCACTCGCAGTACGGGCTGTCCGTCTCTTCGTCCCAGTGATGGGCGAATTCATTGCACCCGCAGTTGGCGCACACCTCAACGAACATCGGCATCTGATTGTCCTCCTCCCTCTGGCTCCCTCTGGCCAGCACTTCCCGAGTCGCCCCCTGCCCCGTTGTTCGCGGTCTGGGTGACTCGACCCACAAAGGGTATGGAACCCCTGTGACGCTGCAGCGTGGAACCCTTCAGGCGCCACTGGTGTGGGCCGCGACAAGGCCCACGATCCGCTCGATGTGCGCGGGCGCATACGGGGCGTGGCCCAAGCCGTCGATCAGCTGGAACGCCGCCCCGTCGATGTGCGAGGCCAGCGACCTGGCCGCATCCGGGGAGACGAAGAGGTCTCCCGCTCCGTGGATCACGAGCGTTGGCGCGCTGATCGACTCCAACAGAGCGGTGCTGTCGCCGTCGGCGAGCAACGCTGCCAGCTGTCGCGGTCCGGTCCGTCGGGAGTACCAGCGCTCCATGAGAGCGTTGTTCCGTTGCTCCAGCAACGCCTCGTCGACCTCGACCGGTGAGGCCGCGAGCCTGCTGAGGACGTTGAGCGTCGCGACGTCCTGCTCGTTGTGGTCGCCAACCGGGGCGGCGAGCGCATCGAGGACCTGCGGTGCCATGGTGCCCGTGTCGTCGCCCGGGCTCGTGCTCCAGAGGGTCAACGTGGCGACGCGCCCGGGATGCTCTGCAGCGATGTGTTGTGCCACGCCTCCGCCCATCGAGTGTCCGAGGAGGTGGGCGCGCCGGACGCCCAGCGCGTCGAGGAGTCCCACCGCGTCAGCGGCCAGCTCGTTCAGGTCGTAGGCGACGCTCGAACGGTCACCATCGATGATGGCCGGCACATCGGGCTCCTCGGCCACGACCACCGGGTCGGACAGGCCGACGTCGCGGTGGTCATAGGTGACCACACACAGGCCCGCGTCGACGAGGCCGTCCAGCAACGCGGGCTGCCAGCTCGTGAGTTGCTGGCCCATGCCGGCCACCATGAGCAGCGTCGGCGCGTCGGCGTTGCCGAGTACCTCCGCCTCGAGTCGGATCCGCCCGGTGTCGATCCGCATCGGCTTCCTCCCCTCGTGTCCTGGATGCCATGAGCCCCCGGGTACACCCCCTACTGCACGATCGACCTGCACCGCCCGGGTGTCAACCGGTTCCGCTGAGACCCGCGGCCGGAGCACACATGGAACCGCACGCAGTGGACAGCCGAGCGCCACTGCAATAGAAAACTCAGAATCGATCCGGGAGAGAGCAATGGCCGACGACTCGGCAACGGTCCCCACGGGGACGAACCGCGCTTCGACCAGCCCTGGTGAGTCGACCCGTCGACGGACCCGGTCGCTCGTCGCGCTGGCTGCGGCGGTCCTGCTCGGTGCGACCGCGTGTGTGGAGCCGCCCTCGGGTGGGGGAGGAGGCGACCCTCTCCGTCCGGTCGCGGTCGCGGACACCCACGGCTCGTTCGGCCCGGTGCCGTTGGCCGTGCAGTTCCTCTCGGGAGGATCACACGACCCCGACGGGGAGATAGTCGCCCACCAATGGGACTTCGGTGATGGCACCACCTCCACCGAGGCCAACCCGGCCAAGGCCTACACATCGGAGGGCACCTACGAGGTGGTGCTCACCGTCACCGACGACGACGGCCTCACCTCCTCGGCCGAACCGGTCGCGATCACCGCACATTCTCCGGGGGACACGTCCTCGCTGGTCGTGTCGCCACAGCTGTCGAGGTCGGTGGGACTCGGCGAGGACCGCATAGCGGTGTGGACCTGCGAGGTCACCGGTTCCACCGGCACGGTGCACGATCCCGCCGATGTCGCCACGTGGGCACAGGCGAAGGTGGATGCCTACTACGACGTGGTTTCGGGTGGTCTCTACGACCCGGTGTTCACCGCTGCGGGCACCTTCGAGGTCGCTGACAACTCGGAGTGCCTCGAAGGGGCACGGGACCGCACCCAGAGCCCGTACACGAACCTGGTGGTGGTCGACACGACCCTCGATGGGGGAAGTCAGTCGGGAGTCGCCGGTCGGGGTGGACCCGGTGTGGTCCGTTCCGACGGAACGGGCTACGCCCCGGATGAACCGCCATCGGTTTCGCGCCGGGGACTGTGGATCAACGGGAGTTCGTATGCGAACCATCCCGAGTCCCGCACCCTGGTGCACGAACTCGGTCACACACTGCACTGGCCGCACTCGTTCATCGACCCGTCGAACGAGTACGACAACCCCCTGGATGTGATGAGCGACCGGGTGGGCCCCTACGCCTGCACCACCCCGGGTGGCGCCGGCTACCAGTGCAGCGCCCAGCACACCCTCGCGTTCAACCGGTGGGCGACCGGCTGGGTCGACGAGGACCAGGTGGTCATCCACCAGGGGGGTAGTGAGACGGTGCAACTGGTCGCTCCCGCGGAGACCGGCACGCAGTTGGTGGCGGTGCCCGCGACCAACTCATCCCAGGCGCTGCTGACCGTCGAGGCCCGACCGAAGCAGGGTTTCGACGGGGACCTCCTCACCGGTGGGGTGGCGGTGCACCTGTTCGACCAGCGCCACAGCGTCTGTGACCTGCCCGAGAGCTACACGGGTTGCCCGTCGCTGTGGCGACGCCAGGGGCAGGCCTGGGGAAGCTCCTACGGCTATGACCACGTGCTCGCGCCGGGGGAGTCGCACACCGTTGCCGGGGTGACCGTCACCGTGAACGCCGCGACCACGGATGGCTACGAGGTGACCGTGTCGGGCTCGGCGCACATCCCCACCGGTGCACTCGAGACCGCTGAACCCGACACCGCCGCCGTGCAGGGACTCCTGCGACGCAGCGGGGGTGGCCACCGGATCGACCTGCCCACGCCGGGCTGACGGGCCGGGCCGCGGGTGCGCACACCGCGGGCAGTGCTCCCCATCGTGCGTGACCGGGTTCTCACCGATGATCTTCTCGAGCCGGAGCAGCGGGGACGTCGTTCCCGCAAGCGGAGGGAAGGCATTCGATGGTCACGAGAAGCGGGCAGCACTCCGAAGCGATGCGAGCACGGACCCGACGGCGGCGCCATGGGTCCCACCCGGTGGATCCGTACACCCCGCCGGGTTCCGAGCTACGGATCTGGCTCGCCAGAACCAGCAGCACCAACGAGGCCGAGGGCCCGGCGATCCTCCACACGGCTCAGGCCGCGCCAGAGGGTGGTTCCGTGCGGTGCCCACCCGTCCGACGGGTCACGCAATTGGCACTCGCGGGGCTCCTGTCCATGTTCGCTGCAGCATTCCTGGTCGCGCTCGATTCCGAAGCTGCCTCGGCTGCACCGCCCCCCGGCGTGCTGGTCGACGGGTCTGCGTGGTTGCAGGGCAAGGGGGTCGATGTTCGTGGAGGCGGAGGGCAATGGCAGTGCGTGGAGCTTCCCCAGATGCGCCTCTATCCCAAGTTCGGGTGGCCTCGCGTCTACGCGGCGGGCAACGAAGGCGCCGCATACATCCCCGAGGGCTCACCGGGTCTCGTGCGACACAATCCCGGCTCCGGGTATCGCCCGGTTCCGGGTGACCTCATCATCGAGAACCCGACCTCCAAGAACCCCTATGGCCACGTAGCGGTCGTGGATCGCACCGAGGGCAACACCATCCACGCGGTCGAACAGAACGCATCGAGCACTGGCCGCCACACCTATGCGTACAACAACAGCCACTACAGCGGGGGCTATGGCACGGTGAAGGCGGTCCTGCACGCACCCCAGAACCACTTCAAGAACCCCGGGGACAACGTCGCGGCGAACACCCAGATGCTGGAGAACGCGAGCTTCGAGGCCGGTTCCCACGGATGGAAGCGAATCAACAAACCCTCGAAGACGAACTTCGTCGTCTACAACAAGGCCAACAAGGCACACAACGGGTCTCGCTACCTCGAGACCAACACTTCGGCCTCGGGCGGATCGGTGGGCCAGGACGTGCCAACCCCGGTCAAGGCGAATCGCTTCTACAGGCTTCGTGTGTGGGTCTGGGCAGCGCGCCCCGCGAGTGTGCGAGCACAGCTCTGGGCAATCGGCGGCACGGCCGAGAGTGCTCACACGACGGTGAAGGTTCCAAGCGGTTGGTCTCCGGTGGATGTGCTGCTGCGTCCGACAAGGAACCATTCGAAGCTACGAGCCGAGTTGTACATGCTGACCACGGGCGTGAATGTCCGCCTGGACGATGCCTCGCTGAAGTGGAGCTCTTCCAAACCCGACGTGCTCTCGAAGAACCCGACCGGGGGAATCGATGCGGCATCCTCGCCCTCACCGGGTTCAGTGCGGGTCCGAGGCTGGGCGCTCGACTCGTCCTCCCCCGCCGAATCGGTGCGGATCACGGCGTACCTCGGGGCCAAGGCCGGCCAGGCAGGTGCGGAGCGTCGCAACCTGGGCCGGGCGGCTGCGAAGCGTTCCGGTCTTCCAGGATGGGCAGGCCCCAACCATGGATTCGACGCGAGGTTCGACACCGGTAGGTCGGGCAGAGTGGTGGTTCACCTGTACGCAGAGAACATCGGTGAGGGCTCCCGAAGCTATCTGGGCGCCAGGACGGTCGAGGTGGCTGCTGCCCCGACGGTTGCTGATGGTTCAAAGGGTTCGCCGGTTCCCGGCAACCGCATGCCCCGAGGGGCGATCGCGCTGTCCGTCACCGACGGCCGAGGCTACGGACTCCTGGGCTGGGCGGTCGACCCCGACACGGGTGCTCCCGTGAGGATGAGGATCCGGATCAATGGGGTGGTGGCTCGCGAGAGCGACTGGAACTACACCTGGGCTGACATGCCAGCGCACACCGGGGTCGGTCGCACGGAGTCGCTACTCTTCCTGGCCCGACTGGAGCCCGGCGAGAACACGATCTGCCTCGACGGTCTGGACGCAAGTGGTGGAGGCTGGGAGCAACTCGACTGCCGTACCCACCTCGTCAAGTAGCAGGCCAGGCTGCGTGGACCGGTCCCGACCAGGAGGCCGCGTTCCAGCTCAGGCGATGTCGGTGGTCGCCAGCACCGGGTTGACCGGGGCGTAGCAGCTCGTGTTGGCATCGATGCCGAAGAGCACCGCCACCCGGGCGGTGAAGGTGATGGCGGGATCCGAGTAGCCGCTGCCCGACATGCGTGCCTGGATCTGGGTGCCGCTGGCACCGGTCGCCTGCAGTGTCGCGGTGACCGTGGGCAGCACTGCGGTGGTCCCCGGAGCGAGCTGCCCGGGGACGGTGAGCACGATCTGGCCGCCAGAGGAGGAGACACTCGGAGTGCCCGAACCGAGGTTGGAGCCACCGCTGACCGTCGCCCCGACGAAGGTGGAACCCGCCGGGACGTCGAAGCGGACCTTCAGGTCACGCAGGTAGCTGATGTTGAACCCGCCACCGGTGGTGGGGATGTCGATCGGGTCCGCGGTCATCTCGACCTGGAAGGTGTCGCCCTGGGCAACCGATGCGGGAGCGTCGATCGTCACCCCGGTGTCGAGGTCGCTGATGGCAGCGTCCCCGAGTGGGTTGGGCGTGCGGCAGGTCAACGCGATCGCGTGGTGCTGCGGCGCCGGTGGCTGGGTGGTGGTCGTCGTGGTCGACGTCGTCGTGGACGTCGTGGTGGTGGAGGTCGTGGTCGTGCTGGTGGTCGTTGACGTCGTGGTGGTCGATGTCGTCGTCGTCGGCTGGGTCGTGGTGGTGCTCGAGGTCGTCGTGGTCGTGCTCGACGGCGCCGTTGTGGTGGTCGTGGTCGTGCCGCCACCGGTCGGGGGAGGCGCACAGGCTGCACCGATTCCGGCAAGGCTCAGCGCAACGGCTGTGATTGCTGCGCGCGGTCGTACACGGCTCACGTACATGGATCCCCCTCTCGCGGGTTCGCCCTGAACCCGACGCGGCAACATTCAAGCCGAGGCC
>JAMLGJ010000011.1 GCA_023958095.1 Microthrixaceae bacterium
GCGACGCATGGTTTGTGGGCTACTCGCCCTACATGGCCACCGCGGTGTGGATGGGCAACCGCGACTCGAACAACGTGAAGATGACCAACGTCGGAGGCATCAGGGTCACCGGCGGTTCGTACCCGGCCGAGATCTGGCAGGACTTCATGACCCGGGTGCACAGCGGCGTTCCGGCGCTCAGCTTTCCCCCGGCACCCAACTCGCGTTTCGGCGGCAGCCTCGGCTGAGCGCTCCGATCCGGCCGTGTTTGTGGCGGGGAGGGCGCATCGGGTTGGATGGGGCGGTGCAGGAACTCCTCGCCTTGCAGGCGCTCGACACAGAAGCCGACCAGTTGCGACATCGGTTGGCAACCCTTCCCGAGCGGGCGGAGGTTGATGCGGCCAAGCTGGTCGAGGCGCAGGCAGCGGACTCGCTCGCGAAGATCGACGAGCAGCGTCACGCCCTGGGGCGTGAGGTGAAGCGGTTCCAGGACGAGACGGCCTCGATCACCTCCCACATGGAGGAGGTGGAGGCGACCCTGTACGGGGGCACGGTGCGCTCGCCGAAGGAGCTGACCGACCTCCAGAGCGAACTGAACTCGCTGAAGCGCCACCGGCGCGACGTGGAGGACCAGGAACTCGACGTGATGGAGCAGCTCGAGCCGCTGGATGCCGAGCGGGAGAAGGCCAAGGCCGCCCAGGTCGAGGCTGCGGAACGGCGCGAGAACGCCACCGCGCGGCTGGATGCCGCGTCCGAGGTGCTCAACGGCGAGCTGGAGGGGCTGAGCGCGCGGCGGGCCGAGCTGGTTGCGCACGTGGACGCCAGTGCGCTGAGCGACTACGAGCGGCTCCGCGCACAGTTCGGCGGGGTGGCCGTCGCCCAGCTGTCCGGGGGCCGGTGCTCGGGCTGCCACCTGAGCCTGCCCGCCGTAGACCTGGACCAGATCAAGCGAGCTCCCGCGGACGCGCAGGTGTCCTGCCCGGAGTGCGGGCGCCTGCTGGCCCGCTAGGAGCCGGCCACCATGTTCCTGTGGTACCTCGGGGTGTCCTGGGTTGCCGTGTGGTCGGTGTTTCGCAGCCCGGCTCTGGACTATCGCCTGGTGATGGTCGGCTCGGTGCTGCCGGTGGGAGAGCTGCCCGTCGGAACCGGCCCGTTGCACACGCTGTTGGCGCCGGTGCTGGCCTTGGCGGTGGTCATGTTGGCCACCCGGCATCGTCGCCTCGTGCGCCGTCGCTGGCTCGGGCTTCCCATCGGGATGTACCTGCACCTGGTGCTGGACGCGGTGTTCAACATGCCGGAGACCTTCTGGTGGCCCTTCCTGGGGCTGTCCTTCGGCGCCGACACGGCTCCAGAGGTGAGTCGCGGCTGGTGGTCGGTGGTTCTGGAGGTCGTGGGCATCGCTCTGGCGGTGTGGGCCTGGCGCCGGTTCGGCCTCGACGATGCCGAACGCCGCAGCCGCTTCGTTCACACCGGGCAACTGGACCGTTCGGTGGTGGGTCAGGAGGCACCGGGGTGCTGAACGCAGGGCGAGGCCCGACACGTGTGCTGCTGGTGCGCCACGGGCGCACCAGTGCCAACGCGAGGGGACTCCTCTCGGGGCGCCACGACGTGGCCCTGGACCCGGAGGGCCGCCTCCAGGCCGAAGCGGTCGCCGCTGCGATCTCCGTGCGCGTCGGTGGGTCGCCGGTGACCGTGGTTTCGTCACCACTCGAGCGAGCGGTCGACACCGCCACCGCGATCCTGCGGACCTGTGACCGCGCTGGCGGAACCACCGGTGATCAGGCCGGGGGTGGCGGTCCGTTGGTCGACGACCGCTTCATCGAACTCGACTACGGCGAATGGGACGGTATCGCCCTCACCGAAGTACCCCCGGAGGCGTGGTCACGCTGGCGCAGCGACCCCGGCTTCGCCCCACCGGGTGGGGAGACACTCGGTTCGGTCTCGGTGCGCGTGGCCGATGCGCTGCAGGACTGGTCCGGCCGGTTGCAGGGGGAAACCCTGGTCGTGGCCAGCCACGTGTCACCCATCAAGGCAGCGGTGACCTGGGCGATGGGGGTCGGTGACTCGGTGACCTGGCGACTCCGGTTGTCCAATGCCTCCATCTGCGAGCTCCTGGTCGACAGCGACCCGGAGGGTCGCCCGAGGCCGACCCTGGTGGGCTTCAATGACACAGCCCACCTGGTGGGCCCGGAGTAGACAGCCCACCTGGTGGGCCCGGAGTAGACAGCCCACCTGGTGGGCTCGGATCAGGCGGCCCGCACGGGGGTCGGGATCGCCGGCCGGCCTGACGGCCGCGCTCCGAACAGGCCGGCCGGCGCGAACTGGGGAGTCGTGACGGTCATGTGCACGAGCTCCCGAGGCTTCATGTGATCGTCAACCGGTAGTCGCCGGTGCTGGGGTCGAGTGCGACGAGGATGCACCGCTCACTCCTGAGGGCGCGGGGCTTCTCCTCGACGAGGGGGTGCGCATCGCGTCGCCATGGCACCGGTGGGTGCTCGTTGCGCTTGGACACCCTGGTGATCGTGTCGACCATGGTGGATGCATCGGTGCTTCGCCGGCCCTCTGAAGTGGAACGGGCCCGTTGGACCAGCCGGATGATCCGAGAGGCTCAGTAGCTTCCCAGCACGCCGGTTCTCACGGCGGCACGCAGGCACCAGCGGTACACGAGCACCGATGCGGGCAGCATCACCACCGTGAAACCGGTGAGAACGAGTGTTTCGGTGGCGACGTCCTGCCAACCCGCGTCGGCGAGGAGCAGTTCGCGCACCGCCCGGATGCCCCAGGTGGCGGGAAGCATCCAGCTGATCACCTCGAGGAAGCGGGGGAGCAGGTCCACCGGGACGATCACCCCCGAGAGGAGCATGCTGGCCTGGTAGAACGGCCCTGAGATCGGGTCGCCGCGCTTGACCAACAGCATCATGCCGCCGATCGCCACGCCGACCGCAGCGAAGGTGGCGGTCGTCAACAACAGCACCGGGATCGACATCAGCAACCCGCCCAGGGGGATCCCGCTGCCGATGATGCCGATGCCGATGCCCAGCAGGCCGGCGATCTGCAGCGTCGCGAGCACGAAGGGCAGCGCGAACATCCCGACCATCAGGGAGGGGATGGGAGCCGGGGACGCCAACAGCAGGTCGATCGTGCCGGTGTTCTGCTCCCTAGCGAGGGATTCACCGAACGACGCCAGGCCCACCCCGGCGAACGACGTGACCGCCAGTCCGACCAGGGCGAAGTCGAAGTAGTTGCCGCCGTACGCGGCGAGTGAGGACGGTTCCTCGACCATGATCGACACGAAGTAGATGGCGATGGCGATGACCGCCATGTCCACGAACTGCAGCGCCAGGCGCATCTGGTAGGTGCGTTCGATCGCCCAGTCACGGCGCAGGATGGCGAGGACGATCCTCACCGGGGGCCCTCCCCGCGCTCGTAGTCGGGGCGCATGTCCTCGAGCAGCATCGACTCCAGCTTCGAGGCCACCGTCGAACCCTCGGAGCGCAGGCTGTCCATCTCGCCGCTGAAGCGGATGTGTCCGTCGATCAACACCGAGACGTCGTGGGCGGTGCGCTCCAGTTCCTCGAGGCGGTGCGAGGACAACACGACGGTGTGTCCGTCGTCGGCGAGCTGGCGGAGCAGGCCGCACACCTCGTTGGCGGCGACGGGGTCGAGGCTCCTGGTGGGCTCGTCGAGCACGACCACGGCCGGTTCGTGCACCAGTGCACGTGCGATCCCGAGCTTGGCGCGCATGCCCGTGGAATACCCGAAGACCAGCCTGTCCACCTCGGCGAGTCCGAACTGCTCGAGCAGCTCCTCGGAGCGCGACCGCGCCTGTTCGGTCGTGAGCCCGTGGAGGGTGCCGTGGAACTCGAGGTTCTGGCGACCCGTGAGCCGCCAGTACAGCGAGCGGTCGTCGGCCAGCACGAGCCCGAGCCGCCTGCCAGCTGCACGACGGTCGCTGCTCGGGTCGACCCCGTCGAGGGAGACCGTTCCGGAATCGGGGCTCAGGAGTCCGCTCACGATCCTGATCAGCGTGGTCTTGCCCGCTCCGTTGGGACCCACGAGGCCGTGGATGCGGCCGGGCTCGGCACACAGGGTGACGTCGTCGAGCGCGCGGACCTCGGTGGTCACCGCTGAGCGCAACAACGCCCTCATGAAGCCGGTCGGCGGACGGTAGCTCCGGCTCACTCCTCGGATTTCGAGCATCCAACCGTCCTCGGTTGCCAGGGTGCGGGCCGAGCCGTGGGCGTGCGCCCCGGCGTCACTCGTCCCGGGAGACCTCGAGCAGGCCCTCGCCCAGGAGTTCCTCGATGAAGGCGGCCACGTCATCGCGGATCTGTTGTTCCGGCACCGTGGAGAACTCCTCTGACAACACCTGCACGAGGTCGTCCGCGCTGGCACGTGGAACCAGGCGTGGCCACAGCATGCTCGCGACAGGATTGAGCGTGATCATCTCCGAACCGCTGGTGTCGAGGACGACCACCCGGTCCTCCACACGGTCCCAGGTGAGCCCTGCTGCATGGGTGTATGACATCCCGGAGTTTCCCATCGCACCCGAGCCTATCGGCGCTGCGGGCCGATACGATCCTGGGCGTGTCGAGAGGAGCCGTTACTGCCCGTGGGCGCGAGCGGCACATGGTGCGCACGCTTGCCGACGCGGTGCGCGACCCCCGTGGCTGCTCGGTTCCCGGACCATCGATCGGTGACGGAGCCGATGTCGAGGACCTCGTCGAGGTGGCCGAGCGCGAAGAGGTGCTGGGTGTGCTCGCAGTGGCATTCGAGGCACGCGGGGTCGAACTGCCAGCCGCGGTGGCCACCGCGGCCGACAGGGCACGGCTGTCACACCTTCAGGCCGCCCGGGCGCTGCGAACGGTTGCCCGGGTGCTGGATGCGCGCGGGGTTCGCTGGGTGGTGGTCAAGGGCCCGGCCGTGGCCTCAATGTGGCCGGCCGGACAGGTGTCGAGGACCTACGAGGACCTCGACGTGCTGATCGGGCGGTGTGACCTGCCAGCGGCCTGTGAGGCGCTGGTCGAAGCGGGCTTCGAGCACCGCAACCACAACTGGGGCGGGTTCATCGACCTGGGTGTGGCCGAGATCCCCCTGGACGACGGCTCGGTGGTGCTGGATCTGCACTGGAACCTGGTTGCCCTGGCGGACCAGCGGCGCGACCTGTGCATCGACACCGAGGCACTGCTGGACAGGGCCCGACCCGACGGCATGGGGATTCCGGGCGTGGCGACCCTGGCCGCAGCGGATGCGTTCGTGCACCTGTGCTGCCATGCGGGACTTGCCGGGGCACGCAGCCTGCGCCTCCTGCGCGACGTGCACCTGGCAGGCGCACGCGTCGAACCCGACGAGGCGCGGGCAGCCCTGGCCCGGGCCGGATGTGCACGCCTGGCCGCCCCGGTGCTGGACCGGGCGGTGCGATGGTTCGGGCCGCTTCCCTCACCCACCGGGGGCACATCGGACGCCCGCAGGATCTGCGGGCATCCGGGGTGGATCGTGCTGAACCGCTTCGTCGACGGGATCTGGGCCCTCGTTCGTGGTGTGCGCAGGCCCCTTCACCCCGGCGCACTGGTCTCCTCCGGGCGCCGGGACCTGCGCTCGAGCGCTGCGGCGTTCCTCGAGCGCCTCACGGTTGCGGTGAGGAGTCGCCTGGGGATGCGCACCCTCGTGTCGGAAGGAGGCGCGTTGCACTGGGAGACCGTGGGGCACGGCGGATCGCAGCGTGGCCTGGACGACTACCTGCGCTACGTGGCCGGCGAGAGCCGCTGCAGCTGATGGCCGGACTCGAGCTCGCCGAGCATCTCGGCTGCCCGTCGGAGCCGCTGGTCGGCATCGCAGGCCAGCCGGAGCTCGGCCACCGGCCCATTCGCGAGCTTCGCCGCGGTCGGGAACCACGAGGCCAGTGGGGCGGGAAGTGCGGAGAGTACGAATGCGGACACCAGCAGGTCCAGGGCGTCGGCACCTGCGGCGGGGAGGAGCCGGCCGGGTCCGCTGTCGTGCCCGCAGATCACCACCGCGGTGATCCTCGCCGGATCGGGCTGCAACACGTGGCCCTCCAGCTCGATTCGCTGTCGGTCATCACCCGGCAGCACCTCGGTGTCGGCAGCGCGTTCGGGGAGAACCTCGGAGGGAACCGTGAGCACGCGGGGCACGCCCCTCGCCACCACGTGGTCACCCTCGGGGTGCACCACGACCATGTCGTCGGCCATCACCTGGCGGCCCGCAATGATCGCTGCGTAGGTGAGCGTCGACTTGCCCTGCCCGCTGTCGCCCACGACCAGTGCGCACCGAGCGGGGCCGTCGCCGCCGCGGTCGAGCCGGATCGCCGCGGCGTGGAGCAGGTAGCGCGGTGTTGCACCGGCGCCCTCCTCGACACGACGCCGCCCGGGGCGGCCCCGATCGCGGAGGTAGAGGTGGGCGAGCACGAACAGCATGCTGTTGCGAACCGCAACCCAGCGCCGGTAGCCCTCGGCGGGACCTCCCAGGACGGCCCCGTTGGGGCCGACCGATGCGGTGAGCCCCCAGTGGTGCCTGAAATGGGCCCCTTCGGGGCCGTACCAGTGGTCCCCGTAGGGGCCCGCGAAGTCCGGCTCGCGCTCGGGCACGGCGGGTCCCACCGGGGCCGTGGTGAGCACCAGGGGTTCGCTGGTTCGCCCCGGATCGAACTGGCGCCGTCCGAGCACCTTGGTGAGCAGTGCCAGGTCGTCCTCGGACTGGGCGCGCACGACCAGGTCGAGCCCTGCGACGTCCAGGTGGGTCTCCGGCGGGGGGTCTCCCATGGCTGAGCAGGGTACCGGTGCATCGCCAGAGGCGGCAGCCCACCTGTTGAGGGCACGGGCTCGCTCCGCGGAGCTGTGGGTGCCCCTCGAGGGCACCTCGATGCTTCCGACGATCGAGGCTCCCTCGGAGGGCCTGGTCACGGCCATTCGACGTCCGAGATGGGGGGAGGTCTGGGCCTTCGTGGACGCCCGGGGCGAGCTCACGGTGCACCGCGTGATCGCCCGGCTGCGTGGCGACCGTTGGCTGCTGCGTGGTGACGGCAGCGAACACACCGATGCGCCGGTGGACGCGTCCCTGCTGATCGGGCCGGTTCGGGTCGTGAGGCACCAGGGGCGGACGCGGCAACTGCGACGCTCCAGGTTGATGGCACTGCGCCTCCACGCGAGGCGCCTGGTCGGACTGCTGCGGTAGTCGGTTCTCCCGGGAGTCGACTGGGTGATTCAACCCTTCGGAGCAGGTAGGGAAGACCTTGTGAATGGGTCGGGAAGACCTTGTGGGCTGGTGGGATTGCGGCTAGATTGACCGGATCCGCAACAAGAGGAAGGGCCCGTACCGGGTTCGAGGTCATCTGGAGGCCGAAATGGACTACGCAGCGCCGAAGATCGAGTCCCGCGCCGAGGTCAAGGGCCTCATGAAGGGTCGCGGCGGCCACCACGGCGGCGGCTACCGCTGATCCCCTGACCGGTGCTGCGGCGCCGGTCCCGATTCTGAACTGGCCGTCTTCACTGCGGGCTCGGGCGACTCGACTTCTTGGGTTGAGCACCCCCACCACCAGTGTCGACGGTCGGTCCGCGTCCGCACCGGTGTTCGCGGCTGTGCTGGGGAATGTGTTGTACGCGGTTGCTCACCGCCTGCGCCGTCTAGCGAGCCTGTGTGCTGTCCGCCTGAAGCGTCGTTCACCCGGGAACCTGTCGGGCAGCCGCAGGTTCACCGAGGTCTGCTGTTCCAGCCATCCCTGGTCCTGGGGGATCGACATGGGGTTGCCCTCGACGACGCTGCCGAGCAGCCCCACGCCGTAGGCCTGGGCCATCTCCACGACCCTGGAGACCAGCATCCAGCTGATGCCCTGGCCGCGGGCCTCGGGCATCACGCGCAGGTGCTCGAGGATCATGAAGTTGGGTGTCGGTCCCGAGGTCAGAACCGCTGCGTCGACACCCCGCTCGCCGTCGTGCACCACGGCACCGCGCTGTTGTATGCAGCGCCGTAGGTAGACCCGGCGCGCCTTCTTCCCGGTGACGAAGACCACCTCGTACCCGGCGAAGACAGCCTCGAGGGCATCCAGGTCGAGGATCGTTGCGAGGCGGGTCTCGCTGCCACTGGGTGCCCATCCGCACTGCTCTGCCGGTGTGACCACCCGAACGAAGTGCTCCGTCTCACCGGCCCGTTGCATGTGTTCAAGGAGTGGGTCGACGTCCTCGGGGTGGCCGTCCAGTCCCACGACCGGAGTCGCCTCGATCGCTCGTGCGAGCCCGGGGGCGTCGCGTGGGTCGGCGAGTCGGGGGTATCCGAGCCAGACCAGGGGTTCCCGGCGCACGATCACGCAGAGGGAGCCGCCGTACCTGACGACCCGGGCGTCGCGTGGGTGCCCGGCTGCAAGGACTGCCCCGATGGCGAGGGTGGAACGGGGTTCGTGTCGGGCCAGCTCGGTGATCAGTTGGTCATCGACGCGTTCCACGGCCCGAGCGTACCGGAGGGGTCGTGGAACCGACCCGTGTCAGACCCGTACGACGCTCGCGTTGCCGACGTGTTCGTAACGTCCCGGTGTGCAGGTGAACACGATCACCTGGCATTCCCTCGCAGCAGCGGCGATCACCGCACCCATGCTCCGGAGACGGTCCGGGTCGCTCCAGCCGAGGGCGTCGTCGAAGATGACCGGCGCCCCACCATCGACAGCAGCGATGGATGCGGCGGCCAGCCGGGAGATGATCCCAAGCTGCTCCTTCGCCCCGATGCTGAGCTGGTCGAACTCGATGGTCGTGCCATCGAGTGTCCGGCGGTTGATCCTCAGCTCGGAGTCGATCCCCACCTCGAAGCCCGGTCCGTGCACCAGGCGCCCCAGGCGTTCGATGCGTTCGCGGAACGGTGCCACGTAGCGTTCGTGGGCCTCGTTCCTGCGCTTGAGGAAGGCATCGTGGAGGAGCCTGGCTGCCTCGGCGCGGGCCATGATCCGCTCGACACGCTCCCTGTGGTGGGACTGCTCGGTGAGTGCGCCGTCGAGCTGGCCCGTGAGCCCCTCACCGCCCCTGACGCGGATCTTGGTGCGCAGGTCCCTCAGTTCCCCTTCCAGGTCGTCGATGTCGGCACCGAGGCGGCTCTCGAGTGCCTCGGCGTTCTCCAGTTCCAACTCGATGGTCTCAGGGTCGTCTTCAGCCAGGGCGACTCGGGCTTCGTGCAGCTCCTCCGAGGCTGCGAGTCGCAGCCGCTCTGCATCCTCGCGTGCTCGTTCGAGGTGGTCGTCGGTGCTCTCACACCTCGACTCCTCCAGGGCCTCACGAGCTGCGGCCAGGTCGGCCTCGGTGCGTTCGACCGCCTCGGCGGTGCGCGCCATCGACTGCCGGTGTGCAGCCAGTTCGGCCGCCGCGTTGTCGCGGTGGGTCTCGACTCGTTCGAGGACGTCCCGGGCGGCCCTCGATGCCTCGGTGGCGTCGCTGACCCGCTCCTCGGCCTCATCGCGGTTGTTGGGCAGGGGTGCCTCGCAGTCCCTGGTCGAGGCGAAGGTCTCGACACGCTGGGCCAGGCGCGCGATGCGGCCCTCCAGTTCCTCCGGGGCCGACCCGGCCAGGTCCACCGTGAGCAGCTGGTCGGCCTCCTCGCGTGCACGGAGCGCGTCCCGGCGTGCCTCACGGGCCGCAGCGGCGTCCTGACGGTCCGCCACGCCGTGGCGCGCACAGATCGACTGCAGCTGTTCCTCGGCGTCGCGCAGGCCCTCGGCGAGCCTTGCCACGTCGCCGCCGGCCGAGACGGTGAGCGAGAGGGTCCCCGGCAACACGATGCGGCTGGTGCCCGAGACCACGAGGCCGTGCCGGTCGGCCTCGGCGAGGGTCTCCTCGCTGTCGTCCACCACCAGGGTCAGCTCCGACAAGGCCTCGATGTCAACCGTCGCGGCTCCCGCCTCGACGCGGGCCCGGGCGGCCAGCACCTCCTGGTGGGCGGTGTCGACCTCCTCGAAGGCCTCGGCGGTCACCGCATTGGACTCGATGACCTCGAGGGCATCCCGGCGGGCCTCCAGTTGGCGCTGGACGCGTTCGAGGCGCCGGCGGTCCTGTTCCAACTCGGCGAGCTCGCCCAGGTGGGTGAGGTCCGCGAGGGCGGCCGCGTGTGCCGTTTCAGCCGCGGTGGTGGCCTGCTTGGCCTCCTGCAGTTCGCGGTTCAGCTCCTCGAGTCGTGTGGCGAGCTGGGACTCGACCCGTTGCTCCGACTCCAGGCGCGACTCGTGCCCGGCGAGGCCGGTTGCGAGTGATTCGACCCTGTTGAGAAGCGTTCGTCGGGCCTCGGCCCCGTGGGCGGCCAGCTTGGCTGCGACGTCGGCCTCGCGCAGGTTCGCCTCCAGGCGTTCCACGTTCCGGGCCCGTTCGCGCACCCGGTTCGCGCGTTCGCGCATCTCGGTCAGGCGCGAGCGGTGCGAAAGGCGTGTCTCGCGCTTCTGGGCGAGTTCACGGCCCAGCCGTTCGACCCTCTCCGCATCCTCCTCGAGCTCCGCGACCCGGGCCCGGAGGCCCTCGACCCGTTCAGTGGCTCGGTCGAGTGCTGCGCGTGCGTCGGTGTGCTCGCGCAGGAGCTTTCCGGTGGCGGTCCAGTACTTGTTGCGTTCCTGCACGATCCGTTCGAACAGGTCGTCGTGGAGTTCCCGGGCCGCGGAACCACCCGCGGCAACGTCGAGGGCCCTGCCGAGTGAGCCGCCATCGAGGCTCGCCTGGGTGACCTCGCCTCCCTGGTCCACCCAAAGGGCGCGCCAGAGGGCTTCATCGAGGTGCTCCTCGAGGATTGACCGCAGCCGCTCGTGCGCCTCACGGCCGCTGAGCTGCTCCGGGGCGGGCTCGAGCACCCGCAACTCGGTGGCTGGGCGCGAGAACCAACGCTTCGTGCAGCACAGCCGGTAGGGCCCGGTGCTCAGCTCGATCTCGACCTCGGTACCGACGTCGCGTCCTACGGGCTTGACCGCCCTCACGGATCGCTTGGTGGTGTCGTGTCGCTCCTCCAGGACCAGATGGATCGCCTCGGCGATGGAGGACTTCCCCGCCTCATTGGGCCCCTCGACGACGGTGACGCCGCAGGCGTCGAAGTCGACCTCGCGCTCGCTCACACCCCGGAACTCCGACATGCGTAGCCGGTGGATCCTCAACGCGGCCCCCCTGTCGTGCCCGCCGGCGACGAAGCGAGTCGGTACAGCAGACGCAGCGCCTCCCCTGCGCACGCGGCGGTGTCGGGGTCGTCGGTGTCCTGGGCCATGGCCCGCAGGTCCTCGGTGGCGGTGAGCGCGTAGCCGCCCAGGTCGAGCACGCCGAGGTCGGCATCATCGGGAACGGTCACCAGGTCGCTGTGCCGCTGCCACATCTCGAGTGCGCCGAGCAGGGCAGCCCGGTCCTCGAGCCTGCGCTCGAGGTCGGCATGGACCTCGAGGGAGAGCTGACCCACGAGGGACAGCTTCACGATGCTGCGCTGCTTGTCGGGCAACGAATCGATGAAGGCGACGACCTCGTCGCAGTCCTCGCGGCATGTCACCTCGAAGTGCCGGCGTTCGAAGCTCCAGGTCGCCACGCGGTGCCTCTGGGTGCCGATGCGGTCCTCATCGAGCTCGACCACGATCACGTTTCCGGGTTCGACCTCGTCGTAGTCGGTGGGTTCCGGAGCCCCGGAGTACATGATCCGGCCTGATTCCCCCACCTCGGTGCTCGAATGCCGGTCGCCGAGGGCCACGTAGCTCGCCCGGCCCTCGGCGATTGCGGCTTCGGCATCGGCGACGCGTACGAGTGCCGGATCCTCCGGGTCGGGCGAGAGGGTGTCGACGGCTCCGTGGCCGACCACCACCCGCGGCGCACCGTCGGGAGGCAACGATGCGAGCACGGTGCCCACGAGGTCCTCCAGGGGCCGCTTCGTGCGCCACGGCGCCCCGACGACCTCGATGCCGCTCGGGTCCCTGACCGGCTCGCTGTCACGTAGAACCACCACGTTGGGCGGAGCGTGCTCCTCGAAGGTCGGTGAGTCGAAGACCGATGCAGCATCCAACGGATCGTGGTTGCCCGGGAGCAGGTAGAACCGCACCTCGGGTGTGGAACCCATCGCGTCGAGGGCCCGGATGACCACCTGGAGATCGACGTAGTTCGTCTCGAACACGTCACCGCCGACGACCACGAAGTCGCATCCGTGTTCGCCAGCGAGCCGCCCGATCGAGCTGATCACGTCGATGCGTGCACCACTGAAGCGCGGCTGGGCATCGTCATCGAGGAAGTGCCGGGTCATGCCGAGCTGCCAGTCGGCCGTGTGGACGAAGCGGGCCATGTAGGCACCATATCGATGTGCTGTGACGCCGAAGGTCGCCCGAGGCCCGTGATGCACCCGGCCCGCGAGCCGCCGGGCCCGTGTCGGCGGTGTCCCCTCAGAGCTCCGAGAGGGTCACCTCGACACTGGGTGGTACGTAGCAACAGGGCACCACCAGCCTGAGCAGTCCACATCCCGGCTGCAGTACAGGGGTGGGGAAGTGGTGGGTGCCGTCCGACCACTCCACCTTGGCCTCGTAGAGGTTCGTGTCGCTGGAGAAGCCGAGCGCCATCGCCCTGTCGATGCACACGACGACCTGGCTCGCCGGGGAGAACCCCTGCGGATTCCACAGCGTCGGCGCAGAGAAGTCGATCGTGTAGGTGCCGGGCGCGGTGATGTCGTGCGGCGGGCTCGTCACGCAGCCGGAGCCGAGACCGACGAGCGCGATGAGTCCCACGATCGCCAAGGCCGTTCGGCTGGCCGGCCTGCGCCCCGAGCGCCGTGACTCCGGGTGTCCCATGGCGGTCCTCCCCCTCCCGTTTCCCCTGGACGCTACCGGAGTCCGGGATCCCCGCGTCGGCCGATCGCGAGCTACCCGCCGGTCAGCCGGGAGATGCCCCGTGAGTCGACCAGCAGGGGCTCACCGGTCTCGTCGGGGTTGAGCGACACCACCGAAGCTCCCGAGACCCCCAGGTCCAACACCTCCCCGTCCGGGGTGAGGGCCCACACCCGGCTCGTGCAGAAGTCGCTGAAGAGGTAGTGCCCCTCGATCGCGGGCATGTCGGATCCGCGGTAGACGAAGCCGCCCACGACCGCACAGCCATCATCGTGTCCATATGTGAGGACCGGATCCAGCAGCTGCCCTTCGGCCTCCGCCCAGCCGGACCGCGGACCCGTTGCATCGAACTCCCGGGTGCCCTCGAGGATGTCCCAACCGAGGTTGGCCCCACGGCCGGTGTCATCGGAGGCTCGTAGGACGCTCACCTCCTCGGCGTGTCCCTGCCCCACGTCGGCAACCCACAGATCACCGGTTGCCTCGTCGAAGCTGATCCGCCACGGGTTTCGCAAGCCACGAGCCCACACCAGCGGGTTGGCCCCCGCGGGTTCCGTCGATCCTGCTTCGACATGGGGGTTGTCGCGGGGTGCGAGCTGGGTGCCGGATCCGGGAAGGCCGGGGTCGAGCCTCAGGATCTTGCCCAGGGGGTCGCTCGGACGCTGGGCCCGTCCGTCGGGATCGCCGGCACCTCCGCCGTCCCCGGTGGCGACCCACAGCATGTCGTCGGGGCCCCAGAGGAGGTCACCTCCGTTGTGGTTGTCATGTGGCTGAGGCAGCACCAGGAGTTCCCTGGGCCCAGTTGCCTCGAGCGGTCCGGGCTGGCCCGACAGACTCATCTCGAGCACCACGGTCGCCCCATCCCCGGCCCGGGTGTGGTTGAGGTAGAGGTGGCGCCGCGGCGAATCCGTGGTCACGCCGAGCAGACCCTGTTCGGCCGCAGTCGTGACGACCTGTGCGCTCAGGTCGACCGGCGTGCCGACCACCTCGTAGTCCCCGTCGAGGCCGCGCTGCAGCTCCACGAGCCTGCCGCCTCGTTGGGTGACCAGCAGGGAATCGCCCACGGCGTGCACGTCGGTGGGGTTGTTCACATCTGCGTCGGTGTCCACGAGGGTGAAGTGGGCGCCGGCCGGTGTCGCGAAGGCGGAGTCGGTGGGAACCCCACTCGAACCGCACGCCGCCGAGACGAACGCGAGGGCGGCGAGCACCCAGGCACCTGACCGACCGCGCCGGGGCGTCGGCGACCGCGGTTCCGGCGAGTGGGCGAGGAGTGGTCTCACAGCGGGTCCACCTTCCCATTCCGGGGGCGGTGGGGCGAACCGCTGCGTCGGTTCCGGCAGCCCGCCGCCGGGGGTGCGGGGCAGCGCCTCGCCATGTGTCGTCGTGCCGGTGAGTCGCCCTGTAGGCGGGATTCTGTTCCCCGGTTCCTTGCGGAGCTCCGGTTCGGTGACCATCCATCTCTGCGGCCTACCCGAGGGGTGCCACGGTCTCCCGTGGCGGACGGGCCGCCCGTGCCCTCTGCTCGGCCTTGCTCCGGGTGGGGGTTGCCCAGCCGCCGGGGTCGCCCCCGACGCTGGTGCGCTCTTACCGCACCGTTTCACCCTTGCCTGTGCGGCCCGGGGGCCGCCATCGGCGGTCTGCTCTCTGTTGCCCTGTACCGTCAGATCGCTCCGACCTGGCTCTCGCCAGCACCTTGCCCTGCGGAGTCCCGACCTTCCTCGGTCCGGGAAGGTCCCGGAACGCGGTCACCCGGGCGGCTCACCGGCGCCCAGAGTGTGCCACACCGCCAGCCGCGCCACCGGCAGCGAGCGGTACCGGCGGTGGCACCGCCGGCTCGCGTGTGCACTCCGAGCGGTCAGAAATCGAGCGCGGAGAGGTCCTCGTGCCAGTGTCCTGCCCGCCGTACGGCTTCGGCCCAGCGGTCGCGCTCGGTGCTGCGCTCGGAGTCCGTGAGGGAGGGTTCGAGCACCTCGGCCGGCGACCAGGCCGCCGCCACGTCGTCCCAGCCCGCCCATGCGCCCGTTGCGAGTCCCGCCAGGTAGCCGGCGCCGAGCGTGGTCGCCTCCTTGAGCGGCGACACCTCAACGGGCACTCCCGTGGCGTCGGCCACCAACTGGGCGAACAGGTGGTTCGTCGCCATGCCCCCGTCGATCCGCAGGCGGTCCAGCGCGAGGCCCGAGTCGTCCCGGGCCGCCTCGAGCAGGTCGGCTCCCCGGTGTGCGACGCCCTGCAGCACCGCGCGCACGACGTGGGCCGCGGTGGTGCCCCGGGTGGCGCCGAGGATCGCACCGCGTGCCCCGTAGTCCCAGTGCGGTGTGCCGAGGCCCAACAGTGCGGGGACGTAGGTGACCCCGTCGGTGGATTCCACCTGCTGTGCCATGGCCTCCGATGCGGCCGGGGAGTCGATCAGTCCCATGTCCTCGACCAGCCACTCGACGTTGGTGCCGGCGGAGAGCATCACCGCCTCGGTGCCCCAGGTGATGCCCGAGGCATCACGCCACGCCACCAGCGGGAAGCACCCGGAACCTCCCCGACGGTCGAACTCGGGCCGCGTCGGGCCCAGGCAAACATCCAGCATCCCTCCTGTGCCGAAGGTCGCCTTGACCTCACCCGGGCGGACACAACCCTGGCCGATCAGCGAGGCCTGTTGGTCCCCGGCGATGCCGCGGATCACCGGTGCCCCGTCCAATGCTGTGGCCTCGGCGACGTCGCCGGTGCTGTCCACGATCCGTGGGAGCATCCCTCGGGGTATGCGCAGCCGTTCGAGCACCGACTCGTCGAATCCCGTGCCATCGGGTGTGAGCAGCCCCCAGATGCCGGCGTTGGAGAGGTCGCTCACGTGGCTGGAGCCCTCGGTGAGCTTCCAGATGAGCCAGCTGTCGGGGGTTCCGAAGCACAGGTCGCGGCTGCGGTCGGGATCGACCGCGTCGAGGATGTTCGCGAGCTTCGTGGCGGACTGGTTGGGCGCGAGGCGGATCCCCTCGGCCGCCAGGACCAGGCAGTCGCCGACGGTTCGCAGGTCCTGCCAACCCTGTGCCGGTGCGACCGGCTCGCCGCTGGATCGGTCCCACACGATCGTGGTCGCACGCTGGCTGGCCACGCCCACCGACTCGACCGGGCCGTGCTGTGCCAGCACCTCCCGGGCGCAGTCCAGCGCAGCCGACACATACCGTGTGGCGTCGAACTCGACGAGCCCCTCCGCGGGGGTCTGGGGGAGTGTCCGGCGCGAGCGTTCCCCGATCACCCCCGCCCGGTCGTCGAGGACCGTGGCGCGCACGCTGGAGGTTCCGAGGTCGATGACGAGGATTGGCAATTCAGTTCACTCCCGCTCACTCGGCACGACCGGCGTCACGGTCAGTTCTCCGCTGAGTCCGAACCGTAGTCGCCGCGCTGCCAGTAGCGGCCGAACATGCCGCCCAGCATCGCGGCGGTCGCCATCAGCAACAACAGCAGCGGATAGGCGAGCCAGGAGATCTCCTCGCCCCTGACGGTGCGAGCGACGACCCCGATGGCCTGCACGATCAGGTACGTGATGGCTCCCGAGGCAGCGGCTCTCGGGAGCCCGGCGTCCGGGCACAGCCGGATCACCCCCCAACCGCCCGCAGCCGCGCCGAAGAGGATCAGCAGCCAGAACACCAGCACCGCCGGGGAGTCGCCGTCGATGTCCCCACCGGCCACGAGGAGCTGGTTGAACACCGCCACCGGGAGGGCCACCACGAGGGCGGTGACCACGCCGCGCCACATGGCCTGTTGCGCAGTCACCTCGGGTTCCCCGGCGCCGTGTCCTCGACACTGTCGGGGAGCGCCTCGTCCACCGCTGCTCGGGATCTCACAGCCCAAGGTTCGCGCGCCGTGGCGGGCTCTCACAGTTCCGCCGCGCTCTGCCGCGGTTCCATCGGGGTGGGGGCTTCGCGAATGTGGGGCCCCCAACGGCTACGCTGGGGTGACGGGCAGAAGTGCTGCCCGGGTCTCGCGATGTGGGACGGGCGATCGCCGTTGTGGCCTCGCCGCCCGATTCTTCGGTCTGGGAACCCGGTTCGGGGCGCCATGCAGTGGTGCCGGAACCGAGCAGGTTCCGCTGCTCGAGGGCGTTGTCGAGCAAGCAGTGTTGCCGAACGCGGCAACGAGAAGGACCAGGATGTCATCACCAACCCCCTCATTTGCCGATCTCGGCGCGCCCGGGCCGATCGTCGAGCAGCTCGCCCAGCGCGGCATAACCGAGCCGTTCCCGATCCAGGCCGCGGTGTTGTCCGACGCCCTCGACGGGCGCGACATACTCGGGCGTGCCCCCACCGGTTCGGGCAAGACCCTGGCCTTCGGCATTCCCGTGGTGGCCCGCATGGACAAGGGGACCCGGCGGCGCCCGAGCGCGCTGATCCTCTCACCCACCCGCGAGCTCGCCGAGCAGATCGGTGACGAGCTCAGGCCCCTGGCCGGGGCGATGGGCCACAGCGTCGCGGTGGTGTACGGAGGTGTGGGCTACGGAAACCAGCACAAGGCGCTCCAGCGTGGCGCGTCGCTGGTCGTGGCGTGTCCCGGAAGGCTCGAGGACCTGTTGCAGATGGAGGCACTCTCGCTGGCCGACGTCGAGCAGGTCGTCGTCGACGAGGCCGACCGCATGGCCGACATGGGCTTCCTCCCTGCTGTACGGCGCCTCGTGGGTGCCACCTCGAGCGACCGCCAGGTGCAGCTCTTCTCCGCCACCCTGGACGGGCCGGTGTCGAAGCTGACCAAGGACTTCCAGCGTGAACCCGTCAGGCACGAGGTGGGCTCCACCGAGCCCGACATGACCCTGGCCCACCACCTGTTCTGGAGTGTCGAGCGGTCGGACCGAGTTCCGCATGTCGCCCAGTTCGTCGACACGGCGGGATCCACGATCGTGTTCACACGCACCCGTCACGGTGCGGACCGCCTCACACGCCAGCTCGACCGCCATGGCGTGAAGGCGGCGCCGATCCACGGCGGGCGGAGCCAGAACCAGCGGACACGCGCCCTCGAGTCGTTCGCCAGCGGTCGGGTCAAGGCCCTGGTGGCCACCGATGTTGCGGCCCGCGGGATCCACGTCGACGACGTCGCCGGGGTGGTTCACTTCGACCCACCCGAGGACGCCGCGACCTACGTGCACCGCTCGGGTCGTACCGCTCGTGCGGGGGCGTCAGGAGTCGTGCTGTCACTGGTCGACCCCGCGGCGAAGCGGGACGCCGAGCGCATGCAGCGAGAGTTGGGCCTCGGCCGAGGTGTCGGTGAAGCCGACATCGAGGTGGTGCGCGACCTGCCTCCCACGAAGCGGGACTCCCGGGACCGGACCCGCACACCCAGCGGTGGAACAGCACGCGGCGTCGACACCGGGGGTGGCGAGCCGGCTGCGAGCGGGGCCACCCATGCGTCCTCGGATGCAGGGCATGCAGCTGAGGTGGGATCCGGGAGGCGGCACACCTCCGGTGAGGCGAGCCACGGTTCGCGCCCGAGGCACACCCCGCAGCGGGACGCCGGGCGGCCCGGCCGCTCGGGCGGCGCGGAACTGACCGGCCGGGTGGTGCGCTACGAGCGTCGTCGCGGCTTCGGGTTCATCAAGGTCAAGGGCCGCAACGACGTGTTCGTCCACATGTCCGGTGTCCGTGGTGAACCACAGGAGGTCCTCGCCAAGGGCAACCAGGTGGCCTTTCGGATCACCAAGGGCCGCAAGGGAGACGTGGCGGTGGATGTCCGCCCCCTCGGAGCGGCCCGCTGAGGCGCACCTGCGCCGACCAGCGGCGAGGTACCGGACCGGCCGGAGCCGTTCGCCCCCGGTGAGCCACCCGGTGGGCCCCGTTAGGCTTCGCCCATGCACGTCGATTCGCTGTGGCGCTACCCGGTCAAGTCGATGGTGGGGGAGCGTCTCGACGAGGTCCTTCTCAGCAGCTCGGGAGTCGCCGGTGACCGGGGCTGGGCGGTGCGGGACGAGGTCCGCGGAGGCATCCGCGGGGCGAAGAAGATCGGCGGCCTGATGCGGTTCGCAGCGCGGTACGACTCCGATGCCGGAGTCGAACCCCCTGCGGGAGCAGGCGTCACGATGACCCTGCCCGACGGCACCGAGGTGCGCAGCTCCGACCCGGATGTGAACGAGGTCCTGTCCCGCGCGCTGGACCACGAGGTGTCACTGTGGCCGTTGCAGCCGGCCGACGACCTGGATCACTACCGGCGGGGAGCCCCCGACAGCGACGACATGCTCGAGGAGTTGCGCTCGATCTTCGGGCGCACCCCCGACGAGCCCCTCCCGGACCTGTCGGTGTTCCCACCCGAGATCCTGGAGTTCGAGTCGCCGCCGGGCACCTACCTGGACGCCTATCCGGTGCTGGTGATGACCACCTCGGCAATGCGTTCGCTCGAGGAGGCCCTTCCCGACTCGGCGATCGACGTGCGGCGCTTCCGCCCGAACATCCTGGTCGACACCGGAGACCTGCCGGGCCATCCCGAACTGGGCTGGGAGGGCCGCACGCTGCAGGTCGGTGAGGTGGAACTGGAGCTCGTCACGGGCTGTCCGCGCTGTGTGATGGTCACCCGGGAGGTCGACGCCACGATTCCCGTGGACCGGGCGGTTCTGCGCCACGTGGTGTCGGACCTCGACCAGCTCGTGGGCATGTACGCGAACGTCGCCACGCCCGGCAGGATCGTCGGGGGCGACACCGTGACCCTTTCCTGACCGCCGGAGGACACGGCACCCGGGTGGCACCCTTTCGTCGCGCGGGCGGCGCGCTGCTCAGCGTGGAAGGTCGGCGGACCCGAATGGTGACGGGAGCCCGAGCTTGCCCGGGTTGAGGATCCCGTTGGGGTCGAGTGCGGTCTTCAGGGCGGCGAGCACGTCGTGGGAGTGGCCCATCGCCCCGCGCAGCCAGGCCCCACGGTGCAGGCCGATGCCGTGGTGGTGCGACACGGCACACCCGGCAGCCAGGGTCGCCTCCTGGCCGGCGGCCCACATCGCCCGGTGCAGGGCCGCACGGGCCTCCAGCGAGTTGTCGTCACCCTCGACCTTGCCGGCGAAGGTGAAGTAGAGGCATGCCCCGTCGCCGTAGCTGTGCGAGGCGTGCGCGGATGCGGCGAGACAGCCCGGAACGGCCGACATCGCGTCGATGGCCGACCGGTAGGCCCCGGGGAGCACCGACCACCGGCCGGAGACCTCCATCGTGTCCACGACGATTCCCCCCTGCACGAGCGGTTCCAGCTGGCTCACGTCGTTGCGCTTGGCGATCCAGTGGTCGAGCACCGAGTCGTCGAGTCGTTCCGCAGGCGCGCCGTCCAGGTTGCGTGCCTCGTCGCGGGCCACCGCAAGGGACGCCTCGACGAGGATCTCGTCGCCTTCGTCGAGCACGAGCACCACCGAGCGGTCCGTGCCCAGGTGGTAGTTGCGGTCGGACTCGACGCCGTCGTAGAGGCGCAGCACCGCCGGGGTGGCGCCCCTGCGCAGGATCCGCCGGCAGAAGTCCAGTCCGTCGGGGAACCCCTCGAAGGCCCAGGCGCCCCGCGCGGTGGCTGCGGGGGCGGGGTGCACCCGGAGCCTCGCTGAGGTGATCACACCCAGGGTTCCCTCGGAGCCCACGAACAACTGGTTCAGGTCGGGCCCCGTGGCCTGCCTGGGTGCGCCGCCGGTGGTGATCGTCGTGCCGTCGGCGAGGGCCACGTCGAGGCCCACGACCATGTCCTCGATCTTGCCGTAGCGGGTGGAGAGCTGCCCGGCTCCGCGGCAGGCCAACCAACCACCGACCGTGGAGAGCACCATCGACTGGGGCCAGTGCCCGCAGGTGAGCCCGTGGGAGTCGCGCAGTTCGTCCTCGAAGCGGTCCCCGAAGGTCCCCGCACCGACGTCCACGACCAGCGACGTGTCGTCCACCCCGGCGATCCCGGCCAGTCCGCAGAGGTCCAGTTGCACGCCCCCGAAGAGAGGCACGGATCCACCGAGCACCCCTGAACGACCGGCGGACGCGGTGACGGGGATCCGGTTCTCGTTGCACACGGCGAGGATCTCGGGCACCTGCTCGGCCGACTCCGGTGCCACGAGCGCGCCGGCTCGCGCCGGCACGATGCCCTCCGTCGCCCAGGTCATCGCCAGGGGCCACCAGTCCCGCCCCGCCTCGGCGAGTGCCCCCTGCTCGACCGAAACGGCCGCCCCGGCCGCCCTCAGGCGTTCCAGCACTGCATCCGGGATCCCGACGGCCACAGCGTCGGTCCTGGTGGATGCATCCGGTGCGCCTCCTGCGATGCCGATCGGTGGTGTCGGGGCGCCCGGCCCCGGATCGATGCGTGGAATGCCCGAATCGCTCGTCATCCCCGGGACGCTACAGCTCCGACCGTGGTGGGGAGGTGGGTCTCGGGCAGTCCTGCTGCTGCACGCTCCTCGAGCACGAGCATCCGGTACTGCTCCACCTCTTCCTCCACGCGGTCGTCGTCCCAGCCGAGTTCGGCCGCCATGAGCTCCGCGGTGCGGCGGGCGGCGTCGAGTGAGTCGTCTCGGCCGAAGATGCGGGCCCTGGTGCGACGTGACAGGACGTCGCAGACGCTGTTGGCCATCTCGTAGCGGGCGGCGAAGAGCACCTCTGCCTCGACGTAGTCCAACCCGGGCACCAAGGTCTCGGCCAGGGTCGGGTCACGTTGGATCATCGCCATGAGGGCCCGCGCCTCGCCCCCGTAGCGCTTGGCGAGGTGCTCGGCGGTGTGCACGGGTACTTCGGGGAAGGCCGAGCGCGCTGCCAGGACCGTGTCGTGACCCGCCGCTCCCACCAGCTGCAGGCGTGCGGTGCGGCTGGACGGCCAGCCAGCGAACCCGACGTCGGTGGAATGCACCGATTCGACGACCGTGTCGACGGTGTCGGCGGCCATCTCGCGATAGGTGGTGAGCTTGCCTCCGGTGATGGTCACGAGGCCGGACTCCGACCGGGACACTCGGTGCATCCTCGAGAGGTCTGCCGTGCGGCCGTCTCCACCGGCCGCCACCAGGGGGCGCAGGCCGGCCCATGTGCCCGTCACGTCGGCCCTGGTGAGCTCGCCGGTGATCGAGGCGTTGATCGCCGAGAGCAGGTACTCCACGTCCTCGGGAGTGCACTGCGGGTCGTCGATCGGCCCGTCGTAGTCGGTGTCGGTGGTGCCGATGTAGGTGAGACCGTCATGGGGCACCACGAACACCGAGCGGCGGTCCCCGGGAACGGGGACGACGACCGCCACCTGGTTGCGGACCTTCTCCCAGGGAACCGAGATGTGGATGCCCTTGGCGGGACGGATCGAGCCGGGGTTCACGCCCTCGTCCTGGGCCCGGATGTCGTCGCTCCAGACGCCTGCAGCGTTGACCACCGCCCGGGTCCTGATGGTGAACTCCTCGTCGGTCCCCGGTCCCTGCGGGCGTACGGTCACGCCGTCGATGTGTCCAGAGGAGTTATTCGTCATCCCCACGACCGGGGTGCGGTTGGCGATCACGGCTCCGTGGTGCAGCGCCGCGGTCCGCAGGACCGTCAGCACGAGACGGGCGTCATCCGCGGTGGCGTCGTAGTAGAGGTACGCCGAGACCAAGCGGTCGGCGGGGAGTGTCGGCATGTACGACATCGCCTCGTCGTGGTCGAGGCGCTTGTGGAGCTTGCCGATGCGCCATCCGCCGGTGATGTCGTAACCCCACATGGCTGCACCCAGCACCCGCGCGATCTTGGCGGGGAAGACCCCGCCGCGGCCGAGCATCGGGATCAGGAAGGGGATCACCTCGACCAGGTGCGGGGCGTTGCGCAACAGGCGCCGGCGTTCGCGCAGGGCCTGGTAGACGAGGTTTATCTCTCCCTGCTGGAGGTAGCGAAGGCCACCGTGGACCAGCTTCGAGGACTTCGAGGAGGTCCCTTCCGCGAAGTCGCCTGCCTCCACCAGGGCGGCCCGCATGCCCCGCGAGGCGGCATCGAGGACCACGCCGGCACCCGTGATGCCGCCTCCCACCACCACGAGGTCGAACTCCTCGGTGGCCAGGGCCTCCAGGGAGCGGGCACGTTCGAATGGGCGAATGCTCACCCGGTGGATCCTACGGGCGCGGACCTCGCGGCGACTAGGCGAGGCCGCCCGTGGCCTGCGCGGGCGGTCCGGAGCGGTGCCCGGAACGCGGGAAAACGCACGAAACAACAGGAAAGGCAACCGCTTTGGAATCCACGCAACCCCTTGGCAGTATTGCGACATATGACACCCCCCACGAACGCTCCCGCATGGGCGGCGAGTGCCGCCTGCAAGGGTCTGGATTCCACGATCTTCTATCCGGCGACCGACGAGGAAGCCGACGCGGCCAAGGAGGTGTGCGGGGTGTGTCCGGTGCAGGAGACCTGCCTCGAACATGCCATCGAGCACCGTGAGCACAACGGTGTGTGGGGTGGAGCGACCGAGAGGGAGCGCCAGCGGATCATCCGCCGACGGCGTCGCCAGCGGAGCCTCGCCAGGGCCGCTGCGTCCTGAGGTCCGGTACGGTCCCTGCGTGCCAGCAGGCAAGATCAAGGGGATGGGTTCCGGCGTGGACACACCAGAGCACTCCGAGGTGGAATGGTCCGAGGTGCTCGCCTCGGTGGTGTCCGGCAGCGACCTCGACGCCGGGACCGCCCGGGAGGTCATGGCCGAGATCCTCGCCGGGGCAGCAACACCCGTGCGGGTCGGTGGACTGCTGTGCGCGCTGCGGACCAAGGGGGAGTCGGCCGGCGAGGTGAGTGGCATGGTGGCCGCGATGCTGGACGCCGCCGCTCCACTCGAGCTGCCGGATCCGTCGGGCACCCTGGACCTGGTGGGCACCGGTGGCTCCCCGGCCCTGGCCAAGGGTGCGTTCAACGTCTCCACGATGTCCTCGATCGTCGCAGCGGCCTGTGGAGCGACCGTCTGCAAGCACGGGAACCGCAAGGCCTCGTCGACCTCCGGCAGCACCGACCTCCTCGAGGCGCTCCGGGTGGAGGTGGAACTGAATGGCCCCGGCGTGGTCGCCTGCGTGCGCGACGCGGGAGTGGGTTTCGCCTTCGCCCGCATGTTCCACCCCGCCATGGCCCACGCTGCGCCGGTTCGTGCAGAACTCGGCATCCCGACGGTGTTCAACCTACTCGGGCCCCTGTCCCACCCGGGCCGGGTGGGTCTGCAGGTCATCGGCGTGGCGGACCCGAACCGGGTCGAGCTCGTCGCAGCCGCGGTCGCGCAACGAGGCACCGTGCGCACCTGGGTGGTGCACGGCCACGGGGGTCTGGACGAACTCACCACCACCGATGCGACCACGGTCATCGAGCTCCGCGACCGAACCGAGGTGGGCCGCTTCGAGGTGACACCCGAGGAACTCGGCCTGTCACGGGTGCGTGTCGGCGAGATCTCGGTTGGGGACGCGGCGGCGAACGCGGCGGCTGCGGAGTCGCTCTTCGAGGGCCAGGGCGGTCCGGTGGCCGACATGGTCGCGCTCAACAGTGCAGCCGGCTTGGTCGTGGCGGGCCTCGCCCCGGATCTCGCCGGGGGTGTCGAGATGGCACGCGAGGCACTCCGGGGTGGTCACGCGGCGGCGACGTTGGGCCGCCTGGTGGCGGCCAGTCGGGCCGCCACCAGCGGTTCCCCGGACTGAACCGGGCCCGGGCCGCAGGTGCTCCTGCCCGGCCGGCCCCGAACCGGTGCGGGTGGGTCCGGCGCTGATTCGGTGTGCGCTCCGAACGGGTGCACAATGGGTGCATGTCGATCGATGGCAAGGCCACCGGGACCCAGGACGGCACGGAGACGGCCACGGTGCGCTACCGGTGCACCGCTTGCGGGAACCTCACGCGCTTCGATGTGGTGTCGACCCGCCGCACCCGGGCGTTCCACCACTACTCGTTGTCCGGTGAACTGCAGATCGAGGACACCGAGGTGCTCTCCGAGGATGTCGAGGACGTGGTGTGCCGCTGGTGTGGCAACGGTTCGGCGGTCGTGACGGCAACCGCGGACGACCCTGGCGCGGGTTCCGGGCCGGACGAACCGGGGGACTGAGACAATCGACGCCGACCTGGTCGTCATCCGGGACGCCCTCGAGCTGGCGGTGGTGGTGGCCCGCGACGACGCCAGGAAGGCTGATGCCCCGCGTCCGCCGCGTCAGCTGGTGCCGATGCTCGAGTTCAAGCACCTTCCCGACAGCGCGCTCGGACTGGTCCGTTCGGCACTGGAGGGCGAGGAGGGGTTCCGCCGCAGGGTCGCCGAGCGGGCCCCGGGCGCAGGTGTCGACGAGGCGTCGCGGCTGTACCTCGAGCGGCCCGAGGGTTGGGCTGAAGCGCTCGCAGCTCTCGCGTCACGGGAGGAGGAGCGCGGAGCGATCGACGAGCTCGAACGCAGGAACCGCGAGCTGAGCGAACAGCTCGCATCCGCCTCGGAACGGAGCCGCTCCCAGGAGGTGCGCGCGGCCGAACTCTCCGACGAGGTGAAACGGCTGGGACAGGCGGCTGACCGTGCGGCCGGGCGGGAACGGGAGCTCACCGAACGGGTCGAGGCCCTTCACGGCCGGATCGACGGTCTCGAACAGGCCCGTGCGGAGGCGGTGCGCCAACTGAAGGCGGCCGAGGACCTCGCCACACGGCGCCTGCAGCGACAGCGGGAGCTCGAAGAGGAGCTGCGTGTTGCCGGGGAGGCCCCGCCGGCGGCGGCCAACGAGGTGCAGGACGATCCGGCTGTGCCCCGGGCCGGTGCCCCGGCACCCGGACGTGGGGACGACGCACCCGGGTCCCGCACCGACCCCGAGGTGCTCGCGGCCCTGTCGCGTTCGGTGGCCACCTTCGCGGAGAAGCTCTGTGATCTCGGTGAGGCGGCGAAGCTGCTCGCAGGTGACCTCGCAGTGATCGGGGGTGACCCGGACCCCCGGGCGCGGCGCCCGGAGCGCGAACACCGCAACGACGTCGCCGAGTCCGCCCAGCGGCCCGCTGCGGCGCCCCGAAGGGGATCTCGCGGCCGCACACCGAGACCGGGGCGCGGCCTGGCCCTGGACACCGCCGAGGGGTTCACCGAGATGTTGGGAGATCCCACCGTGCTCGTGCTCGTCGACGGCTACAACGTCTCGATGCAGGGATGGCCACGACTCCCGATCGCCACCCAGCGGTCCTCGCTGATCCAGGGTCTGGGCTCGCTCGGGGCCCGTAGCTCGGCGGAGCTCCAGGTCGTCTTCGACGGGAGTGACTCGGGGCAGCGCCCCGCCGTGGCGAGCCCGTTGCCGGTCAGGGTGCACTTCACCCCGGAGGGAACCGAGGCCGACGACCAGTTGCTGGCCTTCGCCGCTGGTGCCGGCCGGGACCGCTCGGTGATCGTCGTGTCCTCCGATCGCCGGGTCCGCACAGGGGCGACCGAGCGTGGAGCGGGAGCGGTGTCGTCCTCGACGCTGCTCGAGGTGATGCGTTCCCGCTGACCCGAACATCCTTGGCGTCACAGGTGCTCCGTATGGTCATCCGCATGGATTCACCCATCACCCATGATCCATGCGGATCCCCAGCGAGTCGCAGCTTCGGGTGCTCGGAGTGCACCCTCGTGGGCTCCGAGCACTGCGACGACTGCCTCGTCACCTACCTGTGCGACGACTCCGACTGCTGTGAGGTGGTCGTGAGTCTCGACGAGGTGCGCCTGGTGCGCCGTCTCCAGGCGGGCGGGTTGGTGCCACCGCTGCGCCACCGACCCGCGGCCGGGGCATCCGGCTAGAGCGGGCGGCTCCCGGCGTGCAGACTCGCGGGGTGGAACCCGCCGATGTCGACACTGCGGAAGGCCCGCTGTCGCCGGCGTCGCTCGCGGCAGGGATCGCGTCGGCCCTGCTGGAGGCCGGCGCAGCAGCGGTGGGAGTGTGTGGCGTCGAGGAGCTGGGCCGTGCACGCGAGGTGCTCGAGGCGCGCCACGCCGCGGGGCTCCACGGGGGAATGCAGTTCACCTTCAGGAACCCGGCGCGCTCCACCGATGCGCGGCGTGCGCTGCCGAGCGCCGCCAGCGCAGTGGTCGTGGCCCTGCCCTATGACACCGACCGTGGCCCCCAACCATCCGGGCTGGTGGCCGAGGTCGCACGCTACGCCGCGGTCGACACCTACGCGGAGCTGCGCCGGGTGCTGCGCGTCGGTGCCGAGCTGCTCGGCAACGCCGGGCACCGGGCGGTGCTCGTGCTGGACGACAACGCACTGGTCGACCGTGCGATGGCCATGCGTGCCGGAATCGGCTGGCTGGGCAAGAACTCGAACATCCTCGTCCCGGGTGCGGGCAGTTGGGTGGTGCTCGGGAGCATCCTCACCGACGCTGCCCTGCCGGGATCGCGAGGTTTCGGTGCAGGGGCGACGCAGCCAGCGGCTGACCTCGAGGCCGGGTGTGGCACCTGTTCCCGCTGCATCAGGGAGTGCCCGACCGGGGCGATACTCGTTCCCGGGGTCGTGGATCCCGGTCGCTGCCTGTCATGGCTGTTGCAGCGGCGCGGTGACTTCCCCCGCTCCCACCGTGTTGCCCTGGGTGCCCGGATCTACGGCTGCGACGACTGCCAGCTCGCGTGTCCGCCTAGCACCAGGGCGGTCGGGGCGGTATCCACCGAGGTGCCCGGTGGGCAGCTAGTGGCTTCCCGGGGTCCGGGTTCCAGCGGTTGGGTGTCGGTGCAGGAGTTGCTCGAGCTGGATGACCAATCGCTGCTGGAGCGTTTCGGCACCTGGTACATCGCGGACCGCGATCCGCGGTACCTGCGGCGCAACGCCCTGGTGGTCCTGGGCAACCTCATGGCCGGGCGGTCCGGTGCACGTGAATGGGCCTCCACCGGAGCCGCGCATGCACGGGCAAGGGCTCTGCTGCGCCGCTACCTGCGTGACGAGGATCCGATGCTCGTGGCGCACGCGGCCTGGGCCGCGCGTCGCGCGGGGGAGGGGGACCTGCTCACCGAGAGCGGATGCGCCGGGCATCCCGAGGTGCTCGCCGAACTGGCCAGGCCGGCGCCCCACCGCGACAATGGCGCCGATGGCAGTGCCTGAGCGCAACGGGCCCGGCGGGTCGAGACCGACCGCAGCGGAGGCCCGGGCAGCCGCCGAAGCGGTGCGCGACGAGCGTCGGGCCGCACGTGACCGCCGCCTGAGTGAGGCATTCGGCGACTCGGCACCCGGCCGGCCCGTGCGCGTTGTGAGCTGGAGCTCCACAGCAGTGCTCGCCGGGGTGTCGCTGGTCACCCTGTTGGACCACGGACTGCTCGGGGTCTACTTCGTGGTGACCTTCTCCATGTTCGTGCTCGGGGCGGCGCTCCTGGCCCTCGACGTGGTTCTTGCGATGGCGAGGAGCACCACTCACTCGATGGGCATCGGTGGACTCTTCTTCGCGGTGGACAGCGCACCGCGTGGGGTGGCGGTGTCGCTGAATGCATCACTCGGGTGCGCGGTGCTGGTCGCGCTCGTAACCGCCATTGTCGGCATCTCCACACCCGAGCTCGCGTTCGGCACGCTGTCACCCCTGCTGCAGGTGGCCCTGACCGGCCTCTGGACCGTGCGCCACGGGTTGTTCCCGGCCCGAGGAGCCGACGCGGGGGGCGACGGTGTCGGGTGAGCAGTCGGTGGCGCGGGTGCTCCTGTTCACCGGCAAGGGGGGAGTCGGCAAGACGACCACGGCAGCGGCGACCGCCATCGAGTTGAGCCGTCGTGGCCACCGCGTGGTGGTCACCTCGGCCGACCCGGCGCACTCGCTGTCGGACGCCACGGGGACCGCCCTCGGCGCAGAACCCCTCGAGGTGCTCCCGGGCTGCTGGGCCCAGGAACTGAACGCCCTGGAGCGGATGGAGGAGTCATGGGGAGAGGTCCGCACCTGGCTCGTGGAGCTGTTCCGCTGGGCGGGTGTGGCGGGTCTCGAGGCCGAGGAACTCGCGATCCTGCCCGGACTGGAGGAGCTCGTCGCGCTGATGGAGATCGGTCGCCTGGTACGTGGGGGAGACCACGATGTCGTGGTCGTGGACTGCGCCCCCACGGCGGAGACGGTGCGCCTGCTGTCCATGCCTGACCTGCTCGACTGGTTCTTCAGGCGGGCGTTCGGGATGACCAGGAGGGTGAGCCGGGCGGTAGCACCCGTGCTGCGCACGGTGAGCGATGTGCCGGTCGCTCCGGTCGAGGTTTTCGACGCGCTGGAGGGTCTCCATGCGGAGCTGGTGGACGTCCGATCGCTGCTGACCGACCCGGCAGTGACCTCCGCGCGGATCGTCGCCACACCTGAGTCGATGGTGCTCTCGGAGGCGCGCCGGACGCTGACCTACCTTTCGCTGTTCGGCTACCACACCGACGCGGTGGTGCTGAACCGCCTCCTGCCGACCGGCTCCGCGGACCCGTTCCTGCAGGCGATGGCCACTGGTCAGGCGCGGCAGGTGGAACTCGCGGACGCGGAGTTCGCTCCCATGGCGGTGCTGCGTGCACCCCACGCCCCGGGGGAGGTGACGGGAACCGATGCCCTGGCGGCGCACGGTCTGGCGCTCTGGGAGGACGCCGATCCGGCGCAGGACCTCTGCCCGGGACGAGCGATGGCGGTGGACTACACAGAGGGAAACCCGGTGCTGGTGCTGAACCTCCCGAACGTCGAGAGCCACGAGGTCGATCTCACCGCCGTGGATGGTGACCTCGCGGTCGCAGTGGGGCCCTACCGCAGGAACCTCGCACTGCCTGCGGGCCTGCGGGGCAAGCAGGTCCGCAGCGCCCGCGTCGAGCGGGGGGAGCTCCGCATCGAGTTCTGTGCCCTCGGCGCGCAATGATGGGGGGTGTGGATGGCTCCGAGGAAGAGACCGGGACCGGCCCGAGTGCAGGGCAGGTCGGCACCGAGCACCTGAAGGCGGCGGCACGTGAGTTGATCGCCGCCGCGCGGTCGTTCCTGGAGGTGGCCGAGGAGGTGGTGGAGGACGGCCGGGCCTTCGAGGAGGCAGCAGGCGTCATGCGCGGTGTCGTGGCGCAGTTCGGCCCGGGTGCACCAGCCTCCGGCGAGGCGCCCGAGCCGTCCGGCGGCTCGAGCGGGGACTCCGAGGCGTCGGGTGACGCGACGGTGGGTACAGCCGACGGGGAGGCGCAGAACTCCTCTCCGGACGACGGATCCGGCCCGTCGCGTCGCAGCTCGCGGGTCAAGCGGATAAACGTGGAATGACCTGTGACGCCACGGCATGCGCCGAGAAAATCGGTGACGCCGTAGCATGTTGCCTCGGGTACCCGTGGCGAGGGTTCCCGCGTCGGAGGATCGGATGAGACCGCAGGAACGACCAGCAGTGCGCCGGAGCATCCGGTTGCTGTCGCTTCGCGGTCGCTCGTCGGACTCCGAAGCCGTCGAGTTGTCGCCCGGCCTCAACGTGGTGACCGGAGCGTCACCCGTGGACCTCGACCTGCTGCGGTCGAGTTTCGCGGCCCTCACCGCACGCGGTGAGCCCGGCATGGATGCACTCGTGGAGGTCGACGGGACACCGACGGTGCTCGACCGTGGGTTCGCCGAACGGTTCGGGTTGCACGGGCTGCCCGCACCCATCGTCGAGGTGCCCTCGACCCGCGACACCGCGACGGTCGGTCAGCCCGGTGGCGTCGGGGTGGGCGCCGACCGGCTGGCGATGCGGGGCCACCTGGCAGAAGTTGCTGCCCGCGAGCACGCGCTCGCCGGCGAACTCGAGTTGACGAGCCGGGAACTCGAACGGGAACGCGACCTCCTGGAGGGCTCCCCGGAGGAGGGCGGTTCCTCGGCGGCGCCCGGGGAGTACGGGGCAGCACCACCGGACAAGGCACTGCATCCCGCTGATGTGGCGGTCATGTGTGACCGTCTGGGGGAACTGTTGTCGCTCGAGGGGGCAGCGACGGGACGTGAGCTCCTCGAGCGTGTCGAGGCATTCGTGCACGGCGAGGTCTACACGCTGTACCGGGTCGAGGCGCTGGACCAGCTGATCGAGGAATGCCGCGCGGCGGTGCGTTCGGCGCGCGAGTACCTGGGGAGGATCCCGTCCCGTGGCCCCGGGACGGCCGGTGCGGAAGCGGTGCCGGATGGTGCCCGCCCGCTCGAGGACCAGGTGTCGCTCGACATGGAGGCCCGCACCATTGCACGCCTGCACCTGCTCGAGGAGCTGTCGGTGTTCTGGGCGGAGCGGCGCAGCGAGGTGGAGCGGACCGCCGCCGAGGGCGCGGGTCTGCTCTCCGAGGCCAACGAGGCGCTCACGCGGGCGGGTGGTCGACCGTGCGACGACCTCCACCAGGCGATGCTCGAGCTCCGGGAGCTGTCCGCGGGGCAGGAACCCGACCGTGACGCACTCGGGGAGCTGGTGGATGGGCTGCGGGCCTGGCTCGGCCCCACCGCCCCCGAGGGTTCGGCGCGCGAGGTCCTGGCCCTCGCCGAGCAGCGACTGGCGGGCGGTGCGCAGGACCGCGGTGCCTGGCGCCAGGCCCACACCGACAGGGTGCGCGAGCTGGAGAAGGCCCGGGGCCGCCTCGATTCAGCCCTGGAGGCGGTCAGGAGCGAGCTCGCCGCACTACGGCGCGGCATCGCTGCGATGGAGCCCGAGCCGGACCCACGGTCCGAGCCCAATCCCTTCGAAGGGCGCTTCCCGGCGTCCCCGCAGGTGGGGGACCATTCCCCCGGGGCTCCGGGAGCAGCCGGATGGTCGTTGGCCACCGAGCTGATGCAGCACCGTGGTCGGGGTGCTTCGGCGTCGCTACCGGTGCTGGTCGTTGAGCCGGGGCGGGAGGGCCACCAACTGGTCGGGGTCGACCCGCTGTCGGTTGCGGCGCTCGCCCTAGGCGGGCAGGTGCTGTGGGTCACCGACCGGGCCGAGGTCATCTCCTCCCTCGAGGCCCTGGGCGACGAGGTGGTCGTGGTCCGTGCCTGATCCGGCGCCGCGGCAGGTGTCGGTGGGGCTCGACGTCGGCGGCACGAAGGTGCTGGCCTGCGCGGTCGCCCGTTCCGGCAACGGGTGGCCGGAGGTTCTCCACGAGCGGTCGGCACCGTCGGAACCTGCCCTGGGGACTCGACACCTGCTGGAGGTCGTCGTTGGCCTCGCCGGTGACGTGCGCGCCGAGTACTGCCCCGATTCCGAGCGGCTGGGCGTGGGTGTCGCCGGCTACCTGGGGAGCGACGGCATCCTCGTGCACTCCCCGAACGTGCCCGCCCTGGAAGGACTCGACCTCGCATCCGAGTTGTCACGGCGCCTGGGTGTCGAGGCGGTGCTCGAGAACGACGCGAACTGTGTGGCCCTGGCGACCCTCGCCGCGCGGAACCCCGCGCCCCGCGACCTCGTGGCGGTGACGCTCGGGACCGGCATCGGCGGTGCGGTGGTCATGCAGGGCGAGCTGGTCAGGGGCGCGCACGGATTCGCCGGGGAGCCCGGTCACATGGTGGTCGACCCCGGGGGCATTCCCTGCGTGTGCGGACAGCGGGGTTGCTGGGAACGCTATGCGTCGGGATCAGCGCTGGCCCGCTGCGCCTCGGAGGCCTACGGGACAGCGGAGAAGCTGGTCGAGGCAGCGCGGGGCGGTGAACCCGCTGCTCGCGAACTGGTGGATGAGTTCACCCGCTGGGTTGCACTGGGCATGTCCAACCTCGTCAACCTGCTCGACCCGTCGGTGGTTGTTCTGGGCGGCGGACTCTCGGAGGCGTTCGATGTAATGGCCGGGGGTCTGCGCTCGGCGCTCGAGGACAACCCCACGGTGGCACACCGGGTTCCGTCGCTCGAGGCCGCACCGTACGGGGCCGCCGCGGGCGCGGTCGGAGCGGCAGCACTCGCTGCAGGGTGGATCTGAACGCCTGCGGTGGGCGGTGTCGTCCGGCACCGGAACCCGGTCCGTGTGTGCGGGGTGTGAGGGATTAGCGTTCGGGCATGGAGTTCCGACGGATCAGCTCGCTACCGCCCTATGTGTTCACGATCATCGACAGCCTCAAGGTCGAGGCGAGGCGGGCGGGTGAGGACATCATCGACCTCGGATTCGGGAACCCGGACCTGCCGTCGCCGGAACTCACCGTGGAGAAGCTCTCCGAGGCCGCCCACAACTCGCGGAACCACCGCTACTCAGCCTCCCGTGGGATCCCCAAGCTGCGGCAGGCGATCGCGAACTACTACGAACGGCGCTTCGGAGTGCACCTGGATCCCGACACCGAGGTGATCAACACCATCGGTGCCAAGGAGGGACTGAGCCACCTGATGTGGACCCTCGTGCAGCCCCACGACGCGGCACTGGTCCCCGCTCCGAGCTATCCGATCCACATCTTCGCCCCGCTGTTCGCGGGAGCGAACGTGCGCGAGATCCCCCTCGGCACGGGCGAGGAGTTCTTCGACAACATGCTGCGTGCGTGGGAGTACAGCCACCCCAACCCCAGGGTGATCGTGCTGTCCTTCCCGCACAACCCCACCACGACCTGCGTGGACCTCGAGTTCATGCAGAGGGTCGTCGACTTCGCCCGCGAGAAGGAGGTGTTGCTGGTGCACGACAACGCCTATGCGGACCTCGGCTTCGACGGCTACCGGCCACCGTCGATCCTGCAGGCCGAGGGGGCCAAGGATGTCGCGGTCGAGCTGTACTCGATGACCAAGTCCTTCTCGATGGCGGGTTGGCGGGTCGCCTTCATGGTGGGCAACAAGGAGGTCGTCGCCGCGCTGGCGAAGCTCAAGTCGTACCTCGACTACGGCACCTTCCAGCCCATCCAGATCGCCGCGACGGTCACGCTCAATGAACTGCCCGAGTACCCCCGGGAGGTGAACGAGGTCTACCAGCGTCGGCGCGACACCCTGTGCGACGGACTCAACCGCATCGGTTGGGAGGTCGAACCGCCCAAGGGAACGATGTTCACATGGGCACGGATCCCCGAGGCCTATGCCGAGATGGGTTCGGTGGAGTTCTGCTCGCACCTCGTCCGCGAATCACAGGTCGCCCTGTCCCCGGGTGTCGGCTTCGGCCCGGGCGGGGAGGGACACGTGCGCTTCGCCCTGATCGAGAACGAACAGCGGATCACCCAGGCGGTCCGCAACCTGCGGCGCACGCTCACCAAGCTCGGCTGACCTCACCGCCCACACACGCACACAGCGAACTGATCGTCGTGGTGCCGACCTGTCGGGCACCACGACGATCAGTTCGCCGGGGTCAGTTCGCCGGGGTCAGTTCGCGGCAGGGCAGGTGGCCGGGGATCAGCTGCCGGCGTAGCCGTTGCGGCAGATCGACACGACCAGGTCCGCGAGCTCCTCGGGCCGGCGTTGCGCGGAGTCGATGTAGACCATCGTCAGCTGGTTGGTGATCCCCAGGATGGCGTGTGCGAGGGCCTCAGGGTCCCGCGGCGGGATCAGCCCGTGTTCCACCGCCGTGGAGAGCCGCTGGGCCGCCTGTGCGACCAGTTGGCGCTGCCCGCTGCGCATGACCTTCGCAAAGGTCTCGTCGGTACGGGCGAACTCGAAGAGCCTGCGCAGGTCGGGATGCTCCGCCATCCACAGCGCACCGGCACGGATGCCCGCCTCGATCGCCTCGAGCGGATCGTCGGTGGGCCCGATCGCCTTCAGCTGGGTCCTCCTCAGGTCCTGCTGGGCCGCACGCAGGATCTCTATGAACAACTCGTCCTTGGAGGCGAAGTACCAGTAGAAGACACCCTTTCCGACCCCGACGCCGTCGACGATCTCCGACACTGAGGTCGGGTGGAAGCCGTCGCGGGCGAAGCGCAGCGTGGCGTAGGCGATCAGCTGTTCGCGCCGTTCCCTGCCCCTCGCGGTGAGGCGCCTCTCCGAGCCCTGCGAGGCGTCCGTGGGTGTTTTCACGTTCCCAACCGTAGCCAAGTTGCTTGACCGGCCGGTCAAGTGGGCGTCGCTGCCACCCGAACCGACCCGAAACCGTCGTGAAACAGCGGTGAAACAACGGCGGTCTACCCTCTGCGACGTGCAACAGGGTGCCGTTTCAGCAGATGGTGCGGAGGCCTTCCGCGATCACACGCCCGTGGTGCTGCGGGTATGGATGCCGGACCGTCCCGGTGCCCTGGGTGCGGTGGCGTCGAGGATCGGCGCGGTGGGCGGTGACCTCGTGGGCATCGAGATCGTCGAACGTGGCGCGGGTCGGGCGGTGGACGACCTGACGGTCCAGCTTCCCTCACCGGACCTGGTCGACCTGCTCGTGACCGAGATCCACGACGTCGAGGGTGTGGATGTCGAGGACGTCGGCTTCCCGGGCGACACCTCCAGGGACCCGGCAATGCACGCACTCGAGGTGATGGAGGCCATGGTCGCCGCCGAGGCTGACGCCGGGAGCGAGGCGCTGGTGCTGGGGGCGGCCAGTCTGCTCAACGCCGACTGGGCGGCGATGGTGGAGATCGACCGTTGCGAGGTGCTCCACTCAGTCGGCGACGAGGTACCCACCGGGAACTGGCTGGCGGGGTTCGCCGAGGGCATCGCCGACGGAGCGGACTCGGTGCAGGACGTGGCGTGCGCCATGGTTCCCGGAGTCCGTCGCGCCGTGATACTGGGCAGGGACCGCCCCGCGTTGCGGGAGAGGGAACGGCGGATTCTCGAGAAGCTCAGTGCCCTGGCACGCATGGCCGACACAGTCTGAGCGCTGACCGGAAGGGCCGCACGAGCCGGGGCGGCTCAACCCCACGCGAGCGAGCGCTGCACTGCCCTGAGCCACGTCTCGTGTGCGGCGTCGAGAGCCTCGCGATCCCCCCCGGGTCGGAAGGTCGCATCCGCGCTCCATGCCGAGGCGACCTCGGCGACGTCCCCGAACAGCCCGCAGCCCAGACCGGCGAGGTAGGTGGCCCCCATCGCGGTGGTCTCCGACATGTGCGACCGTGCAACCGGCACACCCAGCTGGTCGGCCTGCATCTGGCACAGCAGGTCCATGACCGCGGCCCCACCGTCCACGCGGAGCTCACTGAGTGGTCGGCCCGACGCGGAGACCATGGCGTCGACCACGTCGCGGCTCTGGTGGACCATCGCCTCGACCGTCGCCCTCGCCAGGTGGGCCCGGGAGGTGCCCCTGGTGATCCCGACGATCGTCCCCCTGGCCGCGGGGTCCCACCACGGCGATCCGAGGCCGGTGAAGGCGGGCACGAGCACGACTCCTCCGTTGTCCTCGACCGAGCGGGCCAGCGGTTCGAGTTCGGCTGCGGTCTCCATGATCCCCAGCCCGTCACGCAACCACTGCACCGCCGAGCCCGTGGAGAAGATCGCACCCTCGAGTGCGTAGTGGGTGACCGTTGCGTCGGGGTTGCCGCCGTGGTCCCGCTCCGGGAGTGCGGTGGCGGGGAGTTGCCACGCCACGGTGCCGAGCAGTGCATCGGTGACCGGTGGTGGGGCCGAGCCGACGTTCATGAGCACGAACGATCCGGTGCCGTAGGTGTTCTTGGCCATTCCCGGTTCGACACAGGCCTGGCCGAACAGCGAAGCCTGTTGGTCACCGGCGATCCCGGCGATGGGGACCCCCGCGCCGAGCACGCACTCCGGTGCGGTGTGGCCGAACACGCCCGCGGATGGACGCACCTCGGGCAGGCTCGAGCGCGGCACCCCGAACAGTTCCAGGAGCTCGGGAGACCATTCGAGGGTGGTGATGTCGAACAACATCGTGCGGGACGCGTTGGTGACGTCGGTCGCATGGACCCGACCCCCGGTCAGCTTCCACAGCAGCCAGGAGTCGATGGTTCCGAGGCGCAGGTCACCGTCGGCCTCCACCCCGCCCTGCGAGAGCATCCAGGAGGCCTTGGTGGCCGAGAAGTACGGATCCAGGACCAGGCCGGTGAGCCGACGGATGCGTGGCAGCTCGCCGTCCCGGGTGAGTCGCTCGCAGAGTTCCGCCGTGCGGCGGTCCTGCCACACGATCGCCGGGTGCACGGGGCGACCGGTGGATGCGCTCCAGGCCACCAGCGTCTCGCGCTGGTTGGTCATGCCCACCGCTGCAACCGGATCGGACGCCCCGGTGTGCCGGCGGATCAGCTCCGAGGCCTCGGAGAGCACCTGCTGGGTGACATCCCAGATCTCCTCGGGGTCGTGTTCCACCCAACCGGGTCGGGGGAAGTGCTGGGTGAATTCGCGGTAGGCGGCCACCTGTTCCGGGGGCCCTTCACCGGTCACCCGGCTGGCGATCGCCCGCACTCCGGTGGTGCCGGCGTCGATGGCAATTATCCAAGGCATCCCGACACGCTAGGTCGGTCGCGCACGGCCACGACGAAGGTGGCGTGGCGGACGCCTCAGCATTCCTCCCTGAGGGCTTCGCGGCGTTTCGTGAGGCTGAGCGCCTGTTGGATCGTGAGGTCCACGTCCTCGGCGGAGGGATCGGTCAGGCTGCTCGCGTAGTCGCATGCGTCCACCACGTCGACGTCGCCGCGTTCGGGCGAGAAGATCGACAGCGGTTCACCCTCCACGGCAAAGCTGAGGCGTTCCACTCCGGGCAGCAGGGTCTCGCTCATGACGATCTGTCCCAGCGCCAGCACCCGCGCCTCGCCCTGGACGTCCTCGAAGTCCTCCGACAGGTCGATCTCGACCAGACCGTCGTCGGGGCCCGTGATGTCGAGCAGCCGGGTGGCCGAGGGGATCGAGCTGGACAGTCCCTGCCCCTCACCGCCGCTCGGGGGTACCAGGAGCGAATTCAGCACGTCGCGGGGGGTGCGGGCCGGCAGGCGCCTGATGATCGGCACCAGGGCGCTCGCCTTGACCATGTAGAGCCTGGCCTCCTCGTCACCGGTGGGCTCGGTGGTGGGAACCGTCGTGGTGGTGGTGGTCACCGGCAGGGCCCTCGGTTCCTCATCGGCGCCGATCCCGCAGGCAGCCGCTGCCAGAGCCACCAGGCATGCCACCGCCGCGGTACGCAGCCGAAGTCGTCGTGCGCTGCGCATCACGAATCCTCCGCCGCACCGGTCGTCCCGAGTGGGGGCAGGGCGCGGTGTTCGCCGGTGAGCGTGAGGTTGCCGGTGGATTCCGGTGAGGCCAGCGACAGGTCCTCCTCGGGCTCGCCCGAACGCACCTGGAGCACCGGGAGCTCGACCACGAAGCGGGCGCCGCTGCCCCCGTCCACCCGGTCCTCGACCCACACCCGACCTCCCTGGATGCGGGCATGTTCGGCCACCAGCGCGAGGCCCAACCCCACTCCGATGTCGGCACCCCTGGCCCCTCCCTGGTCGCCGCGATTGAACCGGTCGAAGACCTCTTCGCGCATGTCGGGAGGAACGCCCGGTCCGGCGTCCTCGACCCCGATGCGCACCGTTGGCTCGGCCAGCGGGTCGTCGCCGTCGGGGTTGTGCAGGGACACCGAGATGTGCGTCGCCCCGTCCGCGTACTTGTCGGCGTTGTTGCAGAAGTTCACCAGGATCCTGGCGAGCCGGCGACGGTCACATGCGATCACGAGGTCCTCGGTGCCGGGCTCGGCCACGACGGGTACCTCATGGCGGCTGAGGGAACCCACGGTGTTGCGGATCATGGGCACCAACGCCACGTCGTCGAGTTCCAGACGCACCGCTCCGGCATCGAAGCGGGATATCTCGAGCAGGTCCTCGACCAGCTGGGTGAAGCGGTCGACGTCCGATGCGAGCAGGTCGAGTGCCTGCTGGGCCCGTTCGGGCATCTCCGAACGGTTGTTGTCGAGCACCTGCAGGCCCGCATTCAGGGTCGTCAGCGGCGACCGCAACTCGTGGCTGACGTCGCTGGCGAAACGCGCGTCCCGGTTGATGCGCTGCTGGAGGGCCTGCACCATGTCGTTGAAGTTCTCCACGAGCGGGGCCAGGTCCGGGTCGTGGCGGTACTCCTCGTAGTTGATGCGGGTGTCGAGGTTGCCGAGGGCGACCGACTGCGCCGCGGTGGAGACGCGGGTGAGGGGGCGGATCGTGTACCTGCTCGCCCAGGAGCCGAGCAACGCCGCGAGCAGCGTCGACACGACGACGGCGCCGGCCAGTGCGAGCCGGATGGATGACATCGCGTCCGCGATGTCGTCCAGTGGGGTGACCTCGAAGTAGGCCGCCCGCTGGTTGGGGATCGGCACCGCGACCGCCACCTGGGTGTGGCCGTCGGTCTGGTAACGCATGATGCCGGCTTCCTCGTCGAGCAGTGCCCGGTCGCGCAGCTGCGCGGGCAGGTCGTCGGCGGTGAAGTTCGAGTTGAGGGACTGCGAGTTGGCACCGCCATCCCATATCACCGCCGGGTTGCTGGTGTCGGAGAGGTTGCTCAGAGCGGTGAGGACATCGCCCGGGTTCGACTCGGAGATGTCGCGGGTGGACAGCACGACGCTCGCGTTCTTGAGTGTGCGCAGGCTGGCGGCTTCCTCCCGTGCGTCCAGCAGCACCTGGTTCGCGACCGCGAACACCGTGAGCGACACCACCACCGACAGCACGAAGGAGACTCCGGTGACCGACAGGGCCACCCGTGAACGCAACCCGACCCGTGGCTCGTGCCACGGGCGGGATCCCTCGGGCACCCTCAGCCCTGGAGCTTGTAGCCGAGGCCCCGCACCGTCGCCACGTGGGTGGGGTTGGCCGGATCCGGCTCGATCTTGGTGCGCAGCCTGCGGATGTGCACGTCCACGAGCCGTCCGTCGCCGAACACCCCGTGTCCCCAGACCCGGTCGAGCAGGTCCTCGCGGGAGAGCACCGTTCCGGGTTGGGAGGCCAGTTCCACCAGCAACTTGAACTCGGTCTTGGTCAGGTGCACCGGCTCCCCGTTGCGCAGCACCTCGCCCTCCTGCGGGACGACCTCCAGCTCACCGAAGGTGAGGTGTGGGTTTCCCGGCGGGGGAGTACGGGCACGGCGTAGCATCGCTCGGATCCGGGCCGACAGCTCCTTGGGCACGAACGGCTTCGTGAGGTAGTCGTCGGCTCCGGCCTCGAGCCCGGCGACCACGTCGTGGGTGTCCGCCCGGGCGGTGACCATCACGATCGGCACGTCGCTCTCGCGTCGGATCGAGCGGCACACCTCGAAGCCGTCGATCCCCGGCAACATGATGTCGATCAGCACCACGTCCGCGTTCGAGGTCGGGAACCGGGCGATCGCATCCTCACCGGTCTCCGACTCGACCACCTGCCAGCCCTCGTCCTCCAGGGCCAGGCGGACCGAGGTGCGGATACGCTCGTCGTCTTCAACGGTCAGGATGGTGGTGCTCACGGCCCCATTCTCTCCCAAAGTGCTGCCCTGCGCGGCACATCGGTGGCGCAGGTGGCCCGGCAGCGGGCCGGTGCGGTTCCCATGGGAGGAAAGTTACAGCCCGTTGCCTCCGGTGCCGAAGGAGGTTGGGCATGGACCAATTCCAGAACCACACCGGGGCGGGCACGACGCCAGACCCGACCACACCGGCGCCCGAAGCGCCCGTGGCGGTGCTGGACGCGCCTCCCGAACGCGTCGGCCTGCTGCTGGCCGACGCGCGCACCCGCAGGGGCCTGACCCTCGCCGAGGTGGCGGACCACCTCGGGGGGACCCTGAGCCCGGGGGAACTGATGGCGGCCGAGAGCGGTGCCCTGGGGATCGAGCCGGCGGTGCTGTCACGCCTCACGAACCTCTACGGCGTGTCGCCGGGGGACCTGGTGCCCCCTCGCGACCACCTCGTGGTCGACCTGGCCGAGGGGTACATGCGCGCCGGTACGGACATCGCTCTGTTGGACTCGGGTGTCGGGCGCCATGACGTGCTGTCGCGCTACCTGGAGATGATCTGGGAGCTCCGCGCGGTGGAGCCCGGTGAACGGGTACCGCTCCGCGATGCCGACCTGGAGGTGCTCGGTTCCTCCTTCAGCGAGGATGCAGTGCTGCTCCGCGAAGAGTTGGAAGCGCTGATGGAGCCACCTGCGAACGGGTCCGTGGGGCCGGGCAGGTCGCGGCCACGGCGCGGGCGCGTCCTGGTGGGACTCGGTCTGGCGATCGCCGTGGTGACCGGCAGCGCGCTGTTGATCTCCTCCAACGGACCTGCCGACGCCGCCCCTGCAGAAGGTCTCGATTCCCTGCCGGAGAACCCCACGGTCTCGATCGCGGATGCACAGGTCCTCGAACGGGGCGGCACCCAGACGACCAGGCTCGAGTCGCTCCCGCCTGCACCGCAGGCGGAGATCGGGACCGCTGCGGTGCAGGAGCGGAATCCTGATGGCACGCCGGGGGAGCAGGTCACGCGCTGAGCCTGCACCGGTCCGCGTCCCACGGTGCCCGGGGTGCTCGTGCCTAGGTGGTCTCAGGTTCGATCGAGTGGGACACGCCGCAGTCCGTCAGGAGGTCCCGCAGCTCGGAGATGCGCAGCGGGTGGGTGACCAGCACCGAACCCGGCCTGGGTGGACCGCCCTCCAACGCCTCCACCGCAGCTCCTGCCTCCGCGGCGACGAGCTGGCCCGCCGCCAGGTCCCAGATGGACAGGCCCGCCTCGTAGTACGCGTCGACGCGTCCGGCTGCCACCGAGCAGAGATCGAGCGCGGCCGCCCCCATGCGCCTGATGTCACGGATGCGCGGGAGCAGTTCGGCCACCACCCTGCCCTGCAGGGCACGTCGGCGCGGGTCGTAGCCGAACCCGGTTGCCACGAGCATCCCGGCCAGCGGTGGGGGCTCACCGAGAGCGAGACGCCGCGGTGGAGCCTTGACCCTGTCGGGTCCCGGTGAGTACTCGCACCACGCACCGCCACCTGCAGTGGCGAAGTAGGTGCGGCCGTGTGTCGGGTCGGCGACCACCCCGGCGAGTGTCGAACCGCCTGCGCAGGCAGCGATCGACACCGCGTAGCCCGGATGGTCGTAGAGGTAGTTCGTGGTGCCGTCGATCGGGTCTATCACCCATGTCACCCGGGTCGGGTCGATGCTGCCACCGTGTTCCTCACCGAGTACGGCGTCGTCGGGACGCGCCGAGGCGATCCGGGACCTGATCAGGTCCTCCGAGAGGAGGTCCATCTGTGTCACGTGGTCCGTGGAGGTCGACTTGGTGTGCACCTCGAGGGACTCTGGCCGACGCAGGTGGATCAGGTCCGCGGCAGCGTGTGCGGCGTCCCGCGCCAGGTCCAACAGGGCATCGGGGTCCGCCCCGGGGTTCCTCTCAGCGCTTGTCACGGATCGTGTTCCACTCCCCGAGTGCCCTGAGGGTGAGCACGGCGACCACCGCGACCCCGGTCGCGAAGCCGAGCCCGCACACCAGCGTCAGCAGCCCGGTGGCGATCGACCCGAAGTTCCCGAGGCGCCCGAAGGCAGCTCCGATCAGCCCACCGGCCGCCCCGCCGAGCAGGATCGAGCCGAATGCAACGACCCTCGACCACACCGGTGGCAGGGCGCTGTCCGGTCCGGTGGGGGAGGTGGTCGGGTCCGGGGCCACGGCGGCATCCTATGGGCGGCGGTCCGGGCCGGGCCATCCGCCCCGGAGGAGCAGCCCCACCCCTCGGATCACCGGCCGTGGCAGAATCTCGGTGTGAAGCAGTGGTCCGTCGGGGGCGCGGTGATCGAGTCGGATGTGCTCGCAGCGTGCTCGGTCGACCCGCCCGGTCCGCACAGCGGTGTCAGCGGTGTGCTCATGGTCCAGAACCTCCGACGCGGAGGGCACCGTGACTGGACCCCTCCGGGTGGCGTGATCGACGCCGGTGAGCACCTCGTGGGCGGCCTGACCCGCGAGGTGAGCGAGGAGACCGGGCTCACCGTCACCAGCTGGGAGGGCCCGCTGTACCGGATCACCGCGGTCGCGCCCGGCCTCGGCTGGACACTCACCGTCGAGGTGCACAGGGCGCTGGCGGTGGTCGGCTGCATCGAAGTGGGCCGGGACCCCGACGGCATCGTCGTGGCCGCCGACCTCGTCGCCCCCGACGACTGTGGGCCACGGATGAGCGGAGCGCACCCGTGGGTGAGCGAACCACTCCTCGACTGGATGGCCCAGCGCTGGAGCGGGACCCGGGACTACGCCTACCGGGTCGAGGGCTCCGACCCGGAACGCCTGCGGATCGAGCGCACCGAGCCCGGGGACTTTCGCCTCCCCTGAGGACGCGGCGGGATGATCTGGCGCTACCGTGTGGCATTATGCAGCTGGCACCGCTGCCAGCTGGTGCCCGACGAACCAGGTCAGGGGGTCCGGCCCGATGCCGCTGTCAGAAGACGAACAGCGCATTCTCAGCGAGATCGAGAGCCAGCTGAGGGAGTCCGACCCCGACCTGGCCGAAGAGGTCTCGCGCACCACGGTCTACCGTGACGCGTTCTCCAAGCTGAGGTGGGCGGTCGCCGGGTTCGTGGTGTTCCTGGGTGTCTCGGTGCTCCTGTTGAGCGTCAACTACCTGCTCGCCTTCGTGGGCTTCCTCGGCATGTTCGCGATGGCGATGTACATCGAGCGCAACCTCCGTCGTGTGGGAAAGGCCGGGATCGACGAGGCAACACGTGCCTTCCGGCGCAACAGCCTCCGCGACTACCTGGACAGCGCCGGCAACCGGGCACGGGAGCGCCTTCGTCGCGACGACGAGGAGTCCTGACCCTGACCGCTCCCCGTCGGGCCCCGGTGCGGCGAACCTAGGTGGCGAGTCGCTCCCGCAGCGCTGCGAGGGTGGCGCCCGCGACCTCGGCCCGGCCGGCTGGACCGGTCCCGGTCTCGGCGGCTGACCAGCGTCGCCGCGATTCCAGATCTGCGAGCGCCTGCAGTTCCGGGACGTCCAGCGACCGCCCACAGCGCTGCGCGAACTCCACGGGAGTGTCGTGGGGCTCCATGGAGAAGCCTCGTTCCTCGAGCATGGACACCGCCCGTTGCCATGCGGAATCCACCGGGTCGGCGTGCTCACTCCTCCGGGTGCGGCGCCACACCACAAGTGCGCAGAGCGCCACGACGACCACGAGCGCAACGGCCAGGGCCAGCCGCAGGGAGCTCCCGCTCGTGGAGTCCTGCTCCCGGGGCGTCGCGTCGGTGCCGGCGTCGAGCTGTGGCTCCGTCGGCGAGGTGTCCGGCACCGCGCTCGACGGAGCCTGCTCGGGTGCGGAGGTCGCGGGAGGGATCGCCTCCTCGACGGCCCCTTCCGCAGGTGCGTCGGCCTGGCCTGCGGCGACGCCCGTCAGGGCGGTCGTGGCCGGGTTGCCCCGGCCCGGGGTCGGTTCGTAGGGGACCCACCCGATGCCCTCGAAGTGGACCTCGGGCCACGCGTGGGCGTGGCGGCCGCGAACGGCGTAGGTGGTCGTCCCGTCGGGCTGGACCGAGACGGCATCGCCGGGGGTGAACCCGACCACGACGCGGCTCTCGAACCCCAACGAGCGTGCCCCCAGGGCGAACGCGGTCGAGAACTGCTGGCAGAAGCCACGGCGGAGTTCGAGGAACGCCGCCAGCGGATCGCTCTCGGCGGACAGGTCCACCGACTCGTCGTAGGTGAACTCGTTGCGGAAGTGCTCCTGGAGCGCCAGCAGAGCGTCGTGGGGTCCCAGCCCGGATGACAGCTCCGCCGCCAGGGCCACCAGTTCATCGGGAGCACCCGAGGTGTCGGTGAGATCGGTCGAACCCCCGGACGGGGTGGCCGCCGCCAGGTCATCCCGGTTCACGCCGAGCAGCTCGAATGCATCGGTTGCCCCGGGGGTGGCGAAGCCCACGCGGTCGCCGTCTCCCAGTTCGCCACTGCGACGGATGAGCGAGGCGGCCCCGGCGTCCCAGTTGAGGCCGAAGTCGGCATCGGCGCTCACGGGGTGTTCGGGTGAGGGCACCCAGATGCCCCCCAGCCCGAACACGTCCATCGTTGCGACGCCCCCGGGTTCGGCGTCGGGTTCGAGCGGTGCGTCGACTGCCTCATAGGAGTTGGACAGGACCCATATGGCTTCGCCGGGTTCGTAGTCGTCGAGGGCGCTGATCCTCCAGTAGCCGGCGCGGTCGCTGGTCATCGTGAAGAGCAGTTCGTCGCTGAGCGTTTCCAGCTGTGTCCCGACATCCACGAAGGGTGACACGACCGTGCGCGGACCCTCCTCACCGAGGCCGCCTCGGCGGAGGTCGAGCACCGGGTCCGGTCCGCCGGGCAGGAACGCGACCCCTGCGGTGGCCAGCACGGCTGCTGCGAGCAGGATGGATGCTGCACCGCCCGCCCAGCGTCGCATGGCCGAGCGGTACCGCGGGATCCAGGGGAGGGCCGAACGGTGCCAACCCACCTGCGCGATGCTGTAGATCCCGAGCGCGGTGAGCATCGCCACCGTGGCCACGGTCCGACCGGCCTCCCGCGACACGAACCCGAGCCCCACGAACGCGAACAGGTGGGGCACCGCCGCCTGCACCGACGCCCTCATGCGCATGGCGGTGGTGCTGTTGAACATCGTCAGCACCCACAACAGCGCTGCCATGACCACGAGGTGTCCGGTACGCGCCTCGAGCGGTGCGACCTCGCGGTCGAAGGTCATGAAGTCGGCCCTGATGGTGTCGACCGCGGAGGTGAGGGAGGACCAGGTGGGCAGGATGCCCCAGCGTTCGGCCGGTGCCACGATCACCAGGAGCAGCACCAGCCCGAACACGCCATGGAGGATCTCGGCGGCCCAGCCGTTCATGGTGGTCCGCCGAAGGGCGGCGGAGAGGGCCCAGGAGCCGACCACTGCCGCTGCGAGCACCACGAGGGCGGTGGTGTCGGAGAAGAGCCGCACCGACGCGACCACGAGCCCGAGTCCCAGCACCGCGCAGGAGAACTCGGCTGCCAGGTGCCAGGGTCCGCGCCGCAGCACGGGGTCGCGCCTCAACCGGCACCTGCCGTGGCGGAGCGTGCGTGGCCGCCGGTGGTTCCGGTGGTGAGCCCCGTGTCGTGCCAGTGCAGCCACAGCACCCGAGCCGGCAGCTCGGGTAGGTGTGGACCGACTGCTTCGGAGCACAGGATCACGGTGGACATGCCAACTGCCGCGTCGGCGAGTGCAACGGTCAGGTCGCCGCCCGGGTGCTGTGTGACCGCAGCCAGGGCGTCGAGGGCTGTGTCGAGGGTCAGCGACGGGCTTTCCGGGCGGTGGCGCCGTTGCTGTTCGGGTGTGGAGCCGAGGAAGCCGGTGGCGGTGGCCAGGTGGAGGGGCCGACCGAGCTCCGATGCGGCGACGAGGGCGCTCGCGGCCGCTTCGACGGACAACTCGAACTCGGCGGGATTGACCGCCGAGGCCCGTGTGTCGAGCACCACTACCACCGGTGCGCTGCGGGCACTCGGTTCGACCTGCACCACGTGTGGTTCCCCGCGTCTGGCCGAGGTCCGCCAGTGCACCCTGCGGAGGTCGTCACCCGGTACGTAGGGCCGCAGGCCCACGAGGTCGGTGTCGGATTCGAGCGCGGCCCGTGGCGCTGTGGCCCGTTCGTCATCCCCCGTGTGCAGCACCTCCTGTTCCAGCAACCCGGGGACCCCGTGGACCCTCGGACGGACGGTCAGGATGGCCTCCAGGGGTTCCTGTCGGCTGCGCCTCCAGATGCCGAGCGGGTCACGTCCGACGACCTCGAGCGGGCCGAAGGAGACCACCCCCCGGTGCGGGGTGTCGAGTTGCATCCGAACCTCGGAGACCTCGCCCGCCTCGAGTGCCCCGACCGCGAGCCTGCGCGAGCCCGCAGTGCCGAGCGAGCCCGTGAAGGTCGCCGGTGAGCTCCTCCGGGTTCCCGTGTTGGTGAACCCCAGCACGAGGTCGGAGGGTTCGCCACGCTGCACCGAGGGACGGCTCAGGTGTGCCCGGACCGACGGTGGTGGGGCAGCGGTGCCCAACCACACCCAGCTGACCACGGCGGCGCCGAACAGTGCGGTCGAGAGTGCCGTCAGCTCCGGCAGGCCGAACAGCCAACCAGTGGCCACGGCGAGTGCCGCAGCCACTGCCAGCACGAGGAGGGTGCGCAGGCGGAGCTCCATTCCTAGCCCCGCCGTTGGCCGTGCCGGGGAAGCTCGGTCCCCGACCGGCGCGGCGCATGCCGGGGCAGGATCATGTGGGCACGGCCACCCTGGTGAGCAGGTCCGAGACGTAGCCCGCGGTGTCGACGCTCCTGGATGCCGCCCTGCCGGACAACGCCAGACGGTGCGCCAGCACCGGTTCGGCCAGCACCTTGACGTCGTCGGGAGTGACGAAGTCACGCCCGGAGGCGGCGGCGCGCACCCTCGCGGCACGGAGCCAGCCGAGGCCCGCCCTCGGCGACACCCCGAGCAGGACATCGGGGTCCCTCCGGGTGGTGTTGGCGAGGTCGACCACGTAGCGGGCGACCGGATCGGCCACGTGCACGCCCTCGGCGGCCCGCGCCATGGCGGACACCGTCGAGGGGTCGGTCACGGGGGCCACCCGGTCCAACGCGTGGGCGTGGTCGGGCTCCGTGAGCAACGACACCTCGTGGTCATCCCCCGGGTAACCCACCGAAAGGCGCATGAGGAAGCGGTCGAGCTGGCTCTCGGGGAGGGGAAAGGTGCCGTGGTGCTCGACCGGGTTCTGCGTCGCCACGACCATGAACGGCTCCGGCAGCGGTCGGGTGACCCCGTCCGCGGTGACCTGGCTCTCCTCCATGGCCTCCAGCAGGGCTGACTGGGTCTTGGGAGAAGCGCGGTTCAGCTCGTCTCCGAGCAGCACGTTGGTGAACACCGGACCGGGATGGAACTGCACCTCCCCGGAGCCGGCGTGCCACACGGTCGACCCCACCACGTCGCTCGGCAGGAGGTCCGGGGTGAACTGGATGCGGGCGAACCCCAACTGCATCGAACGGGCCAGGGCCTTGGCGAGGCTGGTCTTGCCCACACCCGGAACGTCCTCGAGCAGCAGGTGCCCCTCGGCCAGGAGGCATGTCAGCGCGGCAGAGATGACGTCGCGCTTGCCGTGGATGGCCCGCTCCACGGAGTCCACCAGTGCCCCGAACAGTTGGGCGAAGCGCTGGGTTCCGGTGTCGGTCGGCCCGGGGTTCGCGGTCGGGGCGGATCCAGTGGTCGTCATGGGCCAAGAGTCTGTCAGACCCCGGCGCGAGCCTCCGTGCGGGCGGGGCAGCGGCCCGGGGTAGGTTTGGGTGATGCCGGAGCGCCGTTCGCCCGCTGCCGGGCCCGTGGCGGCCCTCGACATCGGCGGCACCAAGATCGAGGCCGGTGTGGTCGACCACACCGGGTGCATCCTGTCGCGTGTGAGGGTGGGCACGCCCCGGTTCGCGGGCACCCCGGGTGACCCGCATGCAGCCGAGGAGCTGTTCGAGCTGTGCGTGGACACCGTGCGCAGGGCGATCTCCGCTGCAGGGCCCTGCGGCCCTCCCGCGGCTTGCGCGGATCACCCACCCCGGCCGGTAGCGGCACTGGGTGTCGGTTGCGGGGGCCCGATGTCACGAACCGGTGCGTCGGGGGAACTGTTGGGTGTCTCGCCGCTGAACATCCCGCAGTGGCGCGGCTTTCCGCTCGCCGAGCGCCTGGTGGACGAACTGGCGCTGCCCGTGGGGTTGGACAACGACGCGAAGGCGCTCGCGTTGGCCGAGGGAGCGCACGGTGCCGCGGTGGGAGTGCAGAACTACCTTGCGATGGTCGTCTCCACGGGTGTGGGCGGTGGGATCGTCCTCGATGGCCGGTTGCTCGATGGCAGGGCCACGAACGCGGGGCACATCGGGCATGTGGTCGTGGTGCCCGACGGGCGTCGTTGTGCCTGCGGCGCACGAGGATGTCTCGAGGCGGAGGTGTCGGGCAGTGCCATCGAGGCCGCGACCGGCGCTCCGGCGAGGGAGGCCGGCAGCGGGCTGCGGCGCAGGTGTGGACGTCTGGTGGGGCGTGCAGTGGCCTCGGTGTGCAACCTTCTGGATCTGGACCTGGCAGTCGTGTCGGGGTCGGTGGCGATCGGCTACGGCCGGCCCTTCATCGATTCCGCCCAGGAGGAACTCGACCGCCTCGCCAGGCTCGAGTACTCCTCGGGGGCGCGGATCCGGCTCGGAGGCCTGGGGCCCGATGGGCCCCTGGTGGGTGCCGCACGCGTCGGGTTCGCCGCGCTCGGGGCCGGGCGGCCGGCATGAGCCGCGGACGAGGGCCGACCCTCTCCGCGGGTGAGCTGCGCCAAGTAGCCGTGGCGGTGCTCGTCCGCCCGGCGCTGTGGCTCGTGTCGCTGCGGCAGCTGCGCCGGCTCGTCGCTCCCGGCTGGTGGCGCCGTGCACCGTGGCTACCCCTGCCCCCGGCGGAGTACGTGCGCTTCAGGCTGGTTACTGCGTACGGCTCCGACGGTCCCGACGGCCCGCGGGACCTCGCACGGGACCTGGTCGCCTACCTGCAGTGGTGTCGTGACTCGGGTTGGTGATGCAGCTGGTGAGCCGGCGCCGCCGAGGGGTCCGCTCCGCTCCGTCGAGTTGTCCAGGGTCTCGGTGCCCCTGGTCCGGGTCCACCGCTCCGCCCGCTCCACCGAGACCAGTCGTGAGTCGGTGCTGGTGCGCGTGCAGCACGCCTCGGGAGATTGTGGCTTGGCGGAGTGCCCGACGCTGTCGGAGCCCGGCTACGTGACCGAGACGACCGAGCAGGCGTGGACGGCGTTGCGCACCGAACTCGCTCCACGTGCCCTGCGCGGCGAACCCTGCAGCGCCCCCTCGGCACCTGCTGCGAGCGCAGCCCTCGCCGATGCCCTGCTCGACGCCCGGCTGCGGGCAGCGGGGGTGTCGTTGTCGTCGTGGCTGGCCGGTGGCGGGAACACACGTCGCTCCGTGCCGTGGTGTGCGGTCCTCACCGACGTGGCCGCCGGGGTGGGTCAGGTGCTGCGCGAGGCCGAGCGGGCACTCGACGCCGGTGCAGCGATGCTCAAGGTGAAGTTCGCCGACCCGGACGCCCTCACCGAGTCGGTGGTGGCCCTCACGGCACGTTTCGACGTGCCCGTGGCGGCCGATGCCAACGGCAGCCTCGACCCGGCGTCCGCGGCAGGACTGGACGGCCTCGGCCTGGCGTATGTCGAACAACCGCTGCACCACGCAGTGGCCCTGGATGACCTCGCCGCCCTCTGCGGGCAGATGGTGACCCCGGTGTGCCTGGACGAGTCCCTCGACTCGGTCGGGGCGCTGACCCGGGCGTTGCAGGCGGGCGCACTCGATGTCGCATCGCTCAAGCCGGCGCGCCTCGGGGGAGTGGAGGCGGCAGCCGGGGCCGCGGCGCTCTGCGGGGACGCCGGGGTGCAGTGTTTCGTCGGGGGGATGTTCGAGTTGGGAGTGGGCCGGGCGGCCGCCCTCGCGCTGGCCTCGCTGCCGGGCTGCACCCTCCCCACGGACCTCGGGCCGTCGGGCCGCTACTTCGTCCGCGACGTGTGTGAACCCCTGCGCACCGATGCCCTCGGCTGCGTGCAGGTGCCACGCGGTGCGGGTGTGGGCAGGGACCTCGATGACGAGGTGGTCGCCGCGCACCTGGTCGAGCGGGTGGTGCTGGAGGCGTGAGCGCAGGGTCCTGGCCGGTCGAGTTCGCGGAGGGAACCGCCCAGGAACTCCAGGACCTCGACACGGGTGCTCGGCGTTCGATCAGGGTCAACCGCGTGGTGCGACCCGCCATCGTGCTCGGCTCCCGCCAGGACTCCTCGCGACTCAGCCGGGAAGGGCTCACCGGGATCGACCTGGCGACACGCCGCACCGGCGGAGCTGCGATGTGGCTGGAACCCGGCGCCCAGGTGTGGATCGACCTGGTGGTGCCCCGCGGGGACCCGTTCCACCGCGACGACGTGGGCGAGGCCTCACGGCTGGCCGGTCGCCTGTGGAGTGCCGTGCTGGGAGCACCGACACGGGTGTGGAGCGGGGGCATGTCGGCGCCTCGGGCCCAGGAGCTCGCATGCTTCGCCGGTGTCGGACCCGGAGAGGTGGTGGTGGGCCGTCGCAAGCTCGTCGGCATCTCCCAACGGCGCACCGCCCGTTGCTCGCGCATCCAGTGCGTGGCGTACCTGCGTTGGGAACCGGCTGGACTTCTCAGGGCACTCGGTCTGGGCGCGGACGGTCCCCGCGACGAGCTGGGCGCGCAGGTCAGGAGGTCACTCGTCGACGGTGTGGCGGTGATCGGCGATCCGCGCACCGAGTCGCAGCTCGGCGCCGGGGTGCCCGACCCCCGGGATGCGGATGCCCGCGTCGCGCGGTCCTTCCGGGAGCTGCTCGACCGCTAGTCCGGCACCGGCTGGTTCCTCGCGCGCGGTCCTCGGTGGAGGGGGCGTGGTGGGGCGTGGTGGGGGGCTTCGGCCACCGAGGGTGTGCCCGGACCGCTCGTTCCTGCCATTGCGTCACTGTGCGTGGTTGCGCGTGCTGTCTGAGTGGAAATTTCATGCGTGAAACTCTTCCTCGGTGGCACTTGGTGTCATAGGGTGGGGCGCTGTGGAGCAAAAGCACCATGAAGTGGGGCACTAGGGCTGATCGGGCCTGACCGGTGGCGCAACGTGGATTTCTGGGAGTACAACGAGCACAACATCGACGACAAGGGTCGTCTCGTGCTGCCCGCGTCCTTCCGGTCCGCGTTCGAGTCCGGCGGCCTGCTCACCTACCACGGGCGGTACCTGGCGCTGTTCGAGTACGCCCGCTGGGAGGCCCACCTGCGCACCATGCGCGACAGCGGGAACTTCTCCCCCCAGGAGCTCCGCTACCTGAAGTCCTTCGTGACCGAGTTCACCCCCGATGGCCAGCACCGGGTGACGGTGCCCACTCGATTGCGCGACCGCGCCGGGATCGACCGGGAGGTTGCACTCATCGGCATGGGCGACCACGTCGCGGTCTACGCCCGGGATGTCTGGAAGGCCTTCGAGGAAGAACTCGACTCCGGTGGCGACCTCGCCGACCGACTGGCAGAGGCGTTGTGAATGCCGGCCGGAACGAGGATCCCCGCGAGGGCCGATCGGGCGACGATGCAGGCCGGAACGACGATGCAGGCCGGAACGACGATGCAGGCTGGAACGACGATGCAGGCCGGAACGACGCCGGGCCCGCCGCTTCCTTCGAGCACGTTCCGGTGCTCCTCGAGCAGGTCGTGTCACTGCTCGAGGGAGCGCCCGACGGGCTGTTCGTGGATGCCACGGTCGGCGGAGCGGGCCACGCGGCCGCGGTGTTGGATGCGCATCCGGGGCTCCACCTGCTCGGCATCGACCGTGATGACCGTGCCGTCGCCGCCGCACGGGACCGGCTCGGGCGCTTCGGCGCTCGTGCCGAGGTCGTCCGGAGCCCATTTTCCAGAATCGAGGACCTGGTCAGAGCCAGGTCGGAACAAGGAGCAAGTGCCGTGTTGATGGACCTGGGTGTCAGCTCACCGCAACTCGACGAGGCCGATCGTGGCTTCTCGCACCGCTCGGCGGGGCCACTCGACATGCGCATGGACCGTCGCGCCCCCAAGAGCGCCTACGAGGTCGTCAACGAGTACTCCTTCCCCAAGCTGCGCCGGGTCATCGCGGAGTTCGGAGAAGAACGCCATGCGGATCGCATCGCACGCCACGTGGTCGACGCACGCCCGATCTCCGACAGCGCACATCTCGCCGAGGTCGTGGCGGCCGCAGTGCCCGCCCCGGCACGCCGGCGCGGCGGGCACCCCGCCCGTCGGACGTTCCAGGCGATCCGCATGGAGGTCAACCGCGAACTGGACGAACTCGCCGAGGGGCTCGAGGCAGCACTCGGGGCGCTCGCTCCCGGAGGCCGCATGTGCGTGCTGTCGTACCACAGCCTCGAGGACCGCATGGTCAAGGGTGCCTTCCGGGAGGCGGCATCCGGTGGCTGCGTGTGCCCCGACGGCCTCGAGTGCGTCTGCGGGGCCACGCCGACGGTAAGGCTGTTGAAGCGTGGCGCGTGGAAGCCCACCGAGAGCGAGGTGCAGCGCAACCCGAGGTCGCGCAGCGCCCGGTTGCGTGCCGTCGAAGCGGTCGGGGGCAGGGCGTCGTGAGCACCGCGACGGTTCACCCGGGCCGGCTCCACCTCCTGCGTGCACGGTCCGGCGCCCTGCGCCTGCCCCGTCCCGGGGCGGCGCGTTCCTTCCTCGCCGCAGGGTTCGCGATGGTCGTGCTGGCAGTCGCCCTCCAGGCCCAGTTGGTTGCCGGGCAGGACTCCCTCGAGGAGTTGAACGCAGCGCGCGTCGAAGCATCGGAGCTGGGTGCGGACCTGCGGGCCTCGGTCGCCGCCGCCGAGTCACCGGCGAACGTCCTCGCGGCAGCCGAGGAGATGGGCATGGTGCGCCCCGCTGCAGCGGTGGCCGTCCCCGCAGCACCGAACGAGCACGCTGCTGTACCGCAGGTCGACGGGTCCGCGGGGAGCCGCTGATGACGCCGGAGCGGGTGTCGCGTGGCAGCTGAGACGACACGGAACGCAGCCCGGAAGGGGCAGCGCTCGCCGTCCCGGAGGACCGGAGCAGGCCGCTCGGGTCCCCGCCGTTCAGCGCGCCGGGCCGGGTCGGGTTCCACGCTGGGAGGCGTCCATGGACCCCAGCGCCGGGCCGGTCGTCCGAGCCGCCAACCCGGGCGGGCCGGTGCCGGAACCAGGACCACGCGGCGGCGGGCCGCCCGCAGGGGTGATGCCGGCGCCAACCCGACCGCGCGCGTCCGTTTCGTGGTGGCCGTGTTGGTGGCCCTGGCCGTGGTACCCGTGTGGAAGTTGCTCGGGGTTCTCATCGGTGAGGGGGAGGTGCTCGCGGAGAGCGGACGGACCCAGGGTTTCGCCGAGGTCTCCATCCCCGCCATGAGGGGATCGATCCTCGACCGCAACGGGGTCGAACTGGCCATCTCGCTCCCGCGGGTGCGGATCGCGGCGAACGCCAAGCGCCTGGGTGAACTGGCCGAGGAGGATCCCGGCGCCGAGGGCGCCTTCGTGGGGATACTCGCTTCCGCGGTGGGCGTGGACGAGCTCGAACTGATGGACACCCTGAGTGCCTCGGCGGACGACGACCCATGGGTGGAGCTGGTTCCCCTGGCCACACCGGAGGCAGCGGATCGCGCCCGTGAGGAGCTGCTGGAGGCGGGGCTCCTCGACGCACTCGTGCTCGAGGACACCTCGGAACGGGTGCATCCCAACGGCGAGAGCGGACTGCGTGTGGTCGGCACGCTCGGACCCGACGGGCCGGGGCCCGGGGCCGGCGTGGAGGCGGCGCTGGACTCCGAGCTCCGGGGGGTCGAGGGGCGACGCTCGATGGAGGTGAGCCCCTCCGGTGACGTGATCGCGGGCACCGACCAGATCGACAAGGCGCCGGCCGACGGGGCATCGGTCTGGCTCACCCTCGACCGGAACCTGCAGTACGAGGTCGAACAGGTCCTGCTGCGCGGCGCCGAGGCCGCCGGGGCAGCGGGAGGCGTCGTGGTGGTCGGCCGACCGGACACCGGTGAGTTGCTGGCAGTGGCAGGTGTCGAGCGTTCCGAGGACGGAGAGCTGGTGCTCGCCGACTCCCCCAAGCCATTCGCCGATGCCTACCAGGCGGGGTCGGTGTTCAAGCTCGTTCCCGTCTCGGCAGCGATCCAGGACGGCATGGTGGGCCTCGACACCGCGGTGACGGTGCCCCCGCGGATAACCCTCTACGACCGCACGTTCAGCGACCACGACGACCATCCGGTCCAGGACATGACGGTGCGCGACATCGTCGCCCACAGCTCCAACGTGGGTACGATCAAGCTCGCCCAGCAGCTCGGGCCGGAGCGCCTGCACAGGGCTCTGCGCGACTTCGGGTTCGGGGAGCTCACCGGCGTCGCGGCTCCCGCTGAGTCCGCCGGACTGCTCCCCCCGGTCGATCTGTGGAACGGGCCCGACATCGCCGCCAGCGCGATCGGCACCCTGCAGTCCGCCACCGCCGTCCAGCTGTGGGCCGCCTACAACGTGATCGCGAATGACGGCGAGTACGTGGCCCCCCGCCTGGTCAAGTCGGTGGAACGGCCCGACGGCACGCCCGTGGCGGCCGAACCCCAGGAGCGCCGCAGGGTGCTCGATGCCGAGGCCGCGAGGCAGGTCGAGGAGGCGCTGCGCGCCGTGGTCACCGAGGGCACCGCCAGCCACTGGAGCATCCCCGGGTTCCCCGCGGCGGCCAAGACGGGTACCAGCCGGATGCCCGACCCCGAGCACTCCGACGGTGAGGACGGATACCTGTGGTCCGACGGCAGGTACCACTACCTGAACGTCCTGACGGGCTACCTCCCGGTGGACGACCCCGAGCTCTCGATCACCGTCCTGCTGGAGGACACCGCTGAGGGGCTCACCGGTTCCAGCGGCGCCGGTCCGGTGTTCTCCGCCCTGGCACAGCTGGGCATCCGTGAGCTCGGTCTGGCCCCGGCAGGCGCGGATCCAGACACCGCGCCAGTGGGTCTGCGCGCGGAACCCGCAACCCCCGCCGTGTCACCGGAGGCTCCGGAGGTGGCCGATGATGTAGCGGATGTCGACGGATCTGCGACAGTTGGGTGAGCGGCCGGTGGTCACGGTGGCGGATGTCGCCCGTGTGGTGGGCGGTCGCGTCATCGGCGCGGATGGAGTCCGACTCGAGGGTGTGACCCACGACTCCGGCCAGGTGCGCCCCGGCTGGCTGTTCTGTGCGGTGGTGGGGGAGCGCCACGACGGAGGGGAGTTCGCAGCCGAGGCCGTGAGGGCCGGTGCCGTGGCCGTGCTCACCCAACGGGAGCTGGACCTGGAGGTGCCCCAGGTGCTGGTCCGCGACGCACGTGCGGCCATGGCGCCCGCAGCACGCGTCGTCCACGGCGACCCCGCGTCGGCGCTCACCCTGGTCGGCGTCACCGGGACCAATGGCAAGACCACTGTCGTGGAGCTGCTGGCACAGGTGCTGAGAGCAGACGGGGCACGGGTGGCCACCATCGGCACCCTCTCGGGGACGCGCACGACACCCGAGGCGACTGACCTCCACCAGCGACTGGCCGAGTTCCGACGGGAGGGCTTCTCACACGTGGTGATGGAGGTGAGCTCGCACGCCCTCGAGATGCACCGCGTCGACGGGATCGTGTTCGACGTGGCGGTCTTCACCAACCTGGGTCGTGACCACCTCGACTTCCATGGCACCCAGGAGGCGTACTTCGCCGCGAAGGCCCGCCTGTTCGAGGTGGATCGATGCGAACGGGCGGTGATCAACACCGACGACCTCCACGGGCGCCTCCTGGCCGACACCGTCGAGGTGCCCGTCGAGCCCTGCGCGGTGTCGGAGCTGACGGACCTGCAGCTCTCCGCGGCGGGCTCCGGACCCAACCGTGGCAGCCGCTTCACCTGGCGGAACCAGGTGGTGGAGCTCCCGCTGAGTGGGCGCCACAACGTGTCGAACGCGCTCGCGGCCGCTGAATCGGCGCGGCTGCTCGGGGTCGACGAACCAGTCGTGGCGGCCGCGCTCGGGGCGCTCGGGACGGTGCCCGGCCGATTCGAGGTCCTGGACTCGCCGCCCGGGGCACCGACGGTGGTCGTCGACTACGCGCACACCCCGGATGCCCTCCAGAACGTGCTCGGGGCCGCAGCGGAGCTCCGGGGCGACGACGGGCAGCTGGTGGTGGTCTTCGGATGTGGCGGTGACCGTGACCGCGGCAAGCGTCCGCTCATGGGTGCGGTGGCCACTGCGGGAGCCGACGGCGTCGTGCTCACCAACGACAACCCGCGCAGCGAGGATCCGCAGGGGATCATCGATCAGGTGCTCACGGGATGTGATGATTCGGTTGTGGTTGAACCCGACCGACGTGAAGCGATCGCGCGCGCCCTGCACGGGAGGAGCAGCGGGGACGTGGTCCTCATCGCGGGCAAGGGGCACGAGGTCGGCCAGGTGTTCGCGGATCACACCGAGGAGTTCGACGACCGCCTCGTGGCCTCGGAGCTGCTGCACGAGATGGGCGGCGGCTCGTGATACGGCTGTTGTTGGCGGCGGGAATCAGCGTCGCGGTCTCCCTGGTGGGGACGCGACTGCTGATCCTCGCGCTGACGAAGCGCCGGATCGGCCAGCCGATCCACGAGGACGTGCCCTCGGGCCACACGGTCAAGGCCGGGACTCCCACCATGGGGGGCATCGCGATCGTCGCCGGCTGCGTCGCCGGCTACCTGGTGTCGAACCTGTGGGACGGCGTGTTCACCTGGACGGGGTTGATCTCGGTCGCCGCCATCGTGGGTGCCGGGATCGTCGGGTTCCTCGATGACTGGCTCAAGATCACAAGGGAACGGAACCTGGGCCTGAACAAGCGGGCCAAGACGATCGGCCTGCTCGCGGTGGCGGTCGGGTTCGCGCTCGGGATGCTCTGGCTCACGCGCGTCCACACGAGCATCAGCTTCACCCGCTGGGACGACATGGGAATCGAGTTGTCCCGCGGCGTGTGGGCGGTCTGGGCCGTGGTGTTGATCCTCGCCGCATCCAACGCGGTGAACCTGACCGATGGGCTCGACGGCCTCGCTGCGGGTTCGGGAGCGATCGTGTTCGCGGGCTACCTGTTCATCGGCTACTGGATCTTCCGGCACCCTTCCTACGGGATCTCGGTGGGCCTGGACCTCGCGGTCGTGGCCGCCGCCATGATGGGGGCCTGCACCGGGTTCCTCTGGTGGAACGCCGCCCCGGCGCGGATCTTCATGGGCGACACGGGTTCCCTGGCCATCGGCACCGGGCTGGCCGCACTCGCGTTGTCCTCTTCCACCGCGATGCTGTTGCCGATCCTCGGCGCCGTGTTCGTGGTGGAGACGCTCTCGGTGATCATCCAGGTGGCGGCATTCCGAACCACCGGCAGGCGCGTGTTCAAGATGGCGCCGATCCATCACCACTTCGAGCTGATGGGCTGGCCGGAGACGACCGTGATCATCAGGCTCTGGATGATCACCGGCGGCGCCACGGCGTTCGGCATCGCACTGTTCTACCGGGAGTTCCTCCGGGCCGGGGGGCTCGAATGAGCTCCGGCGCCGGGAGCCCCGCGGCGCAGCGGTGGATCAACTCCCCGAAGGCTGTGGCTCTCGTCGGCCTCGGTGTCGCGAACACCGCGTGTGCTCGCGCGCTCCATGCCCACGGCCACACCGTGGTGCTCTGCGACGACGGGGATTCCTCCGGCGGCGAGCGACTCGCCGCCGAACTGGGCTGTGCGTTCGTGCACCGTCCCCGCCGCCCGGAGCTGCTGGAGTTGCTCGGGGACTGCGTGGCCGTGCTGCCCACACCGGGACTGCCCGAGGCGCACCCCGCGTTCGGGGTGGCGGCGGAGCTGGACCTGGAGCTGCTCAGCGAGTTCGACCTGGCGGCCGCCTGGGACGACAGGCCACTGCTCGCGGTCACCGGAACGAACGGCAAGACGACCGTGTGCACGTTGACCGCGGCGATGCTCGAGGAATCCGGCATCAGTTGCGCTGCGGTGGGGAACCTCGACGTGCCGCTCGTGGCCGCGATCGAGGATCCCGGACCGAGTTGCTTCGTGGTCGAGGCATCGTCGTTCCGTCTGGCCAGGAGCACCCGGTTCGCCCCGGGTGTGGCCACCTGGCTCAACTTTGCAGCGGACCACCTGGACGTGCACTCGGACCTGGAGTCCTACCGTGAGGCCAAGGCGAGGATCTGGTCCCACCAGGGACCCGGCGACGTTGCGGTCTACAACGCTGACGACCCGGTCGTGTCCGACGCCGTGCTCGGGGTGCCGGAGGGCGTCGAAGCGATCGGATTCACCCTCTCGCAGGGCACCGGGGCCCCCGGGGTTCCGATGTACCGCGAGACGAACGGCGTGATCCTCGATCCGTCGGGTGCCGAGCTGCTCGAGGTCGAGCGCCTGTGGAGCCGGCTGCCCCACGACCGTCGCAACGTGATGGCCTCCGCGGCGACGGCCCTCGCCGGCGGCGCATCGCCCGACGGGGTGTGTCGAGCGGCGCTCGCGTTCCGGGGCCTGCCGCATCGGGTGGAGCTGGTCGCGAGTCATGACGCCGTGCGGTTCTACAACGATTCGAAGGCCACCACGCCCCACGCAACCCTCGCGGCGCTGAAGGGCTTCGACTCGGTCGTGCTCATAGCCGGTGGCCGGAACAAGGGCGTGGACCTCTCGGTGCTCGGCACCGCCGGGAACGTCTCCGCCGCGGTGGGCATCGGGGAGGCCGGCGCCGAGGTGGCCTCGGCGTTCCGGGAGCGGCCCACGGTTCTGGCCACCGACATGGATGACGCGGTACGCAGGGCGGCGTCGCTGGCATCGCCCGGGGACACGGTGCTGCTCTCACCCGGATGCGCCTCCTTCGATGCCTACGGTTCCTACGCGGAGCGGGGCGAGGCGTTCCGTGCTGCGGTCGAGCGTCTCGGGGGTACCGGGGCGTCCGATTCCCCGGACGGAACGTCGGGGGATGCCCATGGCTGAGTCGCGTGTCCGACGGCCCGTGGAACAGTCGGTGCTCATGTGGGCCATCAGCCTGTTGTTGCTGCTCGGTTCGGTCATGGTCTACTCGGCGTCCTCGGTGACGGCCCTGAGGCAGACCGGACACACCTGGAGCGTTCTCGCTCGCCACCTGGTGTTCGTGGCCCTCGGTCTCGGGTGCATGTGGCTCGCCGCGCGGGTGCCGTTGGCGGTCTGGAGGGACCGACTCACTCCGCTGCTGTTGGTCGCTGCGTTCGCAGGGCTGGTCGCCCTGGCGGTACCCGGCATGCCGCTCGCGCGCGAGGTGAACGGAGCCACGCGGTGGATATCGCTGGGCCCGGTCAGCTTCCAGCCCTCCGACGTGGCCAAGCTCGCCCTCGTGCTGTGGCTGGCGCGCTTCCTCGTGGTGAACCGCCGGGAGGTGGGGGAGTGGTCGCTGCTGAAACGCGCTGCCTTCGTGGTGGTTCCCCTGTGCACCCTGGTGCTGGTGGGCGATGACCTGGGTACGACGATGCTCCTCGGCGTGGTGTTCGTGGCCATGTGGTTCATCGCCGGGGCACCGGTGTCGCAGGTGACGACCATCGGAGCCGGAATGCTCGGTGCCGCCATGCTCGCGTTGACGGCCCTGGAGGGGTTCAGGGTGACCCGTGTCATGGCCTTCCTCAACCCCGAGGAACACGCGACCGGTGCCGGCTACCAGACGCTGCAGTCGCAGATCGGCTTCGCCACGGGTGGCCTCTGGGGCAGCGGACCCGGAGCCTCGAAGGCCAAGTGGGGGTTCCTCCCGGAGGCCCACACCGACTTCATCCTCGCGGTGGTCGGCGAGGAACTCGGCCTCCTCGGCACGATCGCGATCATCGGTTGCATCGTGGCGGTGGTCGGCGCGGGCATCGTCATCGGTGTGCGCTGCCGCGACCCCTTCGGGAGGCTCGTGGCGTTCGGCATCTCGGTCTGGCTAGGGGTGCAGGCACTGGTCAACCTGGGCGTGGCCGTGGGCGCGCTGCCAACGAAGGGGATTCCGCTGCCGTTCGTCTCCTCCGGGGGAACCGCCATGATCGTGTCCCTGCTGGGTGTGGGCGTGCTGCTCTCCATTGCCCGCACGGCTCCGCGACGACGCCCTGCGATGTCGGGAACCGCCCGTGGCTGACAGCGGTGCCCCCGAGGGCTGCGTCATGGTCGCCGGCGGGGGCACCGCCGGACATGTGCTGCCGGGCATCGCGGTTGCGCGCGAGCTGGTCGCAAGGGGTCTCGATCCCTCCGAGATCCACTTCGTCGGGTCGCAACGCGGCCCCGAGGGTGAGCTCGTGGAGAGCGCCGGGTTCGCGGCCAGCCTCCTTCCGGGTCGCGGGATCCAGAGGCGACTCACGCTCGAGAATCTCGGTGCCGCTCTGGGCCTGGTGGTGGCGTTCGGCCGCGCCCTGACCCTGGTTCGGCGCAGCCGGCCCCGCGTCGTGCTGGTTCTCGGCGGCTACGCCGCTCTCGCCTGTGCCCTCGCCGCGGTGATCTGGCGCGTACCGCTCGTGGTGGCCGACCAGAACGCCCGCGCGGGCGCGGTGAACCGGATCGCAGGTCGTTTCGCCGTGGCCTGCGCGGTTCCGTTCGACTCCACGGACCTGCCCCACAAGGTGGTCACCGGCAACCCGGTGCGCTCCGAGGTCGTCGAGCGCGCAGCCCGGCGCGATCCGCGTGGGGCCCGCTCGGAGCTCGCCGTGCCCGACCGCAAGGTGGTGGTCGCCGTCTTCGCGGGTTCGCTGGGTGCCGACCGGATCAACGCCGCGGTCGGGGAGGCCGTGCAGGGGGAGTGGTCGTCCCGACCGGAGCTGGCGGTGTACCACGTGCTGGGAGCACGCGGTTGGGATGCCGCCTCGAGGGACGGACGCGTGCTCGAGCGGGCCGGGACCTCGGGTGCCTGGTACCGGGCGGTGCGCTACGAGCAGCGCATGGCCCTGCTGCTCGACGCCGCCGACATCGTGGTGTGCCGTGCCGGCGGGACCACGGTCGCGGAACTGGCGGTGATGGGCACACCCTCGTTGCTCGTGCCGTTGCCGATCGCGACCCGTGACCACCAGAGCGCCAACGCGGCGGAACTGGTGGATGCCGGTGCGGCGGTGTGCGTGCCCGACGGGGAGTTCGACGCAACCCGCCTCGTCTCGGAGGTCGACCGGCTCCTGCGAGGAGCGGGCACCCTCTCCGAGATGGCTTCGGCGGCGGCACGCTCGGGCCGTCCCGACGCCGCCTCGGCCGTGGCTGACCTGGTGCTTGCCAATGCCCGCTGATGCACAACCGCCGCCGAGTGGGTTGGACCTCAGCCGTCCGAGGCGCATCCACGTGGTCGCGGCCGGTGGTGCGGGAATGAGTGCCATCGCAACGCTGCTGGCCGAGGCGGGCCACGAGGTGAGCGGCAGCGACGCGGTCGCCGGGGAGAACCTGGAGACCCTGCGCCGCACCGGGGTCGCCGTACGTGTGGGTCACCACGCGGACTCGGTGATCGGGGCGGACCTCGTCGTGGTGTCCACCGCGGTGGCCGCCGGCAACGTGGAGGTCGAAGCGGCGCGTGCGGCGGGGATCCCGGTGCTGAACCGCAGGCAGTTCCTGCCGCTCATGGCACGGGAGCAGCCCTTCGTGTCGGTCAGCGGTACCCACGGCAAGACGAGCACCACGTCGATGCTCGCAGTGGCCCTGCGAGGAGCGGGAGCGGATGTCTCGTGGCTCATAGGTGCCCGTCCGGAGGGCCTGGGAAGTGCTGCTCGGCACCGCCCGGGTCCCTATCTCGTGCTCGAGGCGGACGAGTCCGACGGCTCGTTCCTCGCCGGGCCGCGCCGGGGTGCCGTGGTGACGAACCTGGAGGCCGACCACCTCGAGTTCTGGGGCGACACGGCGGCACTGCGCCAGGGTTTCGTCGAGTTCGTGGAGGGTACCGAGGGGCCAGTCGTGGTCTGCGGAGACGACCCCGGCTCGGCGTCGCTGGCATCTCACGGTTCGGCGACGGCTTCCACGCGCACCTACGGCCGGCAGCCGTCGTGTGACTACCGCATCGAGTCCCTGGAGACCTCGGTGTCGGGTTCCGCGTTCCGATTGTGCAGCCGGTTCGGTACCCAGCAGGTGGTGCTGGGCGTTCCCGGGTCGCACAACGCACTCAACGCAGCGGGTGCGCTCGCGCTCACCGCGGAACTGGGCGAGGACCTCCCGGCCGCGGCCGAAGCGCTGCGCAGCCACACCGGTGTGCACCGGCGCTTCGAACGTCGGGGTTCGGCGGGCGGAGTCGAGGTGGTGGACGACTACGCGCACCTGCCCACGGAGGTGAGTGCTGCCCTGCGGGCCGCGGCGGACACCGGACCACGAAGGCTCGTGGTGGTCTTCCAACCGCACCGCTACTCGCGCACCGAGGCACTCTGGGCCCAGTTCGCGCCGAGCTTCGACGCGGCCGACGTGTTGGTGCTCACGGACATCTTCCCCGCCGGCGAGGCTCCGCGGGAGGGTGTGAGCGGTCGCCTGGTGCACGACGCCGTCGCCCGCCGCGGCGTCGTGTCGCCGGTCTGGGCCGCGACACTGCCCGAAGCGGCCGCGGCCCTCGGGGATCTGCTGGAGGAGGGCGACCTGCTGATGACGGTGGGTGCCGGCGACGTGCGCGAGGTTGGCGACATGGTGCTCGCGGCGCGGGAGGGGTCGTGACCGCAGGCGATTCGACCCCCTCGGAGGTGCCTCGGGACGGCGACCTCCCGGGTGGTGCCGAGGATGTCGTGGCACGGATCGACTCCGCACTGGCCTTCCTCGGTGCGGACATGCGCAGGGAGGTCCCCCTCGGCCCCATGACCACCTACCGCGTCGGTGGCGCGGCCCGGCGCTTCGTGGAGGTCACCGGCGATGAGCAGCTCTCCGCGATCGCGTCCGCCCTTGCATCCGCCCGGTTGGGTGACAGGGTCCTGTGCGTCGGTCGGGGGTCCAACCTGCTGGTCTCCGATGCCGGCTTCGAGGGCCTGGCGATCGTGCTCGGTGAGCGGTTCGCCGAGGTGGCCATCGAAGGAACCTCGGTCGACGCGGGAGCGGCGGCGAGCCTGCCCGTGGTCGCGCGCCGCACCGTGTCGGCCGGGCTCTCGGGGTTCGAGTGGGCCGTGGGCGTGCCGGGGTCGATGGGTGGTGCGGTCGCCATGAACGCAGGGGGTCACGGCTCCGACATGGCCGCGACCACCGTCGGGGTCCGCGTCCACGACCTGGTCTCGGGCGAGACTCGCGAGATGAGTCCTGCCGATCTCGACTTCGGCTACCGCCGTTCGGCGATCGCCCCGCACCACGTAGTGAGCCGTGTGCGCATGTCGCTGCAGCCGGGCGACGTCGAGCACGGCGAACGCCTGATCTCCGAGATCGTCCGCTGGAGGCGTGAGAACCAGCCCGGGGGCCACAACGCCGGCTCGGTGTTCACGAACCCGCCGGGTGAGTCTGCCGGAAGGCTGATCGACCGGGCCGGCTGCAAGGGGCTGCGGTTCGGTTCCGCCGAGGTATCGGCGAAGCATGCCAACTTCATCCAGGCCGACCCCGGGGGATCCGCGGACGACGTGCACCACCTGATGCAGGAGGTGGCCCGGCGCGTGCTGGAGACCTCCGGAACCAGCCTGCACCCCGAGACCAGAACGATCGGGTTCCAGCGATGACCGCGACGAAGCAGCGTCGTCCGGTGAGCACGAAACCGCCCGCTGCCACACGTGGTTCCGGGGCGCACGACCGCCGGCGCCGCACGCGGGGCCGCGGTTCCGGGACCGGACCCGGTGCTGGACGTGCCCGGAGTGCCCTCGGCTCGTTGCGCAGGGGGGTCGGTGCCCTGCTCGGAACCGCTCGAGTGGGAATCCTCTCGCTGCTCGGACACCTCGATCCGCGCCGCTGGATCCGGCACCTCCGGCGCGGATCGATCGACCTGCGCGAGCCCGCACGCCCGAAGCCGGGGCACCGGGGAGAGCCGGCCGACGGAGCCCGACCCGACGCGCCGGAGGTGCATCCCAGGATCGCCCGGAGACGTGCCGAGGTGCGAAGGCAGTCCCGTTCTCCCCGGCGCCTGCTGCGGTGGCTCCCGATCGTGTTCGCGGTGGGCGCCACCGCGCTGGTCGCGGCCCTGTTCTCACCCCTGGTCGACCTGGACCACCTCGAGGTGGTCGGGCTGGAGGGTGAACCGGAGGCCCGGGTGCGCGAGGTGGTGGCGCTCGACGCCGGGACGGCGCTGTTCGGGATCAGGCCCGCGGAGGTCCGGGCGCGAGTGGAGTCCATCCCCTGGGTGGTCCACGCCGACGTGGATGTGCGCTGGCCCGACCGGGTGGTGGTCGAGGCCACCCCGCACAGGCCCGTGGCGCTGCTTCACCGGAGTGCCGGGGAGCAGGCCGTGCTCACCGCGTCGGGGGAGCGTCTCACCCGCGACGAAGCCGGCCCGCTGTGGGCCTGGGCCGAGAACACCCCGGAACTGCACCTGCCTCCCGGCGCCGGTGTGGCCCTGCGCGAGGATGCCGTGACGCTGCTCACCCAGCTGAGGCCGGTCACCACCTCGATGCTCGAGGAGGTTGACCTCGACGATTCCGGCACGGTCGGTCTGGTGCTGACCGTTCCCGGCGTCGACGCCCCGGTCGAGGTGTACATGGGTGCGCCCGAGGAGCTGCCCGCCAAGGCGATGGCCCTCGACGCGGTGCTCGGGGGCGCGGTGCAGACCGCGTGCATGGAGAGGGTGGACGTGTCGGTTCCGACCCGGGTGACGGTGTTGCGCAGCGATGGGTGTACGGTGCCGGACCCCGACGATGGGGTAGATGATTGAACGCTCCGCCACGGAGCCGTAACCTCGAGCGATACCTGAGGTTCAGGTGTCCGGCACAGGAATCGAATCGAGAGGCACCTGCATGGCCCAGAATCCCCAGAACTACCTGGCTGTAATCAAGGTCGTCGGGATCGGAGGTGGCGGCTGCAACGCGGTCAACCGCATGATCGACGCCGGGCTCAAGGGCGTCGAGTTCATAGCGATCAACACCGATGCCCAGGCACTTCTGATGTCGGATGCGGACATCAAGTTGGACATCGGCCGTGACCTCACCCGCGGACTGGGTGCGGGCAGCGACCCAGAGGTGGGTCGCCAGGCGGCCGAGGACCACCGGGCCGAGATCGAGGAGGTCCTGCGGGGCGCCGACATGGTCTTCGTGACCGCTGGCGAAGGAGGCGGCACCGGTACCGGCGCCGCCCCCGTGGTGGCAGAGGTCGCCAAGCAGCAGGGTTCGCTGACGATCGGGGTGGTGACACGCCCGTTCAACTTCGAGGGACGCAGGCGTGCGGTCCAGGCCGACCAGGGCATCACGCGCCTGAAGGAGAAGGTCGACACCCAGATCGTCATCCCCAACGACCGCCTGCTGAGCGTGGCGAACGACAAGACCACCGTGCTCAATGCCTTCAAGATGGCCGACGAGGTGCTGCTCCAGGGTGTGCAGGGCATCACCGACCTCATCACGACACCGGGGCTCATCAACACCGACTTCGCCGACGTTCGCATGATCATGAGCGACGCGGGGAGTGCCCTGATGGGAGTGGGTCACGGTTCGGGCGAGAGCCGGGCCCTGGAGGCCGCTCGGTACGCCATCTCCTCGCCGCTGCTCGAGGCGGCGATCGACGGAGCACGCGGAATCCTGTTGAACATCTCCGGCGGGTCGGAGCTCGGCCTGTTCGAGGTGAACGAGGCGGCCTCGGTGATCCACGAGGTCGCGCACCCGGAGGCGAACATCATCTTCGGGACGGTGATCGACGACGAGCTGGGCGACGAGGTGCGCATCACCGTCATCGCCGCGGGGTTCGAACGCTGGGACGAGACCAAGTCCGGTCGACCCGCCCGCTCCGAGGAGCGTGGTGGGCGCGGGTCCGAGGAGGGTACGGCGGACACGCCGGCCACCGAGATGATCGACGTCTTCGGTGACGAGGGCGACGAGGACGAGGCCTTCGGCGACGACGACTTCGATGTGCCCTCGTTCCTCAAGTAGGCACTGCCCCCACACGAGCTGCGAATCGGCCCGGGAGCTCCCCGGTGGATCCGGTCCTGCTGCACCGGGCAGCACCGGGGTCGGTTCCTGAGGTGGCACGGAGGCTTCGGTTCCCCCTCGGAGCCGGTCGTGGGGTCGAGGCGGTCTTCACAGATCGAAGCGACGGGGACTTCTCGTCCTGCACCACGGACGCGGGTGCGGGCCCCGAGGCGCTGGGGCAACGGCGGGCAGCGATCTCGCCGCATCCGTGGACCTGGCTCGACCAGGTGCACGGATGCGATGTCGTGCGGGTGACCGAACCGGGGTCGCGGGCGGGCGCCCGGGTCGATGCATCGGTGACCACCTGTGAGGCCGCGGTGCTGTCGGTGCGTGTGGCCGACTGTGCTCCGGTGCTGCTGTTCGCCGAGAGCGACTCCACGGTGGTCGTGGGTGCCGCCCACGCAGGCTGGCGAGGACTGGCCTCCGGTGTCCTCGGTGCTGTGGTGCAGGAGATGAGCACCCTGTGCGCCGGTCGCGTTCGCTGGTTGCTGGGGCCCTGCATCTCGCCACGGGCATATGAGTTCTCCGGCAGCGACCTCGACCTGCTCGCGGAGCGATTCGGCGACGAGGTGCGCTCCGAGACCTCCTCGGGGTCCCCTGCACTCGACCTTCGTGCCGCGGTGCGCTCCGCCATGGAGCAGGCGGGTTGTGGCCCCGCGGAGTTCGAGGCCGACGAGTGCACGGCCGGGTCCGCGTCACACTGGTCACACCGTGGGGGAGCGGACCGCCAACGACAGGTGGGAGCGATCTGGTGGGAACACGATGATGGATGAGGCCCCGGTCGACGACACCGATGGCGGGGTTCCCATCGACGAGCCGCTGCTGGAGCGGCTGACCGATGAGGTCGCTGCCCGCGCGGAGCTGCTGAGGGAACGGATCGCGGAATCGACCGACCGGCCGGTACGTGTCGTGGCGGTCACCAAGGGCCATCCACCCGAAGCAGCCCTCGCTGCCTTCAGGGCGGGGTTCGAGGACCTGGGAGAGAACTACGCCCAGGAACTGCTCGCCAAGCATCCGGCGGTGCCCGCTGCCCGCTGGCACTTCCTCGGGCACCTGCAACGCAACAAGGTGCGTCTGCTGGCCGGCAAGGTCGACCTGTGGCAGTCGGTGGACCGGGAGTCGGCCGTTCGGGAGCTCGCGAAGCGCGCTCCGGGTGCCAGGGTCCTGCTCCAGGCGGATCTCGCCGGGACCGAGGGACGGGCCGGCGCGGCTCGTGGAGCCGTGGAAGGACTCCTGGGAACCGCCCGCGGGGCCGGCCTCGTGGTCGAGGGCCTGATGGGCATCGCACCTCCCGATCCGGACGCCGCACGCGAGGCATTCCGCTGGCTGTCCGGCGAGGCCGGGCGGCTCGGGCTCACCGAGGTGTCGATGGGCATGTCGGGAGACCTGGAGGCCGCGCTCCGGGCGGGCGCCACCATCGTGCGCGTGGGTACCGCACTGCTCGGACCGCGCCCTGACCCGGGCCGCGCCCGGGGCTCCATGCCCGGAAGCGGCCGCGCCTAGACTGCCGGTCTACCTGGCGGGGCAGCCGATACGGGAGGACGCCAGCAGCATGCCGAAATGGATGGACAGCGCACGGGACTTCCTGGGGCTAGGTGAGGATCCTTACTACGACGACTACGACGGCGACGCGGACGATGACCTCTACGAGGAGGTCGCCGAGCCGGCCCGCCCCCAGCGACGTCGTCCGGCCGATGACGAAATCTGGGACGATGGTGACGGCGGCGTCAGGATGCTGCGAGAGGACGAGGCGCCGGCCTCCCCGGTGGAGCGCGTCGAGCGCCCCGCCCCCGTTGCCAGCCCGGCGGCGGCCCCCATGGGATCGGACCGCGGCGTTGTGCGGCCGCTGCCCAGCACGAACCGGCCCGAGGTCGTGTCGCCGACACGCTTCGACGACGTCCAGGAAGTGGCCGACGCGTTCAAGAAGGTCCAGCCGGTGATCATCAACCTCCAGGGTGTGGACCGTGACCTGTCCCGCCGGCTCATCGACTTCGCGAGCGGGCTCTGCTACGGCCTCGAGGGGGAGATGGAGCGCGTGGCGGACCAGGTGTTCCTCCTGACCCCACGGGGGGCCGAGGTCTCCGAGGATGATCGTCGCCGCCTCGCGGCGGGCGAGCTCGAGACCCCCGACTCGTGATCTCACTGCTCCTGCTGGCACTGAACGTCCTGTTCTTCCTGGTGCTCGCGCGCATCATCGTGTCGTGGCTTCCGCCCGGAGGTGAGTTCCTCGAGTCGGCACGCCGGTTGCTCACGGTCTCCACGGAGTGGTTGCTCGGTCCGATCCGCCGCACGGTGCCGCCGTTGCGGCTCGGGGCGGCGGCGCTCGACCTGTCCCCGCTCATCGTGCTGATCGGTATACAGATCCTCTCGGTGGTGCTCGCCGAGGCAGCCAAGTCAGGCTGAGACCCGACGACGCCCCGCACCCCGGCCCAACGGGTCGCACCGGGCCGACCCGGGATCATGACCCGCCCGAGACCCCCGCACTACCATCGGGTACATGGATCTCAAGGACCTGACCCCTGAGTTGTTCGAGAAGACCGAGTTCGCCGAGAAGCGACGCGGCTACGACATCGACCAGGTGGAGCACTTCCTCGAGGAGACCGGCACGGCGGTGGCACAGCTACTGGTTCGCTACCGCCAGCTGGAGGAGCGCGCATCGGCTGCAGAGGCCCGACTGGCCGAGGCCGAGGCCGAGCTGTCCCGCCGCGCGAGTGAGCCCGCAGCTGCACCGGTGGTCGAGTCCGACGAGGTGGAGCGGGCCACCTCGACCCTTCTCATGGCCAAGCGGACCGCGGACGCCACCATTGCCGAGGCCGAGGCCGAGGCGGGCCGGGTGCGCGCCGAGGCGACCCGGCGGGCCGAGGAGGTCGTTGCGGAGGCCCGTCGGACCGCGGACGAGGAGCTGAACACCGCCCGACGCCACACGACCGAGGTGGTCACCTCCCTCGAGGCTCGACGCGACGCGGTCGCGTCGGTGGTCGAAGGATACGAACAGCGCATGGAGGAGTACCGGTCGCAACTCGGCCAGGCTGCCGAGGCGCTCCGGGCACTCGTGGACGATCCGACCCTCCTCGCGGCGCGGGGCCCACTCGAGGTGCCGCCCGCAGCACAGGGGTACACCCCGGTGCCCGAACCCGCATCGGAGCCGGGCCCACCGGAGGAAGGCGGGTCGTCCGCCGCAGCACTCGACCTGACCGATGCGACACAGGCCCACGACACGGCCGCGCTCGCCCGTGAAGGTGTGACCGGTCCCACCGGAGCCGAGTCCCGCACGGAGGTCCAGGCCGGTCCGGGTGGCGAGAGCGCCCCTGTGGAGTCCGTCGAGGCGCAGGTGCGCGAGTCCTCGGTCGTCGTCGACGCCGAGCCGGTGACCGGCCAGACCTCGGATCGATTCCTGCGCGAGCTCGACGAGGCCGTGAACGAGGGCAGCGAGCCCACCGGGGACGACGCCATGTCGGCGTTCTTCGACGGTGGGGGCTCCGGGCAGGGTCGGTCCCGCTTCGGCTGGAGGCGCTAGAACCCGGGCTGAGCAGCCGCGGGTGGGTTGGTCACTCCCGCGCGGGCGCGAGCGGCTAGGGTGCAACCTCCGCACGCCCGGATCACCCGGACCAACCGGGTCAAGGAGACGCCCCATGGCTGCCGCCAAGAAGAAGTCTGCCAAGAAGGCGCCGGCGAAGAAGACCCCGGCCAAGAAGAAGGCCCCCGCCAAGAAGGCGCCGACCAAGAAGAAGGCACCTGCCAAGAAGGCGCCCGCCAAGAAGAAGGCCCCCGCCAAGAAGGCGCCCGCCAAGAAGAAGGCCCCCGCCAGGAAGGGTGCCGACGGGCCGAAGAAGTCCCCGTTCGGGCAGAAGTTCCTGGATGCCCAGCGCAAGGCGCTCCTGAGCGAGCGGGAGGTGCTCACCGCCCAGGCGGAGTCGCTGAAGGCCGAGGCGGAGTCCCTCGCGATGGAGCGGGAACCCGGGGACGTCCAGTTCGACGACGAGTCCGGAGAGGGCGATTCGGTTGCGGTGGAACGCGACTTCGACCTGGCCCGGGCCGCGCAGGCGACACAGCAGATCGAGGAGATCGACGCCGCCCTCGAGCGGATGGACGCCGGAACCTACGGAATCTGTGAGAGCTCCGGCCTCGCCATCCCGAAGGAGCGTCTCGAGGCGATCCCCTGGGCGCGCCAGCGTGTCGAGTACAAGACGAGCCGTTTCTACTGAGACCCCCGGTGCCGGTACGCACGGGAGCCGATTGATGGCCGACCCGAACGTCCCCGCTCCAACCGACGGTGCGCCCCTGTCCCGGGGAAGGCGTTGGACGTTGCTCGTGGGCAGTGTGGTCGTCGTGCTGTTGCTGGACCAGCTGACCAAGTGGTGGGCGGTGTCACAGCTGGCGCCCCCACCGGAGGGCAACGGCCGCATCGTCGACGTCGTCGCGTCACTGCGGTTCCGCTACGCCGAGAACACCGGCATGGCCTTCTCCAGGGGTGCCGAATCGGGCCGCTGGATCGGCCTCCTGGTGATCATCGTGGTGGTGGTGATGGTGTACTTCGCCACCCGGGTGAGGAGCCCGGGCCTGGTGGTGACCCTCGGGGTGGTCGTCGGTGGGGCACTCGGCAACCTCCTCGACCGGCTCCTGCGTGCCGAGGACGGGTGGCTCAGCGGTGCGGTGGTCGACTTCATCGACCTGCAGTGGTGGCCGGTGTTCAACGTGGCCGACGCGGCGGTCGTGGTCGGGGGGATCGTGCTCGTCCTCCTCGCGACCAGGGAACCGGAGGCCACCACTGGGCGGGAAGCGGACCGCCAGGATCCCGCTGCCCCGGCCGGGGGAGAAGAGGGAGTGGGCTGACTTGCCGCACCCCGGCCAGGGTGCCGAGGTTCCCGCCGCCGCGGATGGCGAGCGGCTCGACCGGTACGTCGCGCTGCTCACCGGCAGCTCACGGTCCGCGGTGGCCCGAGCGATCCGGAGCGGCGAGGTGCTCCTGGACGGTGAGCCGGTGACGAAGGGCTCCACGAGGCTCGCTGCGGGCGACCTGCTGGAGGTGCGCTTCGAGCCGCGTCCCGATGTCGAGGTCCCCCGCCCCCAGGAAGGGGTGGAGCTGGTGGTGGTCCACGAGGACGATCAGCTGGCCGTGATCGACAAGCCGGCCGGGCTCGTCGTGCATCCCGCTCCGGGCCATCCCGACAACACGCTTTGCAATGGGCTCCTGGCCCGCTATCCGGGGATTGCACGGGTGGGTGACCCCACCCGCCCCGGCATCGTGCACCGTCTCGACCGGATGACCTCGGGCCTGTTGGTCGTGGCCCTGACCCCTTCGGCCCACGAGTCCCTGGTGTCGCAGCTCGCACACCATGGTGTCGAACGGGTCTACTCCGCAATGGTCGCCGGCCACCTGGCTGCTCCCCATGGTGTGGTGGATGCTCCCATCGGACGCTCGAGGCGGAACCCGTTGAGGATGACCGTCGCCGCGGGGGCGAAGCAGGCCCGCACGCACTTCGAGGTCGTCGAGGAGTTCGGCGAACCCGAGTGCACACTGCTGCGGTGCCGGCTGGAGACCGGCCGGACCCACCAGATTCGTGTGCACATGCGTTCAATCGGGCACCCGGTGATGGGCGACGAGCTCTACGGAACGGTTCGCCCCGGGGTGTCACCTCCGCGGATGTTCCTGCACGCCGAGGCCCTCGGTTTCCTCCACCCGGAGTCGGGGGAACCGGTGAGGTTCACCTCGGCCCTGCCCGCCGACCTGGCCGGCTGGCTGGACTCGATGCGCGGGGCTCGACCCGCCGGCTGAGGCACTCAGCCCGGCCAGGGTGCCTCACCCTCGGTCATCAGCCGGAGGTCCTCGAGGGTGAACCCCGAGAGCATCTCGCGCAGTTTCGCCCCCACGTCCGCCCAGATCGACCAGAGCACGCACTGTCCCTCGTGGTCACAGGCCCCGTCGGTGTGGGGCTCTCCGAAGTCCCCGGCCTGGATCGGGCCGTCCACCGCCGAGACGATCTGGGCGAGCGTGATCTCCGAGGGGTCGCGCGACAGGACGTAGCCCCCGCCGGCACCGCGCTTGGAGCGGACCAGGCCGGCCCCCTTCAAGGCGAGCAGGATCTGCTCCAGGTAGGGCTGGGGCAGGCCCGTGCGGTCCGCGATGTCACGGACCGAGGTCGGTCCGTCGTCGCGGTGCAGTGCCAGTGAGAGCAGGGCGCGGCTCGCGTAGTCGCCGCGGGTGGAGACCTTCACGGGGCAACTGTAGGACGCGGTGGAGCGGGGGTGTGTGTCTCGCGCCCACGCTGTGGATAGCGTTGTTGTCGATGAGCGATGCACCGAGCCTGCCGGACTACGAAGGTCCCTGCACGGTCAACGTCGTTCGACCCCTGGTGGAGGACCCCGCGGAGGCACCCTCGTGGTTCCCGGTTGGCCTGGAAGGGGTCGACCAGGTGGTGCTGTTGGTGCTCGACGGCCTGGGCTGGCACCAGATGCAGGAGCGACTCAGCCTGCTTCGTGGGTTCTCCGCGATGGACGCCTCGTGCATCCGAACCGTCGCCCCCACCACCACCGCCACCGCACTCACCTCGATCACCACGGGCCTGCCGCCGGGGGAGCACGGAATCATCGGCTACCGGATGCACACCGAGTCGAACGACATCCTGAACGTGCTGCGGTGGTGCACCTCCAAGGGCGATGCGCGCGAGACGATGCGGCCCGAGTCGATCCAGCCGAACCTGGCCTTCGAGGGACACCGGCCCCCGATGGTGGTGAGAGCCGAGTTCAAGGACTCCGGCTTCACCCGGGCGCACCTGGGCGGCTGCCGGATGGTTCCCTACCGCATGCCCTCGACCCTGAACGCGGAGATCCTGCGCCAGTTGGGCAACGGCGAACCCTTCGTCTACGCCTACTACGACGGGATAGACAAGGTCGCCCACGAGTACGGCCTGGGCAACTTCTATGACTCCGAGGTCGTGTTCGTGGACCGCATCGTGGAGTACCTCGCGGATGCCCTGCCACCTCGGTCCGCGCTGGTCGTGACCGCCGACCACGGCCAGGTCCACGTCGGTGAGAACGTGCTGAGCCCGCATCCCGAGGTCCTCTCACACGTGGCGTCCCAGAGCGGTGAGGCGCGCTTTCGTTGGTTGCACGCGCGCGAGGGGTGCGAGGTCGCCCTGCTCGAGGCGGCAAGGCGCCACCACGAGGACGTGGCATGGGTGGTCTCGCGCGATGAGGTCGTCGACGGTGGCTGGTTCGGCCCCAAGGTTCTCCCGGCAGCCCTGCAGCGCCTGGGCGACGTCGCCCTGGTCACCCACGCGGACGTCGCCTTCGAGGACGCAGCGGACACGGGACCGTTCGTGCTCGTGGGTCGCCACGGATCGATGACTCCCGCCGAGGTGGACGTCCCGCTCCTGGTCGCCAAGGGCTGAGCGACTCAGACGCCCGGCGCGTCCAGCACCTCCGGGCACCGGGAGTGGGAGCCCCCGTGCCGCAGGTAGGCTCTGGTCCATGTCGAGCGAGCAGAGCCCCGGAGGACCCGCACCGAGCACCGGCGACGGGACCCGCGAGGTCGTGTCCCCCGACGGGGTCGCCCATGACGGCACCGAGGGCGACGGTGAGGAGCACTCCGATGTGGAGTCACCCGCGAAGATCATCAGGATCGGGGCGATGGTCAAGCAGCTGCTCGAGGAGCTGCGCGAGACCGAGCTGGACGAGCCCTCGCGGGACCGCCTGCGGGACATCTACCGCAACTCGGTGTCCGAGCTGAAGACGGCGGTGTCCCCGGAGCTTGCCGAGGAACTCGACCAGCTCAGCTTCGCGTTCGATTCCGACGAGCTTCCGTCCGGGGTCGAGTTGCGCATGGCGAAGGCCCAGTTGGTGGGTTGGCTGGAGGGCCTGTTCCACGGGATGCAGGCCGCGCTCATGGCCCAGCAGATGAACATGCGCCAGCAACTCGAGGGCATGCGCCAGCAGCTGCCGGAGTCAGCCGGGGTGCAGCCGAGGGGCGGACCGGGGTACCTCTGAGGCGACTACCGTGATCGGGTCCACCTGCTCGCGCAGATCGCGCGATAGTGGACGAACCACATCGATGTGATTCGTTCTGGCGGGGCTCCCGGGTGGGGTCCGCATCGGAGTTCATCGCAGGGGATCCACCGTGCCCGATTCGTTCGTACACCTCCACCAGCACACCGAGTACTCGATGCTCGACGGCGCCGCCCGCATCGGCGACGTGGTGGCCGCGGCGAGGGCCGATGGCCAGCCTGCCATGGGGATCACCGACCACGGCAACATGTACGGGGTCCTGCCCTTCTACAAGGCGTGCAAGGACCAGGGCGTGAAGCCGATCATCGGCACCGAGGCCTACATGGCCCACGACCACCGCTCCGAGCGTCCGCCGCGACGTGGCCGGGTCGATGACTCCGGTGGCGAGGTGGAGGGCGGCCACAAGCTCTACTACCACCTGACCCTGCTGGCGGAGACCAACGTCGGCTACAAGAACCTCATCCAGATCGCCAGCCGGGCCTACATGGAGGGCTACTACTACAAGCCCCGTGTCGACTGGGACGTGCTGTCAGAACACAGCGAAGGGGTGATCGCCACGACCGGCTGCCTGGGCGGACACGTCCTGCAGTCGCTCATGAACGGGAGCTTCGACACCGCCCTGGAGAAGGCCGCACGCCTGCAGGACATCTTCGGCCGGGACAACCTGTTCGTGGAGCTCCAGGACCACGGCATCCCCGAACAGCATCGGACCAACCCACAGCTGCTGGAGATCGCACGCAGGCTGTCGGCACCGTTGCTGGCGACCAACGACAGCCACTACGTGCACCGTGGCGACGCCGTGGCCCACGACGCCCTGTTGTGCGTGCAGACCGGATCACTCATGAGCGACCCGGACCGCTTCAAGTTCCACGGTGACCACCACTACCTGAAGACCGCCCAGGAGATGCGGCTGCTGTTCGACGAGCTGCCCGCGGCATGCGACAACTCCCTGTGGATCGCCGAGCGGGCCAACGTGGAGATCGAGTTCGGCAAGCCGCAGCTGCCCGACTTCCCGCTTCCGGAGGGCTTCGAGGACGATGCGTCCTACCTCGAGCACCTCACCTTCGAGGGGGCCCGCGCCAGGTGGGGTGACGACCTGCCCGACGCCGTGGTGGAGCGGCTCGCCTACGAACTGAAGGTCATCGGTGACATGGGCTTCAGCTCGTACTTCCTCATCACGTGGGACCTGATCGCACACGCCCGCCGTTCCGGGATCCGGGTGGGCCCGGGCAGGGGTTCGGCGGCCGGGTGTGCGGTTGCGTACTGCCTCGAGATCACCGACCTCGACCCGATCCGCTACGACCTGCTCTTCGAGCGCTTCCTCAACCCCAGCCGGGTTTCGATGCCCGACATCGACATGGACTTCGATTCGCGGTTCCGCGACGAGATGATCCGCTATGCCGCAGAGCGCTACGGGCGCGACCACGTGGCACAGATCGTCACCTTCTCCACGATCAAGGCCCGAGCTGCGGTGCGCGACGCGGCACGGGTGCTCGGGCACGAGTGGTCGGTGGGCGACCGCATCGCGAAGGCGATGCCGCCCTTGATCATGGGTCGGGACACCCCGCTGTACGCCTGTCTCGAGGAGCATCCCAAGTTCACCGACGGCTACAAGATGGCCGGTGAGCTGCGCAAGATGTACGAGGCCGATCCGGACTCGCGCAAGGTCATGGACGTGGCGAAGGGCCTCGAAGGACTCCGGCGCCAGGACGGCATCCACGCTGCGGCGGTGGTGATCACCAAGGAGCCGCTCACCGAGTACCTGCCGATCCAACGCAAACCCGAGTCGGGCCAGCCGATCGAGGAAGCCCCGGTGGTCACCCAGTACGAGATGGGTGGGGTGGAGGAGCTGGGTCTGCTCAAGATGGACTTCCTCGGCCTGAGGAACCTGGACGTGATCAGCGATGCGCTCGAGATCATCAGGCGCGTGCGCGGGGTCGAGGTCGACATAGACCGCGTTCCCCTCGATGACGAACCCACCTTCGAGCTGCTCAGGCGCGCCGAGACGATCGGGGTCTTCCAGCTGGAGGGCACTGCCATGAGGACCCTCATCCGGGCCCTGGCACCCACCACCTTCGATGACATAGCGGCGCTCGTGGCTCTGTACCGGCCCGGTCCGATGTCGGTGAACATGCACACCGACTACGCGGACATCAAGAATGGGCGCAAGGAGGTGGACTACTTCCACCCCGACGCCGAGGAGATCCTCGCCGACACCTACGGGCTGATGATCTACCAGGAGTCGGTGATGCGGGTGGCGCAGCGCTTCGCCGGCTACTCCCTGGCACAGGCCGACAACCTCCGCAAGGCCTGCGGCAAGAAGAACCGCGAGGTGATGGCCAAGGAGCGCGCCGCGTTCGAGGCTGGGGTGGAGGACACCGGCTACGGCTCGGAGCTGGGGCCGCAGCTGTTCGACATCATCGAGAACTTCGCCGACTACGCGTTCAACAAGTCCCACTCCTACGGCTACGGCTTCATCGCCTACCAGACCGCCTACCTGAAGGCCAACCACGGCCCGGAGTACCTCTCGGCGCTGTTGACCTCGGTCAAGACCAAGCTCGAGAAGGCAGCGGTGTACCTGGCGGAGTGCCGCAACATGGGCATTCAGGTGGTGGTGCCCGACGTGAACGCGTCGGCGTCCGACTTCACCCCCGACCTGAGCGACCCGGAGGAACCCCGGATCCTCTTCGGGCTCTCCGCGGTGCGCAACGTCGGCGAGGGCATCGTGGAGCTCATCGTGGACGAACGCGAGGAGAACGGGCCGTTCGAGGACTTCTACGACTTCTGTGCCCGGGTGGACACCTCGGTGCTGAACAAGAAGGCGATCGAGTCCCTCATCAAGGCCGGTGCGTTCGACTCCCTGGGACACCAGCGACTGGGCCTGCTGCAGACCTTCGAATCCATCGTGGACAGCACCCTGGCCAGACGGCGTGAGCACGACATGGGGGTGCAGAGCCTCTTCGGTGCGACCGAGGACGGTCCCCTGTTCGACGAGCGCACCCTGATTCCCGATGTCGACTTCCCGAAGAAGGAACGCCTGGCCCACGAAAAGGAGATGCTCGGCCTCTACGTCTCGGACCATCCCCTCTTCGGGCTCGAGAAGCTGATCGCCCGCAAGGCCGACACGACCCTCGCGGAGCTCCAGGAGAAGGCCGAGGACTCCCGGTGCGTGGTCGGAGGAGTGGTCACCTCGCTGCAGCGCAAGTGGACCAAGAAGGGCGACCTGATGGCGGTGTTCACCCTCGAGGACCTCCAGGGTTCGGTCGAGGTGATGGTCTTTCCCCGCACGATGGAGACGATCGGCCACCTCCTCGAGGAGGACGCCGTGGTGATCCTCGGTGCGCGGGTGAACCGGCGCGACGACACGGTCAGCCTGGTGGCGTCCGACATCGAGTTGTTCGAGGTGACGATCGACGAGTCGCCCCCCCTGCGCCTGCAGCTCAGCCCTTCGCGCCTCACCGACTCGACGGTGGGCCGCCTGAAGGACCTGCTCAAGGACTTCCCCGGTGACTCCGAGGTGCACATAGTGCTCGGCGAGAACCGCTTCCTGCGCCTTCCGGATGACTTCCTGGTCGACACGGGCAGCGGGCTCATCGGGGAGTTGCGGGTGCTGCTGGGCACCGATTCGGTCCTCGTGTGACCGCTCGGGCGAGCCGCCGGGGCCCCCGAGTTGCGCCCCGTACCCGCAGCGACTGAACTTGTAGGGACGATTTCTAGGCGCAGGGGAGCGATATGGCGCTTGATGTGACCACCAAGGACTGCACCGCACTCGGCGACGCCGAGCTGGCCGAGATGGCCGACGTCTGCGCCGAAGCCGGTGTCTGCCACGAGATCGGGCTGCTGTCGAAACAGGCCGAGGAATGGGTTCTGGTCACACTCGTGCGTGAGGGAAACCACCTCCGTGGCTTCTCCTTCTCCACCCTCGAACGCATAGGTGGTACTCCCTGCGTGCTCATCGGACTCGCTGCGGTGAAGCGAACCGCACGGCGCAGCACGGTGCTCAAGAGCATCGTGGCGGACAACTTCCGGCGTGCCCTCATGGCCTTCCCCGACGAGGACGTGCTTCTCGGAACCCGCCTGTGCGACCCGAGCGGCTTCGAGGCCTACAAGCCGACCGTGGACATCGTGCCCCGACCCGGCTACAAGGCATCTGGTGAGGAACGGGCCTGGGGGCGCCGCCTCGTGAAGCGCTTCGGTGTGGACTCCTCGGCATACGACGACAAGACCTTCAGGATCAGCGGGGACGGCAACCTGCCCCATGTCCTCGATCACGAGAGCGTCAAGCCCGAGAAGATCGACCCCGCCGTGGTGGACCTGTTCGACGGTGTCGACCCCGCGAAGGGGGACTGCCTGGTGGCCTTCGGGTGGATCATGGCCGAGGACCTGCTCAAGTACGACTGACCGGCCGGGCCTGAGTCCTGTGGCAGCGGGATCAGCGGACGGTGTCCGCCCGCTCCAGCTCCGGGCCCTGTTGGCCCGACGGCGGATGTGCCGTGACTTCGCGACCACACCGTTGCGACCAGAGGTCGTCGACCGTCTGGCCGAGGCGGCCCTGGGCGCCCCGGCAGCCGGCAACACCCATGGACTGCACCTCGTGGCACTCGTGGGTGACCAGACGGCGCGCTACTGGGACGTGACGTTGCCCGCCCCGGCCCGGGAACGCTTCCGCTGGCCCGGGCTCCTGCGGGCACCGCTGCTGCTGGTCCCCTACGTGTCACCTCAGGCCTACCTGCAGCGCTACTCGGAGCCGGACAAGTCAGCGAGCGGACTGGGGCGGGCCGCCGAGGACTGGGCGGTGCCCTACTGGTTCGTCGATGGTGGGGCAGCGGTCATGGCGACGCTGCTCGCGGCGGAGGTCGAGGGCCTCGGAGCGCTCTTCTTCGGGCAGTTCGACCACGAACGGGCCGTCGCAGGGGAGTTGGGGGTGCCCGCAGGGATGCGTGCACTCGGAACCGTTGCGGTCGGCCACGCAGCGGAGGAGCACGGAGCCTCGGAGTCGCGCTCGGCGCGGCGGGGACGTCCGGACCCGGATCGGCACCTGCACCTCGGCGGCTGGTGAGCGGGGCCATTCGCCCGATGGGGACCGCCGAGGCCGCGTTCGTCTAGGGTGTGACCCCTGCTGTGGGGGCAGGTTCACCACGGGGCACCGGGGTGCCCCGCAGCACCGGGGTGTGGGGCCCCGTTTCGACCAGGGGACGCCGGGTCCCCAGCTGTGGAGGCAGTGATGATGCGGATGTGGTCATGGCTCGCGGTGAACCTCGGGCGGCGCGCCGGAGTCGTGAGCCTCGTGGGGCTGATCGTCACGTTGGGACTGGGCTTCGGGATAACGAAGCTCGACTTCGCCACCGGCCAGGACAGCTACCTGAACGAGGACTCCCAGGTGTACCTCGACAACGTCGACTACCAGGAGCTCTTCGGTGGCCAGGCGATGCTCAGCGTCATCGCCATGGACGAGGGCCACACCGTGGACGAGTTGTTCACCGAGGAGGGGATCGCCACCTTCACCGACGTGGGTGACCGGATCCGTGCGGTGGACAACGTCGACGGTGTGATTGACCCGCTGGCGGCCATGGTCTTCTCGAGCGACCTGGTCGTGCCCCCGATCGAGGGATGCGAGGTCGAAAGCTCCTCGGGCGACCCCGAGTGCCAGGTGACCGCCCGGGCCGCGGACGCGCTCGAGGCGATAGGCACCCGTGCGCTGCTCGCAGCGGACGAGGAAGCCAAGGCGCTCGCCTCGGAGGCGGGTGTCGAGTGCCCCGCTGCGGGTGCCGAGCCGGAGGACATCTCGGAGCTGGATCCGCTCTGTCAGGACGTGGTGCTGCGCGAGGCGAACCTGGCCGAGACCCAGGCGCGGTTGCTGGCCGTGGGCGAACCGGCACTCGACAACCCCGAGTACGCCAGGTTCCTGCTCTACGGGACCGAGGACCCCGAGGGAGGGGGCGAGATCCGACCGGCGCTGCTGCCGTTCTTCCCCGACGACACCCACGCCCTGGCGATCACGCGCCTGTCGGGCAACCTGTCCATCGAGGACGAGGGCATCGCCTCGGACGAGGTCAAGGCGATCTCGGAGGACCTGGTCTTCGACAACGCCACGGTGACCACCACCGGGGCTCCTGTGCTGCTCAAGGACATCAACGACTACCTGCGCGGCGGCATGCTCACGCTCGGCGGCATCGCGCTCGCGGTCATGGCGGTGATCCTGATCGTGTTCTTCAACGTCCGCTGGCGCCTGTTGCCCCTGCTGGTGGTCTCGATGGGCGTGATCTGGGCGTTCGGGCTCACCGGGTACGCCGGCATCCCGTTGACCCTCGTGACGATCGGAGGTCTCCCCGTGATGCTCGGGGTGGGGATCGACTACGCGATCCAGATGCACTCGCGGATCGAGGAGGAGGTCATCATCGACCGCACTCCGCACCCGATCCAGGAGGCGGCCAGGCAGCTGGGAGGACCGATGCTGGTCGTCACGATCGCAGCGGCGTTGTCGTTCCTCGCGATCCTCGGGTCCCAGACGCCGATGATCCGCCAGTTCGGCCTGCTGCTGGCCGTGGGGATCGTCGCGATCTGCATCTCGTCGATCGTGAATCCCCTCGCGATCCTCGGAATCCGCGAGTACAAGAATCCGACGCACGGTCGCAGCTGGACCGACGGCTACCTGGCGAGGTTCGTCAACGGCCTCGGTCGGATACCACCGGCCGCAGCGGTCCCTCTCGCGGTGATCTCCCTGGCCGTGTTCGTCGGCGGTGTCCTCGCCGAGGGCAGCCTCGAGATCCAGACCGATCCGATCCGCTGGGTGAACCAGGACACCGAGGTGATCCAGGACATCGACACCGTGGAGGCCGAGATCGGTGGCTCCTCGGAGATGGGCGTCTACGTGGTGGTTCCCGAGGGCGAGAGCACCTTCACCGACGAGACGGTCGCGTACGTGAGCAGGATCAACCGGGAGACCCTGGAGGAATACGGCCCCGGCAGCGACGACGAGCGCCTGCTGGTCGGCTCCGGCATCGTGTCCACCGTGACCGACCTGACCGAGGTCGACGGCGCCGCCACGGTGGTGCCCTCGGCCGAACTGGTGCAGGAGGCGTGGGGCATCGCCCCCGAGGACATCCAGACCACGACCGCCTCGGCTGACGGCTCGGCGATGAACGTGGTGTTCCTGACCGGCAAGGGGTCGCTCGAGGACCGGGCCCCCGTGGTGGACTACGTGAAGGACGAGCACGCCGCCGCCGAGGCCGACGGCACGGCACCGGACGGGGTGAGGGCGACGCCCTCGGGGCTCGCTGTGGTGGGCGTCGGGCTGCTGGAGAACCTGACCTCCGGACGCATCCTGTTGACCTACCTCGCGATCGGGCTCGTGTTCGTGTGGCTCACTATCGCACTGCGTTCACTGGTGCGGTCACTGCTGGCGGTGACCCCGGTGCTCATCGCCGTCGGTACGGCCTCGCTGGTGGCCTACTTCGGTGGGTTCAAGCTGAGCCCGATGACCGCGGTGGGAGGCCCGCTGGTGGTGGCGGCGTGCACCGAGTTCACGACCCTCATCCTCTACAGGTACCTCGAGGAACGCAGGCGCGGGCTGGAACCGGCCGATGCGATGAACGCCGCGGGTGCCCGCACGGGACGGGCGTTCGTGGTCTCGGCACTCACCACGATGGCCGGCGTGGCGGTCATCGCCCTCTCGTCGCTTCCGTTGCTGCGGGACTTCGGCATCACCGTCGCGATCAACATCAGCGTTGCGCTGCTCGCGGCATTGGTGGTGCTCCCCCCGCTGGTCATCTGGGCCGACGGTCACGGACGCGGATGGGTCTCGAGGGGCATGCTCGACCGCGAGGAGCCACCGTTCCTCGACGTGCCCCGGACCCAGGCCGAGGCCGAGGCGCTCGAGCTGGCGATGCAGTCCCGGCCACCGGAGTAGGCGGTCCTTCGACGATCGTCGCGGTGGCGGGGACGTGACGGTGGGTTGGGTACATGTGCTAGGTTCCTCGGGCTGGGCGATGAGGAGTACGTTCGTTCGTACCCCTGTGGCAGGTCCGCGGGCCCTCGTTGGAGGAGAGAACAGATGAAGAGGAACCTGAGTGCGCTGGTTGCAGCTGGCGCCGTCGTGTTCGGCGTCGCGGTGGCGGGTGTCGCCAGCGGTGCCGAGACCTCGATCTCGGTCGACTACGTGGCTGCGGAACCCGTCTCGGAGCAGTGCGTCGGACAGGACGCCATCTCGATGGACCTCGACCAGGACGACGACTCCCTGTCGTATGCCTTCACCCTCGCCAACGACCTCTGCAACCCGATCGCGGCCAAGGCTGCGATCTATGCGATCCCCGACAGCTGGCTGTTGCCCTGGCCCCAGACGCTCGTCTCGGTGGAGGAGTTCACCCTCTCGGCCGCCGGTACCACCACGGTCACCTTCGCCAAGGGGTGTGATCCACAGCAGTTCGACGTGCTCACCGGGGCCACGCCACAGGTGATCAACTCCGGCCTGGACCACGGCCCGTTGCTCGTGGCACCCACGGGGCCGGGCGGTGCCTACGGGTCCGCGATCCAGTACCGGCCCCCGGCGGGGAGCTGCACCGACAACACGACGAGCACCTCCTCGACCACCACCTCCACGACCACCACCTCGGAGGTTCCCGTGACCGTGTCACCCGAGACGACGGTTCCGAGTTCGGTCGATCCCGCCGGTGACGTCAACGACCCGGCCACCCAGCCCGCGGCGACCGTGGGTGGCATCTCCGCCACCCAGGGAGCGGCTGCGCTCTCGGTGGCGGGCTGACCCAGGCCCCCACCGGAGTCCCGCACCTCAGGCGAGCCGTGAGCGGGCCAGCTTGCCAAGGGCTGTTCGGGGCAGGCTCTCCCGCAGCTCCAAGGCCTTCGGGGCGTTGTGCGGAGCCATCGTGTCGCGGACCCATTCCCTGAGCCCGTCCAGTGTCGGGGGTGCCCCCGGGTCGACCGGGACCACCAGGGCCGTGACCGCTTCGCCCCATTCGGGATCTGCGCGCCCCACCACGGCCGCATCGGCCACCCCGGGATGCTCCCGCAGTCGTGCCTCGACGGGCTCGGGCCAGACCTTCTCCGCTCCGGTGACTATCACGTCGTCCGCGCGGCCGTGGATCCGCAGGCGGCCATCGCCGGCTGAACGAGAACCCAGGTCGCCGGTCGTGAACCAGCCGTTCGCGTCGGTCAGCTCGGTGTCGGGTGTTCCGCCGCTGCCCCGGTAGCACCGCCCCAGGGTCGGTGTGCGCAGCTCCACGCGGCCGGGCCCGGATCCATCCGAGCCCGCGGTGTGCACGATCCGCACCTCCACGCCGTTCAGCGGGAGTCCGTCGTAGACCACGCCCCCGAACGTCTCGGTCATGCCGTAGGTGGCCGTGCAGTTGGCGGGCAGCTCCTCGGGGATCATCGAACCGCCGAGGAGGATCCTGCGCCACGGGCCGGGATCGATCCGCCCCAGGGCCGTCGGCACCAGGGACACGTGTGTGGCGCCGTGCGAGAGCGACTCCGCCAGCAGCTCGGGGTCGAAGCGCGGGTGCACGGTGAGCCCGGCATCGGCGTGGTGCGCCCGGGTCAGCACCGACAGTCCGCCGACGTGCCACAACGGCAGGCAGGCCACCCAGTGCGCATCGGGTGTCGTCGCGCTCGCGTTGGCCGTGGCATAGGACGCGTACTCCACCGCCTCGTGGGTCAGCACGACGCCCTTGGGTTCTCCCGTGGTTCCCGAGGTGAGCACGACCAGGGCATCCCCTTCGAGCAGCTCGCGCGGGGCTTCGAGCCGCTCGACGGTGTCGGTGCCCACGACCACGTGGGCACCCATCCGCAGGGCGAGCTCATGACGTTGCGGGGCGGGTAGCTGCTGGGGCAGGGGCAGCACGGCCCGGTGGCGCTCCCAGGCATCGAGCAATGCGGCCAGGAACCGGGGGCCGCCGGGCAGGTCCAGTGCGACGAGTTCGACCATGACCCAAGGGTGCCCCACGGGCGCCCACGCAGTTAGCATCGGCGCGCTATGTGCCCCTCCCCAGGCGGACCCTCCGCGCCGCGTCCGACCGGTTGGCGCCTCTGGGTGCTGGGTGCGCGCCCGAGGACGCTGCCCGCGGCGATGGCCCCGGTGCTGGTGGGCACTGCGGCAGCGGTCGGGGCCGCGGGGACCGCCGCGGGTCCGGCGGGGATCATCTGGTGGCGTTTCGCCTGTGCGTTGATCGTCGCGCTGTCGGTCCAGGTGGGCACCAACTACGCGAACGACTACTCCGACGGACGTCGCGGCACCGATGACCCGGGTGAACGGGTCGGGCCACCGCGACTCGTCGGCAACGGCCTGGTGGAGCCCGCCCGGGTGCGTTCAGCGATGCTCGTGAGCTTCGCGGTCACGCTGCTCGCCGGAGCCCCCCTGGTGCTGTTCGTGGACTGGCGCCTGGCCCTGGTCGGCGTCGCCGCGGTCGCGGCAGGATGGTTCTACACCGGAGGGCCGCGCCCCTATGGATACGCCGGCCTGGGAGAGCTGTTCGTGTTCGTGTTCTTCGGCCTCGTCGCGACCCTGGGGTCGACCTGGGTGCAGTCCGAACAGCTGCCCGCGGTGGCCTGGCTGGCAGCGGTCGCAATGGGTGCGTTGTCGACCGCCATGCTCGTGGTCAACAACCTGCGTGACATCGCAGGTGATGCGCGCGCCGGCAAGGTCACCCTGGCTGTGCGGATGGGTGACCGGGCGACACGCGTCCTGTACGTGGCGCTGTTGCTCGTGGCGTTCCTCTTGCTGCCCGCGATGGTCGCGGCTGGTGCGTCAGCCGTGGTCGCCGTGGGTTTCGTGGCCGTGGTCATGGGGAGGCGTGCCGTTCTGGCGGTGCTCTCCGGGGCCCGGGGAACCTCCCTGTTGCAGGTTCTCGCCACCACCGGGGTGGTGCAGCTGGTCTACTCCCTCGCGGTCATGGTCGGTCTCGCCATACCCTGAGCCGATTCCGGGAACCCCTCCAAGGGCGGTGAGAACCGCTTCCGGCCGTTCGAGGTGGGCGGCATGGCCTGCCCGGGGGATGCGAACCGCCGTTGCGTTGGGTCCGATCGAACCCACCAGCCGCTCGGCCAGCTCTCCATAGGCGCTGTCGGCGGCACCGCTCACCACGAGTACGGGCATGTGCAGCTCGCCCAGCCGGCCCCACAGGGGATCCATCGAGCCGGTGCCGGCATTGCGCAGGGACCCGGCGAGGCCCTCCACGGTGTTGCGGGTCCGCTCCTGTTCGAAGCGGGCGGCGGCGGGGAGCCCCGCGAACATCTCCATCGAGAGCCACTCGGACATGAACGCGGCGACTCCCAGCTGCTCGAGTCGGCGTGCACGTGCCTCGTCGGTGTCCCTGCGGGCCCGTCGGGCTGCCGTGTCGTCGATCCCGGCGGTTCCCCCCACCAGCACCAGCGCATCGACCGACTCGGGTCGCTGCAGTGCCACATGGAGGGCGATGCGTGCCCCCATCGAGTAGCCGAACCACACCCCGGCGCCGAGCTCGTCCGCGAGGAGCTCGGCGATCCCCGGGCAATCGAGCGATGCGAGCTCGCTGCGGTCGCCGTGGCCGGGCAGGTCGGGGCACAGCACCTGGTTGTGGTGTGCGAGGGCCCGGGCCAGCGGTCCGAGGCAGCGGCCCGTCTGGCCGAAACCATGGAGCATGTGGATCCTCGAGAGCGGATCTCCGGTTCGGTCGTGCACCGGGGCACAAGATAGCTGCGTGCGCCGCGGGTACCACCCGTCGGGCCGCCCCGGGGGATCCACCTAGTCTCTGGGAGCGATGTGTGCCCACCCCCAAGAGCCGCCGCCTGCTCGGGACAGCTCCCGGGGCGGCTCGGACCCCGGAAGCCTCGCAGCGACGTTCTGCGCCACCCTCGTCGACGAGTGGGTGGCCCTCGGGATCACCGACGCGGTGCTCTGTCCGGGCTCGCGCAACACTCCCGTGACCGTCGCGCTGGCAACCGACGAGCGCCTGCGCACCCATGTCGTGCACGATGAGCGGTCCGCAGCGTTCATGGCCCTGGGACTGGGCCTGGCAACCGGGCGTCCGGCACCGCTCACCTGCACCAGCGGTTCCGCCCCGACGCACTTCCATCCGGCGGTCGTGGAGGCGGACCTGGCGGCCGTGCCGATGATCCTGGTCACCGCCGACCGGCCACCGGAGCTGCAGGGGGTGCTGGCGCCCCAGACGATCAACCAGCGCGACCTCTACGGATCGGCGGTGCGGTGGTACTGCGAGCCCGGTCCGCCGGCGCCCGGCTCCTCCCCCTGGTGGCGTGACCTGGCCTTCGACGCAGTGGACCGTGCCACCGGGGCGGTCCCCGGTCCGGTGCACCTCAACCTGGCCTTCAGGGAACCGCTCACGGGAACCGCCGGAGAACTGCCACCGGGCCGGGAACCGGTCGCGGAGCGAGGCCGGGTGCGGGCTGCGGCTCCGGGCACACCGTGGCAGGTGACCGATGAGGACGTGGCCAGGCTGCTGCCGCAGCTCTCCGCACGCCGTGGGGTGGTGGCGGCCGGAGCACGTGCCGCGCGCTCGTCCGCCGAGGCGCGCTCGGTGCTCGAGTTCGCGGACATGCTCGGCTGGCCGGTGCTGGCCACACCGCAGTCGGGCCTGCACGTCGAGCACGATCGCGTCGTCACCCCGTTCGATCCTGTGCTGCGTTCCGGGCTGTTCGACTCCCATGCCCCGGAGGTCGTGGTTCGCATCGGCGGTCTCGTCGCGTCACGCCCCGCCACCGAGTGGCTGGCCGGTGCCTCGGACCCCGGCAAACCGACCCCGCTCACGATCGCGGTGGACCGCTACGGACTGTGCCCGGATCCCGACTCCACGGTCGCCCGGAGATTCACCTGCACACCGGGGGACTTCGCGGCACGATTCGCCGGGCTCGGGGCCGAACCCGCGCCGCGGTGGTGGACCGACACCTGGGCCGCCGCGGCCTCGCTGACGCGTTCGGTGCTCGCCGGGCAGCTCGAGGCCGTCCGCACCGCGGTCTGTGACGAGCCCTCCACTGCCGCCGCGGTGATGGCCGCGGCGCCCGTCGGTTCGGAGGTGTTCGTCTCGTCATCGATGCCGGTGCGCGACCTCGAGTCCTTCGCCGCTCCGCGTGAGGGGGTCCGGGTGCACTCGAACCGTGGCACCAATGGCATCGACGGTTCGATCGCCACCGCCACCGGGATCGCCATGGGCTCGGACCGTCCGGTGGTCGCGCTCTGCGGGGACCTCGCGTTCCTCCACGACGTGGGTTCGTTGTCGGGCCTGGCAGGTCGCGGTGTGGAGCTGACCGTCGTGGTGATCGACAACGACGGTGGTGGGATCTTCAGCTTCCTGCCACAGGCCGGTGAGTTGCCGGAGCCGCTGTTCGAACGTGCCTTCGGGACGCCCCACGGGCAGGACCTGGTGAGGGTCGCCCGTTCCTTCGGGTTGCCCGCCGAGGAGGTGGGTACGCGCGGGGAGCTGCTCGATGCCCTGGGGCCCGCCGACGGGGTGACCGGGCCCCGGGTCGTGGTCGTGCGCAGCGACCGCCGGGCGAACGTGGCGTTCCACCGCGGCCTCCAGGACCGGGTGAGCGCAGCGCTCGGCGAGCTGCGAGCGCCCGGCGCGTGATCGGCCCGGTGCTCTCGTCACCCGGGCCGTAGAGTGTGACCATGTCCAGCGAAGGTGACCAGGACCACACAGCGCAGAGCCGTCCCTTCCCGCCGCGCCGCTGGGGCGAGACCGAGGTCGATTCCGGACGCGTGCTGGGCTGGGCCGAGTACGGCCACCCCGACGGTGATCCACTGCTGTGGTACCACGGCACCCCGGGGGCGCGCACCCAGTTGCCCCCGGTGGCCCACGAGACCGCCCTGCAGCGAGGCTTCAGGATCATCACCGTGGAGCGTCCCGGTACGGGGGCCTCGACGGACCACCAGTACCGCCGGATATCGGACTTCGGGGCGGATGCCGAGGTGCTGGTCGACGACCTGGGGCTCGACCGCTTCGGTGTCGTGGGCCTCTCCGGTGGCGGACCGTACGTGCTGGCCACCGCGCACCGCATGCCCGACCGTGTCGTGGTGGGTTCGCTCCTCGGAGGGATCGGCCCCACCAGGGGACCCGACGCGGTGTGGTCCTACACCCGGGCGCTGCGGTTCCTCGCCCCGACGCTGGAGGTGCTGCGTTCACCCATCGGCTCGGTCCTGGGGCCTGCGGTGGGAGCAGCCGAACGTGTCGGTGAGCAGGCCATCGACATCTTCGCGAGGCTCGTCGGGGGACACGACCGTGAGGTGCTGTCGGACCCCGATTTCGCCGCGATGTTCGTCTCCGACCTCACCAACGCGGGACAGCTCCGTTCGGTGGCACACGACATGGCCCTGTTCGCGAGGCACTGGGGATTCCTGCTCGAGGAGGTGACCCCACCGGTGATCGTCTGGCAGGGTCTCGCGGACCCCATCGTCCCTCCGTCCCATGGCCACCACCAGGCGGCGCGGTTGCCCAACGCGCAACTGCGGGTGCGCCCGGGGGAGGGCCACTTCGCAGGCTTCGCCGAGGTGGCGGAGGTGCTCGACGTGGCACGCGAGGTCTGGGCCCTCGAGACGCTCGAACCAACCACCGACTGAGCCGACCCGCTCGGGTCGCAACAACGGCCCGCGGGCTGTTCAGATCCGCACCACTGCCGAGAGCACTGCCTGGGCCTTGGAACGGGTCTCCTCGAGTTCGGCTTCGGGGTCGGAATCGGCCACCACCCCGACCCCGGCGAAGAGGCGGCCCCCTCGATCATCCAGCTGGATCGCCCGGATCCCCACCGCGAAGGTGCCGTTGCCCGAGGCATCGAGCCATCCCACCGGGCCCGCGTAGCGACCGCGGCCGGCTTGTTCCAGCCGCTCGCGCATCTGCAGAGCCACGGCCGTAGGGTGGCCTCCCACCGCCGGTGTGGGGTGGAGGGCGGCAACCAGCTCCAGCACCGAGGGTTCCGGCTGGCCGAGGTGTCCCTCGACCATCGTTGCCAGGTGCTGGACGGGGCCCGCCTGTACGACCGACGGCGCAGGTTCCGCGTCGAGGTACGAGCACCAGCCCAACAGGGCGTCGTGCACGGCATCGATCGTGACCTGGTGCTCGCGGCGGTTCTTGTCCGAGGCGAGCAGCTCACCGGCGGCGCGCTGGTCGACCTCGGGGTGTCCGGTGCGGGTGGTGGTACCCGCCATGGGGCGGGCACGGACGGTGCTCGCCCGCCGCGACACGAGAAGCTCCGGGCTCGCCCCGACGAAACGGTCCACCGCGAAGCAGAACGCACCAGGGTGGCTGGAACGCAGGCGGGTGAAGATGTCCTCGTCGTCCAGGGGCACGTCCGCCGACACGTCGATTGCACGTGCCAGCACCACCTTGGTCAGTTCGCCGCGGCGGATGGCGTCGCGGGCTTCCCGGACGTCACCACACCATTGCTGCGGCGGGACCGCCGCACGCACGTCGATCTCCCGGGGCATCTCGGATCGCGCGCCGCTGACCCGGCCACCCGAGGTGGCAGGGGAGCGGTCGGGAGTGGCCGTGGCCCGGAGCGGGGATCCCCCCACCTCGACGCGGACCCGTTCCCCGTCGGAGTCGACGATCCAGGTGCGTTCGGGCACCACCAGGCGTGCCGGCTCGCCGCGGTCGAATGGCAGCGCGGCGAAGGCCACCACGTGCTCGCTCCCCTCGATGCGGGCCAGTCGCTCGTGTGCGTGAGCTGCATGGTCCACCCATGGCGCCGGGAGCTCGATGACCTGGGCGGTGCCCGAGGCAACCATCGAACGGCGGGGGGAACTGAAGGCGGTGAAAGCGTCGGGTTCCGGGGCGGTCATGCACGCCTCGCCGTGATCAGCTGGGCGATCCCGCCGGTCAGCAACGTCCTCTCGATGTCGACGAAACCGGCGGAGTGCACCATCGACAGCAGTTCCCCGGTCGGGGGAAGGTAGGCGACCGAGCGGGGCAGGTAGCTGTAGGCGTCCCTGTCCGACAGCAGGCCGCCCACCAGCGGCACGACCCGGTTGAAGTAGACCCCGTGTCCGAGCCGCATCAACGGGTTGGGTGGCTCGGACACGTCGAGGAGTGCGACGCGTGCTCCGCTGCGGAGCACCCGGGCGAGCTCCACCAGCGTGGCCCCGAGGTCGGTGAAGTTGCGCAGGGCGAACCCGCAGGTGGCCCCGCCGGCGCACGCGTCGTGGAGTGGCAGCGCGAGCGAGTCCGCCTGGACACGAGCGAAGCACCCGGGAGCGGCTCCGAGCATGCCGAGGCTGAGGTCGACACCCACGGAGTGCCAGCCCACCGAATCGAGTTCGCGTGCCATGTCGCCGGTGCCACAGGCGAGGTCGACCACCACCGAGTCGTCCGGCGGGCCGAGCGAGCGGATGGCCCGGGTGCGCCAGCCCCGGTCCATCCCGAAGGTCATCACCCGGTTGACGAGGTCGTAGCGTCCCGAGATCGCGTCGAACATGGAGCGCACCGCCGCGGTCTTCGCCTCGCCGGAGGGCAGCGCGTCCGAGCGCCCGGGGATGGTGGCCGCGGCAGCGGGTCCGGTGCGTTCGCCTGGAGTCACGGCGCCAGCCTATTTGCCGGTGCGGTGGCCGGCCTGCAGCGCGCCAGCGAGTGGCGCCCGTTCACAGTTCCTCGTTGCGCTGCATCCAGGTGAACGAGATCCAGCCCGGCAGGATCGGCAGCCAGTAGGTGGCGAGGCGGAAGGACAGGGTGGCGGACACGGCGGCTCCGCTGGACATGCCGAATCCAGTGAGCGCGGTGATCATCGCCGCCTCGAACGCCCCGAGGCCTCCCGGCGTGGGTGCCGCGGTGGCAAGCGCTCCAGCCAGGAGGTACCCGACCGCGACCTGGTTGACGCTCGGACCGCCCCCGAAGGCCTCCACGGCTGCGATCATGGCGACTATGTAGCTGAGGGTGATCCCGATCGATCCCCCGAGCAGCTGCATCACGCGCACCGGGTTGGTGACCACGGCCGCTATCGAGCCGGCAGCCGAGCGCAACGCCTGGCTGAGCGGAGCGAGCAGCCGTTCCCGCAGGCCACGGTGGGCGAAGGCGACGCCCAGCACGGCCAGCACCACGGCCGCAGCACCGAGCAACCAGCTGGCATCGGGGAGTGAGAAGTCACCGACGCCGTCGGTGCCACCCCAGGCGATGGCGACCAGCAGCAGCGCCAGGTGGCCGACCAGCCCGGCCCCTGCGTCGAGCGCGACCGATGCGCCCGCGGCCGCCGGCTCGACACCGGAGCGCTGGAGGAAGCGGATGCCGAGCGCGACGCTGCCGGAGTTGGCCGGGGCGATGAGGCTCACGAAGCTGGCGGCGAGCTGTGCCCGCAGGGCGGGCAGGAAGGGGACCGTGTCGGGTACGGCGCCCACGAAGCTCACCGCTCCGAACAGGTAGGACACCGCAGATGCGACGATCATCCAGGCGGCCCAGGCCCAGTCGGCATCGGTGAAGGCGTCCACGGTGCTGCGCAGGTCCGTCAGCTGGGGCAGCACCAGGTAGAACGCGAGGCTCAGCGCCAGCACCGTCACGACCGTTCGGGGTCGGACCCGCTCGATCCTCTCGAGTTCGGGGTTCGCGATCCCGCAACCCGAGGCCAGGGCTGACCGGAGCTCGTCGAGCAGACCCCGCTGCTCCCTCAGGGCGCTGCGGGTCGAGCGGGGCAGGGCCAGGGGCTGCAGCAGCGGGTACGCAGCGGCTATCCGTTCGGGTCCGAGTGCATCCACGGCCGCGGCCACCGCTGCTTCCGGGCCGACCACCACGGCGGTGTCGGTCAGGAGCTGTGCCAGGTCGAGCGCCTGCTCCCGGTCGGTCGCGGTGAGGCGGGCCAGCTGGAAGCTCGTGATCCACACCTGCTGCTCACCATCGAGGATGCAGCGGTGAAGTGTCAGGCCCCGGTGGGCGATGCGGGCCTCGTGGAGCAAAGCCAGCTGCGTCCAGATGTCCACGAGCCGGTCGTGGTCCAGTTCGGCCGCGGACAGGGGGGTGCCGTCGACCTGTTGTTCCAGCACGCCCATCGCGTCCGGGCCGGCGGAGAGGATGCCCTGCATGCGCGGCGCACGTGCGCCGCTGCGCCATGCCATCTCGAGTGCGAGGGCCTCGTTCTGGACGCGCTGACGGATGGTGTTGAACGGCGCGTCAACCTCGTCGGCGCGCAGCCTCACGCTGCGCCACAGGTGGGTGAGGGTGTCCGCGGAGCGGTCGTGCGCGGTGCGCAGGCCGAGTCGCAGCCAGCTGCCGCTGACCTCGCGGATCCGGTAGGTGAGCGTCGTGTGACCCTGTGCGAGCTGCTCGATCCGCTCAGGGTCGACCCCCACGGTCCGCAGGGCCTCCACGAGCTGCTCGCCGGAGGGTTCGAGGCTGGGAGCCCCGCGGAGAAGCAGTACGCCGGCGCCGACGATGATGCCGATGCCTATCGCGGCGACGACGTCGACCGACGGGTCCGCGGAGAACGCGACCCGGACGGTTACCAGCACCGCGAGCGTCGTCCAGCCCGTGCGGCGCCAGCGTTCGGTCATCCAGGGAGAGCCGAACACCAGTCCCGCGGTGATCCCGGAGAGCAGCCCCGAGCTCGGGAAGGCCGGATCGGCGAGGAACCTCTCGCGTGCCGAGGAGACCCCCGCGAGGACCTCCACACGGCTGTTCGCCAGCACGAGGCCCAGGGCGAAGGTGGCCGCGGATGCGGTCACCACCGTGGCGGCCAACCACGCCAGCAGCCGCCGTCGCCTGGTGACCATGAGGAACACCGCGATCGTGATCACGGAGGCCACCACCCCGACCTCGGCGATGCCCAACAGGGTGCGCTCCCAGCGGCTCGGCAATCGGTCGAGGCTCTGGGCCAGGTCCTGCTCGGCACCTCCGAGGGTGTTGCGCGCGAACAGTGCCAGGGTGAGGCCGGCCAGGAGCACCACGAGCCCGGTGAGCAGGCGCAGGACGTCGCCGGGGGAGCGGATCCTGTCGCGGGGCATGAGCGAGAGCTCGACCCCGTTCACCTCCGGTGCTCCTGAGCGGTTCCCGTTGGCAGTCCCATCCCGGCCAGCTCGGTGCGCAGCTCACGGGCACCGGTGAAGGTGACGGTGCGCCAGCCCCGCCGCGCAGCCGCGGCGGTGTTCGCCTCGTTGTCGTCGATGAACACCACGGAATCCGCCAACAGGTCGAATCGCTGCTCGCACAGCTCGTAGATGCGCTGGTTCGGCTTGGTGACCCCGACCTCGCCCGAGATGAGGATGCCTTCCAGCAGTTGCAGGACCGGGTAGCGCTCGGGGATGCCCGCGAAGGTGATCGCCGAGAAGTTGGACAGGCCCACGCACCGCACGCCGGCATCCACGAGCGACGCCAGCAGCTCCGAACAACCCGGGTCCGCAGGACCGAGGCTGTGGGCGAAGTTCTCCACGTAGCCGCGCACCAGCGGAGCGGAACCGGGGGAGAGGAGTTCCACCTGCTCCAGGACCGCGCCGAGGTCGTCACCGGCGTCGAGGATGTCGTTGAGTTCCATGGTGAACACGGTTCGGCTCAGCTCGCGGGCCTGCTGGGCATCCCCGGTCACGCGGGCGAGAGCCGCGGCGCGGTCCCACGGGATCAGCACGTTGCCGAGGTCCCACACGATCGTCGGGCGGTCGCTCAGCATCGGGTACCCGGTTCCGGCACGTCCAGGTGCACCAGGTAGGCGTCGATCAGCCGCGTTGCACAGTCGTCGTTGCCATGGGCCACATGGCCCTCGCGGTCGACCACCAGCAGCACGCCGCTGCGCAGCGTCGCCGCCACAGCCTCGGCGTTCTCGAGTGGTGTGGCGGGGTCGCCCGTGTTGCCAACGACCAGGATCGGAGGTGCCCCGGTCGCGGTGAGCCCCTCCGCGGTGTCCCGGGGCGGCACCACCCAGCTGGCACACGGCAGCATCTCCGAAGCGATCGAGGCCCCGAAACGGGGTGATTCCTTGGTTGCTGCCCGGGTGAAGCGCTCGTAGTCGGCATCACCCACCGGGTGCTCGCTGTCGGTGCACACAACGGCCGCGTAGGGCCCGTAGTCGACCAGGGAGACGTAGGACGATGCGAGGGTCTCGATGGGGTCGGGGTCTCCATCGAGAGCGGCTCCCAACGCGGCTCCCAGCGACTCCCAACCGTTGGTGAGGTACTGGCCGTAGGTGGCGGCAAGGGCCACCTCCGCGGGTGTCGGTCCGTCGAGGACGGTGTCCTCTGATTCGGCCTGTTCGGCGCGTTCGAGCACCTCGTCGTAGGCGGAGACCAGGTCGGCGACCCCGCACGCGGCTGCGCCGGCGGTCTCGCAGCTCTGTTGCTGGCGCTGCAGGCTGGCCTCGAAGGCCCGGGCCTGGCCGATCAGGAACTCCTCGAACCCCAGCGCCGGGTCCACGACCCCGTCGAGGACCATCGCCCGTACGCGGTCCCCGAAGAGCTCGGCGTACTCCTGTCCCAGGTGCGTGCCGTACGAGAATCCGATGTAGGTCAGCTCCTCACCCCCCAGTGCCTGACGGATCGCTTCCATGTCGCGCGCGGATTCCTCGGTGTGCATGTGTTCGAGCATCACCCCGCCCGCCCGTGCACAGTCCGCCGAGATCCGGCGCGCCGCGGCCGAACGTGCCGCGGACTCGGCCTCGTCGTCCGGGGTCGGGTCCGCGGCGTAGAGGTCACCCACGCTCCCGTCGCAGTCCAGCGACTGCGACGCGCCCACCCCGCGGGGATCCCAGGACACGACGTCGAAGTGGCTGTTCAACTCCTCGCCGAGCGGGTTGCCCTGCAGGAAGTCGACTCCGGATGCACCGGGTCCTCCGGGATTGGTCAACAGCGTGCCGACGCGCTGGCCGCTGGCCTCCGCACGTATGACCACGAGGTCGATCTGTGCACCGTCCGGTTCGGCCCAGTCCAGCGGCACCTCGAGGGTCGCGCACTCGTAGGGGGCGGAGTCACCGGGCTCGCAATCGGTCCAGTCGAGTTCCGGGGCGACCCAGTCCGCGGGAAAGCCGGAACCGGGTGCGGGGTCCGCGATCACCACCTCTGCAGCCGATGGTGCACCGTCCCCGCCGGAGCAGGCGGTCATCAGGCCGCCCAGGGCGGCGGTGACTCCCAGGAGCGAAGCCGCGCGCGCAGCGCCACGACGTCTCCGGCGCTGTCCGCGGGTGTCGGAGTCCACGGTCCGGATGCCGCGTCCCGCGCGGGTGCGCGGCCGCCGGATCACTCGTAGTAGCGGAAGATGATCTCAGCCACACAGGAGGGCTTCGGTGCTCCCTCGACCTCGAAGGTGAAGGTCATCTGCACCTGTGCACCATCGCCGGGGAGACGTTCGACCGAGTCGAGCTGCGCCCCCAGGCGGAGCTTCGAGCCGACCGGCACCGGGGAGGGGAAGCGGACCTTGCCGCAGCCGTAGTTGACTCCCATCTTCACGCCGGTCACGGTCATGATGGTGGGCATGAGCACCGGGCCCAGCGAGAGGGTGAGATAGCCGTGTGCGATCGGCCCTCCGAAGGGGGACTCCGCCTTGGCCCGCTCGGGGTCCACGTGTATCCACTGGTGGTCACCGGTGGCGTCCGCGAACGTGTTCACTCGGTCCTGGGTGATCTCGAGCCAGTCGGAGTACCCGAGGTGTTCACCCACGAGCGCCTCGAGTCCTGCGATGCCCTCAACTGTCTTTGCCATGGCTGCATCTTTGTCGACCAGCCAACCCCAGTCGAGACGACCCGCCGCGGGCGGTGCCGCGGGTACCGGCGGTGGGTGAGTGCAGGACGCTCAGGAGAACCAGATCTTCGTGTGCTCCCTCGACTGGCTGTGCAACAGCACCACGATCAGGGCGTACTCGAACATGGCGCTGACGATGTTCCCGCCGATGAGGATGTAGCCGAGGTGCGACATCGGGCCACCCGCCCCGAGGGTGTTGACGAAACGGGCCGCGAGCGGCAGGAACGAGGCGGCGATGGCGACCTGGTAGCCGAGCTTGCGCTCGTTGGCGATGCCCCAGCCCCCGTAGAGGTAGCCGGCAATGGATGCGACCGCGATGATCCTCCCGAAGAAGGTGTAGGACACCCGGGAGTTGACGCTGACGCTGAGGAAGTCGAGCACCGCCCAGAACGCATCGAAGTACAACAGGAACTGTGCCACCACGAGGGTCTGGGGCAGCCTGGGATTGAACCAGCGGTTAGCCATGGTTGACAGTCTGGCAGGAGTGGTCCTCGCCGCCGGAGCCGGGACCAGGCTGCTGCCGTTGACGGAGCGGACACCCAAGGCGCTCTGCCCCGTGGGCGACCGAACCCTGCTGGACCACGCGCTGGATGCACTCCGGGAGGCGCTCGGAGCGGAGGAGCCCGGCACCCTCGCGGTCAATTCCCACCATCACGCCGGCATGCTCGCGGAGCACGTCGCACGGAACTGGCCGGGGGTGCACGTGGAGCGCGAACAGCCCGAGGCGTTGGGAACCGCGGGAGCGATCGGCAACCTGCGCCGCTGGCTGGCGGGGCGGCCGGTTCTGGTCACCAACGCGGACACGATCCACGACGCCGACCTGCGCGCGTTCGTGCGCGCCTGGGACCGCGAACGGGTCGCGGTTCTGAGTACCGGAGTGGACTTCGGTCCCTCCAGCAGTGTCATCGCATCCGTGCTGCCCGCCACGGTGGCTGCTTCGCTGTCCACGGAGCCGTCGGGGCTGTGGGAGGTCGTGTGGCGACGGGAGTCGGACGCGGGCCGCCTCCAGGTCGTGGCGCAGGCGGCGAGGATCATCGACTGCGGCACTCCGCGGCGCTACCTGGATGCCAACCTGGCCTGGTTGGACGGTTCCGATGGCTGGGTCCATCCCACTGCGGAGGCGTCGGGTCGGGTCGTCGAGTCGGTCGTGGGCGCCGGTGCGGTGGTGAGGGGCTCGGTGCGGCGCAGCGTCGTGTGGCCGCGCTCGGTGGTCGACGGCGGGGAGCAGCTCGTGGGGTCGATACGCACCGTCGACTCAACGGTGGTCGTGGCCTGAGTCGGCTCACCCCGCCCACCGGGATACTGTGTCGATCGGGGCGCCGTCGGCTAGGTGTGACGAGTGGGGCGCCGCCGGCTCGGTGTCGATCGGGGAGCCGCCGGCTAGGTGTCGATCGGGGCGCCGCCGGCTAGGTGTCAATCGGGACGCCGCCGGCTCCGTGGCGTCTCCACGGCGGTGGCTTCGTGGCCGGCCCGCAGCTGGCCACAGGCGGCGTCGATGTCGGATCCCCGGGTGTCGCGGACGGTGACGTTGACCCGGGCCCCCTCCAGGCGCCGCGCGAATGCGTGGACCCGGTTGCGCGAGGAACCCTGAACCGCGTAGCCCGGTGTGGGGTTGAGCGGGATCAGGTTGACGTGGGCTCCGATCCTCCGAGCCAGCCCCGCGAGACGATCGGCATCCTCGTAGCGATCGTTGACTCCCGAGATGAGTGCCCATTCGAAGGTGACCCTGCGGCGTGTCGCCCGTGAGTACGCGGCGCAGGCGTCCATGAGCTCCCGCAGCGGCCAGCGGCGGTTGATGGGCACCAGCTCGTCGCGGAGCTCGTCGTGCGCGGCGTGCAACGAAACCGCGAGGTTCACCGGCAGGTCCTGCTCGGCCATGCGACGGATGCCCGGCACGAGTCCGACCGTCGAGACCGTCATGTGCCGGGCCCCGACCCCGATGTCGCGGTGGATCCGTTGGATCGCCGGCCAGGTGCCATCGGGGTTGGCCAGTGGCTCGCCCATGCCCATGAACACGATGTTCGACACGCGCGTGTCGGGTGCGCCGCGTCGGTGAACCCCGTGGCCTGGTCGGCTTCCCGGTGGATCCGCGGCGAGGTGTCGCTGTGCCCGCACCACCTGCTCGACGATCTCGCCCACGGTGAGGTGCCGCTCGAAACCGGCCTGGCCGGTGGCGCAGAAGCTGCAGGCCATCGCGCACCCCGCCTGGGTCGACACGCACACGGTGTTGCGTGCCGTGCTGGTCGCTCCCGCCGGGTAGTGCATCAGGACGGTCTCCACGGTGGCGCCGTCCCCGAGGCGCCAGAGCCACTTCACGGTGTCGCCGTCGTCGGAGAGCGACTCGGCCACCTTGGTCAACCCCGGTCCCAGGTTCTGCTCGAGACCCTCCCGCAGTGTCCGGGGCAGGTTGGTCATCTCCGCGGGCAACTTGAACGACCCGTAGAGGCCCTCCCAGAGCTGGTCGACCCTGTAGGAGGGCTCACCGGAGAGCAGCCCGGCGAGGTCTTCGCGTTCGAGGTCGTAGAGGCGGGGTTCGGCACTCACGGGTCCGCGTCCTCGGGTTCGGTCCCCGAGGGGTCGATTCGCATGTATCCGCCGCGGCGCTCGTGGATCCCGAAACCCATCCGCTCGTACATCGCCAGCGCCGCGTGGTTGTCGGCCTCGGTGAAGAGGTTCGCGACCCTCGCGCCGACGCTGTGGAGGTGGTCGAGCCCGGCCAGCACGAGTGCGGAGCCGAGCCCGGTGCCATGGGTCCCGGGGTGCGTTCCGATCACGAAGATCTCACCCGGTGGGTCCCCGTCACCATCCGCACCCGGTTCGTCGTGGGTGTGCAGGCGGGTCCAGCAGAATCCGTCGATCCGGGGTCCGTCCCCGTGGCCGTCCCGTTCGGCCTCGTGCACGAGGATGCCCTCGAGCGACACCCACGGTGCCTCCAGGGCCTGCCGCAGGCGTGCACGGTCCCAGCCACCCTGGTCGGGGTGCCAGGAGAACGCCGCGTTGTTGACCTCGAGGAGGCCCTGGAGGTCCGTCGTGGGATCGAAGGGCCGGGTCGGCACGGCGCGGATGTGCTCACGGTGTGCCGGATCGACCGGCAGTGGGCGACGGAGTTCGACGAGGGTGCGCACCCTCGTGAGCCCGCGGCCGGCCATCTCCGAGTCACAGGCATCGAGGTCGGTCGAATCGGTGCCACTGCTGCACCATTCGAGGGCTGTTGCCGCCGGTCGCGGTGGGGGAGTGCGGGTGGTCACTCGCTGCAACGCTAGACGAGCGGGGCGGTCTCACCCCGCAGGGGAGCGCCGGGCTCACCCTCCGCGGTTTGGCGGATCGCCGGCGATGGCACACAGTGTCCGGCGTGCAGGAGAACCCGATTCAGGGGTTGGACGCCGCGGATCCGACCGGGTCCCCGGGCGGCGACGGGGCCCGCAGGGCATTCGAGGTGGGCCATGCCCGCCGGCAGATCGCCATCGAGGCACGCGGCTACGCGATGTCGGGCTACGGCATGGCGCACCATCGAGCCCTGCGCACGGCCACGCCCCTCTGGGCGCGGGCAATGGCGGTGGGTGAGCCGGGCGGTCGGCAGCTCGTGATCGCCTGTGTGGACCTGGCGATGGTCACCCACGCCATGCGGTCCGCCGCCACCGAACGCCTGGGCGACGCGCTGGGGGAGTCCTGGTGGGACGAGGGGTTCGTGCTCACCGCCACCCACACCCACTCAGCACCGGGGGGATGCGGGTACGAGGCGTTGTACAACCTGGTGACCCCCGGGTTCGTCCCGGAGCACCTCGAGGCCGTCACCGAGGCGGTCACCGCTGCGGTCCTCGAGGCCCGGGCCTCGATGGAGCCTGCCGGACTGCATCTGTCGCGGTCACGGTTCGCTCCCGAGGACCCCGTTGCGTGGAATCGCTCGTTGCGTTCCCACAACCGCAACCCCGAGGTGTCGGAGCGGACATCGCGCGAGGCCCACCTGGCACTCGACCGGGAGATGGCCGTGCTCACGGCGAGACGCGACGGGGCACCCGAGGCGTTCGTCTCGCTGTTCGGTGTGCACGCCACCTGCATCGGCAACACACATGACGCACACGATGGCGACAACAAGGGCTACGCCGCGGCAGAGGCCGAGTCGCGGTTGGCTTCGCGGGGTCGTCCCGGGGCCGTGGCCATTTTCGCCCAGGGCACCGCGGGGGACGTCTCACCCCACTACCACGGCCCCGGCCAGCGCCGGCGCCGGCGCCGGCTGCGGCGCAGGGGAGACCGTCTGCACGCGCGTCGGAACGGCCGGCTGCAGGCCGACCGTGCCTTCGAGGCGATCGACCGGGAGGAACAGCTCGAACTGGTGGGCCCGATCGATGCAGCGCTGACCTACCGGGACCTGAGCAACATCGAGGTCGATCCTGCGCTGGCGGGTGGAGCGACCGGTGCACGCACGAGCGACCCGTGCCACGGCGCGGCCTTCTTCACCGGTACCCCTGTCGACGGGCCCGGCGCTCCGCGTGCTGTGGGCCGGGTTGCACGCCTGGTCGCCCGGGGCATCCGATGGTGGCGGCTGTCGGGGCGCGGACCTGCTGGGGAACGTGAGTACTACGAGGCCCTCTACGCCTCCCAGGATCCGAAGGCGATCGTTCTCGAAGCAAGCCGCAAGCGTGCACTCGGCCGTCCACTCGATCAGCTGGGCCTCCCGGATGTGCTGGACCCGGCGGTGGCCGAGCTGAAGCGCCAGGCACGGTCCGGCGCCCTCGCCGGGAGCCCACTGGTGCCCTCGGTGCTGCCGATGCAGATCGTGCGGATCGGCACGCTGGCGATCGTCTGCTGCCCGGGTGAGTTCACAACCGTGGCCGGTGGGCGGATGCGTGGCTGCGTGGCCGGCGAGCTCGCTGCACTGGGCATCACCGAGGTGCTGGTCATGACCTACTGCAACGACTACATGGGCTACGTCACCACCGCAGAGGAGTACGACGAACAGCGCTACGAGGGTGGTCACACGATCTTCGGCCGTTTCACCCTCGGGGCGTTCCAGACGATCGCGGCCGACCTCGCCCGCCAGCTGGCGGGCACGGTTGCGAGCTCCGGCCGGTCGGAGGAGATCCGGCCCCCGACGGTTCCTGCCGGGGAGCTCGCTGCCCGAAGTGGCCTGGCTCCCCGCGGTGGGGGCTCCTAGGGGCACCGCCCGAGGGTGTCCCCCGGGCTCGGGAAGCGCCTGGGCGTGCGACTACCGTGCAGCCGTGCCCGCTGCAGACAACCGTCCCGCACCACCGGAAGGCGTGAGGCGACCCCGGTCCCCGAAGGGGAGGGCCCGGTGGACCAACAGGCTGCTCACCGAGGAGTACCCCGGCGCGGTGTGCGAGCTCGACCATTCCAACGCCTTCGAGCTTCTCGCTGCGACGATCCTGTCGGCCCAGTGCACCGACGCCCGGGTGAACATGGTGACCCCGGAGCTCTTCGAGCGGTATCCGACCCCGGAGGACCTCGCGGCCGCCGACCCCGAGGAGTTGGAACGGATAATCCACTCCACCGGTTTCTACAGGGCCAAGGCCCGCAGCCTGATGGGGATGGCCCGGGCCCTCGAGGAGCGCTTCGGTGGTGAGGTCCCGGGACGCATGTCGGACCTGGTGACGGTCCCGGGTGTCGGCCGCAAGACCGCGAACGTGGTGCGCAGCGTCGCCCTCGGGCTCCCGGGCCTACCGGTGGACACGCACGTGCTGAGGCTGTCCCGTCTGCTGGGCCTGACCGAACAGAGCGACCCGGTGAAGGTCGAGATGGAGCTGAACCCGATGGTTCCGGCCGACGAGCGGGGTGACTTCAGCCTGCGGATGATCCTGCACGGGCGGAGGGTGTGCGTCGCCAGGCGGCCGAGGTGTGGCGAGTGCGTACTCGCCTGGTTCTGCCCCTCGGTGGACATCTGAACCATTCCGGGATCCGGACGGAGCCGGGTCCGGCCCGAATGGTCCCCGCAGATCGACGCAGCGGGGTCGGACGGCCGCTCACCGTGGTCCGTGGGGGAAGATCCTCCCGAGCATCGAAGGTCACCCTCGACAGCGGGGGTCGAGTGTGTTGGAGTTGGCTGGTCAGGTTCCCGCCACCTGGCAGGCGATCGCGGGCTCCCGCCGCCCGGATCGCCCGACCGGCGCCCTTCGGGGCGCCGGTCCACTTTTCGCCGCCTCCGCCCGGAGGCTCGGGTCATGGCCGCGCCGCCCGGCTGTGCCGGGGGTGTTCAGAGCTCGCCGCGGATGGTCCTGGACAGACGACGGTTCGCGGCGCGCAGGTGCCGTTCGACGTCGTAGATGGCGCCGAGCAGGTCGTCGGAGTCGGTGCCACGCACTTCCTCGGCGGCGCCCTCGAGCCGCTCGAGCATCTGGTCGAGTGTCGACGAGAGCGACAACAGGTCGGCCTTGAGTGACATCGCCTCGTTCTAGCAGCCCGGTGGGAGGGCTCCACCGGGCCGGCGCAAGTCGTTGGTCACGCCGCGGTCGCGTCGGTACGGTCTTCGAGTGGACCGAGCCCAGAGCACCGACCCATCGGCCGAGCCGTTGCTGACGCGGCTGGACCTCAGGGGTGTGGAGGACCCGACAAGCGCGCTCCCCGCCCCGGACACCGCCGCTGAACTGCCGGTGGAGGCGGTTCGGGGAATCATTGCGGACGTGCGTGCGCGGGGCGACGAGGCGCTGCTCGAACTGACCGAGCGCTTCGACGGGGTTCGACCCGACTCGCTCCGGGTGGGCCGCGAGGAGATGGAGGCTGCGGTGGCCGGGTTGGAACCCGAGGTGCTCGCGGCGCTCGAGCTCGCGGCCACGCGGGTGCGGGTGCACCACGAGGCCCAGATGCAACCCGCGGTGACCCACTCCGGTGACGGTGTCGTCGTGACCTCCACCCGTCGGCCCGTTGCCTCCGCCGGTTGCTATGTGCCGGGCGGACGGGCCGCGTACCCCTCGACGTTGCTGATGACGGCGGTGGTGGCCCGTGTGGCGGGTGTGGAGCGGGTGGTGGTGTGCGTGCCGCCGGACTCCGACACCGGCAGGGTCTCGCCGGTGACACTCGCTGCTGCGTCCGTGGCCGGTGTCGACGAGGTGTACGCGGTCGGCGGTGCCCAGGCGGTCGCGGCCATGGCCTACGGAACCGAAACGATCGACGCGGTCGACGTCGTGTGCGGTCCGGGCAACCTCTACGTGGCGGTTGCGAAGCAGCAGGTCGCCGGTGACGTGGGCGTGGCCGCGGCGTTCGCCGGGCCCTCGGAGGTGGTGGTCGTCGCCGACGACTCGGTGCCCCCGGAGCTGGTGGCGGTCGACCTGATGCTCCAGGCCGAGCACGGACCCGACGGCCTGGCCTGGTTGGTCACCTGGGATCCGGGTGTGATCGATGCGGTGGAGGCCGCCCTGGCGGGACTGCTCCCCGCGGCGGAGCGGCGGAGTGAGATCGAGTCCACCCTCGCCCGTTCCGGGTGGTCCGTGTTGGTCGACTCCCCGCGGGCGGCTATCCGGGTCACCGACGGCGTCGCTCCGGAGCACCTCGAGTTGATGTGCGAGGGGGCATCGGATCTCGCGGAACAGGTGCGGAACGCCGGTGCGGTGTTCTGCGGACAGTGGTCACCCGCCTCACTGGGCGACTACACCGCCGGGCCCTCCCACGTGCTGCCCACCCACCGGAGTGCACGCTTCGCCGAGGCCCTCGGTGTGGAGGACTTCACCAAGCACGTGCACGTCGTGACCGCGTCGGCCGAGGGGATCGAGACCCTCGGTCCGCCCACGGCGACCCTGGCGAGCGCCGAGGGCCTCGGAGCCCACGCCGAGTCGGTGCTCATGCGCCTGAGAATGCTCGACGGCGGCGGGACCGGCACCGACGATCCCGGCAACGGGCGGGCCGCGGCGGGTGGCTCGTGAGCGGGTCACGACCACCGTTGCGCGACGACCTCGCGCTCATGGACGGCTACCACTCCCCGCAGCTCGACGTGCCGGTGCGCCTCAACACCAACGAGGCGCCGGAACCCCCTCCCGACGGCTTCACCGAAGCCCTCGCCGCAGCCCTCGAGGGGATCGCCTGGAACCGTTACCCGGACCGCTCCGCGTCGGCGCTGCGTGCCGCGATAGCGGCGGCCGAGGGCGAAGGCCTCCCGGTCGGCATCGACGCCGACCAGGTGGTGGTGGCCAACGGCTCCAACGAGGTGCTCCAGACGCTGTGCCTCACCTACGGGGGTCCCGGGCGCACGGCGGTGACGTTCGAACCCACCTACGCACTGCACTCCCACATCGCCCGGATCGCCGGCACCCGAGTGCATTCAGGGGCGCGGGCGGAGGATTTCACCCTCGACCTCGGGGAGGTGGAGCGGGTGCTCATGTCGCAACGGCCCGCGATCACCTTCGTGTGCTCCCCCAACAACCCCACCGGGGGTGCGGAGAGTCCCGAGACGATCCGTGCGGTGCTCGCCATGGTCGAGGAGGTCGGTGGGCTGCTGGTGGTGGATGAGGCCTATGGACAGTTCTCGGCACACAGCGCGCTGGAGCTGCTCGACGACGACCGGCCACTGGTGGTGACGAGGACGTTCTCCAAGACCTGGTCCGCAGCAGCCCTGCGTCTCGGACATGCGATCGGTCCCCGCTGGCTGGGTGAGGACACCTCGGGGGTGTTGCTGCCCTACCACCTGGACGCGGTCAAGCAGGTGGCCGGCCGGATCGCCCTGCGCTTCGCCGCGGAGATGCGCGAACGTGTCGCTCACCTCACCGAGGAGCGTGGACGCGTCGCCACCGCCCTTGAGGGCCTCGAGGTGGACTCGTGGCCCTCGGAGGCCAACTACATCCTGTTCAGGCCCCGTGCCGTGGAGGGTGCGGAACTGTGGCAGCGCCTGGTCGACAGGGGTGTCCTGGTGCGCAACTGCGCCAGTTGGCCCGGGCTCGAGGGTTGCCTGCGGGTGACCATCGGCAACCCCGGGGAGAACACCGCGTTCCTCGGGGCACTGGCCGCCTCGCTGGCCTGAGCCGCACCCTCCCCGGAGGCCCCGTGGGGCATGGCGGGCACGGCTCAACGCGTTGCACCAGCGGGTGGTGGTTCTGCGAAGCTGTACCGGTGAACGAGGCAGACCCACGACCGCGCGCCGCTTCAGGGTCGCGCCGCACCGGTGAGACCGACATCGAGGTCTCCGTCGCCGTGGACGGTTCGGGCACGACCGACTGCAGTACCGGGATCCCGTTCTTCGACCACATGCTCGACCAGCTGGGGCGCCACGGCGGCATGGACCTGCGGGTCGCTGCCGAGGGGGACACAGCGGTCGACGCGCACCACACGGTGGAGGACACCGGCATCCTGCTGGGAACGGTCCTCTCCGACGCCCTCGGTGACCGGCGCGGGGTGAGGCGGTTCGCGAGCATCCGCACCCCGCTCGACGAGGCCCTGGTGGAGGCGGTCCTGGACCTGTCA
>JAMLGJ010000012.1 GCA_023958095.1 Microthrixaceae bacterium
CACCCTCGAGGGGCCTCGAGTCCGCGTACTCGGCACGAATCGCCATGAGACCGGGCATCTCGTGTTCCGCCAGGTGGATCTGCTTGCGACCCAGTGGTGCGAGCTCGAGATCCGCGACCTTGAAGTCCTTGAGTGCCATCGTCCAGTTGCCTCCTGCGCCGTCCCGGGCGCGCTTGTTCAGCTCTTCACGCATCGGAACGGGCCGGGGTCGTCTGACACCGGGTACATGGCGGCCCGCGTGCGGTTCAGGCTAGCGCGTCACGTCCGCTCCCCCAACGGGCCGACCACAGCTGCCGGGGTCGGGCAGACTCGCTGCATGGACATCGCGAACTGGGACTCCATGGGACACCGCGTCGAGCTGCTCGGCGAAGCGGTCTTCGTCGTCGACCGGCCGGCCGATCACGACACGGCGGCGCCTCCGATGCTCATCGTCCACGGGTTTCCCACCTCGTCGGTGGACTGGGCGCCGGTGCTCGACCAACTGGGTGCAGCGAGGCGCGTCGTGCTGTTCGACCTGCCCGGGTTCGGCCTGTCGGCCAAACCGGACCGCCACTACTCGATCGCCTCCGCCGCGGACACCGCGGCCGCTCTGATCGACGAGCTGCGCCTGCACGAGTTCGACCTGGTCACCCACGACATGGGCGACACGGTGGGCGGGGAGCTGTTGGCGCGCTCGCTCGACGGGGATCTGACCGCGGCGGGCGAACCGGTGCGGATACGCAGACGGGTGGTCTCCAACGGGTCGATCTACCTCGACATGGCAAACCTCACCGACGGCCAGAAAGCCCTCTGGTCGGCACCCGACGAGATGCTGCCGGCCGGAGCCGCACCGGATGCTGCGATGCTGCAGCTGGCCCTCACCGCGACCCTGGCGCCGCCCGGTACCCCCGGATCCGATCCCGACCCGGAACACCTCCGTGCAGCGGCCGAGGCGATCTGCGCCTCGGATGGGGCGCGCCTGTTGCCAAGGCTGATCCGCTACCTCGATGATCGCTCCGCCAACGAGGGGCGCTACACCGGCGCGATCGAATCACACCCGGCGCCCCTGGGTGTGGTCTGGGGCACCGAGGATCCGATCGCGGTGATCGACATGGCCCACCAACTCTGCAGGCGCCGATCCGACGCGGTGCTCACCGAGCTGGACGGGGCCGGCCACTACCCGATGATCGAGTGCCCGCAGCGATTCGCCTCGGCGGTCCTGTCGCACCTCTCGGGCTGAGACCCCACCTGCCGGGCCGAGGCCGCCCGGGGCGGTCCGGAAGTCGGATGGCTCAGCAGCTACTGGGCAAGACGCGCCTTGATGTCGTCGAGCACCGGGATGGGCCCGGGGTCGACCCCGAGTGCCACGGCCAGGTGCAAGCTGGCCACGTCACCCACGAGAGCCAGGTCCATGAACTGGGCGAGCTTCCCGTCACCCTCGGCGCGTACCTCCACGACATCGGCGACCACCTCGTCGCAGATCTCTGCCAACAGCTCGAAGCGCCTGGTGACCTGGGGATGTTCGAAGTCGTGGCGCAACAGGACCATGGTCAGCACCTGGCGGGTTACGTCGCCGTTGACCGCCCATCCGGCCACCTCGTTGTGGGTCAGCTCGGGCACGCGGTTGCAGAAGGCAGGAGTCTTGGCGTTCTCGTTGAACTGCCCCTTCCAGCGCCAGGCGGCCACCTCGCCGAGCGCACCGCCTCCGTAGAGCAGCGGAATGGTGCGTCCGATGCCAGAAGCGAGACGCTGCGCGGGCCCGTTGGGGGCCTCCAACTGCACACGTCGGGCATTGAGCTGGGAAACCGCAGCGTCGATGAGTGGTTGCACCGATCCCGTGAGGCCCATTCGTTCGAGCAGCACCATGGGGGTTACCGACACCGCTCCGAGCCCGGCACGTGGCATCGGGATGGAGGCATCCAGGGGCACCACCGGAGCCCCCCAGGTCTCCGCGAGCTCGCACAGCCGGCCGCCGGAGGCAATGACCACCATGCGAGCGCCGCGCTCGGCGGCCCGGGAGGCAGCGGCGATGGTCTCCTCGGTGTTGCCGGAGAACGAGCTCGCCAGCACGAGGCTGTCGGGTCCCACCCAGGCAGGGCACTCGTAGTTCTTCGAGACGATGAAGGGCACGCTGAGTGAGTCCGCGAGCACAGCTGCCGCGACGTCCCCACCGATGCCGCTCCCTCCCATGCCGAACAACGCGACCGAGGTGACCCCGGATGCATCCGGCAGTCCATCGACACGTCGCGCGCCCTCGCCGGCGGCGACGATCTGGTCAGCGAGACCCCACGCCGCATCGAACATGCCCAGTGAGTCCGCTGTGTGCAGGTCGGCGGTCATTGCTCAGCCCTCGAAGGTGGGCTCGACACCCTCCGAGTCGGCCTTGGACATGAGCCTGTCGTGCTCGGCGGAGTCCACGGTGGTGGCCTCGTCGATGAGCATCACCGGGATGCCGTCGACGACGTCGTAGCGCCGCTTGAGCCGCGGGTTGTACAGGCACGCCTCGTCCCGGAAGTACAACAGTGGGCCCTTGTCCTCGGGGCAGGCGAGTATCTCGAGCAGCCTGGGATCCAGCTCGTCTGATCCGGGCGGGGTCTGGGTTTCGTCGCTCATCGCCCTCAGCCTGCCATGACCGAGCGCACCTCGGCGACCCTGGCCTGCACCGCGGCGTCGTCCGCGGCCTCGAGGTTGAGGCGCAACAGGGGTTCGGTGTTGGATGCACGCAGGTTGAACCACCACTCCCCCGCGTCCACGGTGAGGCCGTCGAGGCGGTCCACGGCCATGCCCTCGGCCTCGTAGTGGGACGCCACTTGCTCGATGACAGCTGCGGCGTCCTGCACCCGGGTGTTGAGCTCACCCGAGGCGGAGTACCGCTCGAAGGGCCTGCGCAGTTCCGACAGTGGCTTCCCCGACAGCGACATCTGCTCGATCACCACCAGGGCTGCGATCAGGCCCGAGTCCGCCCGGTAGTTGTCGCGGAAGTAGTAGTGCGCCGAGTGCTCGCCACCGAAGATCGCCCCGGTGTCCGCCATGACCTCCTTGATGAAGGAGTGCCCGACCCGGGTGCGAACCGGGGTCCCGCCGTGTTCGCGCACCACCTCGGGCACGGCCTTGGAGCAGATCAGGTTGTGGATCACCGTGTCACCCGGATGGTGCTCCAGGATGCCTGCGGCGATGATCGCGGTCGTGGTGGAGCCCGAGAGCCCCGCACCGGTCTCGTCGACGAGGAACACCCGGTCCGCGTCACCGTCGAAGGCGAGGCCGATGTCCGCACCGGCCTCGACCACCCTGGCACGCAGGTCGGCGGTGTTCTCGGGTTGTATCGGGTCGGCCGGGTGGTTGGGGAACGTGCCGTCGAGTTCGGGGTACATCACCTCGAGTTGCATCGGGAGGCCGTCGAACACGGCGGGCACCACCAGTCCGCCCATCCCGTTGGCGGTGTCTGCCACCACCCGGAGCGGGGCGAGCGCCGAGGTGTCCACGAAGGAGTGCACGTGGGCCGCGAAGTCGGCGAGAAGGTCGACCTCGCTGCGGGAACCCACCGAGTCCGATCCCGGGTTCCGCTCACCGGCGAGGGCCTCACCGGCAACCTGGCGGATCCGGCGCAGTCCGGTGCTCTCCCCCACGGGGCGTGCACCTGAGAGCGCGAACTTCACGCCGTTGTATCCCGCAGGGTTGTGCGATGCGGTGAACATGGCCGCCGGCGCATCGAGCGAACCGGCTGCGAAGTAGCACATGTCGGTCGACGCGAGTCCGATGTCGACCACGTCCAGGCCCTCGGCGAGCACTCCCTCGGTGAACGCCGCGACCAGCTCGACCCCCGAGGGACGCATGTCCCGACCCACGATTATGCGACCCGGCGCCGCTCCCCGGTCCTCCGACTCCTCGGTGCAGAAGACCGCGAACCCCGTGCCGATCGCCCGTGCGACGCCGGCGTCCAACTCGTCCGGCACCGTGCCGCGCACGTCGTAGGCCTTGAAGATCGCGTCGAGGTCCGCCATGGGGCCAACCCTAGCTGTGGCCGACCCCGTCCCCGGGTGTCCCACCGGCACGCTGCCGGGGTGGTGGAAGTGGCCGCGCATCGACGTCGTAGGTGCCCATCCGGTCGTTGTGGCGGACCCTGAAGAGGTCGACGAGCAGTCTCAGTGCATCACGCACCACGTGGACCGTGGAGCGCTGGGAGTTCTCGACCTCGACGGGCACCTCGGCCAGCGTGAGCCGGTACCGCTCGACCAGGTGGAACACCTCGACGTCGAACGCGAAGCCGTCGATGGTGCAGTGGCCGAACACCAGTCGGGCCACGTCGCTGCGGAAGGCCTTGATGCCGCATTGCGTGTCGCGGTAGCGACCCAGCAGGACCACCCCCGTGAACACGTTGATCACCCGTCCACCGATCTCCCGGAGACGTCCCGCTCGCACCACCGTGAGGGTCCCGGTGTGCTGGCGGCTCCCGGCCACGACGTCCCAGCCCTCCTCGACGAGCCTCGCCAGCCGGGCCAGCTGCGCCGGCGAGTAAGCGAGGTCCGCGTCTGTGAAGGCAACGGTGCGTCCGGTAGCGGCGAGCATCCCGGCACGCACGGCGGCCCCCTTGCCCCGGTTCGCCGCGAACCGGATCACCTGGTCCGCTCCCGCGTCACGGGCCACCGAAGCGGTTCCATCGGTGGACCCGTCGTCGACCACCACGACCTCGAGTCCCCCGTCGAGCTCGAAGTCCGCGAGCTCGGCACGGATCCGTTGGATGGTCGCGTCGATCCGGTCGGCCTCCCCGAACGCGGGAACGATCACCGACAGCCTCACCGGGCCCTCGGGGCCGGGACGACGGGCGGGCTCGGACTGGGTGCCCCTGACCGCCCGGAACATGAGGTCGCGGTAGTTGATCGAACGGACGAGGAAGGCCAGCGCGAGCGAGACGGACTTGAGCACCAGCAGCGCCGGCCACCAACCCGGCTGCAGCCATGCAACGAGCGTGCTCAGCACGCCCACGTCCACCAACAACGCAGCCAGCGCGGTGCCCCAGTAGGGACCGGGGCTGTGGAACCACCGCCGCGACGGCGTGTTGGCGGGTGAGCCACGAGTGGTGTGCAGCAGGTAGGAGAGCACGGTCGCCGACCCGACCGCGACGCCGTCGGCGAGCCATACGGGCCAGCCGAGCACCTCCACGGCCAGGACCAGGCCGACCACGTCGACCAACGTCGCGAGCCCTCCGATGGCGAGCACCCGGCGGAGGAGGTTCACACCTCCGGACTCGCGGGGTCGGTGACGGTGGTCGCGTCCACCCGGCCCGCACCGGTGGTCGGCTGCCCGGCGGTGGCCGGTTCCGGGGCTTGCGGTGCCGGGGCCCCTGGCTCTGATGGCCCCTGTGGGGCACCGGGCTCCCCGCGGTCGGCCGCGTCCCGACGTGCCAGAAGGGCCGCCATGACGATCCCGGCGGCCGTCAGCAACCAGCCCAGCCACTCCACGGCGCTCCTGCCGTAGGTGAGGGTCACCTCGGTGTCGGTCGGCACGACCACCATGAAGTTGGGGCTCACCCTCCACGGACCGTCGGCTCCGGAAGCCCTCCAGTTCGGGAAGTACGAGGTCTTCACCATCACCGGCGTGCCGGGTTCGGAGACCGTGAAGGAGATCGTGTCGGTACCGGTGCGGATGTCGCTGACCTCCACCGGGTCGACCGCTTCTGCGGGGAGCGCGCCGAGCGGTGAACCGTCGCCACGGTCCACCCGGGGCCAGTCCTGCGGGCCCGAGGTCGCCAACGGCACATCCCACGCATCGGGGTCCAGGTACCAGTCCATCGCCGGTCCGGGTGTCTTGGACGGGTTGGGGTTCTCCTCGGTCGCCTCGGGGCGGTCCTCGTCGTACACCCAGCCGTCGATGTGGTCGTCCTCCGGCTCGAGGACCACGGGCAGGTTCGCCAGGGGCACGACCAACTCGGCGTCATCGACCTCGAAGGCGACCCACTGGCGCACCGAGCCGTCGGACAGGGTGAACTCCTCGGTCGAGGCCACCTCGGTCAGCTCCGGGTGCAGGCGCGCCGCGTCCACGGCCTGGTCAGTGGCGGCCAGGTAGTAGCGAACGCCCATGAGCTGGAGGTGTTCGACACCGGCGTCCATGTCGAACTCCGGGTACGGCAGGTCGCGCTGGGGACGTGATGGGGAAGGCGACAGCTCCGACTGGTTGATGAAGTGGAACGGCGTGGTGGACGACGCCTCGAAGTACAGACCCTCCATCGAGGCGATGCACCCATCGGTGAAGTACGGCAGCATCATCGGGGCCATGGGGGTGCCGAAGCGGTTGAGTCCGGACTCGTACTCCCACATGGCGCGCCCGCAACCGTCGTCCGCTCCGACCTGTTGCATCATCTCGATCATCGCCGAGAACTCCTCGTACGCCTTCGCAGGATCCTCCAGGCCTGCGAAGTTGTACCGCGCCCAGTTGCCCGCGTTGTTCAGGTCCTGGAAGTGGAACGGGCCCCACTCAAATGCGGTGACCACCTCCCCGTCCCCGACGGTGCGCTGCGCCGTGGTCCCACCGGGCAGGGCCTGCAGGGAACCGGCCAGGTACACGAGTGCCACAACCGCGACGACCGACACACCCACCACCGCCACCGGCCAGGGTTCGCGTTCGGCGCCCAGCAGGTCCGCCACGCCCACCGCGACCGCCCTGATCACCAGTGCCACCCCCAACGCGGCCAGCAGGTAGAGCCCGAGGTAGTAGAAGGGCAACAGGCGCGCGTTCCACAAGCGGTACTGGGGCAGGAACACGAAGAGCCAGCCGAAGGTGACCACCACCAGGGTGAGCCACCAGCCGAGGCGGACGCGATGCAACAGGGAAAGGACCATTCCCAACGCGGCCAGCCCGAACCAGAGGTTGCGATTGGCCATGTCGAACTGCTCTGGCTGGGGCCACAGGTACTGCGCGTAGTTGGTGTACTTCTCCCAGCCCATGTCGTTCAGGAAGGCGCTGTTCAGGTAGAAGGGCAGGAACCAGAACGCCGCGATCAGGAACCCGACCGGACCGACCACGGCCGACCACCGCAATGCCCGCAGGTCGAACCCTGCGAGCATCAGGAGGGCCACGACGGTCGCGAGCACCGGGAACCCGCCCGGGGCGAGCACGAGTTCGACCAGCACCACGAGCACCAGGACCGCACCGGCCACACGGCCCCGACCGTCTCGGTCCCACCATGGCGTCCTGTCCTCGCGGCGCGTCAGGACCAGCACCACCGTCGCGACCACGGCGAAGATGGCGGGGATCAGGTGGCACAGGATCGTGAGGCCGAACAGCACCGCTCCCAGCGCCCGGTACCGACCGGTGTCGAGCCCCCGGATCAACACCGCCAGGTAGAGGACCGCGAACGTGAGCGAGATCGAGAACGCGAACTCGCCCGCCATCGTCGAGAGGATGTTCCCGCCGAGTATCGAAAAGCCGTTCTCGTAGAGGAAGAACGTGGCCCCGATCGCCAACACGGGCGGCACCGGGAACGCGAGCCTCGCCGCCCGGCCCAGCGTGTACGCGGCCAGTGGCAGTGTCACCAGCCCCGACACCGCGACGAGCTTGAACGCGACGTTGTAGGGGATCCCGACGATCAGGCCCGCGCCGAAGACGGCGACGATCCACACCCAGGTGGTCGCCAGGCGGGTCCTGACCCTTGTGGCCAGCCAGGCGGCCCCTCCGAGCAGGGCCAGGGCGAGCGGGACCGCGATCCACCAGGTGAGGCCGACGTCCAGCCACACTATGAACAGCGACGGGACGACCATGTAGAAGGTGTAGGCGGGGAACCCGGCGTACCAGTCGGGAGTCCATCCGGTCACGCGCAGGTCGCCCAGCAGAACGTCGCGGAGGTAGGCGGGCCCCCAGACATGTGCACCCATGTCGCCGCCGGTGGCCGTCGTGTCGGACAGGATCAGCTCGGGACCCAGCGACGCGAACACGGCCACCGCGCACAGGACCGCGACGCACAGTCCGACCCACCGGACCCAGGACGAGTCGGGATTCGCCTCGTCACCGAGGAGTACGGGGTCGCGTCCGGGCGCGCCCACGGGTTCCGTGTCGGGGTCCCCCGCCGGGCCCGTTTCGTGCGATGCAGCGAGGCCCACTTCGTCGACCGCGCTGCTTCCGGTTTCCTCCACGGCGGTCAATCGTTGCACGCGGTGTGGCCCCGGGCCGACCACCCCCGGCCCCTCGCCCCAACCGCCGGTTCAGTTGGCGAGCGAACGCCGGTAGCGGGTACGAGTGGTGGACAGGTCCGTGAGCACGCCATCGAGTTCCACGAACTCGCCGTCGCGGCGCCAACTACGGGTGTCGCACTCCGAACAGGACGTCATCGTCAGCTCGTGTCCGTCCACTGTCAGCGCGATCTCGACGAGTTCGTTCCCGCAGCCCTGGCAGTCCATCTCGTACCTCCATGTGTCCCGGACCACGGTTTCCCCACCGCGGTTCGCGGGATGCCCCGAACCTGTCGGCCGACACGACGCCGTGTTGAGGACTCCGGTCGCCGGGAGCACCCGGGTCGCACCGTGGGGTGTCCGGCGCACGCGACCGTGCCGGGGCATCAGGCCTGGAGGTACAGGGAGACCACCGTCGTGGCGTTGAAGCCGACATGGGCCCAGATCGCGCCGCCCAGCCGGCCCTGCCAGGTCCTGAGCAGCGCCAGCACCACACCGAAGGTGAACAGTCCGAGGAACTGCAACGGCTGGAAGTGCATGGCGCCGAAGACCGCGGACGAGACGATGATCGCGGGCCAGGGACCCCAGCCGCGCTTGCGCAGCGCTCCGAGCAGCAGTCCCCGGTAGAAGAGCTCCTCCACCAGCGGCGCCGCCACCACGACCATCAGGGCCAACAGGAGCCAACCCGCGTTGCCGTCCGCCCTCGAAGCCAGGTCCTCCGCGGGTTCGGCGAGGTCTTCGGTCGAACGACCGAGCAGCGACAGCACCGGCCAGTACAGGAGGGGCAGGACCACGAGCTGGCACAGGGTCCCGAGGGCGAGCCCGAGCGGCGCGTCCCACACACGGCCGGCCAACCCGAACTCGGCCACGACTCCGTTCCCCTTCGCCCTGGCCGCGTACAGCACGGATCCCGCGAGGCCGCACCAGAGCGGAACCTGCAGCAGGCCCGTGGCCCACAGGGGTATCTCCGCGGTGTCCGACCAGTTGGTCGCAGCGAACACGACACCCACCACGAGGATCGAGAGCACCTGGGCCGCGAGGATCCCCGCGGCGACATCACCGAGACCCCAGGTGGACGACGACGGGTTCGGGACCGACCGGGCGCGGTTGCTGCGAGGTGGCTCCTGATGCGGGGGCGTCACCCCCTCAGGCTCCCACCAGCCGCAGTCTCACACCATTCGCGTCGGTCCCCGTGGTCGGGGTCGCATCCGCATGCGATGGACGATCGTCCTCCAGGTTCCAACCCCGCGGCACGCTGACCGCGTCCGCGTGGCGCCCGCAGAGGTCGTGGGTCATCGGGTGCGACTCCGCCGCGAGCACCTCCAGGTGCACCGTGCTCTCCGCATAGGCGTACGAGAGGGTCGCCACCGCTCCCTCGGAGCAACCTGGACGTGCACAGCTCCTGCTCACGGCGCAGAAGCTACCGCCGCGGCGGCGGACACCGGGGGATCCCCCGGCGCCCGTGACCGGTATCGGGCCGCGAGTCCCGATCCTCACACCGTGCGCCTAGGCTGTGGCAATGTCCCAGGACCTCAAAGGCCCGGAGAGGAACGCTTCGCAGGGCGACGGCGGCAACCCGACCGGCCGAGGCGGCATGCCGCCATGGCTCATACCCGTACTGCTCGCGGTCGTCGCCCTCGTGATGATCAGCGCTCTCTACAGCCAGGATCGTTCGGCCACCGAGCAGTCCTATTCGGAGTTCGTGTCGAAGGTCGACGCGGGTGACGTCGAGAGCGTCACCTGGAACACCGCGGACGGCTCGATCACCGGCAAGCTCGAGGACGGCCAGGAGTTCACCACCACCGGACCCCTCGAGGCCCCGGCCGAGGTGGACACCCTGATGCGCGACAAGGAGGTGGAGGTCAACTACGAGTACCCGACCCCCAACTTCTTCACCACGATGATCCCGCTGCTGTTGCCGTTCCTGTTGATCATCGGGTTCTTCGTCTGGATGAACCGCAGGGCCCAGGGCCAGATGGGCGGGATCATGTCCATCGGGCGTTCCAAGGCCAAGACCTACACGACCGAGCGACCCGCGACGCTCTTCGCCGACGTCGCCGGATACGAAGGCGTCAAGCGCGAGATCGCAGAGGTCGTGGACTTCCTCAAGGAGCCCGACCGCTTCCTCGAGATCGGTGCCCGCATCCCCAAGGGCGTCCTTCTCGTGGGTCCCCCCGGCACGGGCAAGACGCTGATCGCCAGGGCGGTCGCCGGCGAGGCCGGGGTACCGTTCCTGTCGGTGTCCGGCTCGGACTTCATGGAGATGTTCGTGGGCGTCGGCGCGAGTCGTGTGCGTGACCTCTTCGAGTCGGCCCGCAAGCACGGCCGGGCGATCATCTTCATCGACGAGATCGACTCCGTCGGGCGCAAGCGCGGCGCCGGACTCGGTGGCGGGCACGACGAGCGCGAGCAGACCCTCAACCAGATGCTCTCGGAGATGGACGGATTCGAGGGTTCCGAGGGCATCGTGATGATGGCCGCCACCAACCGGCCAGACATCCTCGATCCGGCGCTGCTGCGCCCCGGGCGCTTCGACCGCCAGGTCGTGGTTCCCCTGCCGGAACTCGAGGACCGCAAGGCGATCCTGGCTGTCCATGTGAGGCACAAGAAGCTCTCGCCCTCGGTCGACCTCGAGGTCGTCGCACGCGGTACCCCGGGCATGTCGGGCGCCGATCTCGCCAACCTGGTGAACGAGGCAGCGTTGACCGCTGTGCGGCGTGGCTCCAAGGTGGTCGAGCCGCACGACTTCGAAGAGGCCCGCGACCGGGTCATGATGGGCCAGCAGCGCGAGTCGATGGTCCTCACGGGCCACGAGAAGGAGATGACGGCCTACCACGAGGCCGGGCATGCCCTCTGCGCGGCGCTCCTGCCCAACGCGGATCCGGTGCACAAGGTGACGATCCTGCCCCGCGGCATGGCTCTGGGCGTCACCCAGCAGTTGCCCGAGGAGGAGAAGCACTCCTACAGCCAGGAGTACCTGGAGGAGTCGATCATCGTCGCCATGGGTGGCCGTGTGGCCGAGGACATCGTGTTCGGCCAGCGTTCCACCGGGGCCGCGAACGACCTCCACGTATCGACCGAACGGGCCCAGAAGATGGTCACCGAGTTCGGCATGAGCGACCGGATCGGCCCACGGGCCTACGGCAACTCGGCTCCGGTGTTCCTGGGCGATGACATCGGCCACGCCCGTGAGTACTCCGAGGAGACCTCGAAGATCATCGACGACGAGGTCGACCGGATCCTCCGCGAGGCCGAGGAAGGGTGCCGCGAGCTGCTCGAGGCCAACCGGCACGCCCTAGACCTGCTGGCCCGGGCCCTGCTCGAGAACGAGACCGTCTCCGGGGCCGAGGTCGCGCGCCTCATCCGGGTGGCGAACGGCACCGAGCCCGATGTGCCGGCGCCCTCCCAGCCCGGACACGGCTCGCCGGCGACCCCTGTGCACGGCCATGCCCCCGGGAGCCAGAACCCCGGCGTCCTGCCCGCACCCCCGCCTCTGCCGCCCCACCTGAATCCGGGTGGTGGGCTGGCCCGGGTCGACCACGACTCCGGCAGCGTCTGAGAGCAGCCGAGCAGGGGCTTCAGTTCTCGTCGCACCCCGCGACGGTGCCCGGTTCACGCACCTCGGCCACCGCGGCCCACAGGTGGGTCGCGCTGACCGGCCCCACGAACGAGCGGCGAACGACTCCCTCGGAGTCGGCGATCGCCACGATCGGCACTGCTTCTATGCCATAGCGTCGGTGCAGTTCGGGGTGTTGCGAGACCTCCACCTCGCAGACCGCAACGGCGTCGCTTCCCAGCACCGATGCACGAGCGACGGTCTCGGCGCACGTGTCACAGGTGGCCGATGTGAACAGCGCCACGAGCCACTCCCGGTCACCGCCCTCGAAGTCCGATCGGTCGAGTTGTGCAGGCGCCGTGTAGCCGGTGACCGGCTGGGTGGGGGCATCGGGGCGGCCACGACGACGCACCAGTTCGGCCACGATCAGCGCAACGGCCACCACTGCGACCACCACGAGGAGCCTCAAACCCCTGTCTCCCTCAACCGAGTGGCTCCAGGTCATCGAGGTCGTCGACCACGGGCACTCCGGGTTGCAACGACAGGTCGCCGATCCCCGAGAACACGATCAGCCGTTCCACGACGACCGGCGAGTCCGAGGAGACCGACACCGAGAACGGTTCCTCGGTGCCCCCGAGGGAGTCCAGCCCGACCCCGACCAGGTCACCGGGTGGCAACTCGTACTCCACGGGTTCCCCCGGCCCCGCTGCGGTGAGGGCCACGACCGACACCACGGCAGCCTCCGCGGTCGGGTTGTGCACGAGGACCACACCATCGATGTCCTCCCGGTGCTGCACACCGGTGAGCACCCAGTCAGCCGCAGCCACGGGAAGGCCGGACGACGCCGTGGTGCCACCCTCGATCCCGGTACGGACGCCCTCGGCACCCTCCGGTACGCCGTTCACATCCAGCGACCGTGCTGCGACGACCGAGTGGTCGCCGTCGGCCTCCACGTCGATCGCGTGGAAACCCGCCACCGGGACCCGGGAGTCGGCGTCGACGTCGACCACGGCGAACCGCAGTGCCGGTGCGGTGAGCTCGAAGGGCTCCGGCATCACATCGGTGGCCCCGGAGACCACCGGTTGGGCCAGCACGTCAACCTCCGGCTCGGTCGGGTTCTGCACCACGAGCCGCTCCCGGGCGGACGGATCGGCGAACCCACCTGCGAAGGACCAGCCCGCTGCGGGCCTACGGCTCCCGGGGACCATGCGCAGTCCCGTAACGGGATGGTCGTCGTTGGATCCGTCGAAGCGCTGCACGAGTTCGGCCACCACCCCGCCGGAGCGGGCCGAGACGGTGAAGGCGAACTGTTCCCGGCGCTCAACGTGCTCACCGAGTTCCACCACGAGCGTGCTTCCGGCCGGCACCACCAGTCCGTTCAGGCGGTCGGGGACGCGCACCCCCGTCTCGAGGGCCACCTGGATGTTCACCGAGGCGTCGCCGGGGAACGGGTTGAACAGGTTGAGCGAAGCAGTTGCATCCCTGGTGGTCACCGCGGTCGGGAAGTACCAGGTATCGGATGAGAACGTCGAGCAGGGAGACTGATCGGCCCCTCCATCGAAACTGATCCGGTGTTCCACACTCACCGGACGGTCCGACTCCACCATCACACTTAGCGCGGCGGATCCGAACGCCTCCCGCACGTTGACCACGGCGGTAGCACCCGCGTCGAGGGTGATGTCGGTGGAGCCCTCCCGCTGGTCGCCCGAGAAGCCCTCGACACGGAGGTTCGACTCCGCATCACCCAGTGAAACCACGAACACCTCATGGTCGAACTCCACGTCCGCGACACCCATGTCACGCGCCGCGCAGTACCACGAACCGCCCTCCTCTCCCACCGAGGCCGACACGGGGGCGCGGAGCACCTGGGTTCCGGCCACCTCGGAGCGGCCCGGGAACCACGCAACGAGCGCAGCAACTGCGACCAGCACGAGCACGGCGACGACCCCGAGCGAGCGGTTCGATCCCCCTGGGTCGTTCGAGCTTCCTGTGGAGGAACGTCGGATGCTCACTCGTCTCCCCCATCGCTAGCGTCGCCGGTCTCCCGGGTCCCGGCCGCCCCGCCCATCCAGTCGTCGGGGGACTCGCCCGGACCATCGACCACGACGAGGGGCTCCGAGGGTGAACGAACCCGCCTGTTGCGCCCGGGGGTCGGCAACGACCTGCGCCTCGTGGCGAGGAACACCACGATGCCGAACGCGAAGAGCTGCCAGAGTTGACCGGCACGGCTGCTGAGGGGAGTGGACCAGCTCAGCTCCGCGCTGCCGCCGGACCCGGTGGTGAAGCGTTGACCCCAGGTGAACAGGGGCTGGCGCTCCGCCTCCTCACCGTCGACTCTGAGGTGCCAACCGGGATCGGCAGTCACCGCCTGTGCGACGGTCGTGCCGGCTTCGAGTTCCCCGCTGAAGCGGGTGCCGAAACCGGTGCCCAGTATGGCGGGGGGTGCGGTGCCGGGCTCGGGTGCCTCGGTGATGTCCGAACGAGGTGGCCACGGAGCGGACACCTCGAAGAGGTCTATGCCCGGTGCCACCAGGATGCGCCTCAGGTCGAGCTGCTCCTCGAGGGCGTCGACCACACCGTCGGGGAGCGGCACCTCGGACGTGGCGAACGGTTCGGGGGCGGGACTGTCCACCGCCACCACGTAGCGCACCGACATCGTCGAGATCAGACGGCCCATCCTGGCGGTCCGCCCCTCCATGGCTGCGGTGATCGCCTCGGACGCCTCGGCCAGCGAACCCCCGCCGTCCAGGCGCCATCGCAGGGGCATCTCGGGATCGAGGCCCTCGGAGAAGCCGAGGTTGACCCCGTCGACCGATCCCATGGGCCATCCCGCCAGCGGGAGCACATCGGGATCGCCGATCCACAGGGCCCTGAAGTCGTCACCCCCGTCCACCAGCGCGAGGGCGCGGTCGAAGTCCCCCTCGGGTGAGTACCACCGCCCCTGGGTGGAGGCCAACAGGACCGGTACCAGGCCGAGCAGCAACGCGATCGCTCCGGCGAAGCTGATGATCTGGCGGCTCCCGAAGTCCGATCGGACGACGTCGTACTCGAACGCGAGCGGCGCCATCGAGGTGGCGACGGCGAGGCCCAGCGCGACCGGAACGAGGAACACCTCGACACCTGCACCGGCGAACGCGTCCGCCTGACCCAGCACCGCAGCCACGGCGAGGCCGCCGGCGACCGAGAACCATGCCCCGACCGCCCACGCCGAACGCCACCCCCTGCCGGTGAACAGCGGAACCGCGGCGGCCAGGACGACCCCCCACCCGAGCAATCCGGTTCGTACGTCACCCACCGACCCGGTGAGCATCTCGGCCGCCGAGGGAACCACTCCCCGGCCGCTCCACACTCCGGTCACCGATGCCAGGTCGCCCTTGCGCACCGCTGACACGAGCCAGGGGAGGTTGAGCGCAGCTGCTCCCAGCAGGGCGATCCCGAGGTGTTTGGAGGCCTCCAGAAGGCAACGCATGCCCTGGCGCAGCGAGGCGCCCGCGAGCACCAGCAACGAAGACAGTGCGCTGACGATCGCGGCCAGCGGACTCAGCGCAGCGAGAACACCGAGCAGCAGGGCGGTACCCGCATAGGTGCGCAGCCCGGACGCCGCAGCGGTGCCCCCGACCCGGGTGGCGACGGGTTCGAAGCCCGAACTCCGCGCCAGGCGCCGCAACAGCCAGGGTGCAGCTGCGTAGGCCACGAGTGCCTGCAGCCTCCCCTCCCCGACCGCGTTGAGCGCGACCGGAGCGAGCGCGTACACGGCAACCACGGCGGCGCGGGCGCGCACCGCGGTCCCCTTTGGATAGAGCCGCCAGGCTCCGATCGGACCGAGCAGGAGCGGAGCGAGGATGACGACCCGACGGGCGGCACCGGCAGAGAACACCAGCAGCGTACCCAGGAGACCGAGGCCCGGAACCGCCGCCGGCGGGAGCGACGGCTCTCCCACCCCCGCAGAACGCCACCCGGTCCACCACTCCGACAGGAGTGCCCCGGTGGAGTCCCCGAGCGTGGTGAACTCCCGCATCGAGGGCAGGACCCCGAACCAGAGGTCACGGGCGCCGATGAGCACGATGAGTGGCACCAGCACCGCCACGGCCACCCCGAGACGGGAGGTGGACACCTCCTTGGTCGCCGAGCGGAGCCGTTCCCTTGACGCCCTGGACGCCGCCACGAGGCGGTTCTCCTCGCTCGCCGCCGTACCCAGCATCCGCATCCGGTTGCTGCCCCGACGCTGCAGCGTGGTCCAGTCCCGTTCCGAGGTGTGCCTGAAGCCACTGCGCCGTTTGCGCGCCCTGTGGATCTCGAGTGGATGGCTCAGCACCCACAGGTAGGTGGCCACGATGTCCAGTGCAACCCTGCCGCGACCGAGCACCAACGACACGAGCAGTTCCACCAGCGATGCTCCGAGCGCGGCCGGAACCACCCGCCACATCGCCCGCCCGTCGTGGCCGGCCAGGGCCATGCGGGCCTGGTGCCTCAACTCGAGGCGGTCCCACCCCTCCACGTCACGGCGGGAGGCGAAGTCCCCGCGGTGGTAGGCCACGGCACGATGGCAGTACTGGACCGTGGCACCGGCGAGGTGGGCCTTCCAGCAGAGGTCCACGTCCTCACCGAAGTACGGGATCGCCTCGGAGAACCCGCCGATGGTCCCGTAGAGGTCGGCCCGAACGAGCACACAGGCATCGGAGACCGCGAACACCTCGCGGGAGATGTCGTGTTGCGACTGGTCGAGCTCGCCCTCGTCGACGAGCTCCCTGGCAGCACCGAAGCGATCCACCGACAGGCCCACCGAGCGCAGTACGTCACGGTTCGTCCAGTCCCTGAGCTTGGGTCCCACCACCCCGGCGTTGGCCCGGAAGGCCTCGGCCACCAGCTGGGTCACGGCATCGGGAGCGAGAACGACGTCGTCGTGGCACACGAGCAGGAACGGAGCGCCCTCGACCGAGGAGACGGCCTCGTTCGCGGCAGCGGAGAACCCCTCGTCCTCACTCCGGTGCTTCACGAACGCACCGGGTGCCTCAACGGCGATCCGGTCGGTCGGGTCGGATTCCGATGCGTTGTCGACCACGAGGATCGAGAGCTGCGGATAGTCCTGGGCCTCGAGGCTCGCGACGGTCGCCTCCAACCAGTCGCCGGGGTCCCTGGTCACGACGATGGCCACCACCGGCGGGGCCCCCTGGCCTTCGAGCACGCCTTCGTAGGGGGCCGTCGGCGTGCTAGGCGCTGGGTCTTCGGAGATGGTGCGCTCCTGGTCTGGGGGCTTCGATCGACACCGGTCCGCCGGCGCCACGCGGTCTCCGATGCTATCCCCAGGCGGCACCGTGCCCGGAGTCATCGCGCGCACACCTAGAGTGTGTGCGTGCGTGCACTCGTGACCGGAGCCGGAGGCTTCGTAGGACACCACCTGATGGCCCACCTGGTCGAGGCCGGGGACGACGTCACCGGCACCGATCGTTCCTCGGACGGCCTGGACATCCTCGATGCGCCAGCGGTCCTCGAGCGGTTCCGCAAGTGTGCCCCCGAGGCCGTGTTCCACCTGGCCGGGGCCTCCGATGTCGGGGGCTCCTTCGACACCCCGCAGATGACACTGAGGGCGAACGCCGAGGGCACCCTCAACGTGCTCTGGGCCGCACGCGAGGCAGGAGTCGACAGGGTGCTCACGGTGGGCTCGGCTGATGTCTACGGCAAGGTCTCGCCGGATGAACTGCCACTCACCGAGGACAGCGAGTTGCGCCCGACCAGCCCGTATGCCGCTTCGAAGGTGGCCGCCGAGGCCGTGGCCACCCAGGCCCACCTGGGTTTCGGCCAGCAGGTGGTCACGGTCCGCCCCTTCAACCACCTGGGGCCGGGCCAGAGCACCCGTTTCGTGGCGCCGGCCCTGGCGGAGCGCATCGCCCGCAACGAGCGAGACGGGTGTGCCGAACTGCGGGTCGGGAACCTCAGTTCGAGGCGGGACTTCACCGACGTCCGTGACGTGGTGCGCGCCTACCGCCGTCTGATGCTCGACGGTGAGGCAGGGGTCACCTACAACGTGTGTTCCGGAGTCGACATCGCAGTCAGCGACCTGGCTGCGTCACTCGTGGAACTCAGCACCACCGAACAGCGCCTTGTCCCGGACCCCGAGCTGCAGCGACCGGTGGACATCCCGGTGCTCCGGGGTGACTGCTCCCGACTGAGGGACGCAACCGGTTGGGAACCGACCATCGCGCTGCGCACCACCCTGGCCGACCTCCTGGAAGACATGCGCTCGAGGCTCGCACGCGACGACCGAGCGACTAGAAACATGGAATGACCAAGCGCGCACTGATCACCGGAATCACGGGCCAGGACGGCTCCTACCTCGCCGAGTTCCTGCTGGATGCAGGCTATGAGGTGATCGGAATGGTCAGGCGGTCCTCCACGGTCACCTTCGAACGCATCGCCCACCTCCAGGACCGGATCGCCACCGTGCACGGGGACCTGCTCGACCAGGCCAGCCTGATCGAGCTGCTCAGGACCTACGAGCCCGACGAGGTCTACAACCTGGCTGCGCAGAGCTTCGTGCAGACGAGTTTCGGCCAGCCGGTCCTGACCGGCGACGTCACGGCCCTCGGGGTCACGCGCATCCTCGACGCGATCCGCATCGTCAACCCGGCGATCCGCTTCTACCAGGCATCCTCCTCGGAGATGTTCGGAAAGGTCGTCGAGGTACCCCAGAGCGAGACCACTCCCTTCTACCCACGATCCCCCTACGGGGTGGCGAAGGTCTACGGCCACTGGATCACCGTCAACTACCGCGAGTCCTACGACCTCTTCGCCTGCTCGGGCATCCTGTTCAACCACGAGTCACCCAGGCGCGGCCTCGAGTTCGTGACCCGCAAGATCTCCAACGCTGTCGCCAAGATCAAGCTCGGCCGGGCCGAGGAGCTCCGGCTCGGGAACCTGGATGCGAAGCGCGACTGGGGCTTCGCAGGCGACTACGTGCGTGCCATGTGGAAGATGCTGCAACAGGACTCCCCGGACGACTACGTGGTCTCCACCGGCGAGACGCACTCCGTGCGGGAGTTCTGCGAGGTGGCCTTCGGCCACGTAGGCCTCGACTGGGAGCAGTACGTGGTCGTGGACGAGGCATTCTTCCGACCTGCGGAGGTCGACCTGCTCGTCGGTGACTCCTCGAAGGCCCTGACCGAGTTGGACTGGTCACCGGAGGTCGACTTCGAGCAGCTCGTGACGATGATGGTGGACGCAGACATGGACCTGCTCTCCGGCAGGCTCGACGCGATCGGGTGATGCGCGGCGACGACCGGACCGTCACCGTCATCGCGGGCGGGGTGGGAGCTGCGAAGTTCCTCGCCGGACTCGTGGAGGTGGTCGACCCGGAGAGGGTGACCGCCGTGGTCAACGTCGCGGATGACACCGTCGTGCACGGGCTGCACGTGAGCCCGGACCTGGACAGCTGCACCTACACGCTCGCCGCGGTCAACGACACCGAGCGCGGCTGGGGCCTGCGGGGCGAGACCTGGTCCGCGATGGAGGTGCTCCAGCGCCACGCAGCGGCGAACTCGGTCGTCGACAGCGATGCCGCCGGATGGTTCAGCCTCGGGGACCGGGACCTCGGGACCCACCTCTACCGCACCTCACGCCTCGGTGACGGCCTGCCGCTGAGCCGTGTGACCGCCGAGATCGCCAGGGGCTGGGGGATCGGGGCGACACTGCTCCCGGTGACCGACGACCCGCTGAGGACGCGGCTGCGCACGGTGGACGGAAGGGAGCTCGCCTTCCAGGAGTACTTCGTGCGCGAGCGCCACGACGTCGACGTTGCCGAGGTCGTGGTCGACGGTACGCGTGCCGCCCACCCGGCCCCCGGAGTGCTGGAGGCCATCGGGGATGCAACCGTGGTGCTCGTCGCTCCGTCGAATCCGGTCGTGTCCATCGATCCGGTCCTGATGGTCCCCGGCGTGCGCGAGGCGGTCACCTCACGCCGCTCCAGCGTCGCCGCGATCAGCCCGATAGTGGGTGGCGCCGCCCTGAAGGGACCGGCCGACCGGCTCATGCGCAACCTCGGCCACGATCCCTCCGTGGCAGGCATCGCCCGCTGGTACTCCGCCCTCGCGGAGTGCCTCGTGATCGACCTCGAGGACGAGGCACACGCTGGCGCCGTGGAGGCCTCTGGCATGGCCTGTGTGGTCACCGACACCATCATGCGATCGGTCGACGTCTCCGCGGACCTCGCATCCACGGCGCTCGAGGCGGCCGGATGGAGCCCGTGAAGCACGGCCCGAAACCCGCCCGCCTCGAGGTGATCGGGGTCACCGGAATCGGTGAGGTGCACCGCGGCGACGACCTGGCTGGGATCCTCCTGGAGGCGCTGGGTGAGATGGACGAGGTGCTCCGGCCCGGTGATGTTGTGGTGGTCACCCAGAAGGTCGTCTCCAAGGCCGAGGGAGCAATGGCGCAACTCGACGGCGACGACCCGCGCTCCCACAAACCGCTCGTGGAACGCGAGGCCGTGCGCGTTCTGCGCCGGCGCGGTGACCTCCTGCTCACCGAGACACGCCACGGCTTCGTCTGTGCGAACGCAGGCGTCGACCTGTCGAACGTCGAACGCGGTCAGGCGGCACTGCTCCCGGAGGACCCCGACCGCTCGGCACGCCGCATGGCCGATGCCCTGCAGGGCCGCACCGGCACCCGGGTGGGGGTCGTGGTCACCGATACCTTCGGAAGGCCCTGGCGACGCGGGGTCACCGACGTGGCCATCGGTTGTGCAGGGCTGCGGGCGGTGGTCGACCTCCGGGGCAGCACCGATGCCCTCGGCAGGGAGCTCCAGGTGACCGAGGTCGCGGTGGCTGACGAGGTGGCAGCGGCAGCGGATCTGGTGATGGGCAAGGCCGATGCGGTGCCGATGGCCCTCGTGCGGGGGCTGGCCGACTCCTGTTTCCCCGAGCCGGACGAGAAGGTCGGCATCGTGAGCGACCTCGTTCGCCACCCCTCCGAGGACCTGTTCCGGTGAAGGATCTGGACACTCCCACGATCGTGGTCACCGGTGGCAACTCCGGAATAGGCCTGGAGACCGCGGTGGCACTGGCCGGCAGGGGTGCAGAAGTGGTCATCGGCTGCCGCGACCCCCGCAAGGCTGCCGGTGCGACCGCGGAGATCCGGCGGCGTTCCGGCAACGAGAGCGTCCGCAGCCTCCGGCTGGACCTGGCGGACCTCCGTTCGGTGGAACGATTCGCGGCCGAGTTGTCGACACTCGACCACATTGACGTGCTCGTCAACAATGCCGGCCTCGTGTGTGACCGGCGGATGGAGACCGCCCAGGGTTTCGAGCTCACCTTCGGCACCAACCACCTGGGTCACTTCCACCTGACCAACCTGGTGCTCGACCAGTTGCGGGCAGCCCCTTCCGGGCGGATCGTGAACCTTGCCTCGGTGGCTCACGCGCGTTCGGTCGACGGCATCACCTGGTCGGACATGGGCAGGTACCGTCGCTACAGGACGTGGCGCGTCTACGGGGACTCGAAGCTCGCGAACATCCTGCACGCGGAGGCACTTGCAGAGCGGCTGGCGGACACGTCGGTGGTGGCCCACGCGGTCCATCCCGGTTCGGTTCGCACCGGGTTCGGCCGCGACGGCGACACCTCAGGGGCCACTGCTTCGCTCATGGAGCTCAACGGGGTGGCCCAACGCCTCGGACTGCTCCGAACACCGGAGCAGGGTGCGGCCACCTCGGTGCACGTGGCCACCTCCGCCGCTGCGGGACGCAGCAGTGGCCTCTACTGGCGCGACTCACACCCCGCCCGCGTGGCCCCCTGGACGCGGCGCCGGGGCGACACCGCCGTGCTCTGGGAGAACTCGAAGCGCCTCGTCTCTGCGGTCTCCTGAGACCGTTCAGGCCAGGGTTCCCCCATCCACCTTCAGCATCGTGCCGTTGACGTGCACCGCGTCCTCGGAACCCAGGAAGGCGATGGCGGAGGCAACCACCTCGGGCCCGCGCTGTTCGTCGAGCGCCATGATCCGGTGCACGAGCTTCGCGTCCGCCCCTTCGGGAAGCTGGAACTCGTTCTGGATCGGCGTGAGGATCGAACCCGGAGCGACTGCGTTGGCGCGCAGTCCCTGCTTGCCGTACTCGACCGCGATCGTCTGGGTGAGGGCGGCGACACCTCCCTTGGATGCGGAATACGAGATCGTCCATGGGTGGCCCGCCAGGGCCGCGGTGGAGGCGGTGTTCACGATGTTCCCACCGGTGTCGAGAAGGTGGGGGATGGCTTCGCGGCACACCAGGAAGGTGCCGGTCAGGTTGACCCCGATGATGCGCTGGAAGTCGGCCAGGCTCGTCTCGTGGGTGTGGCCGAACTGCAGGATGCCGGCCACGTTCACCACCACGTCGAGTCGCCCATGGTGCTCGACGGCCCCCTTGACCATGGCGACCACGGATGGCTCGTCGGCGACGTTCACGACCTCCGAGGAGACGACCGCTCCCAGGTCGGTGCAGGCCTCGACCGTCTCCGCGAGCCCCTCGGAGTTCAGGTCGCTCAGCGCGAGCGTCGCCCCCTCGGCAGCCAGGCGCAGCGCCGTTGCCTCGCCTATGCCGGAGGCGGCTCCGGTGATCAGCACGACCTTGTCCTCGAAACGTTGCATCCTCAGGCCTCCGTCGCTCGTTGGTTCGCGAACCACTCGAGTACCGCTGCGGTACCGGTGGGAAGGTCGGTGAAGGGCTCCCAACCCAGGTGGATCCTCGCCCGACCGGCGTCCAGCGCCGAGCGGGCCAGCTCGCCGGCGCGGGCCGGCGCGTACTCGGGATCGGCATCCACGCCTGCAGAGGCGGCCATCGTCGCATGGAGCTCGTTGACAGACGTCTCCACCCCGGTTCCGATGTTGACCGTGAGCCCACTGCCCCGGCCGGTCGCCCTCACGAAGGCATCCACCACGTCGTCCACGAACACGTAGTCCCGGGTCTGGGCGCCGTCGCCGTAGATGCGGCAACGCTCGCCCTCCAGCAGGCGCCCGGCGAAGATGGCGACGACACCCGCCTCACCGTGGGGGTCCTGGCGTGGGCCGTAGACGTTCGCCAGGGCGAGCGCCGTGTACTCCAGGTCGTGCAACTCCCGGTAGGCGTGCATGTAGTCGACCGCCGCCTTCTTGGACACCCCGTAGGGAGAGAGTGGCACCTGCGGGTGCGACTCGGACACCGGGAGGTCGGAGGCGTCGACGTCACCGTAGATCGTCCCCCCGGAAGAGGCGAACACCATCTTGGAGGTGCCCGCACGCCGGGCCCCTTCCAGCACGTTGAGCGTGCCGACGATGTTGATGCGGGCATCCAGGAGTGGATCGGCGACCGATACGCGCACGTCGATCTGCGCCGCCAGGTGGCAGATGACCTCCGGGGCCCGCCGCTCGATCAACTCGACCACTGCCGGGTCGCAGATGTCGATCTGGTGGAAGCTCAGCTCGTGCTCGGCGCCCGAGCGGGCATCGGCGAGGTTCGACAGCTTCCCGCTCGATAGGTCATCCACCACGTCGACCGCATGGCCCTCGGCGAGCAGCCGATCCACCAGGTTCGAACCAATGAAGCCGGCACCGCCGGTCACCAGCACGCGCATCGCGTCACCTCCGTCTCGACACGGTCAGCCGAGGTTCTCGTCGATTTCCCACTCGTCGGGGCCGGGAACCCGGTCCGAGACCACCGCACAGCCCGCCGCGAGCGATGTACCCGGTCCGACGACACTCAGTTCCGTGACCGAGCAGCGACTTCCGAGGGTCGCACCGTGGCCCACGATCGAGTCCTCCACACACGCACCCTCGGCGATCGCGACGCCATCCATCAGCACCGAACCGGCCACCCTCGCCCCCGGTCCGACGCTGCATCCGGCACCCACCACCGAGTTCTCCACGCTCGCAGCGGGGTCTACGTGCGCACCGCGATGGACTCCTTGCACCGCGGCGCCACGGGAGCCGTCCAGGTAGTCGAGGTTCGCCCGGAGGTAGGCCTCCGGCGTGCCGGCGTCTATCCAGTACTCCTCGGAGCGAAACCCGTAGAGCACGCCGTCGCCGACCAGGCGTGGGAAGACCTCGCGTTCGATCGACACCCGTCGCCCCCGGGGAATGGCCTCCAGCACCGCGGGCTCCAGGACATAGGAGCCCGCGCTGATCCAGTTCGTGGGAGCGGTACCGGGATCCGGTTTCTCTATGAACGCCTGCACCCTGCCGTCGTCGTGCAGGGGCACGACCCCGTAGCGGGAGGGGTCCTCGACCGGCGTGAGCGAGATCGTGGCCGCGGCGCCCGAGGACTCGTGGGTACGGCACAGCGCTCCCAGGTCGAGGTCGGTGAGCACGTCACCGTTGAGCGCGAGGAAGCGCTCCGTGATACCGGCCTCGTCCGCGGCGAAGGCGATCGCCCCAGCGGTGTCGAGCGGTTCGGGCTCCACCGCGTAGCGAAGGTCGACCCCCGCACAGCGGCCGTCGGGAAACGCAGCCGTGAAGGCTTCCGGCCGGTAGCCGAGGGAGAGCACCACCTCGTCCACGCCGTGCCGCGCGAGTCCGGCCATGACGCGCTCGAGCATCGTGGGCCCCGCCACCGGCAGCATCTGCTTGGGGGTGTGCAGGGTGAGGGGACGCAGACGCGTGCCGAAACCGCCCACCAGTACGACTGCCTTCACAGCTCAGCCGCCTGGGGTCGTGTCGGTGGGCTCCGGAGCCGAGGTGTCCGGCGCGGCGGTGGTCGAGGGGGTCGTCGTGGTGCTCGACGAGTCGACCACCTCGGGTTCGGTGTCGTCGGGGTCGTCGATACGGTCGTGTGAGGGCGGGAACCCGATCTCCGCGCCCCTGGGGGCGAAGGCCAGCACGTAGGTCTGGCCGTCCTCGGTGAACCGCGTGCCTGCGATGTTCGTGGTGATGATCCGGGGATCGGTGTTCTCGCCGGCCTGGGGTGGCCACTGGTAGAGCGCCACACGGCCCTCCTGCGGCTCGCCACCATCCTCACCGGGGCACTCGTCGCCGTCGGTGAAGGTCTTGCCCTCCGGGTACAGGTCGCTCGGAGGGAGTGTCAGCGTGCCGTCCCCGACGGTGATCCCGACCGACTCGAGAAAGAGTCCGAACACCGCTCCGGCACCGGAGTTCTCCTCATCGGTCGGATGGATGTGTATGAGCCCGTCGGCGTGAAGGTCCACCGGGGCGTCCTCCACCACGTTGTCCAGGTTGCCGAGGTTGAAGGCCTCGCCGCAGATGTAGGTGCCATAGGCGGCCACCCAGTTGTCGCCCACCACGGGGCGGACCTCCTCGTTGGTGCGACGGTGGGCGACGGCGAACGCCGTTCCCACCAGCCCCAGCACGATGATCGCCGCGATGAGGGCGGGGAATCCGAGCTGGCGCCGCTGGCCGGGCGAGCGCGTGGCACCCGCCGCCTGGACGCGCTTGATCTTCTTGGAGGAGGAGGCCTTGCCCATACGGCGACCAACGGTAGTGCCTCAGACCCGAGTCGGAGAAGACAGCCTTCCGCCTCCACGACGCCCCGCCCGGAGCTCCTCGAAGAGGTTCTCGTAGGACTCCGCCACCGCCGCTGGTGATGCCCACTGCATGACGAAGCGGCGGCCCGAATCACCCATGGCTTCGAGGCCGGAAGGGTCCGCGAGGAGCTTCGCCAGGGCGCCGCAGAACTCGTCGGGGTCCTCGGGGGGAACCGCAACTCCCGCACCGGCCTCCCCCAGAGTGTTGGCCACCTCGGTTCCCTCGTCCACGCTCGCCAGCACCGGACGACCCGCGGCCAGTATCGAGTACAGCTTCGAGGGCACGCTCGAGCGTGCCAGCCCGGTGCGCAGCGGAATCAGGTGCACGTCGGCAGAAGCCAGCACCTCGGGCAGGCGCTCCCGGGGTTGCATCTCGACGAACCGCACGTTCGACAGGGCTCCCGCTTCCCTTCGGAGCCCCTCCAGCGCCGAGCCGCCCCCGTTGATGACGAACACGAGGTCCTCGCGGTCCGCGAAGCGCCGGGCGGCCTCGATCACGAGGTCCAGCGACTGCGACATCCCGACGTTCCCGGCGTACATGACCACGGTTCGCCCACCGAGACCGAACTCGCGCCGGTATCCGGTGTCGCGCGGGCGCGGCGCGATCCGTTCGGTGTCCACGAAGTTGGGAATCACCCGCACCTTCTCCGGGTGGTGGCCCGCGAGCTTCGCTGCGACGTTGTCCCGGAGGTCCTCGGACAGAACCGTCACCGCGTCGGCGCGCCGGTAGAGGAAGCGCTCCACCGACGAGGCTGCCGAGATGACCCTGGGGTCGGTTATCGCCCCGAGCTCCACGGCGACGTCGGGGAACACGTCCTGGATGTTGAACACCCACGGGATCCGTCGCAGTGCGGCGGCGACCCAGCCGGCTGCTCCGAGGGGCAGCGGCGGCGACATCACCATGGCGGCGTCCGCACCGCTGCGCGAGGCCAGCGCCGCGACCGTTGCGGCGCCCGTGAAGCCGAGGAACCCGGCCGCACGGGCCGGGATGTTGGTCTTGTCGGTCGGGAACGGGTGCAGCCTCGTGATCCAGCCGAACTTCGTGGCCTCGGTGCGCCACGGATGCCCGGCCCACTCGGGTTCCACCTCGTGCAGTCGGTACCAGGGCAGGGAGGTGACGATGTGGAGCCTGTGCCCCCGTTCACCGAGGGCCTCGGCGATCGCGGTCATGACCTCCCCCGTCGGCGCCACGTCGGGCGCGTAGTGGGGACAGAGGATCAGCAGGTTCACTGCTCGCACATCCACTTCGCGGTGGCAGCAGTGCCCTGGAGCCGTGTGAAGGGCAGCGGACCGCACAGTTCACGCAGCGGCTCGAGATCGAAGCGCGTGGAGGTCAACAGGTTCGACAACCGGTACGACGTGAGCGGGGGATCCTCGAATCCCACGAAACGCAGCGCATCCCCGCACAGTGCGGCAGCGCGGAGGATGCCGACCGGCACTGTCCGGGGCCGTCTCCGCCCGAACGCGTCCGCGATCTCGGCGGCCCATTCCTGCACGTCGTAGGCCTCCCAGTCCGCAAGGTAGAAGACCCTGCCCGCCACGTCGTCAGCCGGTACCGATGCGAGGCGGTCGAGTTGCCAGACCGCGTTCCCCACATAGCCGAATGACTTGTGGACCGTGCGGCCTCGGGGGTGCAGGTACCTGCCGCTTCGCACCGCTCGGAAGAACGCGCTGTACAGGGTCCCCCACCACGGACCCCAGATTGTCGTGGGCCTCACGATGCTCCAGATGAGCCTGTCGTCGGCCTCGGCGCGGACGATCCGCTCACCCTCCACCTTCGATTCGCCATACGGGTTCGGCGGACAGAAGTCGAGATCGGAACTCGGCAGTGAGCCCGGCTTGCAGACCAGCTGCGAGGACACGAACAGGGCTCTTGGCACCTCGTGGCGCACCGCTGCCCGCACGACGTTGCGAACCCCCTCGGTGTTCGCCCGGTAGTCCGACACCGATTCCCCCGCCAGGTCGGTGCGTGCGGCCAGGTGCACGATGGCATCGGGCTCATGGGCAGCCACTGCGGAGTCGACAGCATCTGGATCGCACACATCGACCGGCTTCCAGGCCCACCCGTGCAGGGGATTGCGGGGCCTTGCGATGTCCAGGTTGACCAGGTCGGTGTCCGGTTGCGCGGCCAGGTACTCGACCAGGTTCGTGCCGATGAACCCGGAACCACCGGTGAGAAGGATGCGACGCGTCATGGCTGCCAGCCTGCTCCGGGCACCGGGTTCCCGTCGGGATGCCTCCGCTGAGTGCCCATCCCGGCTCGAGCCAGTACGTCCTCGTAGACCCGATGGGTCTCCATCGCTGCTCGATCCCATGAGAAGCGTTCGACGTTCTCCCATCCGGCCAGTTGCAGCCTGGCACGCAACTCATCGTCGGTCGCCGCCCGACCGATGGCATCCGCTATCGACTCCACGGAAGACGCATCGAAGAAGACCGCAGCCTCTCCGGCGACCTCGGGCAAAGATGCCGAGGACGAGCACGCAACGGGAACACCTGCTGCCTGCGCATCGAGGACCGGTATGCCGAAGCCCTCGTACACCGATGGGAACACGAACAGCGATGCGCCGCGCAACAGCGAATCGAGTTCCGCTGACCCGAGATACCCCGTGCACGTGACCCGCGACTCCATTCGAAGACCCTTGACCGCCGCCTCCACCTCGCCACCCGGCGGAAGGTGTCCGGCAACCACCAGGTGCCGCGGGTGCTCCGTTCGAGCGAGGGCCTCCACCAGTCGTGGGATGTTCTTCGACAGGGAAGGGCTGCTGAGAGCCAGGGCGTAGTCCTCCGGCACATAGAGACCGGCGCCGGTACGGGGCCGGCGGATCGCGTCGGGATCGGCGACGGACCGGGCCGGGGCCTCGTGGATCACCGACAACCGGTCGTCAGCCAGACCCAGGTCCGCCGCGAGTTGTCGCCGCGACGAGTCCGAGACCGTGATCACGTGGTCGGCGCGCCGTGCCGATGCCCCGACGAAGACCCGCAGGGCGAGGCGTCGGTGCAGCGGCATGAAGTCCGCGAATCCCTCGTAGATGAGGTCGTGGATGGTCACCACGGACGGACACGGGGTACGGAGCGGACCCACGTAGCCCAGTGAGTGGACGAGATCCACGCCGTCTGCCGCCAGGAGCCGAGGCAGCCTCGCCTGCTCGTAGAAGTAGCGCTTGGCCTGTGAGTCGCCATCGAGATCCATCACGACGGTGTGGACACGATCGCTGCCGGTCAGCGGGAGTCGGGCCCCGGGACGATTCACGTAGGCCACGTACTGGGTCTCGTTGTCGATGGCGAGCAACGCTTCGATGAGTTGCTCGGCATAGGTCTGGGTGCCGCCGACACGACCGGGAACCAGGTAGAGGAGGTTCAACCCCACTCTCAAGACATGACCTCCTCGTAGACATCCACCACACCTGCGGCCGTTCTCTCCCAGGTGAACGACGCCGCCCGCGACAGCCCGATGCGGGACATCTCTTCGGCGAGGGCCGGATCCGTGAGCACCGCTTCGACAGCCGAGGCGAGAGCAGCAGGCTTGCCGAAAGGCACGCAGAGGGCTGCATCCCCGGCCATGTCCGCCATGGGAGTGTGCTCGGTGGTCACGACCGGGAGCCCGGCGGCCATCGCCTCGAGTACGGGGAGCCCGAACCCCTCGGCTTGTGAGGGCATGCAGCAGAGTGCCGCTGCACGCCTGTACAGGGCCAGCTCCGAGTCCGGCACGAAGCCCTCGAACCTCACGCGAGGAGCGAGTCGCTGCGCGGACCGACGCAACTCGTCACCGACGCCCCCCCAGCCATCAGGACCGACGATGACGAGGGTGAGATCTGGATCGTCGAGGATCTCGAAGGCCTCCACGAGGACGCCGAGACCCTTGCGAGGTTCGGCGGTGCCGACGAAGAGCAGGAACGGATCCTCGAGCCCCGCGCGCACACGGAACTCCGCGACGGTCTTCTCGGACATCGGAGCGGGAGTCTCGACGCCCCACGGCACGAGGTGCAGCCGGGAAGGGTCGAAGCCATGACGCACGCACTCCTGCCTTCCGATCTCACTGAGCACGATGACTGCATCTGCCTCATTCCTGATGCGATGCAGTCCACGCTGCATCAGACGTCGCCCCCGGCGGGTGAACGACTCGGGCATCGTGAGGGGCAGCAGGTCGTGCACCGTTGCGACGAGGGGCACCCGCTCCCGCGGCACGGCGATGGGAACGGTCAGATGGACGAGATCGACAGGTTCCGTCACAGATGTGACGCGCGGCCATCGTGCAAGGTCCCATGCGTCATAGAGCAGCGGGAGAGGAAGTGGAAGCGCCCTCACCTCGACCGGCGGGACCCACGGTGGCTCCGGCGGCCGGCCGCGGGGCACCACACCCGTGACACGGACCGACCGGGCGGGCTGTCGTTCTCCCGCGTCGACCAACGCCTGGGCGAGCGCATTCGTCGAAACAGCGATGCCGCCCGGAATGCGTTGCCAGTTCTGGGTCATTGTCATCGCCACGGACAATGGTCGACGCATGCTCCCAGTGTTGCATCTCGCCAGCTGGTGCCGGTCCCAACCGGGGCTTGCACTCGCCCCCGGTCTCTGCACGCACCGGCCTTCCCGAGGATCCAGGACAGGTCCGCGGAATCACCGGAGCACCTCCCGGTAGACGGCCTCCACCTCCTCGGCCGCGGCCTGCCAGCTGTAGCCGAGCGCCCGCTCGATCCCCGCGGTGGACATCCGCCCGGCGCGACCCGGGTCGTCGACCACCTCCGCGATCGCACTGGCGAGCCGGGCGGGGTCGCCTGCAGGCACGATGAGCGCTACCCCATCGGCGAACTCCGCCATCGCAGTACCCGTCGTGGTGACCACGGGAGTGCCCGCGGCCATCGCCTCGAGCACCGGCAGTCCGAATGCGTCCGCACGAGACGGCATCACCGAGACCGCGGCACCGGCACGCAGGGCTGCGACGTCCCTTCCCGGAAGAGGACCCGTGGCTACCACCCGACTGCTGGTGACCGGCTCCGCGAACCGCAACCCGGGGGGACCCACCAACACCGTTGTCAGCTCCTCGCGGTCCAGCATCGCCATGGCCGTCGCCAGCAGGTCGAGACCACTCCGCGGCCCTGCGGCACCGACGAAGAGCACGTAGGGTGGCTCCACTCCGAGGCGGTCCAGGGTCAGTACCACGTGCTCCTCGGTGCAGGGTTCGGGAGACTCGACTCCCGGAGGGACGACAGCCAACCGCTCCGGGTCGAACCCGGCGCGCACGAACTCGACGCGGCCGACCTCCGACGGGACCAGCACGGCGTCCGCTCTGCGGGCCATCCTGGCCAGGGTCCGTGCCACGAGACGCGCTCCGCGTCGGCCGGACTGCTCCGACGTCGTCAGCGACACCACATCGTGGATCGTGGCGACCACTGGCACCCGTTCACGTGGTGGAGGTACCAGGGCGGTCAGGTGCACCAGGTCCACCTCGGGAACGGCTGCGGAGACCGACGGGCGACCGGTCAGACCCCACGCATCGTAGAGCCATGGGAGCCCGAGGCGGAGCCGTGCGATGGGAACCGATGGAGCGATGCCTCTGGTCGGTGGACCACCACCGGGCCCCACCCCGATGACCTCCACATCGGGACGGTCCGCCAGTGCAGCTGCGAGCGCATTCGCCGCAACGGCTGTGAACCCGGGGGTCCGGTGCCAGTCCTGGGTGAGGGTCACCGCGACCCTGATCTCGGGGGGCATCCATGCGATGATCGCGCGCCCTGTCCACGCGACGGGCACCGTGCAGCACCGTTCGCGGTCGGCGGTACCCCTCGGCCAGACCGGGACGGGTAGGTTCTCCCGGGATGAGCGCCTTCTTCGAAGACAAGCACGTGCTGGTCACCGGTGGTGGCGGGTTCCTCGGCTCCGCGGTGCTCGAGGGGCTGCGCGGGCGCTCGACCGCGCGGGTCTCCGCCCCGGACTCCACCGAGGTGGACCTGCGCGACCGCGCGGCGACAGAGGCGCTCGTGGGACGTACGGATCCCGACGTGATCATCCACCTGGCAGCCAGCGTCGGCGGAATCGGGGCCAATCGCGAACGCCCGGCCGACCTCTACCTGGACAACCTGCTGATGGGCACCTTCGTGCTCGAGGCAGCCCGTGCTGCCGGGGTGCCCAAGACGGTGATGCTGGGCACCATCTGCTCATATCCGAAGCACACCCCGGTGCCCTTCCACGAGGAGTCGCTCTGGCAGGGCTACCCAGAGGAGACCAACGCTCCCTACGGCGTCGCGAAGCTGGCCCAGCTCACACAGCTGCAGGCCAACCGTGACCAGTACGGCCAGTGCGCCATCTACCTGATGCCCACCAACCTCTACGGGCCCGGTGACAAGTTCAACCCCGCGGTGAGCCACGTCATACCCGCGCTCATCAAGAAGTGCGTCGACGCGCAGGAATCAGGTGCGGACCACATCGAGGTCTGGGGCACCGGCTCCGCGAGCCGCGAGTTCCTCTACGTGGACGACGCCGCCGAGGGCGTCCTGCTGGCCACCGAGCACTACGACGGGCCCGAACCGGTGAACCTGGGCACCGACGAAGAGATGCCGATCCGCGATCTCGTGGGCATCATCATCGACGAGGTGGGCTTCGACGGTGAGGTCAGGTGGGACTCGACCAAGCCCGATGGCCAGCCCCGTCGTCGCGTTGACCCGAGCCGTGCAGCCGAGGCGTTCGGCTTCCGGGCCGGGGTCGACTTCCGCGAAGGGCTGCGCCGCACGATCCGTTGGTACCGGGAGAACCGCGAACTGGCCGAGGCCCGCACCCACTAGCGACAGGCCGCACCCACTAGCGGCAGGCTTCGGCCTTCTCGGGATCGGTGGGCACGATGCCGGGCGGAGCACCCTCGGCCTCGGCTGCCTGCACGAACGCCGGGTCGTCATCGGAGACGACCGAGCTCGTGGTGGACTCACTGTCCTGATCGTCCCCACCGGTGCCGTCGGCATCAGTGCCGTCGGAATCGGTGTCGTCGCCATCCGCGCCGTCGGTGCCGGGATCGAGCAGCTCGGCCTCCGATGCGTCCTCGAGGTAGTCCTCCGGTGGAGTCCGGAGCTCTGCGGGGAGTTCCTCGAGGGAAATCGGCTCCTCGCGGATCCCGACCGAGTCCGCCCCGGGTGCGAGGACCAGTCGCGGACCCACGATGTCCTCGTCGTATTCCAGCTCGAGGTACCCGTCCAGGTACGTGGCGAGGGTCAGCGCAGCGTCGAAGCCCGCCGGGCCGAAGGTGATCGTGGTCGTGTCCGGGGTGCTCCGGGCGGTGACGGGCTCGGCGTCGAAGCCCGCCGCGTCCAGGGCCATCGCCTGCAACTGGGTGCTCTCGTCGGTCGAGCGGGTGCCCGCCACGTCCACGACGATGTCGCCGGGGGCCAGCCGGCCCTCCTCGTCGTATCCCCAGTACGCGAGCAGCATCGGGAGTGCCTCGTCCCACACGACGCTCTGGTAGGCGATCTCACCGCGCACATCCGAGATCGTCGGCACCTGTTGGGTCTCGAGGTCATCGGGGTTGAACGTGCGGAACACCGACAACAGGTCGACGATCACGCCAGTGGTCAGCGTGTCGTCGATCTTCACCGAGTCGATGGCCGCGTCGACGATGCCTATCGCCGTGCCGGGGTTGCGCAGCCCGGCCTCGGAGGCCCGGCGCATCGCACGCTTGATGAAGTCCTGCTGCCGGGAGATCCGACCCAGGTCACCGGTCTGGTCGTAGCGCCACCGTCCGTCCGCGTCCTGGTACTGGAAGTGCCGCGACCGTGCATATGCGAGGGCTTCGTCCGGTCCGAGCACCACGCAGCCGGGCTCCTGCACCGAGAGTCCGGTGTTTCGGTCCCGCACCGGCGCGGCGAAGTACACCGGCACGCCGCCGAGTTGCTCCACCAGGTCCTTGAAGCCGGCGAAGTCCACCTCGATGTAGTTGTCTATCGAGATCCCGAAGTTGCGCCGGATGGTGTCGATCAGGTTGCGCTGGCCGTCCAGTCCCGTCAGAAGGCCGTTGATCCGTCCCATTCCCCCGGTCGGGGACAGCTCCACCCGGGTGTCGCGAGGGATCGACAACAAGCGCGCCGAGCCGGTCTCGGGATCGATGCGCATGATCATGAGAACGTCGGCCAGGTTCTCTCCCTTGCGTCCCACCCGGACCGGATCGTCCTCGTCGAGGTTGGCCGCCGAGTCGGTGCCCACGATCAGGATGTTGCGGGTCTCCGCAGGGTCCAGCGGAGCGGCCGAGGAGGAATCGATGGCGACCGTCTCGACCGATGCGAGTTTGTCGGAGAACGTGTAGAGGCCAGCGGCCGCGCCGATGCACGCAACGATGATGAGCGCGTTCAACCCGAGCAGCAGTCTCTGGGGCCAGGTGCGCCGGAGCTTTCTGCCGGAACCCACGAGGGCCCAAGCTAGCAGCGGAGCACTGCGGTCCCGGGTTCAGCCATAGGATCTCGCCGTGACCCGAAGCGGCGTCGTCCCAGCTCCCCGGCGTGATCCGGCACCTGCGCCCCTGGCCGTGGTGGGCGGGCGCCTGTGCACCGACCTGGTGGACCTGACCGACGACCTCGCCGCGCTCGACTCGAGTGGTTTCTGGGCCGTGGTGCTTCCCTTCGACGGGCCGCCGGTGTGCGCCCGCTTCGGGAGCGTCAGGCCCGCCCGCCCCTGGCCGGGACCGCCGTGGCTCGGCCCGGAGGCGGCTCGCTGGAGTTCCGGCATCGACCACGACGGCTTCACCGACGCGGTGCGCGGGATACGGGCCGAGATCGCTGCCGGTGAGGTCTACCAGGTGAACCTGACGCGCCGCCTGCGCGCGCCACTGCCCAGCCGGACCCGTCACGGCGAAGCGGCCTCCTGCGACGTCGCTGCGCTGGGGGCATGCCTGGCAGAGGGAAACCCCGCCCCGTACTCAGCAGTCGTGAGGATTCCCTCCGAGGACATCCTCGTGGCGAGCGCCTCACCGGAGCTGTTCCTGGGCCGGGACGGCAGCCGAGTCTGGTCCTCACCGATCAAGGGCACCGCCGCTACACCCGAGCAGTTCCTGGCCAAGGACAGAGCCGAGAACGTGATGATCGTCGACCTGGTTCGCAACGACCTGGGGAGGGTGTGCGAATGGGGTTCGGTGCACGTTCCCGCCCTCATGGCGATCGAGGAGCATCCGGGGCTGAGCCACCTCGTCTCCACCGTGGAGGGGACTCTGCGACAGGGATCCGGCTGGGCCGAGTGCATCGAGGCCACATTTCCCCCGGGGTCGGTGACCGGCGCCCCGAAGCTGGCCGCCCTCGACTCGATCGGCCTGCACGAGCCCGACGATCGCGGCCTGTACTGCGGGGCCATCGGTTGGGTGGACGCGGATGCCGTGCGCGGCGAGCTCAACGTCGCGATCCGCACGTTCTGGATCGAGGCCGACGAGCTCAACTTCGGCACCGGTGGCGCCATCACCTGGGACTCGGACCCCGAGGGGGAATGGGCCGAGACCGAGCTCAAGGCGGCCCACCTGCTCGGGGTGGCCAGCCAACCGGCCGGAGCAGGGGCTGCGGAGGTGTTGCTGTGAGCGGCACCGGAGCCAACCCGGTCGTCGTGTGGGCCGATGGCCGGCTCGTGGATCCCGCCGGAAGCCACATCAGCTGGGCGGACCACGGACTCACGGTGGGTGACGGGGTGTTCGAGACGGTGAAGCTCCAAGGAGGGGCACCCTTCGCCCTCGCGGCCCACCTCGACCGCCTCGAGGCCTCGGCCCGGGGCATGCTCATGGCTCCACCCGATCGCAGAACCCTCGAGGAGGCATGCTCCTCGGTCGCCCGGGAGTGGGACCGACTGGCGGGCGCAGGAGCAACGGCGCGACTCCGCATCACGGTCACCACCGGTGCCGCCCCGGCCGGGTCCGAGCGTGGCGAGGGTGAGGCCACGGTGCTGGTCACGGCGAGTCCCATGACCCTCACACGCGAACCCACCGCGGTGGTCGTGGTGCCATGGACACGCAACGAACGGGGAGCCCTGGCCGGCCTCAAGACGACCAGCTACGGCGAGAACGTCGTGGCCCTCGCGCATGCGCGTTCCCGCGGAGCCAGCGAGGCCATCTTCGCGAACACCCGCGGGGAGCTCTGCGAGGGTACGGGCACGAACGTGTTCCTGGCCCGTGACGGGGTGCTCGCAACGCCTCCCCTGGGGTCCGGCTGCCTGGACGGCATCACGCGCTCGCTGCTGATCGACGCACTGGGCGATGCCGGCATCGAGGTGGACACGGCCCCGCTTCCACTGGAAGCACTCGCTGCGGCCGACGAGGCGTTCCTGACCTCGACCGGCAGGGAGGTGCAGCCCATAGCCCGTGTCGACGGCGGGCTCCTGTCCCGGGCTCCCGGTCCGCTGACGGCCGCCGCGATGCAGGCCTGGGACACTGCCTACGGCAGCAACAGCACTGCCTACGGCAGCAACAGCACTGCCTACGGCAGCAACGCGGGCTCCGCGTAGCGGCAGGCCCCTTTCAGCTCGGCCGCAGGCTGACGACGTCGCCCACGACCACCCGCTCCTGCACACCCTCTCCGGTGCGCACGAGCAACGCGCCGTCGTCGTCCAGGTCGACGGCGTGGCCCTCGGTGCGCCCCTGCGGCGTGGTCACCACCACCTCGGTCCCCAGCGTCGCCGAGAGACGCCGTGCCTCGTCGAGGAGCGCAGTGGGCGACCCGGCGGACTCGAGCAGCTCCAGGCGCCGGGCGAATCCGCGGATGGTCCCCACCGCGAGTTCCTCGCGGTCGACCGTGGTGCCCGAGACGACGTCGAGCGAGGTGGCGATCGATGCGAGCGGGCCCTCGACCGCCGCCCAGTTGCAGTTGATCCCTATCCCCACCGCGTAGCCGGTCAGTCCCCCATCGAGGGGCACCGACTCCGCGAGGACTCCCGCGACCTTGAGTCGACCCCCGTCCACTCCCCCGCGTTCGACAACCAGGTCGTTGGGCCACTTGATCGAGGTCCTCACGCCGCAGACTCCCACGATGGCCTCCGACGCGGCACACGACATGGCGGTCAGAAGGAGTCCGCGGTGCGCGTCGGGGATGACGGCGGTGGTTCCGACGGTCATGAGCAGCGACGCCGCATGCGGCGCCTCCCAGGTACGACCCAGGCGGCCGCGCCCGGCTCGTTGGTGGTCCGCGACGACGACCAGGTCGCGTGCGCCGAGGGGATCCGACGGCGACTCCGAGGCGAGGGCACGGAGCACATCGGCGTTGGTCGAGTCCGTCTCGGAGACCCACCGCAGGTCGGCGAATCGACTGTCGGAGAGGTCTGCTTTGGCGCGGGAGAAGCCCATGGGGTGAAGATAGGGCGTGTTTTCGAAGGTTTTGATCGCAAACCGCGGGGAGATCGCCGTCCGGGTAATCCGGGCGTGCCGTGAGATGGGCATCTCCACCGTGGCCGTGTACTCCGAGCTGGACCGTGACGCCCTGCACGTCCGCCTCGCCGACGAGGCGTACGCGCTGGGGGGTCAGACGGCCGCCGAGTCGTACATCGACTCGGACAAGATCCTGGACGTCATCGAGCGTTCCGGTGCCGAGGCCGTGCACCCCGGCTACGGGTTCTTCTCGGAGAACGCGGACTTCGCCCGTGCGATCACCGACCTCGGTGTGAAGTTCATCGGGCCGGCGCCCTCCGCCATCGAGGTGATGGGCGACAAGATCTCCGCGAGGGAGGCCGCCGAGAAGGTCGGCGTCGCCGGCGTACCCGGTGACAGCACGTTCATCTCCGATGTCGCACAGGTCACCGACTTCGGCGAGCAGTACGGCTACCCGGTTGCCATCAAGGCCGCCTACGGAGGCGGTGGCCGGGGCATGAAGGTCGTCGCCTCCGCGGACGAGGCCGCGGCCGCGCTCGAGTCGGCCCAGCGCGAGGCACTCGCCTACTTCGGACGCGACGAGTGCTACCTGGAGCGCTACCTGACCAAGCCCCGCCACGTCGAGGTCCAGCTGGTCTGCGATCAGCACGGCAACGCGGTCTACCTGGGTACCCGCGACTGCTCCGCCCAGCGTCGCCACCAGAAGCTCATCGAGGAGGCACCCGCTCCGGGGATCCCCGCGGAGACCCTCACCGCGATGGGTGAGGCAGCGGTCGCGGTGGCCCTCGGATGCGACTACGAGAACGCCGGTACCGTCGAGTTCCTCTACGAGGACGGCGAGTTCTTCTACCTGGAGATGAACACCCGCCTGCAGGTGGAGCACCCGGTGACCGAGCTGGTCACCGGCGTCGACCTGGTCGAACTGCAGCTCCGCGTCGCAGCCGGCGAACCGCTGCCCTTCTCCCAGGACGACGTGGAGATCGACGGGCACGCCATCGAGTGCCGGATCAACGCCGAGGACACCGCGGCCGGAGCCTTCCTGCCCTCCCCCGGCCGGATAACCAAGCTGCACGCACCCTCCGGGTTCGGCACCCGCTGGGACGGGGGCTACGAGACCGGTGACGAGGTGTCGCAGTACTACGACAACCTCACCGGCAAGCTCTGCGTGTGGGGACGGGACCGTGACGTCGCCATCGCGCGCATGGTCAGGGCCCTCGAGGAGATGGAGATCGAGGGCATCGCGACGGTGATCCCGGCGGACCTCGCGATCCTCGGACATCCCGACTTCGCGGCGGTCGAGCACTCCACCAAGTGGGTCGAGGAGGTGCTGGACCTCTCGGGGATCCCGGCGCAGGGCCCCGGCGGGGAAACCGCTGACGAGGCCGAGCCCGTGGTCAGGCGTTCGATGGACGTGGAGGTCAACGGGCGGCGCTTCGAGGTGGCCATGTTCGTGCCGGAGAGCCAGCTCGGTGCCGCCGGTGGGGCTCCGCCCCGACCGAAGCGCAAGCGCTCGGGGGGTGGGGGCTCGGTGGCCGCTGCCGGCACCGGCCAGGTGGCGGTGCCGATGCAGGGCACGATCGTGAAGATCGAGGTCGAGCCCGGCCAGTCCGTTGCCGCGGGCGACACCCTCGTCGTGCTCGAGGCGATGAAGATGGAGAACAACGTCGCCGCGGACGTGGACGGCACGGTGTCGGAGGTGAAGGTCGAAGCGGGCCAGTCGGTCACCGCCGGCGAGGTCGTCGTGGTGATCGACACGGCGTGACCTGCCCGCCTGCCCCGTTGCGCTAACGCCCGGGGCACACCGTGCCGATGGAACACGGGTGGAGTGCTCCGGGGTCTCGGTCGTGGAACAGGTGCCTCCGGGCCGCGATGCGCTGACTCCCACGGCGCTGCGCGCCGGCCGTGTGGCGCTCGCCGCGGTCGCCCTCGCAAGGCTCGCCGTGGTCCTGAGGGCCAGCGAACCAGGAGTCGTGCCGGACGAACCCGGCTACTGGGCCGTTGCACGTTGGCTCAGTGGAAGGGGGCCCCGGTTGCAGATGCTGGACCTCCCGTTCTACGAGCCGGTCCACGGCCTCACGCTGCTGCCGGTCGAGCTTCTTCCGGTCGACCCCACCATCAGGTACCGCATTGCACTGCTCCTCGGCTTCGCGGCCCTCGTGGGGTCCGCCTGGCTCGTCCGCTTCACGGTCCGCACGCTGGGTGGCGGTGAACTCGCCGCCACCGTGTCGTTCACCGTCGTCCTCCTGTGGCCTCCGACACTCCTCACCACCTCCTTCACGTGGTCGGAGTCGACGGTGCTGCTGTGGCTCTGCGCGGTCGTCGCCGGGACCGCGATCCTGACGACCACCCCCGCTCGCCTCTCCACCACGGCCCTGCTCGGCCTGTCCCTCATGGCCGGAACCGCACCGTTCGTGCACGGCCGCCTCGCGGTTCTCGTACCGCTGTGGGCAGCAATGGTGCTGTTGTCATGGCATCGGCGCACAACCGTGGGTGCTCCCGGAGGACTCGGTACCGCCACGGCCGTGCTGTCACTGCTCGCCACAGGCGCGGCCACTGCATCCGGCCTGGCCCTGCGGTCTGCGGCGAGGAACGAGATCTATCGTGATGCGTCCTCCGCAGCAGGGAGGATCATCTCCACCGCCACCGACCCCTCGGCGTGGTCGTCGGTTCTCGCTGCGGCCCTCGGGCAGGCATGGTACGCACTGGTCGCCTCCGCCGGGATGGTGGCAGTGGGTGCCGTGGCACTCGTGCGTGTCGCACTGGACCGCACGGCGGAGCCGCCGGGAGTGCGCCGGTTCGCGACCGCTCTGCTCGTCGCGGTGGCCGGGATCTGGGCCGTCTCGGCCTGCTTCATGGGGGCGACCGTTGCGGACACCGGGGCGGAGGCTCCCGCTCTGGTACCCCTGCGATGGGATCACGTCACCTACGGCCGCTACATCGACCCGGCGGTCCTCCTGCTCACCATCACAGGCGTGTGCGGCCTCCTGGTGTCACTGCGAGGTGACGGCACGGTCCACCGGACCCGAATCCGCCTGCGGGTCGTGTTCCCGTGGGCTGCGGGGGTGACGGTCCTGCTCGCAGCCGGCGTCGTGATGCGATGGTCGGGGGCCGGGCTCGAGCCGGTCGTGCAGACGAACATCGCGGCGCTGGCCGCCCTGGGCCTGCCCGGTGGCGCTACGGGGGTCCTCGTCGCAACTGGTCTCGCAGTTGTGGCCATGGCCCTCATGCACAGCAGCTGTGCCGATCAGGCTCGGTTCCTGCGAGCGGGACTCATCGTCCTGGCGCTGTGGGCGCTGGGTGCACTCGCCGCAGCGTTGTCCTTCCATGGCACCTACGGGTTCTCCGGGATGTACGAGGACCTGGGGCATCCGCCGGGAGCACACGATCAGATCATCGTGTCGAGCGACGCGCGACTCGATGCGGCCACTCGCCTCAACTGGCCGGGACAGCAACTGATGCTGGGCGGAAGCGGCTGGGAACTCGAGTTCAGCGATGTCCCCAGTGACGACCTGGGGAACGATCCTCCGCAGCGAGCGGGGGTGCTCGCCCTCGCCGGCAGCGCGAGACCCACCGGGGACGGCACGGACTGGGAGCAGGTCGCGGCCGCGGGGGAGGTGCGCTTCTGGAAGCGCACCGGGTGACGGCTCAGCTCCTGCCCACGGCACGCACGGAGAAGCCGTTGCGCTCCATGGCCGTGTGATCGAGGAGGTTCCGCGCATCCACCACGTTGGGGGACGCCAGTGATTCCTTCAGCTGCTCGATGTCGGCACGACGGAACTCACCCCACTCGGTGAGCACCATCAGCACCTCCGCGCCGCGAGTGGCCGCGAACATGTCGTCGACGACCTCGATCCCCTCCGCCACACTCCGGTCGGGGCCGATCCCCGGGTCGAACGCGCGCACCTCGGCCCCGCGGGCCAGCAGCCGGTCGATGATCCTGAGCGCAGGTGAGTCGCGCAGATCATCGGTGTTCGCCTTGAAGGTGAGCCCCCAGACGGCCACCCGCTTGCCGTTCAGGTCCCCAACCAGGTCCTCGGCCTTGCCCACGATGCGTCCGAACTGGGCATCGTTGACCTGCATCGCCGAACGCAACAGCCCGAACTCGTATCCCGCGGAATCCGCGATGTGCGCCAGCGCCGAGGTGTCCTTGGGCAGGCAACTGCCGCCCCAGCCGGGTCCCGGCTGGAGGAACGCGTGTCCGATCCGTCGATCGTGGCCGACACCCCGGATCACGTCCTCCACATCGGCTCCGACCGCCTCGGAGACAGCGGCGACCGAGTTGACGAAGCTCAGCTTCGTCGCAAGGAACGAGTTGGCGACGTACTTGATCAGTTCGGCCGAAGGCGGGTCGGTCACCACCCAGGGGGCTCCGAGCTCGAGGTAGAGCGACGCGACGCGCAGGGCGACGGAACGGTCCCTGGCGCCGATCACGATCCGGTCCGGGTTCAAGAAGTCGTGCACCGCGGTCCCCTGGCGCAGGAACTCGGGATTGCTGACGACCTCCACGTCGGGTCGGCCGAGAGCGTCGGCCACCAGTTGGGTCGTGCCGACAGGAACGGTGGACTTGTTGATCACCACGGCGCCGGCGTCGAGATGATCCGAGATCTGCCCACATGCCTTCTCCACGAAGGAGAGGTCGGCCGAACCGTCGTCCGCCTGTGGGGTCGGCAGGCACAGGAACACGAACTCGCTTCCCCGGACGGCTGCGGCCACGTCGGTGGTGAACGCGAGCTTCGAGGTGTGCAGCCCCTCCTCCACCAGCCGGTCGAGCCCTTCCTCGAGGATGGGCACGTGGCCGCTGCGGAGCTTCTCGACCTTCTCCGCGTCGACGTCGAGGCACACGACGTCGTGGCCCAGGTGGGAGAGGCAGGCCCCGGTGGTCAATCCCACGTATCCCGTACCGACAACGGCGATTCTGGCGGTCATCCCAACAAGTCCTGTCTCAGCTGCGGCGCCTCGGCCGTGTTCCTGGGCCACGCAGTCCGCCCCGGGCGGGCGAGCGGCCCGGCCCGGATCGGATGATGGTGGAGAAGAGCGAGGATAGCGGAACGCCCCGCGAAACCCGCCTTCGCAGGGCCCGGGCCGGTCATGGGTCGCGCGGTGGGCTTGGGTACAGTCTGGGCTTCCAATGAACGCCGACACCACGGAACCGGCCCACGGACCGGATGCGGTCCCCGGAGCCGAACCGGACCCGCCCCAGCGGCGCCCACTGTGGAAGCGGCTGGTGAGCCCCCTCCTGCTCGGCCTCGTCCTCGTGTTCGTGATCGTCGCCCTGCAACGGAACTGGGCCGCTGTCCGCTCCGAGCTTGACCTGCTCAGCGTCTGGGACCTGGTCGCGGCGACCGCAGCCGTGGTGGGAGCCCTCATCGCGACCTGGTTGGCATGGCACCTGATCCTCCGGCACCTCGGGGGCAGGCTCGCGGCGCACCCCAGCCAGGTTCTGTTCTTCAGCTCACAGGTCGGCAAGTACGTTCCGGGCAGCGTGTGGCCTGCGTTGATCGCAGCTCGGATCGGCCTCGCGAACGGCGTACCCACCCCGGTGGCCCTCGGCAGCTACCTGCTCGGCATGCTCGTGACGGTTGCCACCGGGCTGCTTCTCACTCCACTGCTGCTGATCGAACGCAGTGACCCCACCATCGTGATGATCGCAGTGGCCGGACCGTGTGCCGGAGTGACCCTGCTCGCGCTCGCTGCACACCGTGGTGGCCTGCACCGTCTCGCAGAATGGGCCTCCCGACGCTCGGGGCGGAGCATCCCCTCGCCCTACCTGCCGCCGAGGGTGATCGTGCCCATCGCAGGTGTGCAGGTGGTGTCCTGGGCGTTCTTCGGCCTGCACGTGTGGCTCCTGGCGCGGCCCCTGGGCACCGGTGTGGCCGACCTCCTTCCCGTAGTAGCGGCCTTCGCCCTGGCGTTCGCAGCGGGACTGGTCGTGTTCCCGCTGCCCGCCGGCGCCGGTGTCCGTGAGGCCGTGCTGATGATCGCCCTGGAACCCTCCATCGGCCGCGCCGGGGCCCTGAGCGTTGCCGTGCTGTCCCGGTTCGTCATCATCGCGGCGGAACTGGGCGTGGCGGCGGTGGTCGGGGTCCCCCACGCCATACGCGCCGTGAAGCGCGGCGACGGCGACGACGAGTTGCTCTGAGGGCCGAACCGTTCAGTCGACGCCCAGCTCGCTGCGGTGGCGGTCGGTGAGGAAGAACGTGTTGAACGCACCTGCGACCTGCCCGGGGTCGACGAGTCGTGCGGTCGCCGGGTCGTAGTCCATGGCTCTGTAGCCTCGCCCGGAGAGGAACCCGGTCGTCTGCTCGGATGGCCGCTCGATCAACATGACCGGGCGGCAACGGGCGATCGTGCGCTCCGCCCCACGGACGACCAGGTCGTCGACACCCTCGACGTCCACCTTGAGGAGTTGCGGACTGAGGTCGAGGTCGTCGAGTGGTCCGACCGGTACGACCACCGACTCGAGCGCCGCCCGTCGCGGGTCGAATCGGGCGAAGTTGGACGCGTCGAGGAACTCGGCTGCTTCCGCCGGGGCGAGGGAGGCCCGGGTGTCCCACCAGGTGTGCCCGTAGCGGGGCACGTGGAGTTCCATCTCCCCGGGTTCCAGTGCCATGCCCATGTTGTGCACCTCGACCTCCGGGTAGCGCTGGCGGAGGTGTGCTGCGAGCACCGGGTTGGGCTCGACCGCAACTATCCGGGGGGCGGCGAGAACCATGTTGAGGGACCGGATCGACTGACCGCGGTTGGCACCGATGTCCACGACGTTCGGCTCGTGCCAGCCGAATCGGGCCAGCAGGGCGAATTCCGGTTCATGGGGGCGATGGAGGACCGACAGGGGCAGGTCCCTGAGGCGACGCAGGCCGATCAGGCTACGGCTCGGCACATGGGAGGCCATCGAGCGAATGAGCTTCGTGGCTGCGCTGGTCGCCATCGGGTCGACAGTAGCCGCCGCCCATGTGGCCTCCCCGGCCTTTCAGGCGCTGAGCAGGGCCTCGATGTACCCGGCCCACTGCGCGGGCACGTCGGGGGGCCGAACCCCGGAGGTGAGCGCCTCGAGGGTCTCACCGTCGTAGAGGCGGTCGATCGCGGCGGCCAGTGCATCGACGTCGCCCGGTTCCACGAGCATGCCGTCCACTCCGTCCACGACCTGGTCGGCCAGATCCCCCACGCGCGTCGCTATCGCAGGGCGGCCCGCCAGGTGGGCGATCTGGGGCTGCTGCGAGCCCGTGCCGGAGAGGTACGGACACACGAGGGCGTCGTGCTCGGAGAACAGGTCCATGATCGCTTCCGGGGCCAGGTAGTCATCGATGATCTGCACCCTGTCTTCCAGACCGAGCTCACGAGCGAGCTCCCGGGTGTGCTCCACCGGCGTCCAGAACTCCCCTGCGATCGTCAGCTCCACCGGGGTGTCGGCTCGTGCCACCGCACGGATGAGCACGTCGATGCCCTTGTAGGGCCGGACGAGCCCGAAGAACAGGAGCCTGCCACTCCGCTCCCCCGGGGGTCTCGGCCCGGACTCGGGTGTCGGGAAAAAGAACGGCAACCGGGCCACCACCGGGGCGGCCACTCCCACCGAGCGCGCGGTCCCGGCCTCGACCTCCGAGTGGACGAGCACGCCGTCGACACTCCCCAGCAACCACTTGAGCAGCCGCTGCTGGAGCGGATCGGCCTCGTGGGGCTTCACGTTGTGGCACAGCGCAACGACGCGCGCTCCGTGCCTTCGCACTCGCTTCATGATCGCGGCGTAGGCCGGCACCTGGAATCCGTTGACCACCGAGAGCACCACCAGGTCCGCGTCGCTCGCGGGACCGGCGGCAGAACGCCACCACGAGGTCGGGTCGTACCAGGCCAGGGCCCTGCGGGTCCCCGGGAACGTGGCCTCGGTGCGTGACTCGTCGAGCTCCAGCTCACCCGGATACAGACGCTTGGGGTACTGGGCGGACCACGACAGGAGATCGACTCGGTGGCCCGCTTCGGCCAAGTGCTCGGCGAGCATCGTCGTGTGCTGCGCCACCCCACCCTTGTAGGGGTGCGTGGGACCCACCAGGGTGACCCTCATCGGACGACGTCGCGATTCACCCCGGCGGCCCTACCCATCCGACCCGCTCCGCGAAAGAACCTCGCGGCGCTGCTGATTGCGTATCTCGGCTGTCATCCGACGGTTCGCCGCGAGCAGGTCGGCGAGGAAGCCGACGACCCAGATCTGCGTGGTCAACAACAGGAACACCGTCGCGGCGACCAGGGAGGGAACACGACTGGCCACGTCGTCGGTGAACAACTGCAGGTACAACCACCTGGCCACCAGCACGACACTGGCGAGGAACGGGAGGAGGCCGGCGAGGAAGAAGAACCGGAAGGGCTTGTACAGGGCGAAGCTTCGCACGATGGTGGAGCCGGATCGCCAGATGTACTGCGGGATCGACTTGACGAGCCTCGACTCACGGGTGGCGGGGTTGACCCCCACCGGCACCGAGGAGACGCGCAGTCCCTCCCATCCGGCCTGAACGATCGTCTCCATGGTGTAGCTGTACTTGCCGAACACCTGGAGGCGGATCGCCGCCTCCCGGCCGAAGGCCCTGAACCCGGACGCTGCGTCACGGACCTCGGTCGAGGAGAACTTCCTGACCACCCAGCTACCACCACGCTGGAGTCGCTTCTTCATGCGCGAGAAGTCATCCACCGCCTCGATGGGGCGCTCCCCCACGACCATGTCCGCCTCTCCCGCAACCACCGGAGCCGTGAGCGCGGGGATGCAGGAGGCTTGGTACTGGTTGTCGGCGTCGGTGTTGACGATCACGTCCGCGTCCAGACGCAGCCCGGCGTCGAGGCCGGTGAGGAAGGCATTGGCCAGGCCACGGTTCTCCGGGACGGTCACCACATGGTCGACGCCGTGCTCCCTGGCCACCTCCGCGGTGCGGTCACCGGATCCGTCATCGATCACGAGCCACTCCACACAGGAGAACCCCTCCACCTCACGCGGCAGATCCCGGAGCGTCCCGGGGAGGGTCTCCTCCTCGTTGTAGCAGGGGATCTGGATGATGAGTTTCATGGTCGACCGAGTCTAGGGCGGCGGTCCGGACGCCCCGGAGTTTGCGTCAGCCGTCGATGCGCCGGAGGAAGAACATGAGCTCCTCGCTCCGGTAGCCCATCGGCAGGCGTGTGACCGAGGCCTCCGCCAGCCGGTCGTTCACCACCTTCGGAACGGTCTGCACACTCCCGCCGGGAGCTGCTGAGAACTCCTCCAGCGACTCCCTGTCCTGGGTCACCAGATACAGAGTGCGCCCTGCCTCCTCCCACTCAGCGGCGGTTTCGAGGACCTCTGCGGGGCCGTCGGACGCCCGCGCCACCGCAACCGGCACCCCACACCAGGAGCGAAAGGTCTGCACCACCGAAGCCCAGTTGAAGCTCTGCGGGAGCAGGATCGCACCATTGCTGCCGACCGCTTCGCACACGGGCTCCACGGCCGCCGGGAAGCCTGCCTGCGCCCGGTGGCTCGCGATCGGCGCGGTCGATGCCGCCGGGGCGAGGACCAGCACCGAAGCCGACACACCGGCAACGAGCCTGCGCCGGCCACCCCGGAGCCCGGTGAGGCCGACGAGTGACGTGAGACCGACCGCTGCGAACACGGCCACGCACGGCAGCAGCGCGGGCACGTACCTGCGGCTGGCCCACAACTGGTCCGGTGTGATCTGCGGCGTCCACAGGTAGAGAACGCCGGCGGTGAGGACGAGACCCAACACGACCAGCTCGGCGGGTGCTGCCCGACGAGCGACGACCCGCCGTGCCACCACGCCGATTCCGACGATGGCCACCAGGAGTGCGGGCGCCCCGATGTACCAGGACATCCACTCCATCGACCGTTCGGCGTACACACGACCCGGTTCCACCTCCACACCTTCGACCGCCTGCAGGGCGGAGATCCTTCCGAAGACCGCTCCATGGGCCTCCATCAGCAGTGGGCGGAGGAACCACAGTGCTGCGAAGCAGCCCGCCACACAGATGCCAGCCAGGTCCGCCAGCCCCCCGGCACGCTCGAGGAGTGACCTCGGGCGCCCGGAGCGGACCCAAGCCCATGCAAGGAGGAACGACCCGGCGAGCGAGACGGCGAGCAGGAGGCGCAGGCCGGTGATGCGGCTGGCCAGGGAACGTGCGTAGTCCCCCGTGAACCAGTTGAGGTCGACGAATCCGACGGCAATCGGAGCCAGCGCGCCCAGGGCCACCAGGAGCGCGGCTCTGGAACGCACCGGGCGCAGGGAGGGATCCGATACCACCCAGATCGCAACGAGCGGCACTATTGCAGCCAGGTACACGAGCGAGTCGACCCGCACCGCGGTGGTGGCTCCCAGCAGGAAGCCTGCGGCGACCGCGGACCACGTGGGGACCTCGCGGCGCGGGGCCATTCCCACGCCGAGCGCGAGCGCTGCCCAGAGCAGGGCGAGCGTCATCGTCTCGGAGAACGCGTCCCGACCCACGTACATGAAGGGAGCCGACACCCCCACCAGGAGCACCGGCAGCAGCGACAGCCAAGGGCGTCGGGTCACCCCCACCGCAACCGCGTACACGCCGAGCAGGCCGATGCCGAGCAGCACCGCCGGCACGCGGAACATGAGCGCCTCGCCGCCCAGCCCGTGGGCAACCGCCAGAACGGCGGGGAGCAGGTGGTTGAACTGGAAGACCTTGTCGGTGCTGTCCTGTGAAGCTGTCGAAACCGCGGGCTCGGTCTGCCGGTACGGCTCGAACGGTGTGCCGCGGGTCTCGATCACGAGTTCGCCGGTGCGTGCCATGTACAGGGCGGTCGCGACATAGCTGCCGGGGTCGCGGTCCATGAGCACGTGTTCTGATGGCCGGGCCGCCCAGAACGCCACGAACAGCGCCACGAGCGCGAAGCACACCGCCGCGGCCCTGCCGCCGCCGTCCCCACCGCCTCGGACGCAGCCACGCGCGGCGAGCGCCACGGGGACGCCCAGCACGACTCCACCAGCCAGTGCCGGTACCAGGGAGTAGGTTCCGAACAGGCCGAGCACGAGTGCCGAGAGGCCGAACGCGCCTGCACCGCCGGCGAGAAGCACCACAGCGGCATCGAACCATCCGGGCGTGCGGCCGGGCGCGACGGGAGGCTCGCCTGACCGGACCGGGTCGGCCTCCGCGGCAACCACGGCGCTCACGCGGGCACCTCGCAGTCCGGATCGATCCTCCAGAGTTCGACCTGGTCATCCGCGTCCAGCCGCTCGCCGCACTCGACCAGCACCTCCTGCAGGGCGGGGACGTAGCTGTCGAACCCACCCCGCAGCACAGCAGCTCTGACGCCCCGGTTCGAAAGATCCGCTGCCAGTTCGGCGCCGGTGAGGTTCTCCCAGTCCCACACCGCGGAGTGCAGGGGATGGAGGTTGACGACCGGTCCGTCCACCAGCATGATCATGTGGTCGTTGACGACAACCGGGTATCCCGACGCGAGCCGGTTGGCCTCACCGAAGATTCCGGTGGACAACCGCTCCGACAGCATCTGGAGCGCTGCGGCATCCTGGTCGCCGCCCTCCACCATTGCCGCCAGTTCCGGTGAGTTGGCGACGTCGCGAACGGCATGCACGTGGTCGGTCGAGGCCAGTCCCAGGACCAGCACGACCAGTATCGCGGCCTCGACCGCAACGGACGGCCTCGGGGGCAACTGCTCGCTGGCCATCGCGAGTCGCGCAGCCAGGTAGGCGAACACCACACCCACGCTGAACAGCAGGTACCGCGTGAGGAACCTGCCCTCGAAGGAGCGGATCGTGAACACGGCCATCCACGTGAGAGCGGCCAACATGACCGCCTCCCCCGGACCGAACCGTCGCCGCAGGAGCCTCGTCGCGAACACCGCGCTCGCAGCGAGGATCGACACGAACGCGAGCATCCCCACCGAGTCGTTCCCGCTCACCTCGTAGCGGTCGAGCATCAGGTCGGGCCACCTCCCCACGACCTGCGATGCCGACAGGGCGAGGCCATTGGCATCGCGCTGCGCCCATGCCTCCAGCATCGCTGGCGTCCAGTCGGTCATCACGGGGTACAGGGGCTCGCCCGAGAGCACCCAGGCCCTGAGGATCCATGGCCCCACCACGGCCAGGACGGGAAGTGCCACCGCGAGCAGCGTTGCAGCCCGGTGCCGCCTCAACGCCACGACCACCAGTACCGCACACAGGACCAAGAGGGGTACAGCCATGGTGATCTTCACCGAGATCGCGAATCCGGTGACCAACCCAGCCAGAACTCCGGGACGCACCTCGGGTCGGCGGATCACGCACAACAACAGGGTGGCCGCAACGATGGCGACCGCGGCTGCCACCACGTCGTTCTTGGCGCTGCCCCAACGGCCGATCGAGGACGTGGTGAACACGGCTGCGGCTCCCAGGGACGCGAGCGTGCCGGAGGCACCGAGGACTCGGGCAAGGGCGAAGACGGAGAGCGGCAGGAGCAGTCCGGAACACAAACTGAACAGGACCAGGCCCCGCGTACCCGACACCAGCGAGTCCGGCAGTGCGGCGAGGTCGGTGGGCAACAGGTTCAGGATGTCGTAACCGATGTAGGTGCCGCCGTGGAGAAGCGACTTCTCTCCGACGATCCCACCCGCCACAGCCATCGCACGCGGTATTCCGACGTGGTACTGCACGGCGTCCGGATGGATGCCGGGCAGCACTGACAGCGCCGCCATCCGGAACCCCACCACGGCCGCCACGAGCAACCACGCTGCGTACCCCACGCCGCGGACCGAGCTGAGCGCCCCGACGATCCGTTCCCGGTGGGCCACGACACCCCATGTCGTGGCCCCCACCGCGACGAGTTGCAGGAACCGCACCGGAAGCAGGTCCAGCATGCCGAGTGCTCCCAGAGTGAGCAGCAGCAGGCTCACCAGGGTCGCCCCGAGACAGAACGAGGCACACAGGGCCAGCGATGCGGGGGCTCGCCGGAGCGCGCCCGGAGCCACCGCCGCTGCGATCCGGTGACCGATCACCGCCATCGCCCCGAGGAGACCGACAGCCACCACCAGGGGTACCGAGGCGTTCACAGCCAGCTCGGCGACGAATCCGGGCGATGCGCCCGCCGCCCAGCCGAAGGCTGCCATGCCGGCGACGCCACCAGCGGGGAGTCCGGCGAGTGCAAGGGCAGTCCGTGCAACCGGCTCCGGGCGAAGAGCCGGCTCACTCACCCCGGCGCGACCGGAACTGCCCACAGGCTGAGGGTCTCGTCGTCCCGGTACTCCTCGGGAGCGCGCAGCAGCGTACGTTCGATCGCCTGCTGACCCACTCCCGGTGCGGACTCGAACAGATCCGCTCCCCCATCGGCGAACTGGGCCACCAGGGCGTGGTCGTCGCCGACCACCCAGAGCGTGCGGCCCTGTTCGGACCACTCGTCAGCGAGCTCCGTCAGTTCCTCCTGCGATGGATCGTCGAGTGCGGCCGTGGGCACGTTGCACCAGGCCCTCACCCCCGGCGCCACCGGCTTGGGCGACCTGGCTTCGACGGTGACCACCGCGGCGTCGCTCCCGAGGTGTTCACACAGGGAGTCGAGCATCACGGCGTAGCCGGCCTGGGTTCTGCCCCAGCGCACCGGCCAGGTCGTGGCCAGGGGAGCCAACACCATGAATCCCGCGACCGTCCCGACCAGGGCACGCCTGGTGAGGTCCGGGGCCGACCGCAGCGCACCGGAGACCCACGAGAGAGCGAGTGCCGCCATTGCGACGCATGCGGGGTAGACCGCTGGGGAGAAGCGTCGGGAAGCCCAGGGCTGGTCGGCGAAGATGCTCGGCCGCCACCAGAAGAGCAACCCCACCGCCCCGCCTATGGCCAGCAGCAAGAGCTCCTCGCGGCCCGCGCGACCCGATACGACACGGGTGGTGGTGATCCCGAATCCTGCGACGGCCATCGAGACCACCAGGGGCCCGAAGTACCACTCCATCCACTCGAAGGAGTTCTCGTAGTGGCTGCGGCTCGGGTCCACCTCGATCCCCTCGGCCGCCTGATACCCGGTCAGTGCGGGACTGGGGTCGTAGGTCGTCTCCATCACGATCGGCCGCACGAACCACAGCAGCGACAGCACCAGGACCACCGCCAGCCCGCATCCGAGTGCGAGCCGCGCGCGAACGGGTTGGATCCACCTGCGTGCCGCCGGAGCCATCCACACCGCCAGCACCGAAACGACGAACGCGCCCGCGAGCGCCATCCGGAGCTGGGTGATCTGGGTGGCGAGGTCCGACGCGTAGTTCCCACTGAACCACTGCAGGTCGATCCAGCCCACGACCCCGGGGACCGCCGCACCCGCGAGCATCGCGACCGCGACCCCGAAGCGCTGTCGGATGTCGGACTCCCTGCCGCGTCCCACCCAGAACACGAGCAGGGGCACCGTGGCCACCAGGTAGGCGAGCGAGTCCACTCGCACGGCGATCGTGGAGCCGATCAACAGGCCCGCCAAGGCACCCATGTCCCAGCGGGGGCCGCGGAGCGCAGCCAGTGCCGGCAGCATCCCGCACCACAGCAACATGAACGCGAGCGACTCGCTGAAGGTGTCCCGCGCTATGTACAGCATCGGCAACGACACGGCAAGCACGGCGGGGACGACCACCGAGAGCCATGGGCGACGGGTGGCACGGACACTCAGCAGGTACAGCGCGAGCAGCCCCACACCCACCACGACCGAGGGGAATCGGAACATGGCACGCTCACCCAGGACGTCGAGCACGGGAGCCAGGGCTGCCGGAAGCAGGTGGTTGAACTGGAACTCGTACTCACCGGGACCGACGACATAGGTGGCGCCCTCCGGGCGGGCTTCCACCCCGGCGAAGGGGGTGTCGGACCCCTCGACGCGCAGGCTGCCGGTTGACTCGATCAGCGCCGCCGTCGTGGTGTAGGAACCCGCGTCCCTGTTCACCAGGACGTGCTGCGAGGGCCGCATCGCCCAGAACGCCGTGGCGGCGAGCACGATCGCCACGGCGAAGAGCAACGGCTGCCATCCGAACCCTGGCCATTCGGCGGGACGCCTGATCACGACCACCGCGCAGAACGCTCCCGGAGGCACGGCCAGGAGCACCGCCAGCCAGGTCGAGTAGCTCCCGAGGATGGCCAACGCGAGTCCGGCCGTACCGATGGCGGCGACCGCAGTGGCCGCGAAGACGACCACCCCTTCCGCGGCGGCCCATGGCGAGAACGCGGTCGGGGCCTTCGCACGTTCCCCGCGGCGCACCCGAACGGCCTCCTCGGTCATCGGCGCGCCGCGCCACCGAGGCGGTTGAAGGCCCGTTCGCAGCGCAGTCGCCTCCGTTCGATCGCCGTGTGCACGAGTCTCTCGTAGCGGCCGAGCACCTCTGACCACTCGTAGTTCTCGAGCACGTACCGCCGGCCGGCTTCGCCCATCCGGGCGGTCAGCTCCGGGTCGGTGACCAGACGCAGCAGGGACTGCTCGAACTCCGCGTAGTCGCGGTAGCCCAGAGCGGCGCCCGAACGCCTGGCCTGGCCCGCGAGCACCGAGCAGTTCGCATTGACCATGGCGGCACGCCGCACCACCCAGGCATCGCACAGGGCGATCGAGAAGCTCTCGAAGTACGAAGGCAACACGAACCAGTTGCACGCCGCATAGGCGTCCAGGCGCGTCTGGTCGTCAACGAAGCCGGTGGTGATCACATCCGGATGGGGCTCGGGTGGATCCACCGGTGGCCCGACCATCACGAGTTTCACCTCGTGATGCAGCCGTTGCTTCGAGTGCAGGAAGTACCGCACCAACTCGTCGGTTCCCTTGCCCGGCTCTATGCGACCCACGTACAACAGGATGGGTGACCCACCAAGGCCGTACCGCTCGCGGAATCGCGTGGCGTCCGCCGGGGGCGGGTTCACCTCGATGCCGAGGCCGACCACCGACGTGGGGACGCCCCGGACCCGCCTGCCGAGGGTTGCGGCCTCCTCGGGTGTGTGCGCCGCCATGGCATCGGCTTGGTGGAACTCCCGGTCGAAACTGCGAAGCGCGATCATGGGCTCGTCGTGTGCTGCAGGGTGGAGCACCGTCGCGGTGCGCCGCGCTGCGACCGGCAGGCCCTGCGCGGATGGCGAGTACAGGTAGGTGTAGAAGGCCGCTGCGTCGAACCTTCCCGCGTTCTGGGACAGCCAGGGCTCGAGCCCCACCAGTTCCGGGCCCTGGAGCCGCACCCAGTCCCGCTCCACGGCAAGTGCGGCCGACCCACCCAGCACGCGGGCGGAAGCCGGGTCGAACACCTCAGGTCGACGTGGGCCGGCGACCGGGAGTCGATGCACCCCGACACCGTTGATCTCACTGCGACCCGGTGGGAAGTGGTCGGCCCATGTCGCGTAGTCGACGGCACACGAGGTGAGCACCTCGACCCGGTGTCCCCGGGCGGCCATTTGCTCGGCCAGCATGCGACAGGCTGCTTCCGCCCCACCGCCCACCTCCTCTCCGTAGCGCTGGACGGTGTAGAGAAGACGCAACTGGTTACCCTCATCCCGGGCCTCGGGCCCTCACGACGTACCGGAGGCTAGCCCGGGTGCCCACCCGGGCCGTGTCCACTGGCCGCCCGGCCCACCACACGCTCCAGCAACGCCTCGTAGCGATCCAGCACCTCCGGCCACTGGTAGTGCTGTTCCACATATGCGCGCCCGGCATCACCCAACGAGGAGCGGAGGCTCCGGTCGTCGAGCAGGCGCGCCAGCGCGGCCTCGAACTCCGCCAGGCCCGAGTATGCGATGCCTCCGCCGCTGCGGTGGACCTGGCCCGCGAGGACCGCACAGCTGCGTTGGACCAGTGCCGCTGTGCGCTGGACCCAGGCCTCGCACAGGGACAGCGAGAAGCTCTCGAAGTAGCTGGGCTGCACGAACACGGTTGCTGCGGCAAGGGCGTCGGCCTTGGTCTGCTCGTCCACGAACCCGGTGAACAGCACACCGGGATGTTCGGGCAGGCTGATCACCGGCTCGCCCACGACGACGAGCTTCGCCCTCGTGCGTCCCGTGTCCCACAGTTGCACCATGTAGCGGTAGAGCTCGTCGGGACCCTTTCCCGGATCGAGTCGACCCAGGTAGAGCGCCGTGGCCTCCTCACCCAGGGCGAACCTGGCCCGGAATCGGTCGGCATCACCGGTCGCCCCGGTGTCCACACCCATTCCGACGAGTTCGTCGGCCTCGTACCCGACACCCACCGATGCCAGCAGGTCGGCCTCCTCGGGGGTCTGCAGGGAGAAGCCGTCGCAGGCTTGCAGCGCTTCCCTGTACACCGGCAACCACCAGGCCGGCTCATCGTGCGCGGCCGGGTGCAGCACCACTGGCGCGTACTCGCCGGCGATGCGGGCCCCGAGCCCGAAGGGGGCATAGAGGTAGGTGTAGAACACGACGACGTCCGCCCAGCCGGCCCACTCCGGAAGTGCCTCCAGCAACCGGGGCGAATCCGGGCCGAGGTTGCGCAGCCAGTCCCTCTGGACCGCCAGGGAGGGCGCACCCTCACCGACCACACGCCTGTGGATCGCGGTGAAGCGTGGTTCGCTGCGCGGGGCTCGCACCGGCACGCGTGTCACCGCGACCCCGTTGAGTTCGGAAGCGCCCGCCTCGTAGTGATCGGTCCAGGTGTTGTAGTCCAGCGCACACGTGCTCAGCACTGCCACCTCGTGGCCTCGGACCACCATCCGCTCCGCCAGCTGCCGGCATGCCGCCTCGGCTCCGCCGGCGATCTCCTCGCCGTATCGCTGCACGCAGTAGAGGATCTTCATGCGGGTTGCGTGGACGTCCCGGCGGTCCCGCCACGCAGCACCCGTGCAAGGGCCTCCAGCCAAGCCGTCGGCGTCGCGTCGCGGATGAACTCCTCACCGCGCCGCGAACCCCGCTCGATCATGGCTGCCCTGAGCTCCGGGTCCTCGATCACCCGTGCAGTGGCCTCGGCGAGCTCGGGAGCGCCGGCATCCTGCGGGAGCACCAGCGCTGCGTCGCCCGCGGTCTCCGCGATGGCCCCGTAGTCCCTCGCGACGATCGGCACCCCGTGCAGCATCGCCTCCACCAGGGGCACACAGAACCCCTCGTGTTCACTGGGCACCAACAGCACGTCGGCACGGCGGAACAGCGCCGCGAGCCGGGCGTCGCTGATGGGTCCGGTGAGGTGGACGGAGTCGAGCCGCATGCTCTCGACGTGCCGTGTGACCGCCTCGGCGTAGCGCTGCTGCCTGCAGGATCCGGCTATCACGAGTCGGGCTGCGGCGTCGTGGTTGACGTTGAGGAAGTGCTGCACCTCCACGGCGAGTTCGGGCCGCTTGTGCGGCAGCACCTGGCCGACGACGAGCACGAGGGCGCCCTCTGCTGCCAGGGAGTCGGCGTATCCGGTGTCGGGTCGCGCATCGAGGAGCCTGCTCAGGTTCAACGGTGGTGGGGCGACCTCCACGTTGGTGAACCCGGCCGCGAGCAGTTCCGAAGCGTTGAAGGTCGAGTCCGCCACTGCCCCGATGGCACGGTCGGCGAGCACCGCCAGCTCCGCGCGTCCCTGACGGAGCCTGTCCGCGAAGGGTGGGTTGGTGGCCTCGAAGAAATGCGCCGGAGTGATGTTGTGGTACGCGGCAACGACCATTCCCGGGCTGCGCAGCACGAAGTCGGCCACTGCGGGCTCCCCGATGCTCACGTGGTGGATGAGCACGTCGCCCCGGTCGCCATCGCGAGGGAAGTCCGCGAAGAGGTCGCCCACCTCGCCCTTCAGGGTCTCGTCGACGTGGACCGCGTAGATCCCGGACTCCACCGCGGTGCGCAGCGTCGCGCGGGTGCGAAGCGCGGCCTCGGTCACGGCGTCGCCGGGTGACGCACCGACGAGTACCTGGTCGATCCGCATCAGCGGCGTGCGGTGAGGCGGTAGTTCTGGGGCCCGAACACCAGGTCGTTGGTGCGCTCGGCGTTCGCCGACACCACTGCGGCCAACTCCGCGAGCTGCTCGCGGAGGTCCCGGTCCGCTGCCGGCTCCGCCTCGGGGCGGGAGGCAGGTTCCTCTGCGATGTGCCCGGCATCGAGGAGTTGTTCGTCCTCGGAGGGGGGCGCGGTCCAGTCGATCCGGACCTCCGAGAAGCCCGCCTGGCGGACCAGGAAGTCGAGGAACACCGGATGCACCGGCTTGGAGTGTGTCGGGTCGAGCCAGAAGGCGCGCGCGAACACGTACAGGGACTGCGGATTCGGGGTCTCCATCACCAGTGTCCCGCCGACCGCGAGCCGATCGTAGGCCAGGAGCACCAGCTCCATGAGTTCGTTCACGCTCAGGTGCTCCACCACGTGCAGCATCACGATTCCACCGAGGGACCCCAGGGGCTGCTCCCGCAGTCCTTCCAGCCCATCGGTGAGCCGGATGTCGATCCCCGCGTCGATGGCGTCGCGAACGAGGTCCTCGTCGATCTCGAGGCCCCAGCACTCCTGGTCACGCTCTTGCAGGAGTCGGAGGAACTCCCCGCGTCCCGCCCCGATGTCGAGCACCGGACCCGGGGAGCCTGCCATCTGGTCCGCCAGCGCGGAGTACTCGACCTCGATGTCGGACTCCGCCCCACGTGCGACGTCCTCGAACCTGCCGTACTCGAAGAACGGATCGAACCCACGCCGCCGCTCGGACTCCTCCAGTGCCGCGAGCCTCGCCTCCAGGCCGTCGAGTGAGTTCAGGTGCACCAGGAGGTGCGACATGACCCCGGTGGCTTCCCGGTAGGTGCTGCCGAGGGAGTCGATCGTCACCTGGAGCTCGGCCACGCGGTCCTGGAGTGCATCCAGCTCCCGGAGCATCTCGGTGTGCACGTGCGCCTGGGGGTCCTGCAGCCCCTCCATCATGAACCCGAGCACTCCGACAAGCTCGGCGGTGAAGTTGTTCATCTGCTGGTAGACGCCGTCCACCTGACGGCTCACCACCTTGCCTATGGCCCGGTGGGCCGCGGATCCCCCCGGGATCGCCGAGGAGGTCTCCACCGCAGCGCGGCCCATGCGGCGCGCCGACAGCTGCTCGAGCAGTCCGTCCAGGTGCTTGATGCGGTCGCGTGGGTCGGGCCGGCTCAGCTGTCGGGCGAAGTCGCTCTGCAGCTGCTCCTCGAGGCCATCGGGGTACACCCCGCTGTCCCTCGCCTCGCGGGCGGCGTCCATCACTTCCTGCATGACCGACTCGAGGTCTACGGCTCCGGGTTCGCCAGGTTCTGTCACGCGCCCGATGCTAGAGGTTGTCGTGCTCCGCACCGACACGCTCGGAGGTGCGCGACACCCGGAGGGATCCGGTCACCTGAATCCCGACAGCTCCCATTCGCCACCGACGTCGACGAGTCCGTGGATGACCTTGTCGCTGCTCTGTCTGACGTTCAGGCGCCAGGCCATGTCGTAGCGGTCATAGGTGTGCTGACTGAACGCGTCCTCGATCGCAACGCTCATCATGTAGGAACCGGGCAGCAACGGGAACCGGTCGCTGGTGAACTCCACGGCGGCTGCACCGTCGACGACACCGGTCTCCAGGTTGCTGAGGCGCGTGTTCGTACCGGTCACGTGCACCCCGCCCTCGGTGTGCAGGGCGATGCCCACGGTCGGGTTCTCCACCGCGACGGAGCTCTCGAGTGCAATCCGGATCCGCACCTGCGAGCCCGAGTTGATGTTGACCAGCTCGGAACCATCAGGCGCGAGCACATCGACCGCGGTGATCCGGACCTCGCCCGATCCCCAATGGGTTCCCGCGTCGGTGATCGAAGGAGCGCCTGCGCGGTCGCGATAGTCCCCGGTGGACGCCGGCTCGTCACCTCCGCCGTTGTCAGCGGGAACCTCCGAATCGTCATGGTCGTCGTCTTCGTCCCCGCCTGCCAGCTGCCGCGAGGAGTCACCTTCGGCTTCTGCTCTGTTCACGGCCATCAGGTACTGCTGCGCGACCTTGGGGGCCGGACCCTCGAGCTGGGGCACCCCGTGGTCGAGCCAGATCGCGTTGTCGCACATGGTCTGGACCGTGTCCATTCCGTGTGTGACGACCACGACGGTGGTGCCTCGCTTGCGCAGGTCGTAGAGGTGGTCGAAGCATCGCCGCTGGAACTGCTCGTCCCCCACGGCGATCACCTCGTCGATGATCAGGATCTCCGGGTCGACGTGCACCGCGACCGAGAACCCGAGTCGAACGTACATCCCCGAGGAGTAGATCTTCACCGGTGAGTCGATGAACTCCGACACGCCCGCGAACTCCACGATGTCGTCGAAGACACGGTCGATCTGCTTACGGCCCATCCCGAGGATGGTGGCGTTCATGTACACGTTCTCCCGACCGGTCAGGTCGGGATGGAAACCGGCACCCAGCTCGAGCAGCGTCGACATGCGCCCGTTTGCCGTGATCGATCCCTCCGTCGGCTGGTAGATGCCGGCAATGCAGCGCAGCAGTGTCGACTTGCCACAGCCGTTGTGGCCCACGAGTGCGTACATGGAGCCCTCGGGGATCTCGAACGAGACGTGGCGCAGCGCCCAGAACTGGTCCGTTCCGGCACTCCGGTCGCGTCTCGTGACGAGCTCCTTGACCGAGTGCGCCCGGTCGGTCTGGAGGCGGAACTTCTTGGACACGTCGTCGACGACGATTGCGCTCATCTCAGAGTTCCTCGATCACCTTGGGGGCGTTCACCGAGAAGACCCACCACCCGACCACCAGGCTGATCACGGCCGATCCGCCCATCATGAGCCAGTTCACCGCGGTCGGCATCGTGTGCAGGTAGAACGCATCACGCATGCCGTCCGCGAAGTGCGTGAGCGGGTTCACCCGCAACAGCGCCTGCCATCCCTCGGGGACGATCGTGATCGGGTAGACGATCGGTGTGGCATAGAACACGACCTGGAGCGCGATGCCGACCAGGTACCCGACGTCACGGAAACGGACGTTGCCGAGTCCGACGATGAGCCCGAGGCCGTAGGAGAACAGCGCCAGCAGCACCAGCACCGGCAACGAGATGAGGAAGGTCCAGCTCGCATTGCCCACGATCACCATGAACACGAGGAGGATCGCCGTCTCCAGCAACGCCTGCAGGCCGGTGGTCATGAGCCCGGCGATCATCGGGCACTCGGGCGGGAAGTAGGTGCGGGTGAGCAACCCACCTGCGGCCTGGAAGTTGCCGATGAGCGTGTTGATCGTCCCCGAGAAGAAGTTCCATGCGACGAGTGCACAGAACAGGAACAGGGCGAAGCTGCTGGTGGTGCCGTTGCCCGCCACGGGCGGTTCGGCACGCAGGAAGACCCCGAACACGACCGTGTAGATCGCCAGGGTCACCGCCGGGTTGATCAGCGACCACAGCCAGCCCAGAACGCTCTTCTTGTACCTGGACTTGAGGTCCCGTTGGGCGAGGTTGCCGATGAGTGTTCTGTAGTTCCAGACCTGGATTGGCGTGGACAAGTGACTCCTACCTTCCGGGGACCGTGAAACGCTACCAGCGGCACGGCGGGCGCCCGGAAACCCCCTACAGTGCAATGCAGGCACCAAGGAGAACCAAATGCGGCTCAAGGACCGGATCAGGACTGCGCTCGGCTCGTTCAGGGCGCCGCTGGATGTCCAGCGCAGGTTGCGGCGCCTCGAGGATCGCACCGTTGCCCTGTCCAACCAGGTCCAGCACCTCGAGTCACTGATCACACAGGCGGATCCCACCGAGACGCTCCGGATCGCGACCGGTGTCCAGGACTCGGTGAGGAAGCTGGCGATCGAGCTGACCGAGCAGGCCAACCGCACCTCGGAGCTGTTGGCCGAGCACTCGGGTACTGGGTCTACTCCGCGGCCTCGGTGAGGGCTTCGGACAGCGCGGGGTGCACGAAGATGCACTCTGCGATGTCGTTCACGGTGAGGCCGTTCGTCACCGCCACGGCGATCACCGCTATCAGCTCCGCCGCGTCCCGCCCCACGATCGAACCACCGAGGACCACCCCCGTGGCAGGGTCGGAGACGATCTTCACGAAGCCCCGCGGATCGTTGTTGATGAGCGCCTTGGCGGAACTGGCGAAGGGCACCTTGGTCACCCGCACCTTGCGCCCCTCCGCGAACGCGTCCGCCTCACCGAGTCCGACGTCCGCGATCTCGGGATCGGTGAAGATCGCCGAGGCCGCCTTCTCGTAGTCGAGGTGCCGGTGGTCGACCTTGTGCAGCCCCATCACGTGCTCGGCGATCTTGCGACCCTGCATCGACGCCACCGAGCTGAGGGGCAGCTTGCCGGACACGTCCCCCGCCACGTAGATGTGCGGGACATTGGTGCGCATGTGATGGTCGAGCTCCCGCACCCACGGGCCGTCCATCTCGACACCCACGGCCTCGAGTCCGACCCCTTCGAGGTTCGGGACCGAGCCGATCGCCAGCAGAACGTGGCTGCCCGAGGCACTTCGGCCGTCGTCACAACGCACGACGACCCCATCATCGGTCCGCTCCACCGCGGAGGCCCTCGCCCCCTTCAGGAGCCGCACCCCACGGTTGAGGAAGTCGTCCTCGAGCACGGCTGCAACCTCTGGGTCCTTGCCGGGAAGAACCTGTTGGCGGCTGACGATGAGTGTCACCTCGGCCCCGAGGCTCGAGAACATGTGGACGAACTCCACACCCGTCACCCCCGACCCCACCACCACGATGTGCGATGGCATCTCCCTGGGTGGGTAGGCGTCACGTGTCGTGAGCACCCTGTGCCCGTCGGGTTCGGCCCAGGCCGGCAGACGCGGACGGCTTCCGGTGCTGACCATCACCGCGTCCGCCTCGAACACCCTCTCGCCCTCCGGAGTGTCGGCCACCACGGTGTGCGGGTCGACCAGGCGACCCGTTCCCCTGACGATGTCCACGCCCTGGCTTCCGAGCAGGTCCCTGCTCTGTTGCTCCAGGCGCGCCACGATGGATTCGATCCGGGCCCGCAGGGCATCCAGGTCGAGGCGGGCTGGGGCAACCTGAAGACCCATCCCGGCCGCGGTCGCCACGTCGTCGAGTGCCTCGGCGGTCGCGATCATCGACTTGGAGGGCACGCAGTCGAGCAGATGGGCGGCACCTCCGACGATGTCGCGCTCGATGAGCGTGACGTCGGCTCCCAGGCGTGCAGCGGTGGTCGCCGCCTGGGTCCCGGCCGGACCCGCGCCGACTATGACGAAGCGCAAGGACATCTGCCGAGACTACCGCCGTGCGCAGCTCCCGGATCCGCCCCGACGGACGGCACCGGGGCCATCACGTGGTCCCGGAGCGCTTCAACAGCCGGCGACGGAGGCCGAGAGCGGCACGCAACCCGGGGACCGACATGAGGTTCTCCACGTACTGCTCCAGCTGCTGGTTGCGACGGTGCAGTTCGTGGATGTCCTGGTTCTCCTCCCGGATCGCGTCGATCATGCGCTGCTGCGCCTCCACCCGTGCGCGCAGTTCCTCGAGCTCCTCCTCCGGGCCACCTGCAACAACTCCCCGCTCCGGGGCAACGGCGGCTGTTGGGTGCTTCTGCATGCTCACCGCCTCCTCGGAGGTGCTTGGGGGTTCGACGGAGCCGTCCGGTGGACCGGTCTGGCACAGGGGCGCTGGTACCGTTTCAGCGGTTCTGATCGTACAGAACCCGACCCGATGCCGATGAGCTCCTCCGCAGCAACAGTCCTCCACCGAAACGTTCCGGGTCCGTTGTCCGCAGATCCCAGGGACCGTCAGGTGTTCCGGCGACTCCTCCAGCTACGGCAGCTGGGCATCGATGTGACACTCGTCCCCGCCGAGCCGCTGCCGGAGGGAGGAGCACCCCGCACCCTCGTCTCCGCCGGCGTGGACCTGGATGCGAACTGGCGCGAGCCGCTGCCGCAGCGCCTGGCCCGCTCCGCCGGGGACGGGACGCTCCTGGTGGTCACCGCTCCACTGCTCATGCCACGGAGCCATCGGGAGGCGATCATCGCCTGGCCGGGTCCGGTCGTGTTGGAGGTCGATCACCTGCCCAGCCAGGAGCTGCTGCGGAGCCGCGGCATCATGGGGCCGGGTGAGCAGCCCGGCATCGACACCGAGATCGACCACCTGACCCGGCTGGAGAACGAGCTCTGCGGGCGGGCACAGCAGGTCTGGGTCCCGCATGCCGATGTGTCGAGGACTCTCGACTCCGCGGCGGTGGTGCTGCCACCGGCACCCCTGGTGGCCGCTGCCGGCGCACCGGAACCCGCGCAACGCCACATCGTCATGCCCGCGCGCTTCGGCGAGGAGTGGGCGACGCCGGACGAACGGCTACCCGACCGGGTGCTCGCTCGGGGATGGGACCCGGCCCGGCCCGACCTGGTCCTGGTTCCCGAGGACACCGAAGCGCGCTTGCGCTCCACCGTGCGGCGCCACCGGCCGGGTCCGGTCTCCATGTGCGCTCTCGCGGACTCGGTGCGGACCGCGGGTGCTGCGGTGCTGGCACTCGACCTGAGAACACACGGGGTCCCGACCCACGCCCGACGCTTCGAGCTGTCCTGTGCAGGTGTCCCCTGGATCGCCAGCACACAGGCCCTCGGCGTCGACAGCCCCGAGGATGCGACCGGCCTCCTCGGAGCGCTGGCGGGCGAGTTCGTCGTCGACGACGTCGAGGGTCAGTGCAACGCCATCGACAGGCTGTTGGACGACGCCGAGCTCAGGCGCGAGGTGGCAGAGCTCCAGCAGGCCCACATGCGCTCGAGCTGGTCCTCCTCACTCAGCGAGATGGAGTCACTCCTCGAGGGGCTGGGCATCGACCCGGGCGTTCCCGCCACAGGGACCGCTGCGAACCACCCGCCCCGGAGTGCGTACTCGACGGAGTACGACCGGGTTCCCCGACAGGGGACGCTGGCCGCCGCAGACGAGCGCATCGCCGCGATCGAGGCCGAGATGGTGCCGCTGCGCCTGCTCGACAGGGACACCTCCATCGACCTCCAGAGCACACTCGAGCCCGATGCCCGCTACCGCGTCCTCGAGCGCACACACCTCGACGCGAGGGCCACCTCGGGGCCGTCGCGGACGGACCGGTCCCGTGAGATCGACTTCAGCGTCCTGGTGCCGACACACGACTCCGATCCGCGCCTGCTCGATGAGTGCATCGGGTCCGTCGTGGAACAGATGCACCCGAACTGGGAGCTCTGCATCGTCGATGACGGGTCCCGGCGCACCGCGCACCATGAGGTGCTCGAGGGCTGGGCGGCGAGGGACGAACGGATCAGGGTGCGGATCAATCCCTGGAACCAGGGCATCGGCCTGGCCAGCAACGACGCGCTGTGCATGGCCACGGGCCGCTGGACGGTCCTGCTCGACCACGACGACGTGCTCAAGCCGGATGCCCTTGCATGGTGTGCCAGGTACATATCCGCCTGCACCGACTACGACCTCTGGTACTCCGACGAGGACAAGATCCTCCCCGATGGCCGCCTCGGCATGCCGTTCTTCAAGCCGGACTGGTCCCCGGACCTGGAACGCGGGGTCAACTACGTGTGCCACCTGCTGTGTGTCCGAACCGAGGTGTTGCGTGCGGTCGGAGGGTTCCGGGCGGGCTACGACGGGGCACAGGACTACGACCTGGTGCTCCGCCTCACCGAGGAGATTGCTGCGAGGGGCACCCGGGTGGGGCACATCGCCAAGCCCCTCTATTCGTGGCGCATGGTGCCCGGCTCGACCGCCCTCGCCACCGGCGAGAAGCCGGCCGCGCACCATGCCGGCCACCGTGCCCTCTCGGACTCCGTCGTGCGCAGCGGCGAACCGGCATGGGTGCAGGACGGTGAACACGACACCACCCACCGTGTCCGCTATGCCCACGACCCCTCCTGGCTGGTCACGATCATGATCCCGACCCGTGACCGGGTGGACCTGTTGGCCAGGTGCGTGGAACGCGTCGAGGCCACCGCCGGCGACATCCCCTACGAGTTCCTCATCGTCGACAACGACTCGCAGGACCCCGACACCCTCGAGTACCTCGACGAGCTCGCCAGCCGGGGCCACCAGGTGGTCCGGTACCCCCACGAGTTCTCCTTCGCGAGGCAGATGAACCTGGGTTGCCTGCACGCACGTGGCGAGCTGCTGTTGCTGCTCAACAACGACATCTGGGCCCAGAGCGAGGAGTGGCTGGCGCGGATGTGCGAACACGCCCAACGCCCGGAGGTGGGCCTGGTCGGATCACGGCTCGTGTTCCCACCCGGGGTTCGGGGAGGTGGACCCCAGCACGAAGGGATCGTGATGGGAATGGCGGGGCTCGCCTACAACATCGACCTGGGCGCCTACATGGGGATGAACCAGTTCGTGCGCAACACCTCCGGGGTCACCGCGGCCTGCGCGATGCTGCGCACATCGGTGTTCCTCGGGGTGGGCGGCATGGAGGAACGGCTCCGGGTCGCCTACAACGACGTCGACTTCGGGCTGCGGGTCGGTGAGTACGGCTACCGGGTCCTGTACACACCGGATGCGCAACTGGAGCACCCGGAGTCGGCATCCCGCGGCGACCTCCACCCCGGTGAGGACGAGGACTGGCTCGTCGACCGCTGGGGTGGGATGGGCGAGGTGCGGGACCCGTTCATCAACCCCCACCTCGAGTGGCTGGCGCCGGTGTTCTACCGGCTCTGAGACTCAGGCCCCGAGCCGGGCCACGAGTTCTGCCAGCGGTTCCCGGAAGTCGCGGCTCGCACCGAAGCCGTGGAGGCGCCAGGCGAGGTTGTCCAGCACCGAGTTGGCCGGGCGCGGAGCGGGCCTCGGTGGCTGCAGCTCCTGGGTCGAGATGGGTTGCACCCTTTCGGGATCGTGGCCCGCTGCGGCGAAGACCTCGCGTGCGAACCCGTACCAGCTCACCGGACCCGAGTTGGTCGTGTGGAACACCCCCGGGACCCTCTCCAGACCCAGCTTGAGGACCATGTGTGCGAGGTCGGAGGCGAAGGTCGGGTTGCCGACCTGGTCATCCACGAAGCTCACGGAGCCACCACCCTCGGCGAGACGCAGCAGCGTCTTGACCATGTTGTTCCCGTGGTATCCACAGACCCAGGACGTGCGTGCGATGGTCCAGCCGGGGTCGATCTCCATCTCCCCTCCCAGCTTGGTCATGCCGTAGACGGACCGCGGATTGGGTTGGTCCCACTCGGTGTAGGGAGTCGCCTTGGTCCCGTCGAAGACGTAGTCGGTGGAGACGTAGACCACATGAGCCCCGCAACGGCGTGCGCCGTCCGCGACGAACCTCGTGGCGGCGGCGTTGACACGGTATGCCAGCTCCACCTGCTCCTCACACGCATCGACCGCAGTGAACGCGGCGCCGTGGATGACCAGGTCGGGTGGGTTCGAGGTCAACGCACCGAGCACGTGGTCACGATCGGTGAGGTCGTGGTCGGGCAGGTCCAGTCCGATCACCTCATGGCGCGATCCGGATGCCAGCAGCTCCAGCAGCTCCGAGCCGAGCTGGCCACCGGAGCCGGTGACGACGATCCTCACCGGTTCCTCACGCGCTGCTTGAGTGGCTCCCACCAGTGCCGGTTGTCCCGGTAGAACGCCACCGTCTCGGCCAATCCCGAAGCGAAGTCCGTGCGGGGTTCCCAGCCGAGGGCACGGACCTTCGAGGTGTCCACTGAGTACCGCCGGTCGTGGCCCGGACGGTCCTCCACGTAGTCCACGCTCGAGTCGTCCTTGCCCAGGATCCCGAGCAGCTGATCGGTCACGTGACGGTTCGTGAGTTCGTTGCCGGCCCCGATGTTGTACACCTCGCCAACGGATCCCTCGGTGAGCACCAACTCCACCCCTTCGCAGTTGTCGCGCACGAAGAGCCAGTCGCGGACGTTCAGGCCGTCGCCGTAGAGCGGCACCGTCCCACCGTCGAGCAGGTTGGTGACGAAGAACGGGATCAGCTTCTCGGGGAACTGGAAGGGCCCGTACTGGTTGGATGAGCGGGTGACCACGACCGGGAGCCGGTGCGTCTCGTGGTAGGCGAGTGCGATCAGGTCGGAGCCCGCCTTCGCGGCGCTGTAGGGAGACCTGGGGCGCAGGAGGTCGCCTTCGGTGAAGGAGCCCTGTTCGATCGAGCCGTAGACCTCGTCGGTGGATATGTGCAGGAAGCGTTCCACGCCCACCTCGAGTGCCACGTCGCACATGACGTTGGTGCCCAGGCAGTTGGTGCGCACGAAGACGTCGGGATCCAGCAGCGAGCGGTCGACGTGGCTCTCCGCTGCGAAGTGCACCACGACGTCGTGGCCGGGAAGGCTCCCGGCGACTGCGTCACGGTCACAGATGTCACCCTGGACGAAATCGAAGCGCGGGTTGTCCTCGAGGTCGGCCAACGTCTCGAGGTTGCCCGCATAGGTGAGTGCGTCGAACACCGTGACCGAGTCGTCGGTGGTGGCCAGGACGTGCCGCACGTAGTTGGACCCGATGAACCCGGCACCGCCGGTGATGAATCGTCTCATGGCACCGTGGACAGTACCCCGGCACGCTCCCGCCGGCTGAAGCCCAGCAGCTCCCCCGCCACGAGCGCACCCGGAACGGCGAGGATGCACGCGACCACGACCCAGGAGCCGGCCGGGCCCAGCGCGTTCCAGGAAGAGAGCGCATCCAGCCTCGTCGGGACACCGGGCCCCTGCCACATCCCGCGGCCGACCACCCACACCGCCAGCGAGAAGTTGACGACCACCAGGGAACCCAGCGACACACGCACGAGTCGCTCGTGCCCGAGCCTTCCGAGCACCGAGGCCAGCGCCACGGCCACCGGTACGAGCGTGAAGAACATGTAGCGGCCCTGCTGCGCGGGATGGAGCCCGGTCGCGAGGTGCCCTCTGAGGGCCTGGCCGAAAATCAGCACCGCAGCAGTCGCTGGAACGACCAGAAGCGTGGCCACGCCCCTGATGGGACGACGCCACGCTGCAACCACGACGCACGCCACCAGCCCGACGGACAGCAGGTGCACCCAGGTTCCCGGCAGGTCGACCCACAACCAGCCGAACTTGCCCCAGAAGCTCTGCGAGAAGTTGTCCATCGCGGTCAGGGTGAAGTCCACGGGTTGGAATGCTGTGGTCCGGCTCGGCAGGCCCATGTCCCGGCCCGCCACCGGGTCACCGTGGAGCAACAGCGACCGGACGTAGTAGAGGCTGCCCGCAACGAGGAAGCCACCGAGGGCCGCGACCATCGGCCAGTCGCTCCGCCGCCGACGGAGGTCCTGCACCGCCACCACGACCACGAGCGGCACGAGCGCGATCGCCGGCGCCTTGGTCCACAGCGCGAGCATCACCGAGGTCCCGATGACCAGTGTCCTGCCCCAGGTGAGCCGCGACGAGAGCACCTCGGCCGCAGCGGCCACGGTCACCGAGGAGGTGAGCAGCAGGAGGTTGTCGTTGTTCACCGATGCGCCGATGTGGGCCAGTTGGGGTATGCAGAGCGGCACCAGCGATGCCAGCGTGGCGGAACCAACCCCCATTCCCAGAGTGCGCGCCGTTCTGGCGCACAGCCATGGGAGCGGCGCGACCATGGCCACGTTCAACAGGCGCAGCAGCAGGACCTCACGGTCGAAGTCCCAGGTGTCGTCGGGCAGCATCGACACGATCGCAGTGCGAACGGCACCGGTGAGGGCGTAGTAGGCGGGCGGGTGCTGGGCCAGCTGGTTGGGTGCCTGGTTGCCCTCGTACGACTCCAGTGCGTCGAGGTTCCAGCGTTCACCACCGGGAGCCTCCATGGCGCCGTAGGGGGCGTTTCGGTGCCGGAAGCCGGCGTCGTAGGTGGCAGTCAGCTCCGGGGACAGCGAGCGTTCGTCGAACTCCCCGAACCCGCTGTCACGTCCTGCCGCCAGCACGCGGTCGATGTGCAGTACCTCGTCGGGAGCCTGGTAGATCGGTATGCCCACGGCGAAGCCGAGCAACATCGCGATCCAGGCGAGCTGGATCCACAGCAGGGGGCGGCGGAGCAGGGCGGGCGCGGATCGACCTGTCACGTCCGAAGGGAGGCGTGCGGACGCCACTGGGGTTCGATCGAGCGGCGCAGCGGGTTCGAACGGTCCCGGTCCGAGATGACGGGGTCGCCCTCGAGGCCCCAGTCGGCGGCGATCTCCGGGTCGTCCCACGCCACACCCAACTCGTCGGCCGGGTTGTAGTAGGAGTCGACGAGGTACGTGATCGCCATGTCGGTCAGGCTGGCGAAGCCATGTGCGACCCCGGGTGGGATGAACACGCAGAGGTGCTCGTTGTCAGCGCCGTCGACCTCGCCCAGGTCGAGCATCTGAGTCGCGCCATCGGTCGGGCTCCCCTCTCGCAGGTCGTGCAGGACGACCCGTGCGTGGCCGAACGGGACGTACCAGTAGTCGGCCTGGTGCAGGTGGTAGTGCAACCCGACCACGCATCCGGCGACACGGTTGCCGCGGTTGCCCTGGACCATCTCGCGTCCGGAGGGGATCCACTCACGTCGGTAGGTCTCCACGAAGTACCCGCGCTCGTCACCGAACACACGGGGACGCACCAGGTGCACACCGGCGATGATCTCGGACTGGGTGACTTCGGCCATGGACATCCTGCCTGTCTAGTGGATCCGGACCCACTAGTGGATCTGGATCTCGCAGTCATCGCCGATCATCAGTCGCGTCGCCGCCGGACGCTGACCGGAACGCCTCACAACGGCGTCGCGGCCGATCAGGGAATCGGCCAACCGAGGTACACCCTCGATTCGGGAACGGCTGAGCACCACGGAGTGCTCGACCTCGGAGTCCACCACCCGGCAGTCGTCGGCAATCGCCGTGAACGGTCCGATGTAGGAGTCCGCCACGATCGTGCCGGCTCCGATGACCGCGGGTCCCCTGACGTGCGACCTCACCACCGAGGCCCCCGGTTCCACCACCACTCGACCATCGATCCGGCTCTCGGGGTCGACATCGCCCTCGATGTTCGGTTCGAGCGACTCGAGCACGCGCCGGTTGCTCTCGAGCAAGGGGTCCTTCTTGCCGGTGTCCAGCCACCAGCCCTGCAGTTCGTCGTGGCGCACCCGGTAGCCGTTGTCTATGAGCCACTGGATCGCGTCGGTGATCTCCAGTTCGCCACGGGCGGACGGCTCTATCGAGGCGACCGCTTCGTGGATGGCGCTGGTGAACAGGTAGACCCCCACCAGTGCGAGGTTCGACGGCGGGTTCTCGGGTTTCTCGACCAGTTGGATCACGTGGCCCTGGTCATCCACCGCTGCAACACCGAACCGCTGTGGGTCCGACACGGGGCTCAAGAGGATCTGCGCCGCCGGGGGTGGGGTCGCGGCGTCGAGTCGCTGGTGGGCCGACTGGTGCCTGTCGGCCTCGAAGCGACCGACGAAGTCCGCGAGACCCTGCTGGAGCATGTTGTCGCCCAGGTACATGACGAAGTCGTCGTCACCGAGGAAGTCGCGTGCGATCAGCACACAATGGGCCAGCCCGAGCGGCTCATCCTGGGGGATGTAGGTGATCGAAGCACCGAACCTCGAACCGTCGCCCACGGCCTCGCGCACTTCGGCGCCCGTCTCGCCGGTGATGATGCCGATCTCGGTGATGCCGGCGGCGACCATGTCCTCGATCCCGTAGAAGAGGATCGGCTTGTTGGCCACGGGTACGAGTTGCTTCGCGCTCGTGTGGGTGATCGGCCGCAGCCGCGTTCCGGCGCCGCCGGAGAGGATCAGACCTTTCATCCGGCGCGTTTCTAGCACCGGGGTCCGCCGGACCACTAGCCCCGCACCCGGCTCCGCACCCGTGCCTCCACGGCTCAGGGCTGCTTCCGCCACGACTCGGCCAGTACCTCCGATGCGATCCGCCCGACTTCCTCGAAGCCGAATGCACCGAGTTCTTCAGCCGCTGCGGAGGCCAGCCGCCGGCGGAGCTCCGGATCCCCGGCCACCCCACGCATCATCGCCGCGGCAGCATCCAGGTCCGGCTCCGCCCAGTGGCCATGTGCCGGGTAGTAGTGACCGGGCCCCACCTCCACCTCCTCGGCGGGTACGAGCATGGCGGAGCGCTGCGACATGAAGTCGAGATTCCCCGAGTAGGCGGTTGCGACCACCGGCGTGCCCACGGCCATCGCCTCCGCCATCGTCAGGCCCAGGCCCTCGGTGCGGTGCAGCGATACGTAGCAGTCGGCCACGGCCACCAGGGCCATGCGGTCCGCAGCCGACAGCAGTTCATCGCGAACGATGATGTCGTCGCGGTCCGCCAGTTCCCAGCGCAGCCGTTCGAGCCGCTCGGGGAAGAGGTTCCCGTTGATGCACTTGATGACCAGCGCCGTGTCGCCCGGCTCCGGGAACGCCCGGCGGTACGCATCCGCCAGTCCGGAGGGGTTCTTCCGCTCCGGTTCGGACAGCCAGTCGAACGAGAACAGGAAGGTGAAGCGGTCGTCCAGGCCAAGCCGCTGGCGCGCGCCGGGCTCGAGGGAAGGTACGTCGAAGACCAGGGGCGACGGGACGACGTGCACGGGGAGGCCGTGGCCCGAGAAGGCCCGGCGCAGGTAGTTGGTGGCGACCCAGATCTCGTCCACCAACCCGAAGGCTTCCTCGTGGGCAGGCGCAGGAACGTCACTTTCCCAGAACCAGAGTCCGATGTTGTGGTGGCCCTCCAACACCTCTCGACCGGCATCGGCCACGAACAGGGGAAGCTGGTCGGGCGTGATCAGCATCAGGTTGAAGTGGTAGGGCAGGTCGAGTGCCCCGTCGGACACCGAGCGCATGTTGGAGGACGTACGGTCGTAGGAGACCGTCCGGTTGGGGATCCCCGCTGTGTCCAGCGCGGCCTTCATCCGGCGTGCGGCCACGCCCAGACCGAGTTCGGCGCCCAGGTAGCCGATGAGGTTCACCCCGAAGGGGCGCCGTGCCCCCGGAGGTGTCATCGACGGGGCAGCAAGCGGTTGTGGGGGTGGAGGGAGGGTGAGCAGCGAGGTCTCCGCCTCGCTCAGGCCGTGGCTCCACATCCATGCGGTGAAACGCCGGCGATCCTTCCAGCGGAGATGAGGAAAGGCTCTCAGAAGGTCCGGCCGGCGCGTGAGCATCTGGTCGACATGCGGGTTGACACCGCTTGCAGAGCCTGGCTCGGGACGGTTGAGCAGCTCCAGGAACTGCCCCACCTCACCTGCGACCAGGGGATTCGGTGGGAGTTCACAGTCGCGGTCCCCACCGGCATGTCGGTGTCCTTCACCCAGCCGTTGGCCGATCAGCTGTCGGTACCACGCAGCGATGCCCTCGTCGTGGCGGATCCCACCGACGAGGTCGAGGCGCCGGTTGCCCGAATGGCTGTCCTCGGCCACCCACCCTGCTTCGCGCAGGCGGTCGGCCTGGGCGGCGCACAGCTCCTTCAATCCGGGTGACTCGCTCAGCAGGACGCTCGGTGCGGAGGCGCCCGGTGGGTTGAACCACCACGGGCGGGCGGGGTCCAGGCCTGCGAAGTCGATCAGCGCGAGCGGGCGTCCGTCGGCGAGCAACGAACCGTCATCGGCCAGTTCGACCTCACCCGCGGTGTGGGCGCTGAGGCACAGCGCCGGGTCGACGATCGTGGTGGAGCCGACCGGGAGCTGCCACCAGGGTGGGACCCTTGACGGCCCGGAGTCCGCGGTCACCGCCTGCAACACACGGTCCTTCCACCAGCACTGCCATCGGCCGGCTTCTGCGGCAACCAGGAGGCCAGGGGCGAAGCCCCCCCATGCGTCGCCATCGGTGCCCGGGTGACGGGCGCGCGCGGCCAGCACCCCGGAGGTCGAGGCCACCTCGGAGAGGTCCCCGAGGACCGCGAACGTGTCGTCGAGGACCACCGTCGGGGCCTCGGGTGAACCGTCCATGCCAATCGCATCCAGAACCCACGGCAGGGCGGCCCAACCGGCGTCGCGTTCCCCGAAGGCCATCACGAGGTCCTCCCAGCGGAGTCCCTCGAAGTCCAGCCCGTGTGGCAGCACGTGCTGCTCCTCCACGGGACGTGCCAGCCTGCCCTCGGCCCGCAGCGTCAGCACGGAGGCCGCGTGATGGTGGCTGCGGATCCCCTCACGCACGACATGCGCCCGGGGCCCGTCGACCGCGGGCGACACGACGAGAAAGCGCATCAGGCCATTGTGGCCGACGTGCGCCGGGTCACCGGTGAACGTCGCCGGTCACTTGACCACGACGGTGCGGCACCCGAGAGTCTGGTTCGACCCCGCGCCGACGTTGATCGCCACTGCACAGAAGTCGTAGGTGCCCTCCGCGAGCTCTCCCACCCACAGGTAGCCGAGCCTGTTGCCGTAGCCGGGGAACCGCGCTTCGATGTCGGGGCGGTACTGCTTGGCGTCCAGGTGCCACGCCCGCTCGTTGTTGTTGAGCACTATGTGGACCTGGCGGTAGCCGGGCCAGGGATCGGGATCGATCACCCAACCCCACATCTTCACGAGGTTGCCGTTCTGCGAGAACCCGTTGAACTCGCCGAACGGCGGGCCACTCGAGGGGTTGAAGGGCCCGTAGGTCAACAGCGACCAGTTCTTCCAGTCCTGGGCGCGCTGGCGGATCTGACCGAGGTAGGAGTGGATCGTTCCGGGACACGTCGTGGCGCCGACGTCGCGGTGCCCGATGACGTTCGGCAGGTTGACGACGGTGCCCGCCGCGTACTTCGTACCCCCGCCGGAGGTGAAGCTGCTCGACCCGCTCGGGTCGACGGCACCGGTGTACAGCTTCCACCCGGCGATCCGGCTGACGCCCTCCAGCGTCGCGCTGCTGGGAGTGGCCGAGGAGTAGTCACCGAGGACCGAGATGCCGACGGTGTTCGTGTTGAACCCGGATGCGTGGGCGCCGATGACGGGTCGGTCGATGCCGCCGCCGCGACCCTCCCAGATGCCTCCGTACTTGTCGACCACGAAGTTGTACCCGATGTCGTCCCAGCCGCGACCGTCCTGGTGGTAGGCCTGTATCCCCGCGATCATGCCCGGCACCTGCGACTGGGAGTAGCTGTTGGACGAGACCGTGTGGTGCACCACCGCCTTCTTGATCACCGAGCCGTAGTTGGTGTCCTTCGGGGCCCGGGCCCCCCAGGCCGAACGCGGGTTGACCTGGAACGGGATCGGTGAACTCGCGGCACCGGCGACGTCCTCCACCGCTGCAACGCTGCGCCGCAGTTCGGTGCGCACGAGCACCACGCTGGCGTCCTGTGAGTCGTGTGCATCGAGGTTCACCTCGTAGGCCTCTGAGGACCCCACCCAGAACGGTTCGGTTCCGTAGTTGGTCGGATCGTCGGGACCTTCGTCCTGTTCGGCATGGAGCTCCCGCCACTCCCCCCAGTTTCCGGCACCGTCGTCCACCCGGACCATGACCGGCTCCTCGGGAGGGGAGTCGAACACCACGGCCATCAGGGAGAACTCCTCGGTTGCCTCCTCGGTGGCCTGCACCCGTTCGTCCCCGAGCGGTTCGTCCGCAGCCTGCTGGACCTCTGCCATCTCCTCGGTGGTGGCCACGTCGGCAGGCGGGAGCTCGACGGTCGAGGCGACGGCCTGCTCGACGAACTCGAGCTTCGGCAGTGGTGCCATCAGGGCGAACAGCGCAAGTGCGAACCCTACGGCCAGTCGACGAGCGACCTTGTGTGCTGTCATTGCCATGCCTCGAACTCGTCGCGGGCCGAGGGCGCCCGCGCTCAGGGTGTCAACGCTAACAGCGGATCGGCTGATGTTGCGCTTATGTGACAGAATTTTGGGGCGTCGATCGGATGCTGCCCCTACCGCTGAGCCGCACGCAGCAGGGCCCCGGCGAAGCCTTCCGCTGATTCACCCCAGGTCCGGGGAGTGAACGCTGCGGCCGCGGCCCGCGCAGCGGCCAGGGTGTCCGGATCGGCGGTCAGTTCCTCGACAGCGGTGGCCCAGGCCTGCGGCGAAGAGGGGTCAGCGAAGCGCACGGCCCCGGCCGGGACATCCGAGAGCACCTCCGGCAGGGCTCCACCCGATGAGGCCACCACGGGTGTGCCGTGGCCGAGCGCCTCCAGCGCCGGGAGGCCGAACCCCTCCGAATGGCTGGGAACCAGCACTGCGGCCGCGCCCCGGTAGAGGGTCGCCAGGACCTCGTCGTGTGCGTCGTCGAACCAGTGGAGCCGCCGACCCAGGTCGGGATGCGAGCGGATCCGGGCCACCAGAGCGTCGCTCCCCCAGCCGTAGCGGCCCGCGAACACCATCTGTAGATCCCGATGGCTCTTCGGCAGAAGGTCGAGGGCATCCAGCACCACCGCATGGTTCTTGCGGGGTTCCAGCGTGCCGACCACCAACAGGTAGCGACCCTGTTCCAGTGGGGCGGGCGGGCAGTCCGCATCGGGAGCCTGCTGCTCCGCCGCGACGCCGAGCGACACCATCTCGATCGGGGGCACGGGAATGGACCACTGCTCACACACCTCACGGACCTGACCAGCGGTCTCCGACGAGGCGCACAGCAACGAGTCCGAGTGGCGCAGCTGGGCGAGGGCCACCGGGTCGAATATCCGGCGGAGGCGCGGGGCGAACCAGTCGGGGTGCTGCAGTGGGAGAAGGTCGTGAACGAACGAGGCCACGATCACCCCGCGTCGGCGCGCGTCGGCGAGCAGGGCGTCGCGGTCCACCTCCAACTCGTTCCAGACCGCGTCGCACTCGAACAGGAGCGATCCCGGGGTGAACCCATCGATGAGGAGGCTGTCCTCCACCCTTCGACGGCGGGCGCCGAAGACCCGCTCGCGCCAGTGTCGCAGGGTGGCGATCACACCAGTGCGTTCGGACACCCACCGGAGCAGTGACTTCAGGCGCTCCATGGGCCCGTCGGAGTCCGGGAGGTCGGGACCACCACCGGAGCGCAGCAACGAAGCGTGTTCCTCCGCGGTGATCCGTCGGAACCTCCGGTTGCGGGGGCACCACCGGACCAGAACGACCTCGAGTCGTTCGTCCCCCGATGGCAGCTCTGCGGCCAGGGCGCACACGACGCGCTGGATCCCGGCCCGGTAGCCGGCCTTGAGGGTCTCCCCCACGTCGATGTAGACGACCAGAGGGCCGCCGGGCCACGGCTCGGGGGCCTTGGGGGACCCCGCTGGTTGGAACACCCCGCGGACCCTGCGGGTGGGCTTCTGCCCGGGCCGGGTGGCACGGCGCGCAGCGGGGGCGCGGAGCATGGCAGCGATGGTCGCCCTGACCCAGGTGGCGAGTGGTTCCGCCTGCGCCCTGTGTCCGCGCCTCACCCTGCCGAACACGTTGACGCGGAACAGGCGCCGCCCACCGCGCGACAGCCAACCCAGGGCACGGGCCCGTTCCCGGCGATTCCCGTTGCGGAGGTTCGTCACGAGCCAGTTGCGGCGGTCCAGGAACACGTGCCAGCGTGACCCGCCGCCGCCCGAGGCGCCGAAGGCATGGTGCGCCAGTGCGGCCGGTTCCGCCAGCACCTTCCACCCGGCCCGGCGCATCCGCCACGAGAGGTCGGTGTCCTCGTAGTAGGCGAAGAAGGCCGGGTCGAACAGGCCCACCTCCGCGAGTGCGTCTGCACGCAACAGGGCGGCTCCACCGCAGAACCCGTCCACCTCGTGAGAAGTCCCGGGAACGCCCGGCTCACCGAAGCGATCCGGCTCGCCGTAGAGGATGTCGAAACCCTCGCCGCTGTCGTTGATCCCGGTGCCGAGCCCGTTCAGCAGCGTCGTGCGCTCCTCGGGGAGTACCGCGTCCAGGTGCGTCGAGGAACCGGCACCATCGATGAGACCCACCGAGACGCGCGCTGGCCGCCGGGAACAGGGAACCCACAGCCGCCCCTCGGTGTGGGGTGCCAGGCGCCATACCTTGCGTGCCGGCCAGTCGAGCGCTCCTTCGTCGGTGAAACCCTCGGTGCGCACCCTCGACAGCACGTCGAGGGATGCAGACCCGTCGATCGTGAGCACCAGGGAGGTGACCGTCAGCGGTGACTCCCGCGCCGTGAGCTCGACGGGCGCGAACTCCGGCTCCAGCACCAGCCTGGAGGACACTGCCGCGCACCGGTCGTCGCCCTGCATCGCGGCCACCAACGCCGCGAGCCAGTCCGGGTCGGCCCAGGCATCGTTGTTGAGGAGCGCTACGTACTCGACCGAGCCCGCGGTGCCCGGATCCGTGAGCATCCTGATCGCACGGTTGCAGCCCTCCGCGAACCCGAGGTTCTCACCGGTGGCCAGCACCTCGACCGGGGGTGCGTCGGAGCACTGCAGCCAGTGCCGCAACTCCACCAGGGAGCCGTCCACCGAGCCGTTGTCCACCAACACGATGCGCGTCCGGTCCGCGGGGTGGGTCTGGTTGCCCAGCGACTGCAGGCAGCGGCGGGTGAACCAGGCACTGTTCCAGTTGAGTACGACCACTCCGACCATGGGTGGGGTGCGGGCGGAGGCCATCCCACCCGGGCCCGTCCCACCGTGTGTCGACGCGCCTGTTCTCGGAGTCGGCATCACGTCGATCTTATGGACAGCGGGGATGGGCACCCGCTGCGGCGTCGCGGGTGCAGCGGATCAGGCCTCCGCTGGCGCAGCCAACGGAGCCGGCATGCAGTGGTCCTCGAGCTCCACGACCTGTATCCGGTCGCGGTTCTCCCAGGTGATCTGGTTCTCCGGGTCCTTGCGGAGCCTGAACTCACGGAACTCCATGTCGAGGGTGTCCACGGTCAGGTACCTGCCGATGAGTGAGTCGCCGAGCCCCAGGATCAACTTGACGGTCTCGATCGCCTGGATGGTGCCGATGAGACCTGGCAGCACTCCCAGGACCCCTGCCTCGGAGCAGCTCGGGGCCAGCTCGGGCGGGGGTGGTTCGGGAAGCATGTCGCGGTAGGTCGGACCCCGCTTCGGGTCGAACACGGTGACCTGGCCCTCGAAGCGGAAGATCGAGCCGTGCACCACCGGGATGCCGAGTTTCACCGAGGCGTCGTTGAGCATGTAGCGCACCGGGAAGTTGTCCGCACCGTCCACCACGATGTCGAACTGGGAGATGATGTCGGTGATGTTCGAGGCATCCAGACGCACGTCGAAGGTGATCACGTTCACGTCGGGGTTGAGCGAGGTGAGGGTCTTCTTGGCGGAGTCCACCTTGCGCTCGCCCACGCGGTCGAGGTTGTGCAGCACCTGGCGCTGGAGGTTCGACTCGTCGACCACGTCCATGTCGACGATGCCGATCGTGCCCACTCCTGCAGCGGCCAGGTAGAGGGCTGCAGGGGACCCGAGGCCGCCCGCACCGAGCAGCAGCACCTTTGCCCCGAGCAACTTCTGCTGGCCCTCCTCGCCCACCTCCGGGAGGAGCAGGTGACGCTGGTACCGGTTGCGCTGCTCGGGCGCCAGGACCTCGGGAACCGACCAGGAACGGTCCTCGTCCTTCCAGCGGTTGAAGCCGCCGGCCATGGACACGACGTCGCCGTAGCCGAGCTGCTCCATGGTCCGGGCGGCGAATGCGGACCGGACCCCACCTGCGCACATCACGACCACCGGGCGGTCCCGGTCGGGCAACTTGCCCTCTACCTGGCTCTCGAGGTGGCCACGAGGGAGGAAGACCGAACCCGGTACCGCACCCTGTTCGAACTCATCGGCCTCGCGTACGTCCAGCAGCACCGCGCCGTCGCGGACCATCCGCTCCGCCTCGGCCGGGTCGACCTCACGGATCGCTGCCTTCGCCTCGTTCAGGAGCTCTCTGAAACCTGCCATCACCACACCTCGCGACGTCCGCTGTGTCCCGGTGAACCGCGGTCGCGGCCACCTGCCATCGTCACGGATAAACCCTACCAACTTGGTCAACATTCCCGAAAGCCGGGAACTGTCCGGCCAGGACCCTCAGTGGGCCGCCAGCAGCTCCGGCAGCACGTCGCTGATCGAGTCCTCCACCTTGGCCGCGGCGAACCCATCGGCCATCGTCTCGCCACGGTTCACCACCACGGTGGGGATCCCCCGTTGGAGTGCGCGGAAGGCCATGGCGTTCACGGGCCCCACCTCGAGGGTGGTGCCGACTGCCAGGAACAGGTCCGCGGCATCCACCGCGGAGTCTGCCCGCTGCATCGCCCCGGCGGGCAGCATCTCACCGAACATCACCACGGTGGTCTTGAGGATCCCACCACAGTCCTCACAGCGTGGGTCCTCCTCGCCGCCACGGACACGCTCGACTACGACCGACACCGGTCCACCCGCCCCACACGAGACGCACACGTAGCCGTCGATCGAACCGTGGACCTCCGTGAGCAGAGCTGCGCTGGTACCTGCGCGCTGGTGCAGGCCGTCGATGTTCTGGGTGACTAGGTGCTCGAGGCGGCCCTGGGCCTCGAGCTCGACCAGCGCCCTGTGTCCCGCGGTCGGCCTCGCATCCACCAGCCGGCTGTCGGTTCGCATGCGCCATGCGGCCTTGCGGGCCTCGGTGTCCCGCAGGTAGTTGTCGATCGTCGAGGCCCGTTCCGCCGCCGGATTCAGCGTCCAGAGACCCTCGGGACCACGGAAGTCGGGAATCCCCGCATCGGTGGAGATCCCCGCACCGGTGAGCACGGCGATCCGTCGTGCCTCCGAGAGGATCTGGCGGGCCGACTCCAGTCCCCCCGAGCGGTTCCCGCGCACCGTGTTTCGTCTCCCTGTGCGGTCATCCACTTCCAGTGATCCCTCGTAGCGCGCGGTCATCCGGTTCGACCATGATGGCGCGTCCACGACCGGACGGGCCGCCGGCCCGGACCCGGCACCGCCCGGGTGCGGACCCGTGGGGTTGGAAGCCCCCTGTTGCGCAGTACCCTCTGCGCCGTGGCTGAGAAGGTCGACCTGGTGGTGGCGGGTGGCGGGATCGTGGGTCTGGCCACGGCCCGGGCGGTGGTGCGCAGCCGCCCCGGCACCCGGGTGGTCGTGCTCGAGAAGGAGAGCCAACTCGCCTCACACCAGAGTGGCCACAACAGCGGCGTCATCCACTCGGGCATCTACTACCCGCCCGGGAGCCTCAAGGCGCGTTTTGCGATCGCGGGCAGCCACTCGATCATCGCCTACGCCCGCCACATGGGCATCCCGCACCGGGTCACCGGCAAGATCATCGCGGCGACCCGACCCGACGAGCTCCCGGCACTCGAGGCACTCCACAGGCGCGGCGCCGAGCACGGCCTCGAGGTTTGCATGCTCGAGGCATCGGAAGCACGCGAGATGGAACCACACGTCGCGGCGATCGCCGCCCTGCACGTCGGCTCCACCGGGATCATCGACTACCGGGCCGTCGCCCTGGCCATGGCACGCGAGGCCGCCGAACTCGGCGTCGAGGTGCGTACCGGCACCGAGGTCGTCTCCGCCCACACCGGCACAACGGTCCGGGTGGTCACCGATCACGGCGAGCTCTCGGCGCGCTGCCTGGTGAACTGCGCCGGGTTGCACTCCGACCGGCTGGCACGCGCGTGCGGACTCGAGCCAACCGTCTCGATCGTGCCGTTCAGGGGCGAGTTCTTCGACCTGAGACCACGGGCGTGCGGACTCGTCAACGGCCTCATCTACCCGGTTCCGGACCCGGCGTTCCCGTTCCTCGGCGTGCACCTGACCAAGGACCTCTCCGGCGGCGTCCACGCCGGACCCAACGCCGTGATCGCGCTGAGTCGCGAGGGCTACCGCTGGAGGGACGTGTCGCTGCGTGACTCCACCGAGGTGGTGACCGATCGTGGCTTTCGGGCTCTGGCGCGCAAACACCTGGCCCGCGGAACCCGGGAAGCGCTCCGCTCGGTTCGCAAGGGCCTGTTCCTCCAGAGCCTCCAGCGCCTGGTCCCGGAGTTGTCGCGTCGCGACCTGGTCCGCTCCACGGCCGGTGTGCGGGCCCAGGCGGTGAGCACCGACGGCATGCTCGTGGACGACTTCCGGATCCAGGAGTCCCGCGACGACCGGGGAAACCTGCGGGCGCTGCACGTGCTCAACGCACCCTCACCGGCTGCCACTGCGAGCCTCGAGATCGGTACCGACCTCGCCCGTCGCCTGCTGGAGTAGGAAGTTGCCCGTGGCGTGGGGACAAGCGCCACTCCTGCCGGTGTGACCGACCCGGTCAGTGATCGGGGGCCGCGGAGGAACAGCGCCGCCACAGCAGCCAACCGCCACCGGTGAGCATCATGAGGTTGGCCGCCAGCAGCACGACCGCCAGCGGACCGTCGCGCGTCGGTCGCCGGTCGACGACCCCGGTCATCGCGGTGGGCACCGGCTCGGATGCCGAGGCCGTCGGGTCGGTGCCCAACTGCGGGAGTCCCGACGGCTCCCCCGCCCCCGCAGGTGCTCCCGATCCCAGCGTCACCGCGGCACACACGAGGACGGCCGCGCACATCGCCAGGACACGCCTGGGGGACACCGCGACGCCGGGCACACCGGCCCGGCGGCGCGCCCGGACCGGCCGTGCCGGAACCGCAGGGCTGTCGCTCGTGTCCACGGCCAACGACGCTACAGAGCACCGCTGTCCCGAACGCGAATCCCCTCCGGGTCGCCCGGCCCGCTGACACCTCGGGCGGCCCTTCCTAGGTTCACGGCCGTGAAACCCCGCAACGACGACGCCCGCACCCGGAGCCAGACCCTGTTGATCCGCCCCTGGTGGGAACCGGAACTGGCCGTGCAGGGCCACGACCCGCTCGGGGAGTACGCAGAGGTCTTCTGGCTACCCGTGCTCGGGCCGTCCGCCCTGTGCGCACTGCGCTGGCTGTGCCGCCGGCTCGTGTCCGCGCCCGAGGGTTTCGAGGTACCCCACCGGGAGTTCGCCCGATCCCTCGGTCTGGGCAGTCGTTCAGGCGCCAACTCGCCGTCGGTGCGGTGCCTGGAGCGCCTCGGCTACTTCCACCTCGTGCGATCACTCGAGCCGGGCTCCGGCCCCATGGCATCACCCGGGGGTGGCCCGGCTTCGGCTCGGGGTCCCGTCGACTCGCGCTGCTTCGGGGTCCGCACGCACCTGCCGGAGCTCCCCAGGCACCTCGAGCGGCGCCTGCCGCGCAGCATGCGCAACCGGAGCTAGTCCCCCGGTGCGACCTCGGGTTCCGCCGGACCGGCACCGGTCCAACCCGCGAGCAGCGCACAGAGCGTGCGCACACCGAACCCCGTTCCACCCTTCGGGTTCACCCCGTCGACCGAGTTGCCCATCGCGGGACCCGCGATGTCGAGGTGCGCCCATGGGATGCCGTCGCCCACGAAGCGCTGGAGGAACAGCCCTGCGGTCAGGCTTCCGCCGTAGCGGGTCCCGATGTTCTTCACATCGGCGATGTCCGAGTCCAGCTGGTGGTCGTAGTCGGTGGGCAGGGGCAGCGCCCAGACCCTCTCGCCTCCGCGCACGGCTGCCTCGGCCACCTTGTCGCGAAGGTCGTCGTCGTTGGACATAAGACCGGCTATCCGCTCACCCAGGGCGATCATGCACGCTCCGGTGAGGGTCGCCAGGTCCACGATCGCATCGGGCTCCTCCTCGGATGCGAGCACCAGTGCCTCCCCCAGAACGAGCCGTCCCTCTGCATCGGTGTTCAGGACCTCCACGGTGGTGCCGTTGCGCGATGTGTACACATCACCCGGGCGCTGCGCGTCGGGACCCGTCATGTTGTCGGTCATCGGGGTGAACGACACGACCCGCACCGGCACCTCGAGTGCGGGCAGGCAGCACATGGCTGCGATCACCGCCGCCGCCCCGCCCATGTCCATCTTCATTCCGATCATCGACTCCGCCGGCTTGATCGACAGGCCACCGGAATCGAAGGTGATCCCCTTGCCCACGAGCGCGACGGTCCCGGACGGCGGGCCCTGCTCCGGCGGGTCGTAGGTCAGCTTCACCAGGCGGGGAGGGTTCGAGGAGCCCTTGTTGACCGCGAGTATTCCGCCGAGGTTCTCCTGCGCGATCGATTCCTCGTCGAGCACCTCCACCGAGAGGCCGGCGGACCGTGCGCGCTCGGCAGCCACACCGGCGAAGCGCTCGGGCGTGAGCGTCCCGCCCGGAGCGTTGACCATGTCCCTGGCGAAGCACACCGCGTCGGCCACCGCACTCGACCGGCTGACCCGGGATCGCATCGCCCTGAGGTCGCCCGAGGCGCAGACCGTGACCGTGTTGAGCCGCGGGCCGGCATCCTCGGAGGAGCGCAGCTGGACGTAGTCGTAGTTGGCCAGGATCGCGGCCTCGGCCACCAGGCCGACCAGTTCGGTGGTGTCGGTCCCGAGCAGGTCGGCCAGGTCGTCACCGAGCAGATCGACTGCCACTCGACGGTGCTTGGCGACCGACCTCGTGAAGGCGGCGATGGCGGAACGCATCCTCTCGGGGTCAACCGAGTCGCTCTCGCCGAGGCCACAGACGACCCGCACGGCGGAGCTGTCGGACTCGTCGCCGCCGTCGATGACCAGCAGCGATCCACTCTCGCCTGAGAAACCACGGCGCTGCGCTGCCGCCTTGCCCATTCCGGGTATCCGGTTGAGGCGATCCGAGAATGCGAACTCGGCCACCGCAGTGGCCCCCGCCGGTACCGATGAAGCGACCTTCACCGTGGGAAGCGGAGTCGGGTCCGCAGTCCACTCGGTGCGCTTCGCGCCGGGTTCTGACTTCTTGGCCATGGCAGTTCCTCAGGTGTTCGGTTGGTCTTGTGGAGTGCGGGGGTCGTCCTCGGGTCGCCGCGGCTGGCCCGGGACCTCCTTGGCCGCGACCCAACCCCCCTCTCGCCAGCGGGCGAGCACGAAGAGCAGGTCCGAGAGGCGGTTCAGGTAGCGAAGCACCTCGCTGTCCGCGACCTGGCCGATGGCAACCACCGCCGAGCGCTCGGCTCTCCGGGTGACGGTACGGGCCAGGTCGAGGAACGCCGAGACCGGTTCCTGGCCGGGCACGACGAACTCCTTGGGAGGTTCGTAGCGGGCCTGGTAGCGGTCGATGGCGGATTCCAGGTCATCGACCATCCCCGAGGTCACCCGTGACGCACCGGCGACGAGCTTGTGGCGGTTCTCCACCGCGGTCGCCATCTCCGCCATCACGACCCACAGGTCGGCCTCCAGGCCGACGAGCACCTCGTCGAGTTCGCTGCCGCGCTCCACGTGTGCACGTGCGACACCGATCGCCGCCTGGGCCTCGTCGACGTCCCCGTATGCTGCAGGCGCCGGATCCGCCTTCGACACGCGGCCACCGAAGAGCAACCCGGTGGTTCCGTCGTCCCCGGTGCGCGTGTAGATGTCCATCATGGCCACCCTAGTGCTGGCCGACAGCTGCGAATCCGGCCCCGGCGCACCGCGGTTGTACCGTGGATCGTGTATGGAAGAGAAGGCCCGACCCGAGCACCCCTACCTGAAGCGTCTGACCGAGAAGGTCATCGTGTTCGACGGCGCCACGGGGACCTGGCTGCAGCAGCACGACCTGACCGCGGAGGACTTCGGTGGCCCCCAGTTCGAGGGCTGCAACGAGCTGTTGGTCGACACGCGCCCGGAGCTCGTGGCGCAGATGCACCGGGAGTACCTAGAAGCGGGTGCCGACGCGGTCGAGACCAACACCTTCGGCTCCTTCGCCGTGCCCCTCGGGGAGTACGGCATCGCGGACAGGGCGAGGGAGCTCTCGGAGAAGGCCGCACGCATCGCCCGCTCGGTCGTGGATGAGTTCAGCACCGAGTCGAACCCCCGGTTCGTGGCGGGCTCCATGGGTCCGGGAACGAAGTTCGCGTCCCTCGGGCAGATCTCCTACCGGGAACTCCGCGACATGTACGCCGAGCAGGCACGCGGCCTGCTCGAGGGTGGTGTCGACCTGTTCGTGGTCGAGACCCAGTTCGACCTGCTCGGCCTCAAGGCAGCGGTGAACGGCTGCCGTATCGCCATGGGCGAAGCCGGTCGAGAGGTCCCGATCCAGGCCCAGGTCACCATCGAGCTGACCGGCCGCATGCTCCCGGGCACCGAGATCGGTGCAGCACTCGTGGCCCTCGATGCGATCCATCCCGATGTGATCGGGATCAACTGCGCCACCGGGCCCGCGGAGATGAGCGAGCACCTCCGGCACCTCTCGGCTCACAGCCGCGTACCGATCGCCTGCCTGCCGAATGCAGGTCTCCCCTCGGTGGTCGACGGCGCCATGCACTACGACCTGGGACCCGAGGAGTTCGTGGAGCACCAACGGCGCTTCGTGGAGGACTACGGAGTAGCTGTGGTCGGTGGGTGCTGCGGCACGACCCCGGAGTACATCCGCCAGCTGGTCGACGCGGTGGGCGACCGCGCTCCGGGCGAGCGCACGGCGGCCTTCGAGCCCGGGGTCACCTCCATCTACTCGGCGGTGTCCTTCCCGGCATCCGGTGCGGGGGACTCCGCCCCGGGTGCCACCGACCTGTTGATCATCGGCGAGCGCACCAACACCAACGGATCGAAGGCGTTCCGCGAGGCGATGATCGAGGGTGACTGGGACACCTGCGTGCAGATGGCCCGCGACCAGGTCGCCCAGGGTGCCCACATCCTGGACGTGTGCGTCGACTACGTCGGGCGCGACGGCACCGTCGACATGGACGAGATCGCGAGCCGGTTCGCCACACAGGCGTCGGTACCACTCGTGCTCGACTCGACCGAGCCCGAGGTGATGGAGGCCGGTCTGGTCCACCTCGGGGGCCGGGCGATCCTCAACTCCGCGAACCTCGAGGATGGTGAGGGTGAGGGGTCACGTCTGGACCGGGTGTTCACCCTCGCCCGCACCTACGGTGCCGCCGTCATATGCCTGCTCATCGACGAGGAGGGCCAGGCGCGCGACACCGAGTGGAAGATGCGTGTGGCGCACCGGATCCACGACATCGCCACCCAGCGCTACGGACTGGAGTCCTCCGACCTCATCTTCGACGCCCTCACGTTCCCGTTGTCGACCGGCGACGACGACCTGCGCGGCGACGCGCTGGCGACCATCGAGGCGATCAGGAGGATCAGGACCGAGCTGCCCGGGGTCCACACCACCCTCGGGGTGTCGAACGTGAGCTTCGGGCTCAAGCCCGCAGCCCGCCACGTGCTCAACAGCGTGTTCCTGCACGAGTGCACCGAAGCCGGCCTGGACTCCGCGATCGTCCACGCCGCCAAGATCCTCCCGCTCAACCGGATCCCCGAGGAGCAACGTGACGTCTGCCTCGACCTGATCCACGACCGCCGGGGAGCGAGCGGGGCCCTCTCCGGAGGGGACGAGTCCTATGACCCGCTGGCGAAACTGCTCGAGCTCTTCGAGGACGTGACCGTCGAGGAGGGACCCGCCGAGGACCGCTCGGGTTGGCCCGTGGAGGAACGCCTCAGCCGACGGATCATCGACGGGGACCGCAACGGACTCACCGACGACCTCGACGAGGCGCTCGCCTCGGGCCACGAACCACTCCACATCATCAACGAGATCCTGCTCTCGGGCATGAAGGTGGTGGGCGAGCTGTTCGGTGCCGGCGAGATGCAGCTGCCCTTCGTGCTGCAGTCGGCCGAGACGATGAAGGCCGCCGTGGCCCACCTGGAACCGCTCATGGAGGCAACCGACGCATCCGGCGGCAAGGGTCGGATCGTGCTCGCCACGGTGAAGGGAGACGTGCACGACATCGGCAAGAACCTGGTGGACATCATCCTGTCCAACAACGGCTACGAGGTCCACAACCTCGGGATCAAGATCTCGATCACCGAGATGGTGGACAAGGCCCTCCAGGTGGATGCCGATGCCATCGGCATGTCGGGCCTGCTGGTCAAGTCGACCCTGATCATGCGCGAGAACCTCGAGGAGCTGAACACCCGGGAGCTCTCGCGGATCCCGGTGCTGCTGGGTGGGGCCGCCCTCACCCGCACATATGTGGAGCGGGACCTGAGGGAGGTCTACGAGGGCCGGCTCTTCTACGGCAAGGACGCCTTCGAGGGCCTGGCGGTGATGGACCGTCTGGGGGACATCAAGCGCACCGGTGAGGACGACCCGGACTTCGGTCGCGCCCCGGGCGGTCGCGACATCCCGCGGCGCAGCACCTCCGAGGAACCCGTGGACCTGCCGGCCCGCTCCCCCGAGGTCTCCACCGACAACGAGGTGTTCGTGCCGCCGTTCGTCGGCTCACGCATCGTGAAGGGTCTGTCGATCGACGAGATCGCGGAATGGGTCAACGAGACGGCGCTGTTCCGCAACCAGTGGCAGTTCCGGCCCGACAAGCGCGGCGAGGGTCCACCGGAGTCCGATGCCGAGTTCAAGGAACGGTTGCGTCCCCTGCTGCGCGAGCAGCTCGCCTCGGCCCGAGCCGAGGGCCTCCTGGTTCCGCAGGTGGCCTACGGCTACTTCGCTGTCAACGCCGACGGCAACGACCTGGTGATATGGAGCGACGAGTCACGCAGCACCGAAGCAGCGCGCATGTCGTTCCCGCGGCAGCGCAAGGAACCCCACTTGTGCATCGCGGACTTCTTCCGGCCCCTCGAGGATGGCCGGCCCGGCTCGGGTGACCCCGACTACGCGGCGTTCCACATCGTCACGATGGGTCGCGCGGTCTCGCAGCGCTGCGCAGAGCTCTTCGCCGCCGATGAGTACCAGGCCTACCTGCTGCTGCACGGCCTCGGCGTGGAGATGGCCGAGGCGCTGGCGGAGATGTGGCACCGCCGCATCCGCGAGGAGTGGGGGTTCGCAGACGAGGACCCCGAGGGGGTCGGCGGTTCGCCCACCAGCGAGGCACTGGCCGGTCTGTTCCGCCAGAAGTACCGCGGCGGGCGATACTCCTGGGGCTACCCGGCGTGCCCCGACCTCGAGGACAACCAGACCGTGGCGGAACTCCTCGGAGCCGACCGGATCGGGGTCGAGGTCTCGGAGGACACCGGGTTCCAGTACCAACCGGAGCAGACCACCTCGGCGATAGTCTGCCACCACCCCCGGGCGAAGTACTTCGTGGCCAGGTGAACCGGCTGCCGGCTCAGGCGGCACCCTTGCGGGACAGCACCGCCGGGACGGTTCGGGCGAGGATCCCGAGGTCGGTGAGGATCGACCAGTTGTCGATGTAGAAGAGGTCGAGGCGCTCGTACTCGCTGAAGCTGGTGTCGCTGCGGCCGTTGACCTGCCACATGCCGGTCAGTCCCGGCCGCACCCGCAGGCGGTGCCGGAGCTCGTCACTCCAGGCCTCGGCCTCATTGGCCAGGGCGGGCCGGGGACCGACGAGGCTCATCTCGCCCTTGATGACGTTCCACAGCTGCGGGATCTCGTCGATGCTGAACTTGCGCAGCACCCGGCCGACACGGGTGACCCGTGGATCCTCCGACATCTTGAACAGCGGTCCGTCGGACTCGTTGGATTCCCGCAGGTCGTCCTTCATCGAGTCGGCCCCGACCACCATCGTGCGGATCTTGTGCAGCTGGAAGGGACGTGCACGCCTTCCGAGTCGCGCCTGGGAGTAGAACACAGGGCCCTCGGTGTCGAGCTTCACCGCGATCACCGACACGGCCAGCAGCGGCGCCAGCAGCACGAGCAGCGACACCGACACCACCAGGTCGAAGGCCCGCTTGGCGGTGGCGCGCCACCCACCGCGGTAGCCCCGGTCGATCGCCATCAGCGGGTACGGGCCGAGCGTGTGCACGTGGATCCGGTCGTTCGCGACCCCCGTGAACGCCGAAGTCATCTCAACCGCGATGTGCCGGTCCAGGAACGAACGCAGCAGGCCCGTGGGAGCCGTCGAGTCGAGCGAGGTCGCCGCTATGACGACGCATTCCACATCGAGGGAGGCGGCGGTGGCCGCCGGATTGGTGGTGACGTGCACCGGCAGACCCGAGAGAACCTCGGGCACGTTCTCCCTGGTCGAGATGAATCCGACGACGTTGCGTCCCAGCACCGGGTCCACGAGGGTCTCCGCGAGCGAGATCGCCTCGGCATTGGCCCCGAGAATCGCCACCGGGCGCAGGCCCACGCCACGGCGGCGGCGCCGGCGCACCACAGTTCGGATCAGCTGTCGCTCGACCAGCAGCACCGGGGCCAGGACGACCACCGCCACCACCACGGCCGTGCGGGGCAACTCGAGGTTGATCGGCCAGGCGAGGAGGATGAACGCCAGGGCGCCGAGGCCGACGCCGTTGACGACCCTGAGCACATCGGCGATGAATCGGCTGTCGTCGCGCTCTGCATACAGCCGCTGCCAGCGGAACACGAGGATCCACACCGGCAGTGAGGCCAGCGAGAACCAGACCAGCTCGCTGATCCTCCGGGTGGGCACGGGTTGGTGTCCGAGTGCCCAGACGGTGATCCCCAACGCGAGGCTCGCCATCACGAGCAGCGCATCGACGGCCATCGCCACGTAGTGCTCCGTGCTGCGCGACGGGCCCCGGGAGGTCCCGCGCGCCGCGGCTATTCCAGCGGTCGTGGTCGACCGGCGCTCCGGACCCGAGTAGCCCGAGGAACCGCTGCGCCTCTCCAGCACCGGCGCATGCTCCTCACGAGCGTCCACGGTCATCGCCTCTTTCGCGCCGCACTCACCATGTCCCATCTGCACTCCACCCGGCCTCGTGCCGTTCTACAGGCCATTGGACCGGCGGTCAACCCTGCGTCAGGCTCTACCAGAGTTGCCCTGACACATGAAGTGTACGTGTGACTGAACGAGACCATGCGTGGCTGCAGGAAATGGGCCATATGGCACATTTCGGCTCCACGAGCCCGCGCGCACGGGCTCGATGGCTGGCGACCCGGCGATCGGGGTCGACCGGTGGCCCGGGACCCGACCGCTTCAGCCGGTCGCCCCCGAGAGCACGGCACGGGCCACGACGTCGGTTCCGAACGCGGTGAGCAACGCCAGGTAGAGCAGCCCGGTCGCCGCCATGACCGCCGAGTACTCCCGCTCGCGCAGCGCCAGCCTGGTGACCACGACCAGCACGATCGTGGTCAGCGCCGAGGCCAGCCAGAACCACCCGAGCATCCCGTTGTAGCCGTCGTCGATCGAACCGGCCAGCACCTGCACCATTCCGGGTGGCAACAGCAACAGGATCACCTCCACCGGCCAGAGCAGTCCGAGCCAGCGGACCAGCTCCAACAGCGGAGCCCGGGGCAGGCCGGGTTGGGTGAGGTACCAGTGACCGAGGAGCATGGCGTCGCTCACCGCCCCCAGGAAGGCCGCCCCGACCAGGGTCCGGGCGAGCGCCAGCCACACCGGGTCACCGGCAGCGAAGCCTCCGGCCACGAGGCCCAGAAGCCCGATCGCAGGTGCCACGAGGTCGAGGCGCGGGTCGAACTCGCCCACCGACTCGTCGAAGGTCTCGACCTCGCGCTCGATCCCGGTCATTGCCTCCACCCGGGCGGAACGCACCCGCACCCGCTGTCTCTGCAGCTCCACCCCCGCAGCCCTGTGCCGGTAGGACACCCAGAGCACTGCCGCGCATGCGAGCGCCACACCGATCGCACTCAGGTCCCTGAGTGGCACCGGGTCATAGCGGAACCCGACCACTGCGGCACCGATCGCGATCACGCCGAAGACGATCCGCAGCATCCAGCCGTATCCGAGGGAGACCTCCCTGCGCCGGGTCGTGACCCAACCGAACGCGAGTCCGCCGGTGGCCCACTGCAACAGGAACGTGGCAGCGTCGAACTCGATCATCCGAGCTGGTCCACACCCCTGTAGATGGAGTCGACCAGGTTGACCCGCCTGAACGACAGGGCCGTGTCGGCATCCAGTCCCGCGTTGAACAGCACCGCTGCCACGAGGTCCCGTTCCGGGTCCGCCATGGCGAAGCTCGTACCGCCCTGGCCGGCGTGGCCGAACGCAGAGGGTGATGGCGCCTGGCCGAACTCGTGCGATGACAGCGGGGTCATGAACCCGAGCCCGAACCCGGCCGGGCGGCCGAGGGTGACGTCCTCGCTCAGGGGCAGGCGGGCCGTGACCGCATCGGCGAGGAGGTCGGCGCCGACCACCCGCCCCGCACCCGCCAGGTCCCCGAGCAACCCGCGGTAGAACGCTGCCATGGCACCCATCGTCCCGTAGCTGCCGAAGGCGGGGTTCCATTCGCAGGCCGTTTCGGAGCCCACCTCGGCCAGCAACGGCACCGGCGCCTCGAGGGTCAGGTCGAAGGTGACCGAGATGCGCCCGCGCAGCTCCTGGAACGTCGCAGGGTCGAAGCGCACGACCAGGTCTTCCGGCGGGATCCCGTAGGGGCGCAGGACCCGTTCGGTCACGAACTCGCCGTAGGGGGCCTCACCGATCTCCTCCAGCACCTTGCCGAGCAGGTACCAGCCACCGAACTCCCCATAGGAGCGGTCGATGCCGAATCGCCACCCGACCGGGGGTGGACTGGCCTGCAACCAGGGTTCCCTCAGCGACTCGGGCAGAACGCGCGCGGTGACGGTGTCGACCGTGTGCAACCCGGCGGTGTGTGCGAGCACCTCCTCCACCGTGCGGTCCGCGATCCACGGCGTGTCGAGCCCCGGCACCACGTCCCTCAGGCGGTCGTCCATGCTGAGCTCGCCGTCCTCCACCAACACCAGCACCGCCACCGCCACGAGCGGCTTCGCAGTGCAGTAGAGGGCGCTGAGGGTGTCGGTGCGGAAGGGTTCGTGCAGGTGGGTCCTGCCGACCGCCGCGTCCAGCACCCGCTCCCCGCGGAGGTCCACCACGAGCTGCGCAGCGGTGTGGAACAGCCCCTCTGCCGCCTCGGCCTCGATGCGCCCGAGCAGCTCGCGGAACGGCTCCGCAACCACCTGTGATGCCGTGTCGCCCACACTCGCTCCTGTGTCCATTGCGCTGGGCAGACTACCCCTGGACCCTCTCGACTCAGCTGCCGAGCAACGAGCGCGCGATCTGCGACACCTGGATCTCGTCAGTGCCGGCATAGATCTGCAGCACCTTGGCGTCGCGGGCGAGTTGTTCGACCTCGAACTCCGCCATGTAGCCGTTGCCACCGAAGAGCTGCACCGCCTCCATGGCGACCTCGGTCGCGGTCTGCGCCGCGTAGAGCTTCGCTGCGGACGCCTCGGCGAAGTCGATCGCCTCCCCCTCGGCTGCCATCTCGATGTGACGGAACACCAGGTTCTGCAGGTTCATGCGAGCCACCTCCATCCTGGCCAGCTTGAGCTGGATCAGCTGGAACTGCCCGATGGGTTGGCCGAACTGCTCGCGCTCGCGCGCGTAGTCCAGGCTCAGCTCGAGGCAGCGGTCGACGATGCCGAGGGCCATCGCCGCGACACCGGTGCGTTCGATCGAGAACGTGGCCTTGGAGGCCTCCTTGCCCCCGGAACCCTTGAAGGCCTCCTCGCTGCCACCCAGCAGCCGGTCCCGCCCGACTCGCACGTCGTTCAGGTAGAGCATGCCGGTGGGACTCGAGTGGATGCCCATCTTCGTGAACGGCTTCGGCTGTTCGAGGCCCTCCATGCCCGAGTCCAGCACGAACTGCAGCACCGTGCGCTCCGCGGGCGGGTTGCCCTCGTCCAGCTTGCAGATGAACACGATCGTGTCCGCGTAGGGCCCGTTGGTGATGAAGGTCTTGGACCCGTTGAGCACGTACTCGTCGCCGTCGCGCCGTGCGGTCGACTTCATAGAACCGAAGGCGTCGGAGCCGGAGTCGGGTTCGGTGATCGCCCAGGCCCCGATCTTGTCCATGGTCAGCAGGTCGAGTCCCCAGCGTTCCTTCTGTTCGATCGTTCCCTTGGACATGACCGCGGAGGCGGTGAGCCCCATCGACACCCCCATCGCGGTGACCATCCCGGGACACACCCGGCACAACTCGATGATCGGGATGATCGAGAACGCCACCTGGTCCGCGCTGCGTCCCCCACGTCCCTCGCCACCCTCGGCCCGGTCCGCCCCGGCTTCGATGGCCCGTTCACGCTCGATGCGCTTCGCGAAGCTGTCGCGTGCCATGGCATCCATGCCGAAGGTCTTGAACATCTTGCGCAACAGGTCATAGGGCGGCATCTCGCCGAACTCGAGTTCCTCGCGGTGCGGGCGGATCTCGGAGTCCACGAACTCGCGCACGGCGCTGCGGACCATCTCCTGTTCGTCACTCCAACGGATCATCTGTGCCTCCTGGGGCTCACTTGTCGTCGACCCGACTCAGCGTGGGGTCGCATCGGTCGGTATGAACTGCGCGGCTTCGCCCCACCACCCGAGCTCCTCGGGCACCCTGGGCAGCGAACGGTAGATCTCCATGTACCGGGGTTGTTGGTAGATCCCGTGGAGCAGCAACAGCAACGTCCAGCGGGTCTCACCCACCGTCCCACCGTCCGCGATCGCCTCGAGGGAGCTGCGCTCGCCGGTGCGCATCCGCAGGTAGTTGGCGAAGGAGACCCCGACGTGGATCTCCGGCGCACCGTGTGCCGGCTCACCGGACCGCGTGGGGAGCCACTCGTCGACCACCTTCGCCCACGGACGGCGTCCCTCCTCGTAGCGCACGTCGCAGAGCACGTCTCCCACCGGTGACGAGGCGATCTCGAAGCGGAGCCGGGCGGTGGCGTCCGGCACGTGGTCGAGCTCCTCGAAGCGTGGGTCGGGAAGGTCGTCGAGCGGCGGCATCGGCATCTCGGTGTCGCCGGTGCGGATCCGCGCCGAGGAGACCTGTGCAGCGGTGGTCGGGCCACGGTGGTACGGCTCGGTCGGTTCGCCGTGGGTGACCAGCGCCCAGGGGCCGGGCCCCGGGTCGAGGCTCCACTCGACGAGCCGGCCCTGCTCGAAGCGCTGCGTGTGATGCAGCACCCCCTCCGGCGTGATCGCGTCGTGGTGCACGGTGCCCGTGGCGTACTGCGGTGGAGCCCCGAGTGGCTCGGCGGACCCCTGTTCGCGGCGGTCGTGTTGAGGGTTGCGTGCCAGCAGGCCCATCTTCTCAGCTCCGTGTTCCGGGGTTGCCGCAGCTGGGACCGAGTGCGGCCGCCGCGGTCTCTGCGTGGTAGCTGGAGCGTGTGAACGGCGATGACTCCACGTGGGCGATCCCCAGTGCCCGTCCGATTCGGGCGAACTCGTCGAACTCCCGGGGGGTCCACCAGCGGGACACGGGCAGGTGGTGGGCCGTGGGCCGCAGGTACTGTCCCATGGTCACGATCGACACACCCACGGCCGCGAGGTCGGCGAGGGTGCCCTCGACCTCCTCCGCGGTCTCACCCATCCCGAGCACCAGCCCCGACTTGGTCACGAGCCCCGCGTCGACCGAACGGGCGAGCACCGCCAGGGACCGTGCGTACCCGGCCGAGGGCCGAGCCGCACGCTGCAGACGGGGAACCGTCTCGACGTTGTGGTTGCACACGTCGGGCCGGGCATCGAAGATGATCCGAAGCGCATCCTCCCTGCCCCTGCAGTCGGAGATCAGCACCTCCACCGAGGTGCCCGGGGATCCACGTCGGATGGCGCGGACGGTCTCCGCCACCTGGGTGGCGCCCTCGTCGGGCAGGTCGTCACGTGCCACGGTGGTCACCACGGCGAACTCGAGCCCCATCCGCGAGACGGCCTCGGCCACACGGGCCGGTTCGTCGGGGTCGGGGGGTCGGGGCTTGCGGGTGTCCACGAGGCAGAAGCCACATGCGCGCGTGCAGCGTTCACCGTTGACCATGAACGTCGCGGTGCCGGCGGACCAGCACTCCGAGAGGTTGGGACACCCGGCCTCCTCGCACACGGTGACGAGGTCCAGGTCCGACAACGTCGAACGCAGGGACATCACGCTCGGGTCGTGGTGGACCCGGGCGCGCATCCACGGAGGCTTGCGCTCGGTGATGCGCACCGCCTGGGTCACCCCGGCCTCCTCGAGTCGTCCCTGCATGCGCAGCGAGGTCCCCTCGTGTGCGTTCTCCCCCGGCCCGTTCGGACCGGCGGCGCCCGCCGCAGGTGCCAGACCCCTGGAGAACGGGCTCAGGTCCGGCCCTCCCTGCGGTCCCGGGTCGGTGCCCCCCTCCGACGGGGAACGCCACACCGTGTCGCTGCGGTCGTGACGGCAGGGAGCCCAGTGCCCGACGAACGCGTCCACCACTGCATCGGCCACCTCCCGCAGTGACGCCGAGGAACCCTGGGCACGAACCGAGGTGACCCCTCCGTCGGTGATGCCGCAGGGCACGAAGTGCCTGAACATGGACAGGTCGGGATCGACGTTGACCGCGATGCCGTGGAGGGTGCGCCCGCGTTCGACCCTCACCCCGATGGCAGCGATCTTCTCGCGCCCCGCGACCCACACCCCGGGATAGCCCTCCCGACGGGCAGCGACGATCCCGATGGAGGCGAGTGCTTCGATGAGCACCTGTTCGAGCAGCCCGACCCAGGCTCGGCCCACCGGCGCACCGCCCTCGGTCGCGGTGAGCCCTCTGTCATCGGCGAGCGCCACGAGGGGATAGGCCACCAGTTGGCCGGGCCCGTGGTAGGTGACGTCACCCCCACGGTCTGTCTCGACCACCACCGCGCCCAACGCGTCGGGGTCGGAGGGCACGTTGCGGCGATCCGCATTTCGGCCGAGGGTGTAGGTGTGGGGGTGCTCGAGCAGCAGGAGGTGGTCCTCGGGCGCAGCGGATCCCGGGCCGCGGGCGAGGCCCCTCCCGTGGATCCCCCGTTGCAGCGCCAGGGCTTCGTCGTACGCCACGCGCCCCAGCCAACGCGTCCTCAGCGGCGCGCCCGTGCCTGCCACCCCGGATCCCGGGATTGCGCGCTCGGCCGTGGTCGGGGCGACCAACTCAGAACTCGGTGTTCCAGTCGCGCGTCTGCATGATCTCGCGCACCTCGGAGAGGAACGAGGCCGCGTAGGCGCCGTCGAAGGCCCGGTGGTCCCACACCAGGGTGAGGTTCCCCACCGGGTGGATGGCTATCGCCTCACCACCCGACTCGTCGGTCACCACCACCGGCTTGCGGGACACCCCGTCGGTGCTGAGTATCGCCACCTGCGGTTGGTTGATGATCGGAGCCACCATGAACGAGCCGTACGCCCCGGAGTTGGACAGCGTGAAGGTTCCACCGGTGAGTTCGTCGGGGCCGAGTTGCTTGTTGCGGGCGCGACCGGCCAGATCCGAGATGTCGTCGGCTATCGCCCTGAGCCGCTTCTCGTGGGCATCGCGGACCACCGGGGCGAGCAGGCCCTGGAAGTCGAGGTCGACCGCGATGGCCATGTGCACCTCGCCGTGCAGGATGATCTCCCCGTCGCCCATCGAGGCGTTCATGTGCGGGTACTTCGCGAGCGCGTCGACCACGGCCCGTGTGATGAACGGAAGGTAGGTGAGCGAGAAGCCGTGCTCGGCCGCGAACTCCCCGCGGCGCGGCAGGCGAGCGGCCTCGATCGCCGAGTAGTCGACCTCCACCATCGTGATCACGTGGGGCGAGGTGTCACGCGACTGCGACATCAGCTCACCGGTCATGCGCCGGATCCGGTTGAGCGGTTCCACCACGTCACCGCCGGCGGCACGTGGGGCGGCGGGAGCGGGCGAAGGACCAGGAGTTGCGGTCGGGCCCGGCCCGCTGGGCGATGCTGCCGGGGAGGGCGCGGCGGGGGCACGGGGTGGGGCCGGCGCAGGGGCGGGCTCCCGGACGGGTGCGGAGGCCGCGGCATCAACCGCGTCGAGCACGTCCTCGCGGGTGATGCGTCCTCCGATGCCGGTGCCGGTGATCGAGTCGACGTCCAGGCCGTGCTGTTCGACCAGGCGCCGCACCAGCGGCGACAACAGACGGCCTTCCGCGATGCTCGGCTCGGCCTGCCCCCGCGGTGCGGCACCGGTCGCAGCAGCTGCCGTCGGAGCCGCTGCAGGAGCGGGGGCCCGGGCCGGTTCGCTCGGAGGAGCTGCGGGTGCGGGTGCGGGTTCTGGTCGGGGAGCCGGTTCCGGTTCCGGTGCGGGTTCGGGTGCCGCGGGAGCCGAACCGGGAGCGGGTTGCCCCTCACCGAGCACGGCCAGCACGGTGCCGACCTCGACGGTGTCGCCCTCCTCGACGCGCACCTCGGTGAGCACCCCGGAGGCCGGGGCGGGGACCTCGGTGTCGACCTTGTCGGTCGACACCTCGAAGAGGGGTTCGTCCTCGACGACGGTGTCACCCACCGACTTGAACCACCGTGTGATGGTCCCTTCGGTCACGGACTCGCCGAGTTGCGGTAGTACGACGTCGGGCATCAGGGCTCCTCGTGGAACGGGTTCGTTTGCATCTCGGTCATTGGCGCATCGCAGGAGGTCATCCGTGCAGTGAGCGGCCGGTCATGGCCAGCATCGTCTCGCCGAACAGCTCCGTGAGCGACGGATGGGGCTGTATGAACTCGGCCACCTCGTCGACCGTGGCTTCCCAGTTGACCGCCAGGTAGCCACCGGAGAGCTGTTCGGTGACCCAGGGGCCGACCATGTGCACCCCCAGGATCCGGCCTGCCCGGCCGTCGCGGTCCTTCTCGGCGATCACCTTCACAAGCCCTTCGGTCTGCCCGAGGATCATGGCGCGGCTGTTTCCGGCGAAGCGGTGCTTGGAGGTGACCACGTCGTGTCCCGCCTCCTTGGCGGACGCCTCCGAGTGCCCGGCGAAGGCGACCTCCGGATGGCAGTAGATGGCCCAGGGCACCCGGTCGTTGTCCACCGGGGCGGGATCCTCGCCGAGGATGTCCTTGATCACACAGATCCCCTCGGCGAAGCCGACATGCGCCAGGGCAGGGGTGTCGATGACGTCGCCGATCGCCCACACCGACGCAGCAGCGGTGCGGTAGTGGTCGTCGACCTCGATGTGGCCCCGCTGCGACACCGAGACCCCGGTGCCCTCACCGAGCAGGCCCGACGTGTAGGGCACGCGTCCGATCGAGACCACCACGAGGTTCGTCTCGATCGAGGTGCCGTCGTCCAGTTGCACCGTGGTGCCCCCGGCGGTCGGGGTGTGGCCGGTGACCGACACCCCGGTGCGCACCGTGATCCCCCGGCGCTTGAAGGACTGCTGAACCACGCGGGTCACGTCCTCGTCGCACAACGGAAGGATCTTGGGCAGGGCCTCGAGGACCGTCACCTCGCTCCCGAGGTCCGCGAGTGTGGAGGCGAACTCGCAACCGATGGCCCCGCCACCGATCACCACCGCGTTCACCGGCACCTGGGCGATGTGGAAGAACTCGTCGGAGGTCACCACGCGTTCGCCGTCGGGTTCGAAGCCCGGGATCGTCCGGGGCACCGAACCGCTGGCCAGGATGATTGCGTCGCCGGAGATCGTGGTGCGCTCGCCGTTGGGGTTCGCGACCTCGATGGAACGGTCCGCCCCGAGGGTCCCCCGCCCGTTGAACACGGTGACCTTGCGGCCCTTGAGCAGCGAACCGACTCCGCCCGCCAGGCGGTCCACCACCTCCTGCTTGCGGGCGAGCGTGCGGGTCCAGTCCACCGCGCGGCCCTCGACCTCCACACCGAAGTCCCCAGCGTGCTTGATCGTGCGCACGATGGACGCCGTCTCGAGAAGTTCCTTGGCGGGGATGCATCCACGGTGCAGACAGGTGCCGCCGAGCTTGTCGAACTCGACCAGTGCCACCTGGAGCCCCGCCGATGCGCCGTAGAGGGCGGATCCGTAGCCTGCGGGGCCGCCGCCGATGACAACGAGGTCGAAATGCTGTTCGCTCACGCCTGCGAGCCTATCGAGCGGTGACGGGCATGCCCGTCGGCCCCTCAGAGAATCTGGATCGCCTGGATCGCGAACGCCACGACGACCGCCAGGCCACAGATGAGTGCGAGGATGATCAGCGTGCGCGTGCTCACCGGGGCGAGGCTACGCGCGCCACCGGGGATGCCCCAGCCCCAGCGTGGCGATCGTCGTCGGATCACCTAACCTGCGCCATCGGTGGGCGGTGCCAGGATCCGCGCCCTGAACGGAGGTTGTCGTGCGTGATGCTCTCGGCGAGGTGCAGTCTGTGTTGGTCCTCGGTGGGGGATCCGACATCGGCCGGGCGCTGGTGACACGCCTGGCCCGCCGCCGGTGCCACACCGTCGTGCTGGCCGGCCGGCCCGAGGACGACATGGACGTCGTCGCGGAGGCCGCCAGGAACGCAGGGGCCACGACGGTGGAGACGATCCACTGGGAGGCCACCGACGTGGGAAGCCACGACAAGGTCATCGGCGAGGTCTTCGCCACCCATGGCGACATCGACCTCGTCTACGCCCCGGCCGGGATACTGGGCGACCAGGCCGCATTCGAGGCGGATCCCGAGTTCGCGGCGAAGGCGTTCGACATCAACACCACCGGGCTGGTCTCGTCCTGCCTGGTCGTGGCGAGGCACATGAGGGAGCAGGGTCACGGCGCGATCGTGCTCATGTCCTCGGTCGCCGGGGTGCGGGCGCGCAAGGACAACTTCGTCTACGGCGCCACGAAGGCGGGGCTGGATGCCTTCGGCCAGGGCCTCGGTGACTCACTTGCCGGCGAGGGCATCAGGGTGATGGTCGTGAGGCCCGGGTTCGTCCACTCCAAGATGACCGAGGGCATGGAGGCCGCACCGTTCTCGACGACTCCCGACAAGGTTGCCGAGGCCATCACCAACGGGCTGGCCAAGGGCTCCGAGACCGTGTGGGTCCCCGGACTGCTGGCCTACCTGTTCTTCGTGTTCCGCAACCTGCCGCGCCCGATCTGGCGCAAGGTGTCGGACCGCTGATGGCCGCGGATCCGGCCGGCAGCGACCGGCTCGCCCTCGCCGTCACGGGGTCCACCGGGCTCCTCGGACGGCCACTGGTGGAGGCCCTGCGCGACGCGGGCCACAAGGTCCTCCCGGTGGTGAGGCCCGGCAGCGCGAACGTCGTCGGCGAGACGATCGGCTGGGACCCGCGTGCGGGCCAGATCGACGCAGCCGGTTTCGAGGGGCTCGACGCCGTCATCCACCTCGCCGGTGAGGGCATCGGCGACAAGCGGTGGACCGATGCCCAGAAGCGGCGGATACTCGATTCCAGGGTGGACGGCACCACCTTGTTGTGCGAGACCCTTGCCGCTCTGGATCGTCCGCCGCCGGTGCTCCTGTCGGGTTCGGCAGTGGGCTACTACGGGGACACCTCGGACCGCGAGACCGACGAGACCGGACCCGCCGGCGACGACTTCCCTGCCACGGTCTGCCAGGCATGGGAGGCCTCCACAGCAGCAGCCGAGCAGGCGGGTACTCGGGTCGTGCACCTGCGCACCGGGATCGTGCTCTCGCCCAGGGGTGGTGCGCTGGCGCGGCAGCTGACGCCGTTCAGGTTGGGCCTGGGTGGCCGCGTGGGCAGCGGGCGGCAGTACATGAGCTGGATCCACATCGATGACGAGGTGCGCGCCATCCGCTTCCTGCTCGACGCGGCGATCAGCGGGCCGGTCAACCTCACGTCGCCCAACCCGGTGTCCAATGCCAGGTTCACCAAGACCCTGGGAGCGGTCCTGCACCGGCCCACCACGGTGATCCCGATGGCCGGCCCCCGGTTGCTGTTCGGTTCCGAACTGGCGGACTCGCTGCTGTTGACGAGCCAGCGCGTCGTGCCCAGGGTCCTCGAGCAGGCCGGATTCGAGTTCAGGTTCCCGGAGCTCCGCGGGGCACTCGAGGACCTGCTGGGCTGACCCTCACCGACCCGACGACGAGGTGCCGAAGGCGGTGGTGGGCCCGTACTGCTCCACCCCGGGCGGGCGCTTCTCGGGCGCTCCGAGCCACAGGGCGTGGTCTGCCATCTCCAGCAGCGCATGGTCACCGGAGCTGTTCCCGTAGGCCCAGAGTTCGATGCCCTCGAGTGGTCCCGAGGACGGTGCGCCCAGGTGCTCACGGAGCCTCACGGCCTTCTGCTCCGCCCTCACGTTCGGCGCCGCCAACCGGCCGGTGAGCCGTCCGTCTCGGCGCTCGAGCTCCACCGCGATCACACCCGACATCCCGAGGTAGCGGGCTATCGGCAACAGGTAGTCCTCGAGTGATGCCGACACGAAGAGCGTCCTGTGGCCGGCCGCCACGTGCCTGCGGACCTCCTCGACCATCTCGGGTCGCAGGCCCGAGTCGATGAGCCGGGCCGCGTAGACGCCGGCGGCCCGCTCCAGCTCCCGGGCGTCCCGACCGGACAGGAGGCGCCTCACCATCCGGGCCTTGAGAGCGTCCCGGTCGCGCAGCCCCCGGCCCCCTCCCCTCAGTCCGTCCCAGCCCGCCATCAGGGAACCCACGGCGCTGCGCGGCACCCCGGCGAACCGGGCCACGAAGGGAATGAGGGTGTCGCGGCGCGACACGGTCCCGTCGAAGTCGAACGCGGCGACCCTGCGGGCGGTTCCATCCATGCGGGAATCCTGCCTCGCTTCGCTCCGCCCCACGAATCCACCGGCCATGTCGCTCAAGGTGGCGGTCCCCGTGAACCGATCAGGAATGGTGGACACGATCACCAGAACCGCCCCGTCGGCCCACGTGCCGGGCCGACCCAGGATCCTCATCGTCATGACGGCACTCGCGGCAGCGGTGACGCTCGCCGCCGCGTGTGCCCCGGCCGCCGGCCCGCTCGGGCGCAGGCCCGCACCGACAGGCCCCGCGGAACGCGAGATCGTCTTCCCGGTGGGACGCGAGGTCTCCTTCTCCGACACCTTCGGCGCACCACGGGGCGGTGGTACCCGCACACACGAGGGCCAGGACCTGATGGCGCCCAAGATGACCCCGCTGGTCGCCGCCGCCGATGCCGAGGTCGACTGGCTGCGCTGGTCGAGTTCGGGCAACGCCGGGAACATGCTCGTGCTCACCGACGACGACGGCTGGGAGTACTGGTACATCCACATCAACAACGACACCCCGGGCACCGACGACGGAGCCAACCGCTACGACCAGGCCTTCGCTGACGGCATCCGCGACGGCCAGCGGGTCAGGGCCGGCGAGGTGGTCGCCTACCTGGGCGACTCGGGCAACGCCGAGGGGACCAGCCCGCACCTGCACTTCGAGATGCACGACCCATCAGGAAGGGTCATCAACCCGTTCAACTCCCTGGCGCACGCCGAGTTGAGGGTTCGTTCCGCGGCCGAGACCGAACGCGACCGTCCCTTCGGAAACCTCGAGACGGTGCAGCGCTCCGGGGGAACCGTCACCGTGAGGGGCTGGGGCATCGATGCCCACCTGGACGATCCGGTGCGGGCGACCGTGATGGTCGACGGCAATCCGGTCGCCTCGGCCAGCGCATCGCTGTCACGGCCCGACGTGGCAGCTGCCAACCCCGGTCGGGGAAGCGCACACGGCTTCGAACTGAGCACGACCAGCGCCCCTGCGGGGTCCGAGGTGTGTGTCGTGCTGCACAGCATCGGAGGTGGCGGCAACACCCGCCTGTCCTGCCGCACCGCACCGGCGTGAGCCGCCCGGCCACGGCCCCTCGGCACGTACCTCCGCCCGGACGCGAAGAGGGACCCCGCATACAGCCCTAGCGGGGTCCCTCTCCGGACTCAGTCGGCCCGTACGGCCCGATCCTTTAGCGAAGTCCGCTCACTTGGGCTGCATGCGCATCCCGGAATCGATGCGCACCGACTCGCCGTTCATGTAGGAGTTGCGGATGAGCTCGGCGGCCAGCGAGGCGTACTCGGAGGCGAACCCGAGGCGCTTCGGGAACAGGCAACCCGCGGAGAGCCGCTCCTTGAACTGGTCCGCAGCCTCGCCCTCGCCGTAGATGGGCGTGTCGAAGAGACCCGGAATGATCGTGTTCACCCGCACACCCACCGCGGCCAGGTCGCGGGCGACGGTGATGGTGAGCCCCACGATGCCAGCCTTGGACGCCGAATAGGCGGCCTGGCCGATCTGGCCCTCCACCGCGGCGACCGATGCGGTGTTGACGATGGCGCCGCGCTCGCCGTACTGATCCGGCTCGTTGCCCGACATCGCTGTCGCTGCAAGCCGGATGCAGTTGAAGGTGCCGGTCAGGTTCACGTCGATGACCTTGCGGAAGATGTCGAGGTCGTGCGCCGAGGAGTACTCGCCGTCCTTGCCGATCGTGCGCGTGGCCCAGCCGATGCCGGCCGAGTTGACCAGTGCCTTGAGCGGACCGAACTCCTTGGCCTTCTCGACGGCTGCTATCACCTGGTCGGTGTCGGTCACGTCGGTGGGCATGAACGCCCCGTCGACGTCGGCGAGGATCTCGGCGGCCTTGTCGGCCTGGTGCTCGAGGTCCATGATCACGACCTTCGCGCCCTGCTCACCGAGGGCACGCACCGTGGCCTCCCCCAGTCCTGACGCGCCACCGGTTACGAGTGCGGATGCTCCATTGATGTCCAACATGCGCCGCAGCCTATTGACCGCCCGGTCAAGTCGCCAGCCTGCCGAATCACGGGGCCACCGGCGCGGGCGTCACACGGGTGCCGCAGCCTCCGCCTCGCGCTCGGGATCGGCCGGCTCGAGTATGTAGCGGTAGGCCAGCCCGCCGATCACGCCACCCACGATCGGTGCCAGCCAGAAGAGCCACAGCTGGGTCAGGTTCTCCCCACCCACGAACAGCGCAGGACCGGTCGAACGGGCCGGGTTCACCGAGGTGTTGGTCACCGGGATCGAGATCAGGTGGATCAGCGTCAGGGCGAGACCGATGGCGATGGGCGCGAACCCCGCCGGAAGGCCCTTGCGGGTCGCTCCGAGGATCACCATCAGGAATCCCGCGGTGAGCACCACCTCGATCACCAACGCCGCCAACAGGCCGTACCCACCCGGGGACAGGTCGCCGAAGCCGTTCGTGGCGAACGCACCGGCCTCACCCGAGACGATCTCGAAGCCGTCCACGCCGTTGGCCACGATGAACAGGATGCCCGCCCCGGCGATGGCACCGAGGACCTGGGCCACGATGTAGGGAACCACCTCGGAGGCGTCGTGCTTGCCCCCTGCCAGCAGTCCGAGGGTCACCGCCGGGTTGAAGTGCCCGCCCGAGACGTGCCCGAATGCGTACGCGCCGGTGAGGACGGTGAGTCCGAAGGCCAGGGATACCCCTGCGAAGCCGATTCCCGCGGGAAATCCCGCGTCGGTGAGGAACGTAGCCGCGAGGACCGCACTGCCACAGCCCCCCAGCACCAACCACAGCGTGCCGAGGAACTCGGCTCCCAACTTCCTGCCCACGGTGGACCCCCTTCGAAGGCTCTCGTCGACGCGACGCTACCGCCGAGCGAACCCGGCACCGGGGACCCCCGGTCACCGCTCGATCTGCACTCCGGTCATCTACGCACGACCGTGATCGTGCACTGGCGCCCCGGAGCGCTCGATGCCCAGCCGCAGCCGGTAGCGGAGTACTCGCAACGGGATGGCCCGCTCCAGCGCCCCTATGGGGGTGTTGCGGGTGTTGGTCAACTCATTACTCTTTGACTACGTATGGCAGCGAGACGCCGAGCGGCTCTGTATGCACGCCAGTCGATCACACGCGAAGGGTCCGCGTCCCTCGACGTGCAGATCGAGGCGTGCCGGGACGCGGCCAAGCGGCTGAAGGTCGACGTCGTCGTCGAGCTGGTCGAGCCGCCATCGACGTCCGGCTACCGGAATCGGGGCCGGAGCCGCCCGAAGTTCGGCGAGCTGCTCGAGCTGATCCGTGCCGGCGAGGTCGACTGCGTGCTCGCGTACAAGACCGACCGGCTGTCCCGCGGCGGCGGGCCTGGCTGGGCGCCGCTGGTCGATGCCTTCGAGGCCGCCGGCCGTGATCCGGACAAGGCGGTGGCGACCACTGATGGTTGGGTGAGCGAGTTCGAGATCGGCATCCGTTCGGCGATGGACCGGGAGGAGTCGAAGAAGACCTCCGACCGGATGCTCGCCGTGCGAGCCCGAGAAGCCCGTGAGGGCAAGCCACGCATCGCCGGGCGCCGGGCCTACGGGTGGAACTACGAGATGACCGAACTGATCCCCGAGGAGGCCGCCCGCATCCTCGAAGCCGCCGAGCGCGTCCTGACCGGCGAGTCGGTGTGGAGCATCTGCACCGACTGGAACACCCAGGGCGTGGCGACGGTGACCGGTCGCCCGTGGACGGTCACCACGATCATGTCGATCCTCACCTCAGGTCGGATCGCCGGCCTGCGCGAGCACAAGGGCGTGGTGGTCGCCAAGGGCAAGTGGGAGCCGATCATCACCGAGGAGCAGCACCAGGCGCTCATCGTGGCGCTCGCTCCGAAACGGGCGAAACCCCGCAAGGGCCGGACCTACCCGCTGACGAGCCTGATGCGCTGCGGGCTCTGCGGAGGGCGGATGCGGTCGCTCCAGCGAGAGGGCGGACGACGCACGTACGCGTGCCGGAAGGGGCCGGGCCTCGACGGTTGCGGCCGGGTCAGCATCCGCGCCCCACAGCTCGAGGAGTACGTGCGGGACCTGATCTGCGGAATGCTCGCCGACCCCGTCACCCGAGCTGCGATGGCCCGCCTCGACAAAGGCGACGAGGACGAGGGCGACGGATCGCTCCTGGAATCCCTGCGGGAGATCGACGAGCGGCGGCAGCGGTTGATCGACCTGTACACCGACGGCGACATCGACCGCGCCAGCTTCCGAACCCGCAAGGACCGCATCGACGACGAAGCCCGCGAGGTCGAAGCGCAGATCGCCAGCCGCACGGGAACCCGGGTGCTGGCCGAGGTCCCTGGCACCTACGAGGAGCTCGTCGCCGCCTGGGAGGAACGAGGCATCGACTTCCAACGACGTCTGATCGAGGCACTCCTCCACCCGATCATCGTGAACCCAGCGAGGAGCAGGAAACGAGCCTTCGACCCGGGCCGACTGGAGATCGTGCCGAAGGCGTAGCACACGCTGCAACCGCCGAGTTCGCCTTCGATCAGCTCCGGCTCCCCGCCAGGGCCGTCGCCGAGCGGCACTTCGACGGCGTCGGCGATCACCCGGTCGGGTGCGCGGTATAGGGCGATATGGCCGCACACTTCGCCGGATATCGAGCGGCTACCTGAGGCATGTCGCTGAGCGAAGTGTGTGCCCTCGCTCCGGCGTTATACGCAGTCTCGGTGTCAAGCGGTGGTCCCGGCGACGCGTTCGCGGAGGCCAT
>JAMLGJ010000013.1 GCA_023958095.1 Microthrixaceae bacterium
CAGCGGCGCCGCCACGGTGTCCAAGCCCCTCGGCGTGTTCGCCCGCCCCACGGCGACCCACGGCTGGAAGTCGTGGCTCTTCACGGTCGACCACAAGAAGATCGGCATCATGTACGGCGTCGCCGCCTTCTTCTTCCTGCTGGTCGGCGGGTCCGAGGCGCTGCTGATCCGCACCCAGCTCGCGGTCCCGGGCGCCAAGCTGCTGTCGGCCGACGTGTACAACCAGGTCTTCACCATGCACGGCGTGACGATGATCTTCCTCGCCGTCATGCCCATGCAGTCGGCGTTCGCCAACTACCTGCTGCCGTTGCAGATCGGTGCCCGTGACGTCGCCTTCCCCCGGATGAACGCCCTGTCGCTGTGGATCTGGCTCAGCGGCGCCATCTTCTTCAACACCTCGTGGTTCCTCGGCGGCGGCGCCGACGGCGGCTGGTTCAACTACGCCCCCAACTCGGGCGTGACTTTCTCGCCGGGCCACGGCATCGACTTCTACGCCGTCGGCCTCATCATCATGGGCATCGGCTCGACCGTGTCGGCCATCAACCTGACCGTCACCGTGCTCAACATGCGCTCACCGGGCATGACCCTCATGCGCATGCCGGTGTTCACCTGGATGGCGTTCGTCACGCAGGTGCTGCTGGTGTTCGCCCTGCCGGTGATCACCGTGGCGCTGTTCCTGCTGATGTTCGACCGTCTCTTCGACGCCACCTTCTTCGACGCCTCGAAGGGCGGTGACCCGTTCCTGTGGCAGCACCTGTTCTGGATATTCGGGCACCCCGAGGTGTACATCATGATCCTGCCCAGCTTCGGGATCGTGTCCGAGATCATCCCGGTGTTCTCCCGCAAGCCGATCTTCGGCTACCCGTTCATGGTCGGCTCCGGCATCGCCATCGGCTTCATGGGCTGGGGCGTGTGGGCCCACCACATGTTCGCCTCGGGCATCGGCCCCATGTCGGTGCTGGCCTTCTCGCTCGCGACGATGTTCATCGCCGTGCCGACCGGCGTGAAGATCCTCAACTGGATGGCCACCATGTACGGCGGCCGGCTGAAGTTCACCACCGCGATGCTGTTCTCGATCGGGCTGGTCGCGATGTTCACCATCGGCGGCCTGTCGGGCGTGACCCACGCGGTGGCGCCCGCCGACACCCAGCAGACCGACACCTACTACATCGTTGCCCACTTCCACTACGTGCTGTTCGGTGGTGCACTGCTGGGCATCTTCTCGGGCATCTACTTCTGGTACCCGAAGATGTTCGGCCACTTCCTCAACGACAAGCTCGGCAAGTGGCACTTCTGGCTCATGATCATCGGTCTCAACCTGACCTTCGGGCCGATGCACATGCTCGGCCTGCAGGGCATGATGCGCCGCACGTGGACCTACACCGACGGCCAGGGATTCAACGTGTGGAACCTGGTCGCCACGATCGGGGCCTACACGCTCGCCCTCGCAACGCTGGTGTTCATCTACAACGTCATCCGCAGCTGGCGCCAGCACAAGCACAACCCGGTCGATCCGGGCCCCGATCCATGGGACGCGCGCTCGCTCGAGTGGATGGTCCCCTCACCCACCCCGGAGTACAACTTCTCCGAGACCGTCGTGGTGGAGGAGTTCGACGAGTTCTGGCACCGCAAGTACGGCCACGACGAGTCGGGACGCCTCGTGAGGATCGCGAAGACCGAGGACGTGACCCAGGCGCCGGGAGCCACCGGCATCCACCTGCCCTCGCCGTCGTACTGGCCCTTCGTGCTGGCGGTCGGACTGCCATTGGTGGGCTACGGCCTCATCTTCAACCTCTGGTGGGCCGTGCCGGGGGCGCTCATCACCCTGATGGCGATCTTCGGCTGGATCCTGGAACCGGCTGACGACCCCGAGGCCGGCCACGACCACCACGACGAGCTGGAACCCTCGGATGACCCGGAGGCCAGCGACGAGACCCCCGAGGTGGGCGGCGCGGACGACGAGCAGCCGGTCACGGAGGAAGAGACCCAGGAGGCCCCCGTTGGCTGACGTGGCAGGGATCGCCCACGAGGCGATCGAGGACGTCGAGTTCCCCGACGACTCGCACGCGACATCGACCGGCATCTCGAATGCGAAGCTCGCGATGTGGGTCTACCTGGCCTCCGACGCGCTGCTCTTCGGCGGGCTCATCTCGAGCTACCTGATCTACAAGAACCGTCCCGGGGAGATCCCCGGCCTCGCGGGCAGCCAGGTGCGGCCGAACGAGCTGTTCGACATCCCGTTCACATCGATGACCACGTTCATCCTGTTGATGTCGTCGCTGACGATGGTGCTGTCGGTGACCTCGGCGATGCGCAACGACGAGACCCGGATGCGCCTCTGGTTGGGAACCACCGCGCTGCTGGGCGCGCTGTTCGTGGGCGGGCAGATCTACGAGTTCACGGTCTTCGTGAACGAGGGTCTCGGCTACACCACCAACGTCGCGTCGTCGGCCTTCTACACCCTGACCGGTTTCCACGGCGCCCACGTGGCGATCGGGATCATCATGTTGGTCTCGATGCTCGGGTTGTCGTTCCGGCAGCGGATACAGGCCGAAGCGGTCGAGGTGGTCGGGCTGTACTGGCACTTCGTCGACATCGTGTGGGTCGTGATCTTCACGATCGTCTACCTGATTCCCTGAGGAGAGTCGTGAGCAGCGAGAACGAGACAGGGCAGGGCCACTTCGGCAAGGAGGATCCTTCCTCCCCCGAGGCCGAGGAGCACTCCGGCGGCGTGGCAGCGCCTCCGGCTCCGGATGACCGCACCGTGCCCTCGGACGGCGGCGACGACGACGGTCGGCACATGGGTCACCTCGACGAGGGGCACACCCACGGGCCCACCGACAGCCAGTACTTCACGATCTTCTGGGTGCTGTTCGGCCTGACCGCACTCGAGGTCTCCACCTACTTCTGGGAGTCCTGGTTCGGTGAGGGCGACGTGGTGCGCCGGGTCGGCGTCGCGGTGCTGCTCACGATCATGTTGATCAAGTTCGCGCTGATCGCCGGATTCTTCATGCACCTGAGGTTCGACGCGGCACTCGTGAAGCGTGTGTTCGTGTTCGGATTGGGCGTGGCATTCGTCATCTACCTCGTGGCGATGACCTCGATGAACATCTGGACCGACAACGGCAACCCGTGGTTCAACGATCCGCCACCCGAGGTGACGACCACCACCTTGCCCGACGGCGGCTGAGCGAGCCGCCGGGGTTCAGTCCTCCCAGCGGAAGGTGAGTGCGGCCGCTGTCGGTGCCAGCACCGCCCATGCGCCGAGGGTCGGCCATGCCCAACCCTCCACGTCGCCGGTCGCTGCGAGCGATCCGGTCACCACCTCGGTGAGCGCCGCGGCCGGGAACAGCCGTGCCACCGCTGCGATGGCACCGGGCAGCTCCTCCAGCGGCACGACCATGCCCCCGGTGAGCAGCAGCACGAAGTAGAGGGCGTTGGCGAGGGCAAGTGTCGCCAGACCCGGCAGCGTGCCGGCCATCGTCAGCCCGATCCCGGCGAATGCGAGCGTGCCCAGCAGGGCTGCGCCGAGGGCGGGGAGCCAGCCGCTCGAGGGCGGGTCCCAACCCAGCAGCACGGCGGTGGCAACCAGCACCGCCCACTGGATCGCCTCGGTGACCAGCACCAGGGAGACCTTGGCGCCAACCCAGCGGCCGCGGCCCAGCGGCGAGGCCCCGAGGCGCTTGAGCACCCCGTAGGTGCGCTCGAAGCCGGTGCCGATGCCGAGCGAGACCATTGCGGTGGACATCACCGCGAGGGCGAGCACTGCCGGTGCCAGGTAGTCCACCGGTTCCTCGGTGCCGGTGGGAAGCACGTCGATGCCCGAGAAGAACACGAGCACCAACAGGGGGATCCCCAGGCTGACGAGGAGCTGTTCGCCCTGCCGGGACGCGAGGGCCAACTCGAGGCGCAGCTGGCCGAGGTAGGCCCTCACCGCCGGTCCGTCCCCGGCACCGCTCCCCGGTCGCCCGCGGTCAGCCTGCGGAACACGTCCTCGAGGCTCTCCCGTCCGGCGCGGAGGTCGTTCAGCGGTATGCGCGCCGCTGCGAGCCAGCCCGTCACCGCCGCGACCAGCTCGGGGCTCGGGGCGGCGTCCACCCGGTAGTGACCAGGGGTGACCTCGACGACCTCGGCCCCCACCGTGTCGCCGAGCGCCGCGGTGTCGAGCCCGGCTGCAGCCCCGAAGCGCAGGTCCTCACCTCCGCCTGCGGAGGTCAGCTCCCCCGGTGTCCCGGTGGCGAGCACGCGGCCGTGATCGATGATCACCACCCGGTCCGCCAGCTGCTCGGCCTCCGCGAGGTCGTGGGTGGTGAGGAGCACCGTTCGGCCCCTCTCGGCCTGTGAGCGCACCAGCGAGCGGATGAGGTCACGGCCCTGGAGGTCGACTCCTGCGGTGGGCTCGTCGAGGAACAGCAACTCGGGGCGTCCGATCAGTGCCAGGGCGAGCGAGAGGCGCTGTTGTTCGCCCCCCGAGAGCCGTCGGTAGGGAGTGCGTGAGCGTTCGAGCAGTCCGACTCGCTCGAGGAGCTCTGCGGGGTCCTCCGGATCCGCGAAGAACGACGCGTACTGCCTCAGCAGTTCGCCCGGACGCACCGCGGTCTGGATCCCACCCTGTTGCAGCATGATCCCGACCCTCGGGGCCAGCTCCCGGCGGGCCCGGGAGGGGTCACTGCCCAGCACCGAGACGCTGCCCGAGGCCCTGGGCAGGTAGCCCTCCAGGTGCTCCACGGTCGAGGTCTTGCCCGCCCCGTTCGGGCCCAGCAGAGCCGTTGTCGTTCCGGCAGGCACCACGAAGCTCACGTGGTCCACCGCCCGGACGTCACCGCGGTCGACCACGAGGTCGCGGACCTCCACGGCCGGTTCGCGTTCTTGCACGGAACGACCATACCGCCGCTGCGGTGGGCCCCCTCAAGCGGTCTCCGGGGCACCGGATCAGTCGATGCCGTGGTCCACGGCCCAGCGGATCAGCTCGTTGCGCCTCGAGAGGTGGAGCTTCGCCATCGTGTTGCGCACGTGGTTCTCCACCGTCTTCGGCGAGATGAAGAGCTCGGCTCCGACCTGCTTGTAGGTGCGGCCCCTCGCAACCAGGCCGAGCACCTCGCGCTCGCGTGGCGACAGGGGGGTCGTGGCCGCACCCCTTGGGTCCTCACCGGTCGCTCCGGTGGGCTCGTGCGAGGCGAGTCTGCGGAACTCGCCGATGAGCAGGGCGGCCAGCTGTGGGGAGAACACGGGCTCGCCCTCGGCTGCGAGACGGAGCGCGGCCTCGAGGTCTGCGGAGCGGGTCGACTTGAGCAGGTACCCGACCGCTCCGGCAGCGACGGTGTCGAGCAGGTCCCGCTCGGCCTCGGAGACCGTGAGTATCACCACCGGTGCCACCTCGGCGACGGCTCTGACCACCGCGAGGCCACCGCCGCCGGGCATGTTCAGGTCGCACAGGACCAGGTCCGGCACCTCCCTGCGCACGGCCCGGATGGCCTCCGGAGCATCCGGTGCCTCGGCAACCACGACGAAGTCGTCCCCGAGGTCGGCCCGGAGCCCGCTGCGCCAGATCTCGTGGTCATCGGCCACCACGACCCGTAGGCGGCGGTTCATGGCCCGTTCCCGGGATCGAGGGGCACCCGGATGCACACCTCGGTGCCCTCCCCGGGTCGTGACCCGATCTCCACGGTCCCGCCCACCGACTCCACCGGAGCGCGGATCGAGCCGTCGATGCCCAGGCCCGACACGGTTCCGGCGGTGTCGAAACCCGTGCCGTCGTCGCAGACCGAGCAGTGCACCGCCCCGTCCGGCGAGTCCACGAACACCGTCACCCGAGACGCGCTGGCGTGCTTGTTGGCGTTCGTGACCGCCTCGGACACGGCTCCGAGCAGGGCCTCCCGAACCTCGGTGGCCGGGCGCGGGTCGGTCACCGCGACGATCTCCACCGCCACTGCATCACGGGCCTGGACCCGGTCCGCGAGGTCGTGCAACGCCTCGACGAGGGTGCGTCCCCCCGCGGCCGGTGCGGTCCCGGCCTCGCCACGGATCCACCTCCTCAGGTCCCGGTCCTGTCGCCGGGCCAGCGCGACGAGCTCCTCGTCGTCGCTGCGACGCTGGATCGCAGCGAGGGTCTGGAGCACCCCGTCGTGCAGCGTGCGGGCGATGCGTTCACGTGCCTTCGCCTCTGCGAGGTCGTCCTCGGCGTGGCGCAATCTGTCCATGATGGCCCCCGTTGCCGCACCCGCGACCCCGAGCAGGACGATCGCCGAGAGAGCGGCGAGCAGCTCTCCCTCGAGGCCCTCGGCCAGGCCGAGGGCGGCCGCGTTCACGAACCCGAGGCCGACCCCGGCAACCAGCCCTCCGAGCGTTCCGAAGCGCAGACCCGCCCCGAGCACCGGGGCGAGCTGCCACATCGCCCCGAATCGCAGCGGGTGGGCGCCGTCGTAGGTGACCCACTCGCCGACCACCACCAGGGCACCCAGGAGGAAGTCGAGCAACTGCGCCTGCGCGGTGAGCATCACACCGGGCGACCTGCGTGCCAGCACCACGGTCAGCACGGACCAGGCCAGGACCGGTCCCAGGATGCCCAGGGCGACCGACGGGTGGACGAGGACACCCGAGCGGGAGTCGATCAGGGCCACCACCACCGCCCAGGTGGCGGTCACACAGCGGAACACGCCGAGGCCGAACAGCGCACCCCGGTCGGTCGGGGTGGGCTCGGCGGCCCACCGCACGTTCACAGCGTCGGTCTCGCTCGCGAACCGGATCCCACGCTCCCAACGTACCCACTCGCCCGAGGTGTTGTTCCGCCGCACACGAGTTGTCGCCAGCCGTGCAACTCCGCCGCGAACGCACCGCGGCGTGCGATGGGGTCCGCCAGCAGCGCGTCCGCGCCCGGCCGGGGGCCGGCCGGTGCCCCGTCGGGAGGTAGCCAGGTGCCGAACACGCGGTCCCAGATGGTGAGCACCGGCCCCAGGTTCACGGCCTTCCCCTCGAGGCGGTGATGGTGACGGTGTGCCCCGGGAGTCATGATCACGGCGGCCAGCCACCGCGGTGGCCGGCCGAGCAGGCACGAGTGCTGCAGTGCCTGCATGGCGTTCGAGACGGCGAGGCAGCCGAGCACCAACTCCAGGGGGAGCCCGCTCAGAGCCAACAGGGGATGGTGCAGGAGGCCGTGCCAGGGCATCCAGGTGAGACGAAGCGCCAGCGAAGCCTCGAAGTGCGCGTCGCTGTGGTGAGCGCTGTGTGCGGCCCAGCCGAGTCGGCTGTGGTGTCCGACCACGTGGTACGCGAATCCCGACAGGTCCCATGCCACGAAGGCGAAGGCCGCGGCCAGCACCGGGTGGCGCTGCCAGAAGGGCGCGAGCTGGTCCGGGGCGAGGCGCGAGAGGTGGCCCCAGGCGAACGCGAACACCGCACCGTAGGGCACCCCCACCACGACCGCGCCGGCAGCCATCCGCACAGCGACAGCACTGCGGCGCCGAACGGCGCGGCGTTGGGGCGCTCCCTGCTGGCCCACGAGAAGCACCTCGATGCACACGAAGGCGAGTATCAGCACCCAGGTGGCCGCAACGAGCAGGTGGAGCGGTGACAGGGCAGCGATGGCCGACTCCAACGCCCCGGGTGTCGCGGTCCCACCGGTCACGACGGCCCGCGCCGGTCGCCCCCGCCGGCGGCACGCCGGCCGTTGCCCGTGGCGGCGTCCAGGGCCAGTACGGCGAGTGCACCGCTCAGCGGGGCGACGGGCAGGAACAGCGGCCACGGATGATCTGCCGTGGCGACCAGGACGGTGCCGCTGCCGACGCTGCACGCGATCCACGCCCACGTGGGCAGTGCGGGGTGCCACCAGCTGCTCGCCGGGCACGGGTCAGTTGGTCGTGCGCGCCCGCAACGAGCGCGCCGGGCCAGGTGGGCACCCAGGTGGACCAGCACCGCGATCCCCGCCAGCGCGAGCAGCGTCGCGAGCACCAGCACGACCAGGATCACGAAGATGGCCTCACCGGAGATGGCCACCGACTCGGCGAGCACCCCGGCAGCTCCCGGCCGGGGGAGTCCCGGTGGCACCGGGCTCACGATGCAGGCCCCGGGCGGACCGTCGGTGAGGAGCCAGCGGCACCGGGACGGTCCGAGAGGCTCCGGATCGCCACGTTGGAGCGTCGCCACTCGAACAGGGCCCAGACGAACAGGGGTACCGACACGCCGAGCGTGACCAGCACCTGGAGGAAGGACGTTGCGTCCAGCTCGTAGCCCTCCACCCCCACGAGTGCGGCAACCGCTTCGAAGACGTAGGTGAGCAGGCGCCCGAGTCCCACCACGGCGGTGGCGGTGGCGAGGGCCCCGAACAGGCTGCGGCGGGTCGGGGACCAGATCACGTGCGGTTCGCACGATTCCGAACGACGTGCGAAGTACTGGGCGGCCAGTGCCACCGGAGCCGCCACCAGCGCCACCGTGATCCAGCTGGCGAGGGCGAGCTCGGAGCGGTCCGCGGCCGGAGTCATGGCGAGGTGCAGCGCGGAGGCGGTTGCAAGGGCGCTTGAGCCGGCACCCAGGACGAGGCTCCAGTACGACAGGGCATGGCGGTCCGTCCTCCGCAGTGAACGCAGCGCCGCACGCGAGGCGAGGTCGGCGGCCCAGCCGGCGGCCACCAGCTCGCGCGTGATCTCATCGGGTGTGACCCCGGCGTTGCGCCGGCGGACGAGGTACTGCTCGATCTCCCCTCCGGAGAGGTGCGACATGTCGGCCCCCCGGGGCTCCGCACGAGGTTGCTGCAGGGGTGCGTCGGTGGATCGGGTCGGGCTCATGGGGTCTCCTGTGTCCTGGGGTGTGTGACCCTCCGATGCTCACCCGGCGGAGGCCCCGGCGACATCGGGGCAATCCCCCAGAACCGACTGGGGGGTCCCCGGGGGTTTCTGGCTACCGTGGCTGGATGCTCGACGTGCGACTCATCCGTTCCGATCAGGAGTCGGTTCGTACCGGAATCGCCCGGCGGGGCGAGGATCCCGCGGTGATCGACCGTGTGGCCGACCTGGACACCCGGCTCCGTGAACTCACCGCCAAGCGGGACGCGCTGCGTGCCGAGGTCCGCAGCATCTCCAACGAGGTCGGCCGCCTCTTCCGTGAGGGCAACAGGGACGAGGCCGCCGGACTGCAGGCCGAGTCGAAGGCGCTCGGTGAGGAGGAGTCGGAGCTCGACCGGACCGCGGGCGAACTGTCCAGCGAGCTGCGCGAGCTGCTGCTGCGGATCCCCAACCTTCCGGCCGAGGAGTGCCCTGACGGGTCATCGGAGGCCGACAACGTCGTGCTGCGCACCCATGGTGCCGAGCCGGCTTCCTACGGCGATGCCCAGCGGGTCCCCCACTGGGATGTGGCGGAGGACCTGGGGATCCTCGACGTGCAGCGCGCGGTGAAGCTCTCGGGTTCGATGTTCGTGATGTACCGGGGAGCGGGGGCCCAGCTGGTGCGGGCCCTGTGCCAGCTGGCGCTGGACCGCAACTCGGACATCTACGAGGAGGTGCGCCCCCCGACGCTGGTGCGCACCGACACGATGGTCGCCACCGGACACCTGCCCAAGTTCGTGGACGAGGCCTACCAGATCGAGCGCGACGACCTGTGGGCGATCCCGACCGCCGAGGTGCCCCTCACCTCGCTCGGGCGCGACGAGATCCTCGACGAGGACTCCCTGCCCAGGCGCTTCTGTGCCCACACCTCCTGCTTCCGGCGGGAGGCCGGGTCGGCCGGCAAGGACACCCGCGGCCTGCTGCGGGTCCACGAGTTCGACAAGGTGGAGATCCTCGCCTACTGCCGGCCCGGGGACGCCCCGGACCTGCACGCCGAGATCCTCTCGCGCGCCGAGTCGCTGATCGCGGACCTGGGGCTCTCCTACCGCGTGCTCGACCTGTGTGCGGGTGACCTCGGAGCCTCGTCGCGGCGCACCTTCGACATCGAGGTGTACGCGCCCGGCGTGGACGACTGGCTCGAGGTGTCCTCGGTGTCGTGGTTCGGTGACTATCAGGCCCGCAGGGCGAACCTCAGGTACCGGCCCGACGGGGGCAAGGGAACCGACGTGCTCCACACCCTCAACGGTTCCGCTCTCGCGGTGCCCCGGGTGTGGGCCGCGCTGGTCGAGGTGAACCGTCGCGAGGACGGCAGCGTCACGGTTCCCGAGGTGCTCCGGCCCTACATGCGGGGCACCGAGGTCATCACGCCCTGAGTCGACCCCTGCCCGGCCCGGTCAGAGCCTGAGGCCGAGCAGCGCGGCGCCGACCGCCCCGGCAGCGGTGGCGAGGACGTACGCGGCCGCGCCCGAGCGTCGAACGGACCACAGCGTGGCGGTTTCCACTGCGAAGGTCGAGAACGTGGTGAACGAACCCAGCCCCGCCACGACGACCACGGTGGCGAGCTGCCCGGACAGGTGCCCCGCCAGGACGCCGGCCACGAACGACCCGGCCACGTTCACGGCCATGGTGCCCCAGGGGAACCGGGCGGTGTTCGCCGCCTCGGCAACCAGGACGCGTGCGAGTGCCGCGGCGCCCGCCGCCAGCGCGAACACCACCACGGCGATCATGGTGTACCCCTGTGGCTGTCGGCACCCACGCGACGTTGCATGGCGCTGCGCACCATGGCCGCCACCGCGATTCCTGCGGCGAGGTTGACCAGCAGCCATCCGAGCGGTGCCGCGAGGCGCCCGCGGTTGAGCTCCGAGGCGGTCCGCACCGCGAGGGACGACCAGGTCGTGACCGCTCCGCAGAATCCTGCGGTGAGCAGTGCCCTGGCACGTGTGGGGATCCTCCAGGGATGCTCGGAGGCGAACAGCGCGAGCACCGCGGTGCCCAGCACGTTCACCACCAACAGCGAGGCATCGGTTCCCCCGCTCCCGGCGGCGGTCGTGACCACCCACCGAAGCCCGGCCCCCGCGACCGCTCCCAGGGCGATCGCCACAGCTCGACCCCGGCTCATCATGGGGTTCGGTCCGCCATGTCCCGAAGGCTACCGATGCGTGTCGTCACATCCCTGCAGCCGTTCCGGTCGAGGTTGCCGGGTCCGGAATCGGCTCCCGTGAGAGCGGAGGTGCTTGACTGCTGGAATGGACGACGTGGACCACACGGTTGACGAGCCCGACCTGGCCGTACGCGCGGACTACGAGTGGGGGACGCTCTCCGCTGCCGATGTCGGCGACGATCCGGTGGTGGAGGTGCGGCGCTGGCTCGCCGAGGCACAGGCACACATCGGGGTGGACTTCAACGCCATGGTGCTGTGCACCGTGGACGCCACCGGGAGCCCGAGCGCACGCAACGTGCTGCTGCGGGAACTCGACGATCAGGGACGCTTCTCGTTCTTCACCAATCGCACGAGCCGCAAGGGCAGCGACATCGAGGCCAACCCGCGGGTGTCACTGCTGTTCAGCTGGTTGCCGGTGCATCGACAGGTGCGCGTCGACGGCACCGCCGAGATGCTCGACGACGCGGCCTGTGACGACTACTTCGCGAGCAGGCCCCGTGACAGCCAGGTTGCTGCGTGGGCCAGCCACCAGTCGAGGGTGATCTCCTCCCGTGAGGAGTTGATCGCCGAGGTCGAGCGCCAACGGGAGCGCTTCGAGGGCGCTGCGGTCCCCCGCCCGGACTTCTGGGGTGGCTACGCGGTCGTGCCCACACGCATCGAGATGTGGCAGGGCCGCCCGAGCCGGTTGCACGACCGTGTGTGCTTCACACGTCGGGGCGGCGCCGGGGGCTGGGTCAAGGAGCGGCTCGCTCCCTGACCGAGCGGGGGCTGCAACTCAGAGCTCGGCGGTGCTGCCCCGTTCGCCGCGGACCACCGCGCGTGCCGGCAGGAAGTGGTCCTCGATGCCGTCCAGGTGCACCTGCACACCGGTCACGACCGCCACGTCCATCACGTCCCAGCGGTCCAGAGCGTCGAGCTGGGCCATCATCTCCGCCTCGACGGCGGCAGTCGCGGCCCGGGTCAGTTCGACCAGGTCCGAGGGTGGGGAGTCGAGTTGGTCCTCCACCAGTGACCGCAGGAGTTGGGCCTCGCCGTCGGCCAGTCCGCTCTCGTCGGGCCCTGCCGGGGGGTGTTCACCCCAGCTCGCCTCGAGGGCGCTGAGCGCACCGCAGGTCGGCGTGGGAGCCCCCTGGCCAGGGCGCAGGTTGTGCCCCGGCGAACCGTCGGGGCCGATTCCGATGTGGGTGGCACCCACCACCAACAGGCGTCCCCGGTCCATGGTGTCGGGAACGTGGGCGAGGCAGGCCCCCCAACCGGTGCGTCCCAGTGCGGGGATTCCGCCGAGTCCTCCCAGGGCGAAGGTGGGTCCCCAGCGCCTCGTGACGTCCGCGATCAGGTGCTGGGTCAGCTCGTCCCGGCATATGGATACCGCGGCCAGAGTGGACTCCGGGGTGAAGCCACGAGCCTCCAGCCGGGCATCGATGTCGTCCAGGAACTCGCTCTGGGGCATCGCATGGCACAGGGGTTCGGGCAGGGTGGGAACTCGCCGCATGCCAGAGAGGCTAGGGACCCGGCGCCGCGTGTGCCCCACCGCCTCCTGCCGCCATCAGAGGGGAGGCCGGCCACCCCGGGTGTCGGCGTCACTCCGAGGACGGGGTCCTCCGCGAAGTACGTATGACCGCGGCGAGAACCAGGGCGGCGCCGATGATCACCAGCGCTCCCACCAGAAGGCGAACCGCCCCGAGCTGCTCGGCGATCCTCTGCAGTGATCCCTGCAGGTCCCTGACCCGGTTGACCAGGCCCGAGGAGCCGTTGCCGGAGAGCTCCTGGATCTCCACCCAGGCGTAGTACGACACGAACACTCCGGCGAGGACCAACAGCACCCCGGAGATCGCGTTCATGCGGGGCAACAGGCTGCGGAAACGCGCGACCAACCCTGCCTTGGCGAGGGCGACCGCGATCGTGAGCACGGCCAGGGTGGTGCCCATGCCCAGCCCGTAGGCCACGAAGGTGGCAACTCCCTCGAGGAAGTTCGAGTTGGTGAGGGTGGTCGAGGTGACCGCGATGAACACACCGATCGTGCAGCTCAGCGAGGCGATGGCGTAGGAGACGCCGTAGAGGAACATCGAGGAGAGCTGGCGGCTGCGCTGGGACAGCTGGAGCTTGGGAAGGTCGATGGTCGGTTCGAAGCCGCGCAGCATCGCCACGCCCAGGCCCACCAGGGCGATCCCCACCACGATCGTGAAGTAGGGCAGCCGGGTGCCGAGCCAGCCCGACACCGAGGACCAGATGACGCCCATCAGGCCGAACACCACCACGAAGCCGAGTGTCACCGCAGCGCTCACCGCGAGGGCCCGCAGGACCGGGTTGGCGCCACCGGGGGAACCCGTCGCTGCGTCGCCACCCGGTGCGGCGGCGGTGGCGTCGTCGTCGAGGCCCAGGAAGTAGCTGAGGTACGCGGGCAGCAGGGCGAAACCACACGGGTTGATCGTGGCCACCGCACCGGCCACGAAGGCGAGTGCCAGGGCCCCTCCGTTCACGAGACCCCGGCCTCCCGCAGGGATGTCTCGAGCTCCTCGTAGGTCATCGCGCCGCTGTGGATGCTGACCACGGTTCCCTGCGCGTCGACCACGACGGTCCGGGGCAGGGCCGTGCCCCCGAAGGCGGCCATCACGGATCCGTCGGGATCGCGTCCATTCGGATAGGTGACCCCGGTGCGCTCCACCATCTCGTCGCCCGACTCGACCGTGTCGATCACGTCGATGCCGAGGAAGCCGGCCCGGGTGCCGTAGTCCTGGTGGACCCGTTCGAACTCGGGCATCTCCGCGAGGCACGGGGCACACGTCGAGGACCAGAAGTTGATCACCGCCGGCTTGCCCTGCAGTTCCGAGATCGACGTGGACCCTCCACCGAGCAGTTCCAGGGTCTCGTCGGGAACCGTCGATCCGACCTCCAGTGCACCGGCCACCGCGTCGGCCGACCCGTTGTCCTCACCGAGGGCCTCCTCCACGTCGACCGCGTCGTCCGCCTCGGTACCGAAGAGCGTCACGATCCCGAGGGTCACGAATATTGCGATCGCGAGGGACACCACGGTCAGTGCCGCCAGGGACAGTGGGTCGATCCGGCTGCGGATCCGTCCGGTGCCGGCCTCGGGCTGGTCACCGGCGTCGTCGTGTTGTGGCATCGGGTTCGTCATGCCGCATCCGGTAGGGAACCGGTCCGACCGGGGGGTGGCGCGGACCGTGGTGTCCAAACGCTACCCAGCCCGGCCGACGCGGTCAGATCGCGGACACCTCGGCGCGTCCGCCCCGGGCATGTGTGGTGGCCCTCAGGCCACCTCGGTCGCGACCAGACGCCTGTAGGGAGCCGGCACGTCCACCTCGGGGAAGGAGTCGTTGGGGCGCGGCACCTTCGGCGGACGCCCCCGGCGCCGCTTGGACAACACGATCCGTCCGGCGACGAAGAGGTGTCCACCCCAGATGCCGAACTGCTCGCGCCTGGCAACCGCCGCGTCCAGGCACTCGCCACGGACCTCACAGCGCAGGCACACCCGCTTGGCGGCGGAGATCTCGTCCACGTCGTCGGTGAAGAAGTCCGCGGTGGGCAGGTCCGCGCAGGCGGCCCTGTGTTCCCAGCCCCTGGGCCCGTCGAGCAGTTCGGGCCTCGGCTTCTCGAAGGTCACTGTCGCTGTCATGTCCGTCTCGCTTCGGGTATTGCTTCGGTGTGGATGTGGTGGGTCGGTCCGGATGGATCGGGGACTGCTGTGCGGACCGGGACACAGCAGGTCTGTGCTCGCCCGGTGGGCGAAAACCCAAAAGGCCGCCGGGTGGATACCCGACGGCCTCGTGGAGTCCTGCGCTGCACCTGGGTCAGTGCGGAGGAGCTCCCCGTCGGGTTGGCCGGGCCTCATAGGCCTCGGCAAAGGGCTTGGCGTGGATCCCGGCGTTGATGGAGCGGGAGGTGCGACCTACCGGCGTACGCGCGAAGCCCGACACGTGTCGCCACGATGTGGTGGTGTCGGTGGTGTGCTTCATCGGTGGGTGCTCCTGGGAGAATCGCGTTCGGCCGGTTCCTGCGGGTCCCCGGCACAGTGCCGCGGGACCACCCGGAGCCATCCGAAGCGGTCATCCCACTGAAACAGTCCCACCGGGAGCCGTCAAGTCGATTACCGCGTGCTGCGGTCGGTTCGCTCCGGTGGCGGGATCCCTAGCGGGGGAGGGAGTAGGTGAACCTGCCCTGCGCGTCGGTGGAGCGCTCCATCCTCCCCCCGAGACGCAGGTGCTCGAGGTGTGCATAGGTCTCCGACTCCGCCATCGGACCCCAGGAGCGCTTCTTGAACAGTTCCCGGCTCACCACCCGGACCCCGGCCGAGTCGTGTCCCGACACGATGCGCTCGATGAGCTCGAGACGCTCGTCGTGGTGGGCGATTATCGCATCCACCCTCTCGCCGAGGTCGCGGAACGGCAGGCCGTGCGCGGGCAGGACCGTCGAGACCCCGGGCAGGCCGGCGACGCGGTGCAGGGCCGTGACGAACTCGGCGATGGCGTCGGGGCTGGGGGTCAACCCCGAGATGTGGGGAGTGATGGTCGGGAGCACGTGGTCGCCCGACAGCAGCACACCGGAGTCCTGGTCCCACAGGCACAGGTGGTCGCCGGTGTGTCCCGGGGTGTGCAGTGCCTGCCACTCCCTGCCGCCGAGGGTGAGCACCTGTTCGTCGGCGACCCGTCGTGTGGGTCGCAGTGACAGGAGACCCTTCTTGGACATGTCGTCCCAGGAACGCATCCATTCCAGCTCACCCCGTCCGGGGCGGAAGCCTTCCTCGCCGTAGGGGGTGGAACGTGCGGGGATCTCGGGGATCGGCCCGTTCCCGAACAGGATCGCGGCGAGGGGCTGGTTGTGCGGCCCGTCGAGCTCCGGCATCTCCGCATCACCCATGGCGGCAGCCGGATCAACCGGGCCGGCGGTCTCCAGCTCCACCAGGTCGGCGTCCACGGGCTGGGCATCGAACGGGGTGCTGAATTCCTCGTGCGCGACCACCTCGCAGTGGTGCTCGATCTTGAGGCGCCCCGCACCGCCGAAGTGGTCCGGATGGGAGTGGGTGACCAACACGGTGTGGATCCGTCGCAGTGGGATCCCGATGCCCTCGAGGCGGGTCGCGAGCACCCTGGCCGACTCCGGGTCGGGCAGGCCCGGGTCGACGAGGGCGGCTCCGCGTTCGTCCTCGAGCACGTAGCAGTTCACGTGGCCCAGCCCCGGCAACATGATCGGGAGCTGCACCCTGAGCACCCCGGGTACGACCTCGTCGACCTCCTCGCGCGCGGGCAGCCTCTCCTCGCGCGACGCCTCACCGTCGGACACATCCAGCGAACCGGCCCCTCGGGGATCGAGGCCGGGACCGTTCGGGGCGGTCGCCACGGGGTCCTCCCCCCGCCCCCCACCGCCGGAAGCGGTCACTTCCCCGGGCCCTCCGGGGAGTCGGGGCGCTCGAGGAACACCGTCGAGCGCCAGTAGCGCAACTCGGCCACCGATTCCCTGATGTCGTCCATCGCCCTGTGTGCCGAAGCCCCCTTCTGCAGGCCGCCGAGCTTGTCGGGGTACCAGCGTCTCGCGAGCTCCTTGACCGTGGACACGTCGATCGAGCGGTAGTGGAGGAACTCCTCGATCTCGGGCAGGTAGGCGGCCAGGAAGCGTCGGTCCATGCCGATCGAGTTGCCGGCCAGCGGAACCGTGCGTGGCTTGTCGATGTGGGAACGCAGGAACTCCATCGTCGCCCCACCGGCCTCCTCGAGGGTGACCTCCGAGTTGCGGATCTCCTCGATCAGACCACTCGAGGTGTGCATGCGCGTGACCACGTCGTCCATCGCCGCGAGGGCTTCCTCGGGCTGGTGCACCACGAGGTCGGGTCCCTCGGCGACGATGTTGAGCTCGTCGTCGGTGACCAGGGTCGCGATCTCGACGATCCGGTCGGTTCCGGGGTCGAGGCCCGTCATCTCGAGGTCCATCCAGGCGATCATCACCTCGACCCTAGGCCGCAGGGGTGACGTTGTCGGTGGCAGGCTGGTTAGGGTGCGGTCCGTGTTGGAGATCCCGGTGACCCGAACCGACGACGAGCTCCCCCTTCCCGCGTATGCCAAGCCGGGTGATGCGGGCGTCGACCTGAGGGCGGCCGAGACCGTGAGGATTCCCCCCGGAGGACACCGTGCCCTGGTGCGCACGGGGATCTCGGTCGCCATCCCCGAGGGCCATGCGGGCTTCGTGCAGCCGCGCAGCGGCCTGGCCCTGCGCCACGGGGTGACCTGCCTGAACACCCCGGGGCTGATCGACTCCGGTTACCGCGGGGAGCTGAAGGTGCTCCTGGTGAACACCGATCCGGTCGAGGAGTTCACCGTCGAGCGCGGCGACCGGATCGCGCAGCTCGTCATCCAGGCCGTGGAGCACGCCACCTTCGTGGAGGTGGACTCACTCGATGCCACCGAACGCGGCGAGGGCGGGTTCGGCCACACCGGGGTCTGATCCGGCGGCTACCGAACGGCGTCGCCGAGCGGGTGCAGGATGTCGAGGTACATGGCGGACGCCGACACCGACAACAGCACGACCAGCACGACCACGGCGACCGGTGTGAACCGGTTCGGGTCCAGCCTCAGCCTCGGGCGCCGGGTCACGCGGGCGGCAACGGCCTCGACCACCACCAGTGCGGCGTGCCCGCCGTCGAGGGGGAGCAGCGGCAAGAGGTTGAGCAGCGCCAACGAGGCCGAGAAGATGCCGGCCAGCAGCAACAACCTGGACGGGTCGACGTCGATGAGTCCGTCCGCGATCTGGGCGCCGCCCACGGGCGACATCATCCGGTTCTCCGGCACGTCACCGCTGACCACCGATCGGGCGTAGTCGTCCGCACCGAACACGAGGTTCCCGAGCCCTTCCAGGGTGCCGGTCGCCACCTCGCCCGTCTGGCCGAGCCCGGTGCCGACCGCGTCGATCGCGCCGGTGTCGGGTTGGCTGAGGGCGAAGCCGGCGAACAGCACGACCGCGAGGGCGAAGTTGACCGCCACACCGGCCAGGATCACCGCGAGCCTCCTGCCGCGTGTGGCGGCGCGGTAGGTGTAGGGCTCCCGGGACGCCTCGACTTCTTCGCGCGGTCCCATCCCGGGGATCTTCACGAACCCCCCGGCCGGCAGCAGCTTGACGCCGTAGCGGAGACCGGTGCGCGAGGTGCGTGCCCACACCGTCGGACCGAAACCAACGAAGAAGTCCGTCGGGGCCATGCCGACCCTGCGGGCCACCACGAAGTGGCCGAGTTCGTGGAGGAACACCAGCACGGTGAGTATCCCCAGGAACGCGACCGCGCCGGGGTTCCACATCCACAGGGCGGCCAGGCCCGCCACCACGGCCCCTGCACGCACCGCGTGCCACTCGTGGGTGCGGCCCTCCGCGCGCCCGGCACGCTTCCAGCGGTGCACCCACCGCACGGGTGCGGGGTCGGCGCGCAGCACCTCGACCTCCGGCCTCGCGGATGCCGGGGTGGGGTGCGACGGGGTGGCCGGGGTGGATTCCTCGATCGTGGTCGTCTCTGTCACTGTCCTGAGTGTCCCATCGCAAGGCTTCGTCGTGTGGCTCCGACTGCTGGGTCGATGTACCCGGTGCGTGTCGGTGCGCTCCACCCCATGGACGTGCGGGGCCGGCCGGTGTCGCGCGAATGGCGACAACGGCCCAGTGGGGTGGGCCCGGCTCTGGGGGATCTACCCCTCGGGCACCCCGACGCCCGGCCCCGTATCCTGCGGAGCCCGGATGACGATCGGAGCGGACATGGACGGTGAACCCACAGGGGGAGGGCCGACGGCGGATCCGGCCAACGAGGCCGCGCCCACCGATGGGGTCGCGGTGAGCGACGGCGCGGCGGTGGCCAACGAGAGGGCTCCGGAGGGTGACCGCTCCTTCGGCGCGATCTCGGATCGTCTCGACATGAGCCTGCGCGAGGCGATGTCGACCCAGAGGGCGGTCAGGAAGGTGTTGCCCGACGAGGTCGACGACGAGGTGGTCCTGGCCTGCATCGAACTGGCGTTGAGGGCACCCACCGGCTCCAACGGCCAGAACTGGGAGTTCGTCGTGGTGCGTGACGCCGCCACCAAGGCCGCCTTCGCCCGGCAGTACCGCAAGGCATGGAAGCTCTACGGAGGTGTGGGCGAACGCATTGCGGCACGCAACCCGTCGATGGCGAAGATCATGCGGGCGGTGCGCTGGCAGGTGGACCACTTCGAGGAGATCCCGGTGGTGGTCGTGCCCTGCCTCGTGGGGGCGAACCGCTTCGCCCCGCTCAGCCTCGCCCAGTCGAGCCACTACGGTTCGATCTACCCGAGCGTGCAGAACCTCCTCCTGGCCGCCAGGGCCATGGGCCTCGGTGCCTCACTCATCACGTTGCCGCTGTGGAACCCGCGTCGGGCCCGCAGGTTGCTGGGCCTGCCCTTCGGGGTGCAGCCCATCTGCATGGTGCCCCTCGGCTGGCCGCGTGGACGCTACGGTCCGACGACCCGCAAGCCGGTGGGCGAGGTGGTGCACCTGGACCGGTTCGGCAATCGCCGGTGGAAGGCGTGACACTTCGGCTCGGCATCTACACCGACGCTGACGTGCGAGGGGGTGCCGAAGCGGCGATCACCGCGTTCGTGGCCCGCTACCCGGAAGACTTCGAGGTGACCGTGATGGGTCCCGACGAGGAGGTGGTGAGGTCCATCGCGGCCGCCCGGTCAGGTGCGCGCTACGCGGTGCTGCCCACGATCACGGACCGCCGGGACCTGCGCGCGATGGCGGCCACCCGAAGGGCGTTCCGCGCCCTCGATGCCGATGTCATCCACTTCAACTGCTCCACGATGTCGTCGTGCCAGTGGGCGATCCTCGCGGCCGCGACGATCCGCGGCCAGCGCTACGTGGTCATGGAGCACTCCCCGGTGGGCACCTGGTCATCGATGTCGAAGCAGCTCAAGAAGCTGACCTCCGCGCGGGCCGCGGCGCACGTGACGGTCGGCCACCGGGCGGCCCGGAACATCGAGGAGCTGGGAGGCCTTCCCGTCGGGTCGATGCAGGTGATCCACTCCGGGGTGCCACGCATGCAACTCGAAGCTCCGCCCAGCAGGAGTGACGACTTCACAGTTGGGATGCTCGCTCGCCACGATCCCGCCAAGGGCGTGGACATCGCGATCCGCGTGGTGGCTGCGCTCGGTGCGGGCTTCCGCCTCGTCGTGGTCGGTGACGGACCGCAGAGGAGCGAACTGGAATCACTCGTGGAGGAACTCGGCGTGCAGGACCGCGTAGAGCTGCGTCCCTTCGACCCGGCAGCCAGGAACCTGTACCCGAGCTTCGACGTCTACCTGTTGCCATCCAGGTTCGAGGCCTTCCCGGTGACGGTGCAGGAAGCGATGCAGGCGGGTGTGCCGGTGGTGGCCACCGACGTGGGCAGCATCCGCGAGGCAATTGACGACGGTGAGACCGGCCTGGTCGTGCCGGTCGGGGACCTGGACGCCCTCGAGGGTGCGCTGCGCTGGATGGCCGGGCACCCCGAGGAGCGCCTGGGGATGGGGGAGCGGGCCCGCGAGGTGGGCCTCGAACGCTTCGATGTGGATCGGGCGGTCGGGCGCTGGAGCGAGCTGTACCGCAGGGTGGCGGCGGATGCCGGCCACCGGAGGGCGACCCAGGACCGCTAGCCCACGGTCAGCCCGAAGGTGGCCACCGATCCGTTCTCGTCGGGTTCGTCGCTCGGGGCACACCCATCGGCCGATCCGCTCGTTGCCTCGACGCGGACCTCGTAGTCGCCCGGGGGCAGCTCGGAGCCCGCCACGACCAGGAAGCGGCTGGTCGAGTCGGTGGTCGCCACGGGTGCCCCCGAGGGCGGGGTTGCCACCGCGGCGCATCCGACCACGGCCCCGCCGGGCTCACCCAGGATCGCCTCGGTGGCGGATGCCTCGGTTCCCGGGGCCGCCGGGGCAGCACACGCGTGGGTGTCGACCACCGCCGGGCCGGTGAACGTGACCGTCACGCAGTGCCGCGCCTCGAGCCCCTCGCTGCTCGGTGTGGCGGGGTCGTGCAGCACCAGTTCAACCAGGGCCGACTCCGAGGCCGACGCGCTCACCTCGACCGGGCCCTGCAGGGCGACCTCGATGCCCGACCCGCCGGCGTCGCCGGAGGTCCCCTCGTCGTCGCTGGAGTCCTCGGATTCGTCCGCACCCGATCCCGTGTCGTCGGAGCCGGAGTCCGGGAGCGCGGTTATGTCGACCGCGTCGCCGGGGGTCGTGGAGCCCTCGTCGTCGCCACCGGCGCTCACGATCACCACGGCGGCCACCACCCCGAGTCCGACTGCCGCGAGGGCTGCGAGGAACCTGCCACCCAGGAGACCCTTGTGGCGCTCTGGCTCCGGGGAGCCCGACGCGGTCCCAGGGTGGCTGTCGGGGCCCCCGTCGGGGGCGGCAGGGTTGCTCGGATCACCCATGGTGACCTCCGTGTGTCGTGTGGCTGTGGGCACGTTGGCCCTGTGTGGAACCTACGGCCTGGTGTCGAACCTACTCCCGGTGCGCCGGTTGCTCGCTGGGCAAACCTGCTCCCGGGAAGGTTTGCCCACGCGCGTGGCGCAATCCGTCGCTGGGTACGCTCCGGAGGTGACACTTCTGGACGCGCTGTACTGGGTGTGCGCGCTGGTGCTGGTGGTCTCCGGTGCGTCCAAGCTGCGCGATGCCAGCAGCACGCGCGCAACGATGTCGTCGCTCGGCCTCCCCCATGGAGCCGTGACCGGCCACCTGGTGGCCGTGACGGAGGTGCTGCTCGGGGCCGGAGCGCTCATGGCCGCACCGGGACCGCTCGCAATCCTGTTGGCGGTGCTGGTGGCCGCGACGTACGCGGCCTTCGCGCTGGTGGTCCTCGCGGCGATGCGGGCCGGTCTGCAGGACTGCGGTTGCATCGGCGTGCGGCCGGTCCGCCCGAGTGGTCGTCACGTGGCGTTCAACCTCGCCGCGGCCCTGGTGGCCGTGGCCACGGCGCTGCAGGGGCCGGTGGACCTGGTCGGTGGACTAGGGGAGCTCCCGCTGCCGGCTGCGGTGGCCTCGGGGGCGGTGGTGGCCGTTGCCGCCGGTGCCGCCGTGGCACTGCCGGGGCGTTGAAGCGCCGGGTCCCGTCGAGTGGGTTCGACCCCGGCATCCGGGTCGACGGGGATCTGGAAGGATGTCGATCCGTGGAGATCGTTCTCGGGGTCGATTCCCTGCGCAGGTCGTTCGGGGAGCGTGTGGCGGTGGACGGCGTCGGCTTCACGATCGGCTCCGGTGAGACCTATGGCCTGCTCGGACCGAACGGTGCGGGCAAGACCACGACGATCTCGATGGTCTGTGGGCTCCTGCAGCCCGACGAGGGGCGCGTCGAGGTCCTCGGTTCGCCGATGGGTCTCGACCGGTGCGAGGCCAAGTCGCACGTCGGCCTGGTCCCACAGGAGGTCGCCCTCTACGGCGACCTGACGGGCAGGGAGAACCTCGAGCTGTTCGGCCGCCTCCAGGGCCTCGCCGGTGGGGAGCTCTCCACGAGGGTGGACGCGGTGCTCGAGCTCATGGGACTCACCGAGCGCGGCGGTGACCGTGTGGAGGAGTACTCCGGGGGCATGAAGCGCCGCTGCAACATCGGCGCCGCCCTTCTGCACCACCCCGCGCTGTTGATCCTCGACGAACCGACGGTGGGGGTGGACCCGCAGTCGCGCAACGCCATCCTCGCCGGCATCGAGGACCTGCAGGCCGAGGGGATGGCGGTGCTCTACACGACCCACTACATGGAGGAGGCCCAGCGTCTCTGTGACCGCATCGCGGTGATGGACTCCGGCTCGATCGTCGCCGAGGGGACCACCGCGGAGCTCGTGTCGCTGGTCGGCACCCATCCGGTGGTGCGCCTCAGCGGGGAGGGGCCACTCGGAGCGTTCACCTCCGCCGCCGGCGAGCTTCCGGGCGTGCTGGGGGCGACCCTCGCCGACGGGCGGGTCGACGTGGTCGCCGATGTCTCCGCAGAACTGCTGTCGGGGCTGCTCGACCTCGCCGCGCGCAGCGACGTGGTGGTTTCCGGTGTGCAGGTGGACTCCCCGGACCTGGAGGACGTGTTCCTCCACGTGACGGGCAGGGCGCTGCGTGACTGAGCAGCGCCCGTGGGTGGAGGGCTGCGTGACTGAGCAGCGCCCGTGGGTGGAGGGCTGCGTGACTGAGCAGCACCCGGGGGTGCCGTGCTGGGTGACCGGGCTGCGCTCGGCCCGGGTTGTTGGATGAGGAGCGCGTACGTCCTGGCCCTGAACGGGATCAGGCGCGGCATCAGGAACCGCACGGTTGTGCTCATGGGGGTCGTCGGCCCTCTGGTGCTGGGTGGTGTGCTGGCGCTCGCCTTCGGTGGCTCGGGTCCGGAGATCCGCATCGGCGTGGTCGACCTCGACTCATCGCAGCTCTCCGCGGAGGTCTCGGCCGGCCTGGTGGGCGCGTTCGAGGATCCGGAGGGCGACGGTGGGGTCGTGCTCACCATGGAGGGTGCCGTCGACTCGATCGAGGGGGCCCGGCGTCTCGTGGCCGACGAGGAGGTGGGTGCCGTCGTTGCAATTCCCCCGGGCTACGGCGCGTCGTTGGGAGGGGGTGTGGCCACCCCCGATGCTGCGCCGGAGGACCTTGTGGTCGTGGCCGCGGCTGACGATGCGGTCGCATCCGCGGTCGCGGTGTCGCTTGCCCGATCGGTGGCGGGACGGGCCGACCTCCAGCGAGCGGTCCTGCGCGCTCTGGTCGACTCCGGCGGCGACGCCGGGTCCTTCGACGCCGATGGGCTCGAGCAGGTGGTTCGCGCCGAGATGTCGGGGTACTCCGGTGACTTCGATGCACCGATGTTCCTCGGGCCGCTCGCGGTGTTCCTCTTCCTCGGGCTGTCGGTGAGCGCCAAGTCCCTGGTGCGCGACGAACAGGTCGGAATCCTCGACCGTGTGCGTGCATCGCCGTTGTCGAGCTGGTCGGTCGTCGCCGGGTCGGCGGGGTCGGTCATGGTCACCGGGATGCTGGCGGCGTCACTGGTGGTGGTGCTCTCGAGCCTCGTGTTCGGAGCCGAGTGGGGCGATCCACTCGATGTGGCCGTGGTGCTGTTCGCGTTCGTGGCGTCCGTGGCGGGACTGCTCGGGCTGGTCGCCGGTGTCGCCAGGACCGAACAGCAGGCCGACTCGTGGACCAACCTGATGGCCTTCGGCTTCGCCGTCATCGGTGGTTCCTTCTTCGGTGGTGCCCTGCTGCCGGGTGTGCTCGGTTTCGTCGGTTCGTTGACCCCGAACGGGGCGGCGATGCTCGCGCTGATGGATGCCGGTCCGGGCGGCGAGGGTCTGGCCGGGGTGTGGCCCCTGGTCGCCTGGATGCTCCTGGTCGGCGTGCTGGGTGTGTTCGCCGGGGGTGTGCTGATGCGGAGGCGGTTGCGGTGATGCGCAACGTGTCCACGATTGCCGCGCTGGACATGCGGCGACTCGGCAGGGACCGCCTCGCCCTGTTCTTCATCTTCGTGCTCCCGTTCGTGCTGATCACGGTGATCGGTTCGCTGAACTCCGGGGGTGAACTCGATGCGAGCGTCGTGGTGATCGACCGCGACGGTGGTGCCACCGCCGAGCAGCTGACCGGTGCACTGGCCGAGGTCGAGGGGATCGAACTGCTCGGGGACCAGGCTCTCGGCACCGCCGAGCGCAACCTGCGCACCGGCCAGCTCGGGGGAATCGTGGTGATCCCCGATGGTTTCGCCGATGATCTCGCGGCCGGCGACGCCACCGTGTCGGTCACCACGTCGCCCACGGGTCGCGCCTCGGCCCTCGTCGACGCAGCGGTCTCCGATGCGATCGACCAGGTGGGCAGGGAGCTGACGGTGCAGCGTGTGCTGGAGCGCAGCGGTGTCGACGAGCCGGCGGACCGTGCGGCCCGTGCAGTCGCCGAGGTGGGTGCCTCCGGAGTGCGCACACAGGTCGTGGGGTCGGGTTCGGAGCTGTCCGCGTTCGCCTGGGCGGCAGGCGGCCAGATGATCCTGTTCATGTTCGTCAACGCCCTTGCAGCGGCTTCGATGTTCATCGAGATGCGCCGCCTGGGCGTGCTGGAGCGCATCCGTTCCGGTCCCGTGGCCTCCTCGGAGGTGATCTTCGGCCTCGCTCTGTCGCGGTTCCTGCTGGCATGCACGCTGGCTGGGTTGATCCTCGCGTTCTCCAGCCTGATCTACGACGTCTCGTGGGGCTCCCCGGTCGTGGTCGCCTCGGTGGTGGTCCTCTTCGGGCTCGTTTCCGCGGCCGCGAGCAGCCTCATCGGTTCGCTGTTCGACGAACCCGACGCGGCGGTGAGCGTCGGCATACCGGTGGGGCTCGGCATGGCTGCACTCGGGGGCTGCATGTTCCCGCTGTTCCTCGCCCCGACAGGGATGCAGGTGGCGGCCAAGGTGCTGACCCCGCACGCGTGGGCGGTCACCGCCCTGATGGATTCCTCGTTCGAGGGTGCGGGCTTCACCGAGTTGTGGCCCAACCTGGTGGTGTTGGCGCTCTGGGCGGCCGTGCTGGCCGTCGCGGCGTGGTCGGTCAGCAGGCGCTTCGGGCGCTGAGGCCGGAGGTCACCTAGCGGTCTGCGGTCAGCCCAGGATGGAGCCGAGGTCGATCACCAGGAGTGCGGACAGCAGCCCGATGACCGAGACGTTGATGAAGCTGATCGCCCACTTCCACGGGTGGTCGGCGCGCCAGAAACGGCGGATCGATGCGATGTTGAACCCGATCGCGACCACGCTGATCACGACCCCGATCCAGGGTCCGAGCCAGTCGGTCAGACCGAACAGCGGAAGGATCCACGGGAACACCACGTATGCCAGCACGCAGCGGATGCCCGAGATCAGCACCGAGGTGCTGAACACCCGCGCCGCGGACTCCTGGGCGTCCGGGTCGGTGGCTGCGCCGTGGTCAACCGGACATTCAGCGCCTGCGAGCCCTCCGAGCACCGGTACGGGGCAGCTCTGGGCGGTCTCGGTTCCGGCGTCCAGCGCGGTCTCGCTCATGCGGGTGTCGGCCATGGTCTGACCAGTCTCGCGCCAATCGGGCACGTCGGTGCAATGCGGTGACCCTGTTCCCGGGTTCGTGCCACGGGAGTGACAGGTCCCCGCTGCAGTGGTGGGCCCCGTGGGGATCGAACCCACGACCGATGGATTAAAAGTCCACTGCTCTACCAACTGAGCTAGAGGCCCGGGACTGCAAGATAACCCGCGAGGCAAAGCGCGAGGCCAAGGGCCGGTGTCAGCCCAGACCCGGAGCCGACATGCCGATGACGCACAACCACGACGGAGCCCGGAGTTCCGCCGCAGGGCCCGGGCGGCCGAGCGGTCACTGGTCCTGATGTGGGCACCGGACCTGCGACACCGACCGGACCGGCGACACGGACCGGGCGCGGGGTCGCCGGGTTGTTCGCCGGGTCGGCCCTGACATCGTCGGTGCGCTGTGAGAAGGTCATGGAATGGCCATAACGGGCGTCCACACACTCCTGTACAGCTCCGAGCCGGAGGCCTTGCGTGCGGTGCTGCGCGACGTGTTCGGTTGGAAGCACGTCGATGATGGCCAGGGGTGGTTGATCTTCGAACTGCCACCCTCGGAGATGGGTGTCCATCCCGCGGAGGGGCCCGGCTACGAGGCTGGCGGAGCCGGCCACCAGATCTCGCTCATGTGCGACGACATCGAGTCCGAAGTCGCCGCACTGCGTTCCAAGGGCGTTGCCATAGACGGCGATCCGGTCGATGAGGGATGGGGGATCACAACCACGATGGAGCTACCCGGTGGTGTGCAGATGATGCTCTACCAGCCCCGCCACAACACTCCGCTGGCCTAGCACACTCCCCCGGCGTGGCGGCCCGGGAACTGCGCGCCAGCGCGTCCCGAGGCACCGGGGCCTGCACGCGCATGTCCAGCGTTCGGTGGGGTCTGGTTCAGGCGTAGCGGAGGGCGACCGCGGCTTCGGGCGCGTGCACGTGGAACGTGAGTGACTCCTCTATGTAGAGCTCCACGTTCTCGGCGTCGGCATGTGTGAAGCCGATCGAGTAGTCCTGCCCGCAGTAGAGCTCGAAGTCGTCGCCGCGCAGCGACATGACGATCGCACCGCTCACCGCTGGTGCGTAGACGACGGGCCCCTGCAGGATCAGCCGGAGGCGTTCCAGGATCGGGTACCCGCCGTCCTCGGTGGTCTCCAGGATCCCCGCGTAGCAGTCGGGTCCGAGGGCGATGCCGTAGGGGCCCTCGACACCGCCGTCGCGAAGCGTGGCGACCGCCATGGCGGTCCAGGTGGGGTAGCGGCCGTAGTCGGTGTGGATCTCGATCGGGTCGTGCGGGGACACCTCGACGATGCCCTCGATCCCGCCCGCGGGATAGCCGTGGAACACCGCCCGGTCCTCCGCCCGTGCCACCGAGCGGGCCGCGTCCACCACGGCGTCCAGGTCGGGTGACTTGTGGCCCCGGTCTATGGCATCCAGTTCGTTGCGCTTCAGGGTGAACGGGGCGCGCAGCTCCACGTAGGTCTGCACGACCCGCTTCGCGGCGTCGACGCCATCGGATGGGGAGTCGCCCAGCCCCTCGACGGTTCCCAGGGTCACCGCGGAGGCGGCCCAGCCGTGGGGGCCGCTGAAGTCGACCAGGCGCCGTGCGGCCAGGAAGTTCTCGAGTGCTCGCTTGGCCTCGGAGTCGATCTCCGCCCAGGCGGCGTCGGTGATCGGGGCGAGATCGCGGTGCAGGTGGTTCATAGCGGGTACCTCTCGAGGTTGTGGAGGGCTTCGTCGTACTCGTTCGTCCCCGCGAGGTCGCGGAGGCTGCCGATCCGCAGCGAGTGGGCGTCGTGGCCGGAACCCGACCCCGCGCCCGGTTCCGGTTCCGGAGCCGCGTCGCCGCCGGAGCGCGCCATCGCCTCCTCCTCGACCTCGGTGATCGGGCCCTCGGTGAAGAGGTAGGTGCGCAGTTCCTCGTCGAACTTGGGATCGTTGCGTCGCAGCCATTCGATGCCCATGGCCGCGTGTTCCTTCTCCTCGTCCCGGTTGTGGGCGAGCACCGCCGCGAGGTCGGCGTCATCCGTCGCTGAGACGCGCTGGTCGTACCAGTCGACGGCCTCGAGCTCCTCCATGATCGAGGTGATCATGCGATGCCGGTTGATCACGGCCTCGTCGAGGCTCGAGAGCGGTTCGTGAAGGCCCTCGCTTCCCATCTGTCCTCCTCGCTGCGGACGGTGGTCCTCACCCGCAATGCAGCCGTTCCGGGTTGGGGGTCCAACATACCGCCTCTGCGTGGGCATCGGCGGCGGGTCTCAGCCGTTCATCGAGCTCCGCAGCATCTCGGCGAAGCCACCACCGTCGATGTAGCGCGTGTGTTCGATTCGACTCGAGAACCGCCAGGTGGAGCCACGGCGCACATAGGTGTCCTCGTAGACCGCACCGACATCGAGGATCTCGTCGTGGCCCTCGTGGGTCACCCCGTTGCGGTTGAACACGTGGAGCCTGCCCCGTGCGCGGTCCTCGGCGGTGAAGGTGATCTCATGGGTGGACATCGAGTGCATGCACCACCTGAACGCCGCGAAGGCCTCGGGGAACCACTCGGCGAGCTGCGACGGGGTGCCGCAGATGCCCCCTGCAGAGGTGTAGTCGACGGTGGCATCCGGCTCGAACAGCGCTTCCCAACGGGCCCAGTCGCGGTCGTCGACCGCATGTGCGTAGGCGATGGCCAGGTCCTCGATCGCCCGGATGTCGCCCAGGCGCTGCGGTGGGGGAACCTCTCCGTCGGTGCGCCCGGGGCCCCCGCTCACGGTGCCCCGGTCCGGCGCGCTGCGTTGGTCCGGGACGGTGTGCTCTTCGGCCATGGGAGCGAGCCTACGCTCCCCCGACCAGCCCGTCGGCGGCCGTTCCCCCGGCGGCCCCGTCCGTCGCTCCACCGCTGCCGGCGGGTTCCCTCGGGGGCTCCGGCGCCGCCGACCGTGGGGGGAAGGGGTCCCCGTCGGTGAGCTTCGCGATCACGTAGCGCCCGTACTCCTTGCCCGTGGCGATGACCGGCACGACCAGCAACGCTCCGACCAGGCCACCCACCTGGACCCCCACGAGCAGGCCGATGATCACCGTGGCGGGGGACAACCTCACCGCCCGGCCGGTGATGAGTGGAGCCACCAGGTTCGCCTGCAGCTGCACCACCACCAGGTACAGGATCGTCACCAGCACCGCGAAGCCCAGGTTCCCCCAGTCGAGGCGGGTGGATCCCAGCGCCAGCGCGGCGAGCACTGCCGGGATCGCCGCCAGGATCGGACCGAAGGTGGGAATCATGTTGAGCACCCCCAGCGTGAGCGCGAACACGAACGCCCCCGGCAGTCCGATCAGCCACAACACCATCCACATGAGGACCCCGACCATGAGGCTGTTGAGGAGCTGGCCATAGACGTAGCCACGCCAGATGGCGAGGGTGCGCTGGCCGAGGCGCTCGATGTCCCCACGGTGCTGCGCGGGCACCGTCCGGCGGAACGAGTTGAGGAACTTGGTGCTGTCCGCGTTCAGGTAGATGGCGACCAGCACGGTGATTATCCCCGACATGAACGCCGCGAGGATCGACGACCCGACCGTGCTGACCGACGAGGTGAGGCCACCGAAGAGGGACTGGATCTGGTCGGAGCTCAACTGGAGACGCTTCTCGGACTCGGACTCGCCTTCCTTGCCCCCGGAGTCCGATGACCCCGAGTCGTCTCCGCGGAGGTCCTCGAGGAGCGGATCCACCGCGTCGGTCAGGTCCACCGTGTAGCCCGCGATCGAGAACTCGCGGACCGACTCCAGGACGTCCTCGGCGGTCGAGCGCAGCGACTCCTCGGCCTGGGCGACGTCCAGTTCGGACACCGCTCCCACCACACCGTCGACCATCATGAACCCCACCACGAGCAGTCCGATGAACACCGCGACGTAGCTGCCGAGAAGAGCGAGGGCCCGGGGCATGCGCAGCCTCAGGTGCATGAACCGGATGACCGGGGCCACTAGGAACGCGATCAGCCCGGCCAGGGCCGCCACGGCGAGCACGTTGCGGCTCAGGTAGAGCACGGTGAGCGAGGCCAGCACCAGTGCCACGGCCATGATGTGCTTGGTCGGGGGGCTCCAGCTCGCCGACTCGGCGGGGGCGGTGTCCTCCTGCGGGGCCGCGGGCGGTGCATCCGCGCCCGGTTCGGTGTCGGAGGAGGGTTCGTCGGCCATTGCGCACCTCGGGGTGGGGTGGGCCCCTTGCCCACCGGTACCCACAACGGTGCACCGCCGCAGGGCCGGATTGGTGGACCGGTGCCCGGAGCCGCCCGGGCGGCGGACTCGCGGTGGTGCCGCTCAGCTCCTCGGGGTCTCGCCGAGTTCGTCGTTGAAACCGCGGTACATCTCGTAGATCTCCTTGCAGCGCTGGCACACCGGAAGGCGCTTCGGGTCGCGGCTGGGCACCCAGACGTGGCCGCAGAGTGCCTCGAGCGGCGTCCCCTCGACCCTCGCCGCGAGCACCTTGGCCGCAGCGTCCTCCCCGGGGAGGGTCTTGACGATGTGGGCGACCGGACCGTCCTCGGTCTCGGTTCGTTCCTCGGTGACGGTGGTGGTCGCGGGACTCGAGGTCGGCTGCACCTGGGTGTCGGTCATCGCCCCATGATCGCCCAGGGCGCTGCCCGGTGCACCTCGGAACGCCTCACCTGCGCCGGCAGTGGAGGCGCAGCTTCTCGCCGCTTCCCTCCGAGGAGGTCACCGACAGCCCGCTGCGGGCGATCGCGTCGCGGAGCACTGCTTCGGTGACGCCCGGATCGGCCTCGATACCGCCGACGGTCAGCCCCGGTGGGATCTCCACGACGGTGGTCCCACCGGGTTCGAGACCCTCGGCCATCCGGCCGACCTCCGCCACGAGCAGTTCGAGGGTGGGGCCTGCACCGCTCGACGCGGTGGTGGCGTCGGCGAGCGAGGCGAACTCGGTGGTGGTACCGGAGCGGCGGGCGTCCTCGGCGGCACGGCGGCGGCGCATCCGTGCCCACTGCCACAGCGCCACGGGTGCCATGACGACCAGGGCGATGACGAACGAACGCACCAGCACCACCGAGGAACCGGTGTCAGCGAGAATGGCGCCGGCGGCTGTTGTGGACACGAAGGGCATTCTCCCAAGCTAGGTGTGGTGGCCCGCGCAACCCGGGTTGCCGCTCGTGCGCCGCGTGGCACCTAGGTTTGTGGCATGCACACGGAATCCGATGCCCAGGGCTCCTCGGGGCCGGGCCGCACCGTCGCACAGCCCGTCGGGGGAGTCGACTCGCCGCAGCCCGCGGCCCCGGTCGCCGCCGGTTCGGGCGGACCGGCCGTCGAAGCTTCGCCGGACCCGGGTTCGCTCGAAGCGCTCGAAGCCGACATCGCCGCTGTTGCATCGGCTCTGGAGACCCTCGAGGAGGTGCTGGCCGACGCCGGTGCCGACGGGAACTCACTGCGTTCGGCGGCAGACACCATCGGCCGGGTGGTGTCGCCCGAGCGCTTCGGCGGTCAGTGAACGCGACCGTTCCCAGCACCCGGGTGCTGGTAGTGCGCCACGGGCAATCGGAGTGGAACGCGCTCGGGCTCTGGCAGGGCCAGGAGGACCCACCGCTGTCGGACCTCGGGCGCGCCCAGGCCGCCGAGGCCTCGGCGTCGGTCGGATCGGTCGACGCGATAGTGGCTTCACCGTTGGTCAGGGCCTCGGAGACCGCGCGCATCATCGGCGAGGCCATGGGGGTCGGACCCGTGCTCGAGGTGGCCGGATTGGTGGAGCGCCACGCGGGCGAGTGGCAGGGACTGACCCGCGCCCAGATCGAACAGCAGTGGCCGGGCTACCTGGCGGCCGGGGACCGTCCACCGGGTTGGGAAGCCGATGCGGTGGTGGAGCAACGCGCCGCACTGGCGCTCGAGGAGGTCTCGCAGCGCTTCGCCGGGGGCACGGTGCTGGCCGTCGCGCACGCCGGGATCATCTATGCCGTGGAGAGGCTCCTGGGTGCGCCCTTCGAGCGGATCGCGAACCTGGCGGGCCGCGAGCTGGAGCATTCCGGAACCGGCCTGAGTCTCGGTGAACGTGTGCACCTGGTGGCCCACGAGACGACTCCCGGGCAGATCTGACCCGTCGGGGCGGCCCGTGGCGACGCCGTGTCGCGCGGTGCCCGTTCGGGTTTCGGGGCCACCGTGGGCACTACCGTTGTGCCCATGGCAACGGTGCTGTTCTTCGCCCAGGCCAGGGAGGCCGCCGGCACCGGCATGCTCACCTCGGAGGGTTCGACCATCGCAGAGGTGATGGACGACCTGTGTTCCCGTCTGGGCACGGGGTTCGCCGAGGTGGCTGCGACGAGTCGTGTCTGGCGCAACGGGGAACCGGCCGGTGGCGACGACCCCGTCGGTCGCACCGACGAGGTGGCAGTGCTCCCGCCCGTGTCGGGAGGTTGACAGCATGTGCTCATTCGCGTCGTTGCCGGGTTCGGTGAACGGGCCCGGGTCGCTCGACACCCGGGTGGAGGATCGGGTGCATGGACGCTGAACCCGTCGTCCGCCGCAGGCGCGTCCAGCAGGCCCCGGAGCCCAAGCGCGGCGGTGCGCGCCCCAAGCGCCGGTCATCCGGATCGGCGGGCCCGGGATCGAAGGCCGGGAAGGCCCCGAGCCCGAAGCAGGGCGCGAAGGCCGGCAATGCTCCGACGAAGCAACCCCGGAAGAAGCAGCCCCAGAAGAAGCAGCCCCAGAAGAAGCAGTCCCAGAAGAAGGGCGCGGGAGGCAGCGCCGGGAGCTCCGGGAAGTCGAGCACTCCCGCGGTCGCGGGGTTCCTGATCCGCCCCGACACCAGCGGGCACAAGGTGAAGCTGGGCCTCGCCTGGTTCGCGGCGGCGCTCGGCTCGCTGCTGCTCGGTCGTTGGGCCATCACGGCCCTGTGGGCTGCGGTGGCGGTGTTGGCGGCATGGCAGGTCACCGGCGCCTGGATGCAGCGACCCCGTGCCGAGGGGGCTCCCGGGTTCTCGCCCGCCCTTGCCGCGGTGGGAGCAGGGTCAATGGTCTGTGCCGCAGGCATCGGCACCTCCCTGGCGGGGCTCGGACTGATCGTGGTCCCCCTCGCCGTCGTGGGTGTCGTGATGGGGTCAGGTCGCAAGCCCGCGGCCGCCGGCGCTGCGCTGATCGGAGCGGTGCTCGCGGCGATCCCGGCTGTGTCGGTGATCCTCGTGGCCCGTGACGAGACGTGGGCGGCGTTGTTCCTGGTCGCCGCGGTCTCGTTCTACGACGCCGGGTACTTCATCGGAGCGGCCGAGTCCTCGAGCCGTCTGGAAGGGCCGGTCACGGGTGGGATCGGCCTGCTGGCGGTGACGTTCACCGCATCCGCGTTCGAGGCCCCACCCTTCGACAGGGCGACCGCGTGGATCGCCGGTGTGTTGATCCTCGCCGCCTGCCCACTGGGCCAGATGCTCACGTCGGCGGAGCTTCCCGAACCGGGAGCGAAGGTGCCCGCGATGCGTCGGCTGGATTCGTACCTGGTGGCCGCCCCCCTCATGGTGGGGGCCGTGTGGGCCCTGGGTTGAGCGCCGATCAGCCGAGCAGGTCGTCGACCCCGGCACCGTTGCGGTAGCGGGAGATCAGTTCCGCCTGCACGCGGTCTATCCGCTTGTGCATCGCCGAGCGTGCGGTCGAGAGCTCCTGTTCGAGTGCCGAGGTGCGTTCTGCGGCGTCCGCGAGGTCCTCTAGGTCGACCTCGTGGAGCCGTGCGAGGTCCGCGGGGCCCATGATGTCGTCCAGTTCACCCACGAGCTCGTCGGCCCATTCGGGTGGCTCCAGGTCCCGGGTCGGCCGGGGCAGGCCCGGACCGGAGATGTGGGTGCCCAGGGTCGAGGGCATCGACTCGACGAGGTCGGCATCGGCGGCCCCGCTGCGGCGACGCTCCAGCTCCCCCATGAGGGTGTCGAGCCGGCCCTGTACCACCCGGCGGGCATAGGAGTAGCCGTACTCCACGCTCTGCAGGCGTTCACGCCAACCGCGGAGTGCGGCCATGTCGAGCGCGGCCAGGTCATCGGGCTCGTGTTCGACGATGAGGTCCTCGGGTTGGATGCGCACTGAGGGGTCGCTTTCTGGGGGTCGGTGTCCGCCGTGGGTCGCACGCCGTGGGGGCGTCGTTCGCAACCGAGGCTAGCGACGGGGCGGCCCGCAGCGGTGGGACCACGTCGAGCGGTCCCCACAGGTGCTGTCGGACCGCTACGGGGTCGGTGCCGGACCGGGGCCAGTCGCCGGCATGGACCGGCACCACTCGGTGCGCGTAGGGGGACTCGAGGGGCCGGGCGGTACCATCTGGGGTGATGGCCGACGTGAAGGAAGACCTGGACCGGCGCTGGAACGAGCTGGGCGACTTCATACGCGAACAGCGCGCGATCGGTGAGCTCTCGCTGCGGAAGCTCTCCGAGCGCGCAGGGGTGTCCAATCCCTACCTCTCGCAGATCGAGCGCGGGTTGCGCAGGCCGTCGGCGGAGATTCTCCAGCAGATAGCGCGTGCACTGGAGATCTCGGCCGAGACCCTCTACGTGCGAGCGGGGATCCTCGACGAGCCGACCGACGCGGTCGACCCGCTGGTGGAGATCAGGCGCGACGGCCGCATCAGCGAGGACCAGCGCAAGACCCTGATACACATCTACGAGTCGTTCCTGCGGGAGAACGCGGCGGCCGACCCGGCCGATGGCCCGGTCGGGGTGGATGACGCCCCGCCCGAGGTGGCGGACCTACCCTGACGGCCATCCCGAGTGCCTCGGTCGGGAATCATCCTCGTGATCGGGAGTTGAATGAAGTCGTGGGTTCGGTAGCAATCCTGTCCATGCACACCTCGCCGCTCGTGCAGCCCGGTTCGGGCGACTCGGGTGGCATGAACGTGTACGTGAGGGAACTGGGAGGATCGTTGGCCCGCGCCGGGGTTCCGGTGCGTGTCTACACACGTGCCGGCGCAGCCGGGGTGCCCGAGAGGGTGCAACTGGAGCCGGGCCTGGAGGTCATCAACGTGCCCGCCGGTGGCTCCGATGTGCCCAAGGAACGTCTCGTGGACCACGTCGAGGAGTTCGCCGACGCGGTCGAGGCGGACCTGGTGGGAACCGACGTGGAGGTGCTCCACGCCAACTACTGGCTCTCCGCCGTGGCGGCACACCGAATCAAGCACCACCTGTCGATGCCGTTGGTGTCGACCTTCCACACCCTCGCCCGGGTCAAGGCCGAAGCGGGGGACCCCGAGCCCGAACAGCGAGCGGTGGCCGAGGAACAGGTGATCGGATGCAGCGACGCCATCTGTGTGTCCAACCCCGTGGAGGCAGAGCAGGTGCTCGACTTCTACGACGCCGATGCCGACCGGATCGAGGTCGTGCCCCCCGGGGTCGACCATGCGTTCTTCTCCCCGGGTGACCGCCGCGGAGCGCGTACGGCGCTCGGCCTGGACGACCGGCCGACGCTGCTGTTCGTGGGCAGGATCCAGCCGCTCAAGGGCCTCACCGTGGCGGTTCGGACCCTGCACGACCTCGAACACGACGACACGCGCCTGGTGGTCGTGGGTGGACCCTCGGGCCCCGATGGCGACAGGGAGTTCGACCGGGTGCAGTCGCTCGTGGCCGACCTGGGTCTCGTGGACCGTGTCGAGTTCGTGGATCCCCAGCCCCACCATGCGTTGTCCAGCTGGTACCGCAGTGCGGACGTCGTGCTCGTTCCGAGCCGTTCGGAGTCCTTCGGGCTGGTGGCCCTGGAGGCGGCGGCCTGCGGGGTGCCCGTCGTGGCCTCCGACGTGGGCGGGCTGAGGTCGCTGGTGGTGCACGGACGCACCGGCTACCTGGCCGACCGGGACGACCCGAAGGCCAAGGCCGCACACGTCGACCGGCTCATAGGGGACCGGGCCCTCGCCGCCGGGATGGGGGCGGCGGCCGCGCAGCACGCGGGTCGGTACTCGTGGGCGGGCACCGCCGGCCGGTTGCGCCGCCTGTACACCGACCTTGCAAAGGGCGCACTCGTGGAGTGCGCGTGACGGGCCCCGACGCGCCCCCGTCGGAAGCCGAACTGGGAGTGCTCGAGGAGCGCCTGGCGCGGTGGATGGCCACCCAACGGGTCGAGAACCCCGCGGTCGCCCACGTGGAGCGCGACCCCGAGCGCGGCACCCGGCGCTGGATGATGCGCCTCGAGGGTGAGGAGAAGGCGACCTTCACCGTGTGGTTCGAACTGCGCCAGCGCAGCCTGCACGCCGAGACCCACCTCGCACCCGCCCCGCTCGAGCCTCCGGCACGTGCCCAGGAGTACGTGTTGCGCTCGGTGCGGCGATTCCGCGGACTCACCGCATGGATCGGCGGGGAGGACGCTTTCTTCCTCGGCACCGACATGAGGGTCGAGTCCGTCGACGAAGCGGCGTTGGACCGGCTGCTGGGTTCGCTGTACGAGGCCACCGAGCACATGTTCAGGCCGCTCATGCAGCTGGGCTACGGCGAACGCTTCAAGGGCTGAGCCGCCCTTCGCGGTCCGCCTCGTGGCCAACGGGCCGGACGGCCCGGTGACCACGGGGCGCCACGTTCCTAGGTTGTGCCCATGGGCCGACCGGGCCGAACGGGGAAGCGGTTCGGTCGGCCCGTACCACCGGTAACCTTCGGCGATGGTCACCTTGCAGTTCATCGGCGGTGGTCGCATGGCAGAGGCCCTCGTGGCCGGGTTGCTCGCGGATGCGCGCCGCGCCCCGGGCGACCTGCGGGTCGTGGAGGTCTCCGAGCAGCGACGGGCATACCTGGCCGGGGAGTTCCCGGGCCTCGAGGTGGCCTCCGAGGTCTCCGACTGCGAGGGCCTGGTCGTGGCCACCAAGCCCGATGCCGTGGTGGAAGCGCTGCGTGCAGCGGGCTCCCACCGGGTGGGAAGGGTGCTCTCGATCGCCGCTGGTGTCGCAACCGCGACCATCGAGGCCGCACTGGGCGGGGGTCGCGACGTGGCGGTCATCAGGGCGATGCCGAACACCCCGGCCCTGGTGGGCCGTGGGGCCACGGCCATCTGTGGCGGCTCCTCCGCAGCGGAGGAGGACCTCGAATGGGCCGAGGCACTGCTCGGTGCGGTGGGTGTGGTCGAACGGGTGCCCGAATCCCTGATGGACGCGGTCACCGGCCTGTCCGGTTCCGGGCCGGCCTATGTGTTCCTCGTGGCCGAGGCGCTCGTGGAGGCCGGAGTGCTCAACGGACTGCCCCGCGACACCGCCACCCGGCTCGCCACCCAGACCCTGCTGGGCGCCGCCACCCTGTTGTCGCGGAGCGACCAGGGTGCCGAGGAGCTGCGGGCGATGGTGACTTCACCGGGCGGGACCACCGCGGAGGCGCTCTCGGTCCTCGAGGACCGGGGGGTGCGCTCGGCCTTCATGGCGGCCGTGAGCGCGGCGGCGCGCCGCTCCGCCGAGTTGGGCTGACCGGCCCGGACCGGCGGCGCTAACGCGGGCCGCCGGCGCGGCACTACCGTCGTGACCCCGATGGGTGATGACGCGAGTTCCCCGGCCGCCGGCGGTGTTCCCGAGGCGCAGCCCCTGGTGCACCGACACGTGTCGTTGCTGTCGGACTACGGCCACGCCGACGAGTCGGTCGGGGTGGTGCACTCGGTCATCAAGGCGCTGGCGCCCGGTGTGGACGTGATCGACATCACCCACGGCATCGCCCCCTACGACGTGAGGGGTGCCGCGCTGGCCCTCGCCCGAAGCGTCCAGTACATGTGCCCCGGGGTGGTCGTGGCGATGGTCGACCCGGGTGCCGGTTCGGGCCGACGGGCGGTGGCGGTGGAGGTCGGTGGGGGTTCGTCGTTCCTGCTCGGACCCGACAACGGGATACTCGCTCCCGCGGTGTCGATGGTCGGCGGTGCCACCGCGGCCGTGGAGCTCGACAACTCCGAACACCACCTCGAGGCGCCGGGACCGGCCTTCTCGGGCCGTGACGTGTTCGCCCCGGTGGCGGCCTCGTTGTGCCGTGGGGTGCCCCTGGCCGAGCTGGGTTCCTCGATCGACCCCGTGAGCCTGTTGCCGGGAACGCTGCCGCTCTCGCGCACCGAGCCCGACGGGATCCACACCGAGGTGTTGTGGGTGGACAGGTTCGGGAACGTGCAGCTGAACCTCGACCCCGAGGAACTCGACGGCCCCGGTACGCGCTTCGAGCTGGGCTTCGCCGGCCAGCGGCTGCTCGCGGAGCGAGTCAGTTCCTTCGGAGCGCTGTCCACCGGTGCGGTGGGGCTCATGGTCGACAGCCACGGGCTGGTGTCGCTGGTGGCCGACCGGGCCTCCGCGTCGGAGCAGACCGGCCTCGTCGAGGGTGACGAGGTGGTGATCTCCGCCGCCGGTGAGTCCCCACCTGCGCCGGATGGGGACGGGCCCCCCGCCATCGCGGTGGAGCTGGGACCCCGCCCGGGAGCCACCGGCGACGAAGGGCAGGTGGGCCGGTGAGGCGCATGACGACCATCGTGATCGTGTTCCTGTTGCTGCTCGTGGTGGGGGCGTCGTTCCTCCAGCTCGTGATCCTCGCCCCCTGATTCGGCGGATCGGCGCGAACCGGCATCCTCTATTGTCTGGCTGCGATGAACCTGGCCTCACTGCTCGACACCCACCCCGTCGACCGACTCGCGCTGCTCTCCCGGGGCAGGCGCACGACCTTCGGCGAGCTGCAGGACCAGGTCGGACGCCTCCGCGGGGGTCTTTCACGCCTGGGCGTCGACCCGGGTGACCGGGTCGCCATCGTGGCGTCCAACAACTGGTACTTCGTGGTGAGCTACCTCGCCATCCTGGGTGTGGGTGCGGTCGCGGTCCCGCTCAACCCGCAGTCCCCACGTGCGGCGCTGACACGCGAGATGTCCAACGTGGCCGTCCGGGCCGCGATCATCGGACCCTCCGCCAAGGGACACCTCGGTGACCTCTCCCCCGAGGACTCCCCCGGACTCGAGTTCCTCGTCGGCGCCGGTTTCACCCCGACCGGCGGCACGAGCCTCGACGACCTCATGGACGGAGCCCCCACTGAGGCCCTGGAGCGTTCCGAGGACGACCTGGCGGTCCTCGTGTACACCTCGGGCACCGCCGGTTCGCCACGGGCCGCGATGCTCACCCACGGCAACCTGCTGGTGAACCTCCGGCAGATCGCTGCCGCGTCGCAGGATGGCCCCGGGCCGGACGACGTGGGGTTCGGCCTGTTGCCGATGTACCACATCTTCGGGCTCAACGTGGTCCTGGGCGTCACCCTCGCCACCGGGGCGGCGGTGTTGCTGATCGAGCGGTTCGACCCGATCTCGGCGCTGGAGGCGATCGAGAAGCACGGCGTGACGCTCATGTCGGGTCCGCCCAACATGTGGGCCGCCTTCGCGGGGCTGACCGGTGTCGACCCGTCTTCGTTCTCGAGCGTGCGGATGGCCACCTCGGGTGCCGCCAAGCTGTCGCCGGAGGTCGCCACCGCCATGGAGCAGCGCTTCGGGGTGCGCATCCAGGAGGGTTACGGCCTGACCGAGGCGTCACCGGTGGTGACCTCCTCGATGGAGGTCGAGTCGCCGCTGGGTTCGGTGGGAGTGCCGGTCCCGGGTGTGGAGGTGCGCCTGGTCGACGTCGAGGGGCAGGACGTGCTCGTGGGTGACCCCGGTGAGATGCTCGTGCGCGGTCCCAACGTCTTCGCCGGCTACTGGAACGACCCGGAGGCCACCGCCCGCGTGCTCGACGACGAGGGCTGGCTGCACACCGGGGACATCGCGGTGGTCGACGACGAGGGCTTCCTGTACATGGTCGACCGCATCAAGGACCTCATCATCGTGTCGGGTTTCAACGTGTTCCCCGCCGAGGTGGAGGAGGTCCTGTTGGAGCACCCGGCCATCAGCGCTGCGGCGGTCGTGGGCGTGCCGCACCCGCACACCGGCGAGGCGGTCAGGGCCTACGTCGTGGCACGCGACGGGATCTCCATCGAGGAGGACGACGTCATCGACTTCGTGGCGAGCCGCCTGGCCCGCTACAAGTGTCCGAGCAAGGTCACCTTCACCGATGAGATACCCACCGGTCTCGGGGGCAAGGTGGTTCGCCGTTCCCTGGCGGAGCGCATCGAGCACTGAAGCGGAGCGCATCGAGCACTGAAGCGGAGCGCATCGAGCACTGAAGCGGAGCGCATCGAGCACTGAAGCGGAGCGCCCCGGGCACCGGGCTGTCCGCCGGGGCCGGGCCGGTCGCCCTCCCCGTGAGGAGGCACCCCAACTTTGTGAATTCTTGCACGAGGGCGGTACCTTCGGGCGATGCCAGGCCGTACCCCGGAACCTGGGGAGGACCCCAGGGAGATCCCAGACGCGACGATCGTGAGGCTGCCGCTGTACCACCGCGCGTTGATGGCCCTGGACCGTGCCGGCGAGTCGACGGTGTCCTCGGAGCAGCTGGCATCCATCGCGGGGGTCAACGCCGCGAAGGTGCGCAAGGACCTGTCCTACTTCGGCAGCTTCGGAACCCGCGGGGTCGGCTACGACGTGCCACAGCTGCTCTCGGAGGTGCGGGCGCATCTCGGCATCCAGCGTTCCCGCAACTGCATAGTGGTGGGCGCCGGCCATCTCGGTACGGCACTGCTCACCTTCGCCGGCTTCGCGGACCGGGGGTTCAGCGTCGTGGCCGCCGTCGACGTCGACCCCGATCGGGTGGGGTCCCGCATCGGAGGTATCGAGGTGGGCCACCAGGACGACCTCGACCGGCTGGTGCGCGAGAACGACGTCGTGATCGCGCTCCTGTCCACACCACCCGAAGCGGCCCAGCAGGTCGCCGACGACCTGGTGGCGGCCGGGGTCAGGTCGATACTGAACTTCGCCCCGACGTTGATCGAGGCACCCGAGGAAGTGGTCGTCCGCAACGTCGACCTCGCCTCGGAGCTCGAGATACTGGCCTTCCACGAAGGGCGTCGCGACAACGAGGTGGCTCCGGCGTCATGAGGTCGTCGTCGCACCTCGGGCGTTCGCTGAGGTGCTTCGGTGACCGCGGTATTACGATGGGCGTGACGTCGCTGTCGAAGCGAACACAGCTGTCGACACGGCGGGCGACGACCCGGGTTCGGTGCGCGATCCCGGATCGGCCGGCAGTGTCGAGGAACTAGGAGCGCCGTAGGCGTGTCGATCGTTGTAGTCGGAGCCAACCACAGGACCGCTCCTCTCGAGTTGCTCGAGCGGATGTCGGTTCGCGGCGACTCCCTGCCGAAGATGCTCCACGACCTCTGCACCGGGGAGCACACCTCCGAGGCGGTCGTGCTGGCGACCTGCAACCGCACCGAGGTGTACCTGGTCGCCGAGCGTTTCCACGGTGCCTTCGGAGAGGTGCGCAACTTCTTTTCCGACCTCACCTTCCTGCCGCCCGAACGATTCGCCGACAGCCTGTACGTCCACTACGACGACCAGGCGGTGACCCACCTCTTCGAGGTGGCCGCGGGACTGGACTCGGCGGTTCCGGGGGAACACGAGATCCTCGGGCAGGTCCGTACCGCCTGGGAGGTCGCACGTTCCGAACAGGCCGCGCAGCGGGGCCTCAACCTGCTGTTCCGCCATGCGCTGGAGGTCGGCAAGCGAGCACGCACCGAGACCGCCATCGGAAGGCAGAGCACCTCGGTGTCGCACGCCGCGGTGCGCATGGCGACCGAACGGCTCGGCTCCCTGGAGGGACGCCGGGCGGTCGTCGTGGGTGCCGGCACGATGGGTCGCCGCCTCGCACGCTTCCTGGGCGAGGCGGGCGTGGGTGAGCTGGTGGTCGTCAACCGGACCCCGCAGAGGGCCGAGGCGATGCTCCGGGAGCTGCAACTCGATGCGGTCGTGTCGGGCCTCGGGGACCTGCACCACCACCTGGGTGCTGCCGACGTGCTGTTCTCGGCCACGGAGGCCCCCGAGCCGGTCGTGGGCCACGTGGCGGCGGACGCCGCCGGGGCCGACCAGGACCGGGTCAGGCTCGCGCTCGACGGGCGCCGCGAACCGCTGCTGGCGATCGACCTGGCGGTGCCCCGCGACATCGATCCATCGCTGGGCGAGTCGGACTCGGTGGTGCTGCTCGACATGACCGCGGTCGCGCAGACGACCGAGCAGGCCGTGGGTGAGCGCCAACGCGAAGCCCTCGCGGTGAGGCGCATCGTCGACGAGGAGGTCGCCCGCTACACCGCGGCATCCTCGGCCCGTGAGGTGGCGCCACTCATCGCCAGCGTGAGGCAGCGTGCCGAGACCGTCCGCAGCTCCGAGCTGGATCGCTTCGCGAAGGCGCTGGCGGGACTCGACGCCTCACAGCGCGAAGCGGTCGAGGCGCTCACCAAGGGGATCGTGGCGAAGCTGCTCCATGAGCCGACGGTACGGCTCAAGGACTCCGCCGGCTCCTCCCAGGGCGACCGTCTCGCCACCTCGGTCGCCGAGCTGTTCGACCTGTAGCCGCCGTGACCCTGCGGATAGCGACCAGGGCATCCAGCCTGGCGCGGTGGCAGGCCGACCACGTCGCCCAGCTGCTCGCCCGGGTGCGCCCGGAACGGGCCGTGGAGATCGTCCCGTTGAGCACCGAGGGTGACCGGCGCACCGACGTGCCGCTGGCGGAGATCGGCGGCAAGGGGGTGTTCTGCAAGGAGGTGCAGCGTGCGGTGCTCGCCGGCGAGGCGGACGTGGCGGTCCATTCGGCCAAGGACCTGCCGGCGCTCACCACACCGGGGTTGGTGCTGGCAGCGGTGCCACGGCGGGGTGAACCCCGTGATGCCCTCGTGGGAGCCGGGACCGAGGAGCTGCGCAGGATCGCCGGGACCGGGCGGGTCCCGGTCGTGGCGAGCGGTTCCGCCAGGCGGCGCGTGCAGCTCGCGGGGCTGCTCGGGACCGTCGAGTTCGCGGAGCTGCGCGGAAACATGGCCACTCGCCTGGATCGGGCCGGATCCTTCGATGCGATAGTGGTCGCGACGGTTGCACTGCAACGACTCGGCCTCGCGGACCGGCTCACCGAGGTGCTCCCCGAAACGGTGATGGTCCCGCAGGTCGGCCAGGGGGCTCTCGCGGTGGAGTGCCGCGCCGGGGACGACGAAACCGTCGCCCTGCTCGGGAGCATCGAGGACCGGCCCTCCCGGACCGCGGTCGATGCCGAACGCGGCTTCCTCGCGGAGCTCGGCGGCGACTGCTCACTGCCCGCGGGTGCACACTGCAGGTTCACCGACGCCGGGACACTGCGGCTCGACGCGGTTCTCGCCTCGTCGGTTCCCCCCACCGGGAAGGTCCTCCAGGCGGACGTCGATGGCGGTGACGGTTGGAGCCTCGCGCGCACGACCCTGCAGGGGACCGACGCCACGGAGCTGGGACGCAGTGCGGCGCGGGAGCTGCGGGGCAGGGTCACCGCGCGGTGACCGGGCGACCACTCGCCGGACGGAGCGTGGTCGTGACACGTGCGGCCGACCGCGCTGCGGGCGAGGTCGCCCTGATCGAGGAGCTCGGCGGCGAGGCACTGCTCGCCCCGACGATCCGGATCGTGGAACCCTCCGATGGGGGCGCGGCGCTCAGCGCGGCGAGGTCGTCGCTGGTCTCCGCGACGGCTCGGCGCCGCCCCGACTGGCTGCTGTTCACCTCCGCCAACGCGGTGGCTGCCTTCCTCGGCGACGGTGACCTCACGGGGGCACTGGAAGGAATCGCGGTGGCCGCCGTGGGGGTGAGGACCGCGCAGGCCCTCGAGGGTGCCGGGGTGGGCGTCGACCTGGTGCCCGAGCGGTTCGTCGCCGAGTCCCTGCTGGCGGCCTTCCCCGAGCCACCAGCCGGCGGGCTGGTGTGGTTCCCACGGGCCGAGGTGGCACGCGAGGTGCTGCCGGAGGGCCTGGCGAGGATGGGATGGCAGGTCGAGGTGATCCCCGCCTACCGGACCGTCGCCGCCCGGCCGGGAGAGGCGCTGCGCTCAGAGGTGCGGCGCGCGGACGCGGTGGTGTTCGCATCGGCCTCCGCGGTGACAGGCTTCGTGGACGCCTACGGCACCGCGACCCCACCGGTGGTTGCGGCCATCGGTCCCGTCACCGCGGAGCGTGCCCGGCAGCTCGGGATCGAGGTGCAGGTGCAGCCCGAGGAGCACACACTCGATGCGACCATCCGGGCGCTCGCCGAGCACCTCACCCGCTGAGGTGCCGGCCGTGCGGTCGCGGGTTGCGCAGCCTCGGCTGGCTCTTAGGATTGCGAGGTGAGCTTCCCCACCAGACGTCCCCGGAGGCTGCGCCGCGGTGAGGCGATGCGCAGGCTCGTAGCGGAAACGCACCTCACCGTGGAAGACCTCGTGGCCCCGCTGTTCGTGCGCGAGGGGATCACCTCGCCGGCGCCGATCCGGTCGCTGCCGGGGGTGGTCCAGCACTCCATCGAGTCGCTGCGCAAGGAGTGCGTGGAGCTCGCGGGTCTCGGGGTGCCGGCGGTGATCCTCTTCGGCGTGCCCGAGGAGAAGGATGCGGTCGGTTCGTGCGCCTGGGACCCTGAAGGGATCCTCCAGCACGCCATCCGGGAGGTGCGATCCGAGGTCGGCCGCGACATGGTCGTGATGGCGGACCTGTGCCTGGACGAGTTCACCGACCACGGGCACTGCGGGGTGATCGGTGCCGACGGCGACGTCGACAACGACCGCACCCTGGAGCTGTACCAGAAGGTGGCGGTCGCCCAGGCCGAGGCCGGGGTGGACATCTGCGCGCCATCCGGGATGATGGACGGACAGGTCGCGGCGATCCGTTCCGCGCTCGACTCCGCCGGTGCCCAGGACACGGCGATCCTCGCTTACTCGGCCAAGTACGCCTCTGCTCTCTACGGCCCGTTCCGCGACGCGGTCGGTGTCGAGATCGACGGCGGGGAGGGTGTGGCGGGAGACCGCCGGGGCTACCAGCAGGACCACCGCAACCTGCGGGAGTCGTTGCTCGAGATCCGCGACGACGTCGAACAGGGTGCCGACATGGTGATGGTCAAGCCCGCGCTGAGCTACCTCGACGTGATCGCCGCGGCCCGTGGTGAGGTCGATGTGCCACTGGCCGCCTACCACGTCTCTGGCGAGTACGCGATGGTCCACGCCGCGGCCGAACGGGGTTGGCTCGACCTCGAGGCGGTGGCGGTGGAGCAGACCACCGCCATCAAGCGGGCGGGAGCCGACTTCGTTCTCACCTACTTCGCCCGCCTGCTCGCGGAGATGGCTGCCGATGGAGGACTCCGATGAAGACCGGAACCACTGACCGGGCCTCGGGCACGCAGTCCGTGGACGGACCGACCAACGCGGAGCTCTACGAGCGTGCCGCGAAGTGCATACCCGGTGCGGTCAACTCGCCGGTGCGCGCCTTCCGCTCGGTCGGGGGCACCCCGTACTTCGTCCAGCGGGGAGAGGGTGCGCGGGTGTGGGACGTCGAAGGGCGTTCCTATGTCGACTACGTGCAGTCCTACGGCGCGTCGATCCTCGGCCACGCACACCCGCAGGTGGTCGCCGCCGTCGAGTCGGCGGCCCGCCTGGGCAGCACCTTCGGTGCCCCCACCGAGGGCGAGGTGGTGCTGGCCGAGACCCTCTGCGGGCGTGTGCCCGGCATGGAGCAGGTGAGGTTGGTCTCCTCGGGCACCGAGGCCACGATGTCGGCGATCCGGTTGGCCCGCGGTTTCACCGGCCGCGACCGGATCGTGAAGTTCGAGGGCAACTACCACGGACACAGCGACTCGCTGCTGGCCGGCGCCGGCAGCGGGGTCGCGGAGGGGTCGCTGTCGAGCTCTACCGCACCTGATTCGGCGGGAGTGACCCGGGGAGCGGTCGCGGACACGACCGTGTTGCCCTACAACTCGGTGCCCACCCTGGATGAGACCGTGGCCGTGGTCTGTGTGGAGCCCGTGGCCGCGAACATGGGGCTGGTGGCACCTCTGCCGGGCTTCCTCGAGGGACTGCGGGCCGAGTGCGACCGAGTGGGTGCGCTGCTGCTCTTCGACGAGGTGATCACCGGGTTCCGCATCGGCGCCGGTGGAGCGGCACGCGAGTTCGGCATCCAGCCGGACCTGTGGTGCTTCGGAAAGGTCATCGGCGGGGGGCTGCCCGTCGGAGCGTTCGGTGGGCGGGCCGATGTCATGTCGCACCTCTCCCCCCAGGGGGACGTGTACCAGGCGGGCACCCTGTCGGGGAATCCCCTCGCCACCGCAGCCGGTGCGACCGTGCTGTCACTGCTCGACGCCGCCGCCTATGACCGTCTGCGCCACACCGCCGGCGACCTGGCCGAGGGGCTGGCCGACGCCTTCGCATCGGCCGGGGTGCCTGCAAGGGTGCCCACGGCGGGGCCGTTGGTGGGCATCTTCTTCGGCTCCGGTGAGCCCCCGGTCGACTTCGCAGGCGCTGCTGCGTCGGTGGCGCTGGGACGCTATCCGCGTTTCTTCCACGGCATGCTCGAGCGGGGCATCGCCCTGGCACCCGGGCCCTACGAGGTGATGTTCCCCTCCCTGGCCCATGGCGAGGCGGAGGTTGCCGAGACCGTGGCCGCTGCCCGCGAGGTCGCAGCAGAGATGGACTGAGCAGTGGGCCAGGGCAAGCTCGACCGGGCCGCTGCGGAACGGGTCCTGCGACGCGCGGTGCAGCTCGGCGACGAGGCGGGTGCCCCGGAGGACTCCTTCGAGGTGGAGGTCCTGCTCGAGGCCGCCGCAGACCTCGGCGTGTCCGGCTCCGCGGTGCACCGGGCACTTGCCGAGGAACAGGCAGGGCTGCTCAGCGGTGACCGAGGTCGCCTCGACGCACTCGTCGGGCCGGCCAGCATCTCGGTGGCGCGTGTGGTCCCGGTGTCCGCGGCGCAGGCGATGCACCTCACCGACGAATGGCTGCGGCGCCAGTGGGCCTTCCGACGGATCCGGGCCGGCGACACAGTCGCGCAGTACCGGCGGCGCACCGACATGGTCGCATCCATGCAACGCACCGCGCGCTCGATGAGCGGCAAGGAGAACGCCGAGAAGGTGCGCAACCTGAGGCTGGTGGTCCGGGAGCTGCCCCGTTCGACCCACACCTCCAACCATGAGGTGTCGATCGTGGCCGTGGTGGTCGACCTCGAGGCCTCGCGGTCCTTCGCCGAGATGGGTGCCGGGGCGGTGGCCGGTGGCGGCACCCTGCTGTCGGCCATCCCGGCGTTCGGCCAGGGGATCTGGGTGAGCCTGCTCGGCATCCCGGCCTCGTTCGCGATGGGTGCAGGTGTGCTCGTGGCGCGGCGGGCCTGGACCGGCGGCATCGACGAGGCACTCGAGGGCCTGCTCGACCGGGTCGAGTCCGGTGAGGCGCCCCCGTCGGTGCTCGGGGGCATCACCGGCCGCTTCCTCGGCGGTGGCGAGGGACGCGGGTGAACCGGGTCGTGCTCAGCCCGCCGGGGTGACCACCAGGCGCACCCGCAACGAGTCGGCGTCCTCCACCAGCTCCAGGGCCCGGTCGACCTCGCCGGTGGTGTCCGCCACCCCACGGATGGTTGCGTCGGGGTTCATCTGCCACAGGGGCGATGCGTGGGTGGTCACGCGTTGGTCCGCCACCGGCGCAGGAAACCCCGAAGCCTCGAGGAAGCCCTGTTCGTCGTCGGGGTCGATCGTGAAGGTCACATCCAGTTGCGTGTCGTCGTCGAGGCGGGCGGTGGTGAACCCAGCGGTGCTGGCGGGCAGCTCCAGGCCGACCAGCTCGGCGATCGAGTCCATGTCGGTCTCGGTCAGATCCAGGCGGGCACGTTGGTCCTCGTCGGCACTCGGGGTGCGGTCGTCGCCGTCCGTGTCATCGCCGGATCCGCCTGCCACCACCAGCCAGATGCCCAGCACCGCGAGCAGGGCCAGCAGCACCGGCACACCGATGCGCGCCCAGGGCCTCACCGCGTGGACCGGGGCTCGGGGATCACCCTCGCGAGGGTCGACGCGGTCCGGTACACCATCTCGGCGGCACCGAGCTCGTCGTCGCGCAGCAGGTTGGCCATGATCCGCAGCACCCAGTCCATGAGGGTGCGCGAGCGCATGCCGACCCTCGTCAGCTCGCGCATCAGCGCGGGTCGTCCGATCACCTGTGCGAACAGCCGCGCCACCTTGAAGTAGAGCCCGTAGGTGTCCTCGAGGATCTCCGGGTAGCGCTGCAGCGGCCACGGCGAGTCGGTGGACATGGCCTCGGCGACCAGTGAGGCGGCGAGGCGTCCGGTCTCGTAGGCGTAGTCGATTCCCTCGCCGTTGAAGGGGTTGATGCTGCCTGCCGCATCACCCGCGATGAGCCAGTTGGCGCCCGCCTTGGGGTTCACCGACCCACCCATGGGCAGCCTCCCCCCGGTGGGCGCCTGGGTGGGGGAGGAGGGGTCGATCTCCCAGTAGCCGGGCAGCGTCGCCGCGAACTCCTCCATCAGGTGCGAGGTGTTGACCGACTTCCAGTCCCGGAAGGTCGACAGCAGCCCGACGCCCACGTTGATGGTTCCGTCGCCCACCGGGAAGATCCAGCCGTAGCCCGGAAGCGAGTTGCCGGCCCGGTCGCGCACGTCGAGAGCGGACTCGATCCAGGGCTCGTCGTGAAGTGGGCTCTCGTAGTAGGTCCGGATCGCCATGCCCTGTGGCATGGCGCGGTCACGCACCGCACCCAGGGCACGGCCGAAGCGGGAGTTGGAGCCGTCCGCGACCACGACGTAGTGGGCCCGCAGCACACCCTCGGAACCATCGGCGGCATCCCGGGTGCGCGCTCCGAGGAGCCGGCCGGCGAACATCAGCGGACCGGTCGCCTCGACCCCGGTGAGCACGGTCGCCCCGGCGGCGGCCGCGTTGTCGGCCACCATGGCGTCGAGGTCGCGCCGGCGCACCACGTACCCGTGCGACGGAAAGGTGCCGTGTTCGGGCCAGCGCAACTCGAGGCTGCGCCCGTGGGCGACCGCCCTCAGGCCGTCGTAGCGGTGGTACGGGGCGAGCTGGTCGCCCAGGCCCATCTCCTCGAGCTGGTGCACGGCGCGGGGAGTGAGGCCGTCCCCGCAGGTCTTGTCGCGGGGGAACACCTTCTTCTCCACCACGACCACGTCCAGGCCCGCCCGGGCCGCCCAGTAGGCGGCCGCGCTGCCGGCGGGTCCACCCCCCACCACCAACAGGTCGTGGATGTGTTGCTCCGAGGGGGCCGCGGCCTGCTCACCCACCGGGGGTCAGCCGGTGGGAGGTGTGGCCGACCACTCCTCGAGCACGGTCATGTACTCATCGGCCTGGTCGGGCAGGAGCTCGTTGATCTTGTCCTCGAAGCCCTCTTCCCACACCGCGATGTCGAACTCCTCGCCACCGAACTCGGTGCGCTCGTGCAGCACCACGTCCATGATCTCCGAAGGCGTGAGCGTCGCTGCCTGCCCCGGCATGCCGCCCGCGATGGGCTTGTCGGTGGCCCCGTAGGTCGAGAAACCGGCGTCCTGGTAGCCCGCCGAACCCAGGGCAACCCAGGTGATCATGTCGGCCGGCTCGGGGAAGGTCTCCACGACCGCGCCGCCCGCCATCGCAGGACCGACACCGCCGCCACCGCCTCCGCCGTGGCAGCCGGCACAACCGGCACTGCCGTTGTAGAGCTCGTTGCCGACCGCGAGTGGGCCCTCGTCGTTGGTGGGCTCACCGAGGGTCCACGCGTAGACGATGAAGAACAGCGGCAGGATCGACAGCGCTGCTGCGGCCCACCACGGCACCTTCTTGCGGGACTCGGCGGCCTCGACCCATGGAGGAGTCGGTTCGGGCTCCGGCTCGGGTTCGGGGACCGCGGGTGCTGCCGGCGCAGCTGCAGCCGGAGCGGGCGAGCCGGTCGTGGCGGGCGCCGCGGCGGCGTCGCCCCCCGAAGGTGCAGCGTCGTCGCCGCCACCCTCCCCGGTCAGTGCTGCCCGGCGCTGCCTGCTGCGCTGCAGGAGATGCTCTGGAATCTCGGTCAACGCTTGCCTCCGCGCGTCGCTTTGCGTGGTCCGGCCCCACCGTTGTGCGGTACCGGGCGGACCGGCCCACTCTATGCAACCGGGGGCCTCGCGGACCAAGCCACGGAGGTGACGCCACGCCGTGTGCGCGGACCGGCGTTGGCTGCGTGCGCAAATGTGCTTCGCGCCATGGTGCCGTGGTAAACCTGCGGCGGTCGATGGGCGGGCCCTAGCCGGTTCACCGTGGACCTACACTGATCGAACAACGACACCCGCCCACCGGGCGAGGGAACCGTCCGGCGGGCGGTTCCACAGGAGGTAAACGTGGTCGCATTCATCACGTCGCTGGTGTTGATGGTGGCGATGCTGATACCGGTGTTCTGGTTCGCCAAGCGTCGCCGCGTGGGTGACCCGTTCACCTGGGGCGAGGCCGTCGTGGCCGGCACCTACGTCTTCTTCGTGTTGTTCTGGGCCTACGGCGTGGTGCCCCACCAGTGGCTCACCTGGGCCGACTCGGAGCTCAGCTGGCGTCCCGACCTCATCTGGTTCGGCCCCGGCGGATCGATCACGCTGCCCTTGGTGGGCTGGAGCCTCGAGACCCCGTGGTTCCCCATGACGATCTCCGCCCAGGTGTTCCGCGACATCATCGCGACGCTCATCTACATCGTCCTGCTGGGAGTGCAGATCTGGTTCTGGGTCTGGTGGCAGGACCGTGACAAGCGGGCGGCGGCTTCGGCTGCCGTCGAGCCGACCACCCCGTACGGCCGACCACTCATCAAGCGAGCGTGATGCACCATGGCAGTCACTGACGCGAATCCGCCGCTCCCGGCGTTCAGCACCGACTACGTGCTGCAGGAGGTCGATGCCGACTACCTGGGGCGGGCGGTCAAGCCCAAGCAGTTCATCCACATCGACCAGTCCGAGTGCATCCAGTGCGAGGGCTGTGTGGACATCTGCCCGTGGAAGTGCATCCACATGGTGTCGCCGAACTCGATCGACGAGGCGGTCGACATCGAACGCCCCGGCCTGGATCCCACCGACAACGTGGTGTTCCTGATCGACGACGACGTGTGCACCCGGTGTGCCCTCTGCGTCGACCGTTGCCCCACCGGTGTGATCATCCTCGGCAAGATGGTCGATCCCGGGGCCGAGGGCGATCGGCACCAGCGCACCAACGGCCATGGCTACGGCTATGGGATGAGGTTGGCGTGATGGCGCACGACCACGGCCGCCGGTGCGCCTCCGGCGTGCAGATTCGACGTAACCAGGAGCCACAGAGTAGGGAGTACGCCCGTGGCTAAGACGATGCAGGGTCCCGGACGCCTCACCGAGAAGTGGAACGACCTGAAGGACTCCGTACAGGGCTCGCAGGCCTGGAGTTCGATCTTCAGGCCCGGTTCGATCTTCAGGAAGGGCTACAACGACAGCCCGAGGAACCGGTCCTACGTGATCATGAACAGCGTGCTGTACCACCTGCACCCGGTGAAGGTGAAGCGGCACGCGGTGAAGGTGAGCTACACGCTCTGTCTGGGCGGGCTCAGCTTCTTCCTGTTCATCCTGTTGACGGTCACGGGCATCTTCTTGATGTTCTTCTACCGCCCGACCGCAGCCCAAGCGTGGGACGACATCTACGCGCTGCAGACCTCGGTGACCTTCGGGTTGCTGGTGCGCAACATGCACAGATGGGCCGCGCACCTGATGGTGCTGTCGGTGTTCCTGCACATGGCGCGGGTGTTCTACCACGGTGCCTACAAGGCGCCCCGGGAGTTCAACTGGGTGATCGGTGTGATCCTGTTGACCCTCACACTGCTTCTCAGCTTCACCGGCTACCTGCTGCCGTGGGACCAGCTCGCACTGTGGGCGGTGACGGTGGGCACCAACATGATGGGCTACACGCCCGTGCTGGGTAACCAGGTGCGCTTCGTGCTGCTCGGCGGTGCGGAGATCGGCACCGACACGCTGTTGCGATGGTACGTGCTGCACGTCCTGTTCTTCCCGTTCATCACCGTCATCTTCATGGCCATCCACTTCTGGAGGGTCCGCAAGGACGGCGGCATCTCGGGGCCGCTGTGATGGACGTGTCCGCTGCAGCGCTCAGAAATGCAATGACCGGCGAAGCGTTCCACGGGCAGCGCGCCACGCGCCGCGCCGTCCGTCGGGGAGGCACACGATGACCGAAATTCCCGAACACCTTCTCAAGCGTGCCCAAGAGGCCAAGGAGAAGGCCGCGGCCAAGAAGGCGCAGTCCTCCGGGGATGACGGGGGTGCCGCCGAGGACTCATCGAGCGGGGAATCCGCAGGCGACTCGCGGATTCCCGCACACCTGCTCGAGCGCTCCAAGGCCGCCAAGGCCCGCAAGTCCGGCGGCGGCGACGCCGAGGCCTCCTCGGGCGGCGGCGGTGGCACCGCCGTTGCCACCAAGGACTCCGGCGCGGTGGCGGCCCCTGCGGGCCCTCCGGTCGGCGCCGGTCCCGGCGGCCACACCCAGCGCCTCCTGACGGTGGTGAAGTCCGGGTCGATCCAGGACGTGAAGGCCAAGCCACAGGACAAGGTCCACGTCTGGCCCCACCTGCTCGTGATCGAGTTCGTCGCCGCGTTGGCCATGACGGCGTTCGTCTTCATCTTCTCGTGGCTGGTCAACGCCCCGCTGCTCGAGCTAGCCAACTTCAACCAGACGCCGAACCCGTCCAAGGCGCCCTGGTACTTCCTCGGCCTGCAGGAGCTGCTCACGATGTTCCACCCGATGGTCGCCGGTGTGACCATCCCGGGCATGGGCATCTTCGTGCTGATCCTCGCCCCCTACATAGACAAGAACCCCTCCAACAAGCCCGAGGACCGCAAGTTCGCGATCGCCCTGATGACCGTGCACCTGATGTTCTGGGCCGTGCTGGTGATCATCGGTTCGTTCTTCAGGGGTCCTGGCTTCAACTTCACACTGCCCTGGATCGATGGGCTCTTCTTCGAACTGTGAGGTGACTCGATCATGAACGGATTCTGGATCGCAGTACTCGTGTTGGCCGGCGTGGCCGCAGCCGCGTTCGCGCTGCTCGGTGCCGCGTCGCGCCGCGAGGCCTCCTCGGCCACACAGGGCGCGACCCTCGGCCGCGAGGCGCTCAAGCGCGACAAGGCCCGCCGCAAGGCCGCCGAACAGGCCGAGGCCGCCGGACCACCCACGGGTAAGGAGGTGGAGCTGGCCGCCGCCGCGGCCCGTTCGGCCGCCCTCGAGCCGGTCGGTGACACCGCCCCGGTGGCGTGGGTGCCCCCGGACCCCGAGGTGCTCGACGAGAGCCGCCGCGGCTTCCTGAACCGCTCGATCATCGCCCTCATGGGTCTCGGCGTGGCCGGTTTCGCGGCCGGTGCCTTCACCGCCTTCCTGTGGCCGACCGGATCGAGCGGGTTCGGCTCGAAGATCCGCGTCGGCAAGATCAGCGACATCAAGTCCGAGATCGAGGCCAACGACGGGTTCCTCTACCAGCCCGAGGGCCGCATGTGGATCACCGAGTACCCCGCCGCGGCGCTTCCCAAGGCCGAGTCGGTCTACTCGCCCGCCGAGTTGACGGGCATGAAGGTGGGGCTCGTGGCGCTCTACCAGAAGTGCCCCCACCTCGGCTGCCGTGTGCCGAGCTGCAACAGCTCGCAGTGGTTCGAGTGCCCATGCCATGGTTCGCAGTACAACCAGGTGGGCGAGAAGAAGGGGGGCCCGGCCCCCCGTGGCATGGACCGGTTCGCGATGGAGGTCTCCGGTGACACCTTCATCGTGAACACCGGCCAGGTGATCGGCGGTCCCCCCATCGGGACCAACACGACCGGCCAGGAGGCCGAGGGACCCAACTGCATCGGCGCCGCCAGCGGCGAGCACTGAGGCGCGCCGGCAATCCCGGCCGCTGACGGCCGGGTTTCCACCCGGGGCACCCCACCAGGGAGACACACGAGAACCAGATGATCCTCGCAAACACACAACAGAGCTTCGGATTCGCCCTCCTCGCGGTCGTGCTGATCGGAGCCGTCATCTACATCGTCGCGACGATGCGGGCGGGCCGTGCGGAAGTGGGCTCGGAGATCGAGCTCGCACCCAACCGCAAGCAGTACCTCGACGACGAGGACCTCGAAGGTCCGAAGCTGAACGCAGCACTGTTCTCCGCAGCGGGGATCCTGGCGATCATCGCGATCGCGCTCCCGGTGTACTGGCTCGCCGAACCCGGCCGTCAGGAAGGTGCCGTGGAGGGCTGGGAGGAGACCTTCGCCGAGCGCGGCCAGGCCCTCTACGAGACCGGTGCACAGTGCGTCAACTGCCACGCCGGTGGTGGTGTGGGCGGTGTCACCAGCTTCATCGTGAACGACCAGAACGGTCAGTTCGTGGCGCAGGTCAACTGGAACGCCCCGGCGCTCAACAACGTGCTGTACCGCTACTCCGAGGACGAGGTGCGCTACGTGCTCAACTACGGCCGCCCCGGTACCCCGATGGCGGCATGGGGCGCGCCCGGCGGTGGTCCGCTGACCACCCAGCAGATCGACGAGCTGATCGCCTACATGTGGACCTTCCAGCTCAGCCAGCAGGAGGTCCGCGAGGAGGTCAACGGCCTCGTGGAGGCGATCGACCCCGGACTGGCCGAGCGCCTCGCGGATGTGAACAAGTCCAACGAGGGCATCGAGAGCCCCGAGACCGCCAACCGGCTCTCTCGTGCCGACGAGCTCGCCCTCGGTGAGATCCTGTTCAACAACCAGGGAGTAGGTGCGGGGGCATACTCGTGCTCGCGCTGCCACGTGCCCGGAGCGGCCTACGGACAGCCCTGGGAGCCCTTCGCCCGGCTCCAGTACGGCTCGTTCGGACCGGACCTGACCGGCATCGAGACCCAGGCCACCGCCCAGCAGCACTTCTCACTGGTGTGGGAAGGCATGGAAGAGGGCAAGCAGTACTTCTCCAGGCGACAGGGCAACCCCCAGATGCCCGGATTCGGCCTGAACCCCAACTCGGGTCAGTCCGACTCCGGCGTGCCCGACCTGGGTGAGGCCGGCATGTTCACGCCGGCCGAGGTGTGGGCGATCGTCACCTACGAACGCAACCTCTCGAACGATTCCACCGACAAGTCCCCGGCGGCGGGCACCGTGGAATCACCGACCTTCGCAGATGTCACTCGGGACGCCGCCGGTTCCGAGGAGTCAGCCGCCGCCGAGACAGAGTGACCGGGAGCAGACGACCAAGATGTCAACACTCGCAGCCATAGCCTTCGACCCCGCGATCCGCGGGGTGCTCGTCGTAGCGACGGGCGTGGTGGTCCTCGTCGGCTCGGTCTACATGATCGTGTCGACCAACGTCGGCTGGCGCCAGGGCTTCCTGATCAGCATCGCGGCGCTCGCCGGCTGGTGCTTCTCGATGGGTGCCATCTGGACCATGTACGGGATCGGCCTGAGGGGCGAGGACCCCTCGTGGATACCCCAGGAGATCAACTTCAGCCGCGACGACGCGGTCGCCACCGAGGTGGTCGACGGGTTGCCGCGCACCGAGGAACTGCCCGACGCGGCCGAGATCTACGCGGACCTGATCGCCGAGGACCCCGAGATCCGGGAGCGCATCGAGGAGGCCGAGGGCGAGGGCTTCGTCCCGGAGTCCCTCACCCAGCTGGTCACGCTCATCCCCGAACAGAAGGTGCTCCTCGACGAGGAGCTGGGGGACTGGCGCATCCTGCCCGAGTCCGACGCCCGCCGTGGTGACGCGGTGGCCGCCGCGGATGCCGAGCTCGTCGCCTACGACGCCTTCGGGGACCAGACCGCCGGCTCCTACACGGTGCTCGACGTCTACTTCACCGGGGGCAAGGACGGCGCCGAGCCCGAGACGATCCCCGGTGAGGACAACCTCCTGACCAAGGCGTGGAACCGGATCGTCACCACCTTCCAGCTCAAGAACCCGCCGCTGTACGCGGCGGTGACGGTGCAGAAGAACGTGCCGCAGTCGGTCGCACCCGGGGAGGCCCCACCTGCACCGGTGGTCGACGAGGACGCCGACGTGGTGACGGTGGTGATGCTGCGCAACCTCGGCAACCGCCGCCTGATCCCGGCCCTGTTCACGATCTTCACCGGAATCATCTTCGCGGTGACCGCCTGGATGCTCCACAGCCGCGACCGCCTCGCCATGCAGACCCGCGCCGAGTGGGATCCCGCGAGCGCCACCTGAGATGGGCCAGTTCCTGCCGATCGTCGCGATGATCGTGCTGGCGGGTCTGTTCGCCGGCATCAGCTTCGTCGCCTCGCGGATACTCAACCCGCCCCATCCCACCTCCACGAAGGTGGCCCCCTACGAGTCGGGCATCCTCGACGTGACCGCCCCGCCGGAACGGTTCCCGGTGCGCTTCATGCTGGTGGCGATGATCTTCATCGTGTTCGACATCGAGACGATCTTCTTCTTCCCCTTCGCCACCGTGGTCGATGACCTGGGTACATTCGGGATCATCGCGGTGCTGGTCTTCTCGGCCACGTTGTTCGAGTCGCTGCTCTACATCATCTCCAAGGGAGCACTCGACTGGGGTCCCGTGCAGCACCTACGGCGGAGCCACCTCATGACGGACCCCGCACGCACGACGCGCACCACGGTCAGGGCCGTGGGCGCCGAGGGCCGCCATGACACCCCCGCGGAGGAGGCCGCCTGATGGGCCTGGTCGACGACGTCCGCACCGACGGTTTCGCGGGACTCGAACACAACTTCCTGACCGGGCAGCTCGAGGACCTGGTGCGCTGGGCGCGCAGACGCTCGTCCTGGCCGGCCACCTTCGGCCTCGCCTGCTGCGCGATCGAGATGATGGCCGCCGGCGGCGCCCACTACGACATGGCGCGCTACGGCATGGAGGTGTTCCGGGCCTCGCCGCGCCAGGCCGACGTGATGATCGTGGCCGGACGCGTCTCGCAGAAGATGGCTCCGGTCCTGCGCAACATCTACGACCAAATGGTGGACCCCAAGTGGGTGATCTCCATGGGCGTGTGCGCCTCCAGCGGAGGGATGTTCAACAACTACGCGATCGTCCAGGGTGTCGACACCGTCGTGCCGGTCGACGTGTACGCACCCGGGTGCCCCCCGGGACCCGAGACCCTCATGCACGCGATCGTGACCCTGCACGGCCTCATCGAGACCGGCGAGATCCTCCGGCGCCGCGAGAGCACCGGTGCGGGCGCCGGGGTGCACCTCGAGGATTCAGCTCCGCAGCCAGCTGCCGTGGCCGTGGCCGAACCGACACCGGCCGCAGCAGCCCACGAGGCCGGCCACTTCGACGCCTCGAAGGGCTCCCCGGACGGGGAGGCGCGGTGAGCGGTGACCAGGGCGAGGTGACGCCCGGGGACGATTCCGGCGACGACGTAGAGGTGGAGACCCTCCACGGCGTGCCGGTGCTGCACAGCGGCGACCAGGTGACGCTGCACCCGAGCCGTGAGGAGTACGTGGAACTCCTCGAACGGCTTCGTGAGCAGGGGTTCTGGGTGTGTGTCGACCTCTGTGCGGTGGACTACCTGACACACCCGGGTCGCACGCTTCCCCCCGGCATGGAGGCGGGACGCTTCGAGGTCGTCGTGGGCCTCCTGTCCCCCGAACGCCGCGAGCGCATCAGGGTGCGCGTGCAGGTGCCCGGAGAGGACCCGCGGCTCGACTCCATCGTGCGTGTCCACCCGGGAGCCGACGTGCACGAGCGCGAGGCCTGGGACCTCTTCGGCATCGACTTCGAGGGACACCCCGACCTGAGCCGCATACTCCTGCCCGACGAATGGGTCGGGCACCCACTGCGCAAGGACTCACCGGTGGGTTCCATCCCGGTGCAGTTCAAGGCTCCCCAGGAGCTGCGGCGGTGAGCACGACCGAGCGGGATTCCGTCACCGACCTGGCCGCGCTGGACGCGGCGCGGGTACGCCTCAACTCCGACGAGGCGGTGCTGCGCATGTCGCAGACCGAGGCCGAGGAGGCCGAGGGCTACCGTGCGCCGACCCAGGAGGGCCTGGGCGAGCGGATGATCATGAACATGGGCCCCCAGCACCCCTCCACCCACGGCGTGCTGCGTCTCGTGCTCGAACTCGACGGCGAGACGATCACCCGCTCCAAGCCGGTGATCGGCTACCTGCACACGGGCATGGAACGCACCGGGGAGGAGCTCACCTACCTGCAGGGCCCCACAAACGTGACCCGGATGGACTACGCGAGTCCCCTGTTCACGGAGCTCGCTTTCTCCCTGGCCACCGAGTCGCTGCTCGGCATCGAGGTGCCCGAACGGGCCCAGTGGATCCGCATGCTGATGTGCGAGGTGAACCGCCTGTCGTCGCACATGCTGTTCATGGCCACCAACGGCATGGACCTGGGTGCGGTGTCGATGATGCTCTACGGGTGGCGCGAGCGCGAGGAGCTACTGCGCTTCCTCGAGGCCGTGACCGGGCTGCGGATGAACCACAACTACATCCGCCCCGGAGGTGTGGCGGCCGACCTGCCCGACGGGTGGCGGGACCACCTGCTGCGCGCGATAGACCCCCTGCCGGAACGCCTCGAGGAGTTCGACACCCTCATGACGGGTCAGCCGATCTGGCAGAACCGCCTCCAGGGCGTGGGCGCGATCACCACCGAGGAGTGCTACTCGCTCGGGGTGACCGGGCCGATCCTGCGCAGCACCGGGGCGGCCTGGGACCTTCGTCGCGACATGCCCTACCTGCGCTACGAGGAGGTGGACTTCGACGTCCTGGTGGGCAGCTTCGGGGACAGCTTCGACCGGTACGCGATCCGTCTCGGCGAGATGCGCGAGTCGATTCGCATCATCCGCCAGATCCTCGACAGGATGCCCAGTGGTGACTACCGGATCCAGGACAAGAAGGTGACCCCTCCGCCCCGGGCGCGCATCGACGAGTCGATGGAGGCGCTGATCCACCACTTCAAGATCTTCACCGAGGGCTTCAAGGTGCCCGAGGGGGAGACCTACGCGGCGGTCGAGAGCCCCCGTGGCGAGCTCGGGGTGTACATCGTCTCGGACGGCTCCTCCAAGCCCTACCGGATGCACGTGCGGGCGCCGAGCTTCGTCAACCTGCAGAGCCTGCCGCACCTCATGAAGGACTCGCTGATCGCCGACACGGTGGCGATCATCTCCTCGGTGGACCCGATCATGGGTGAGGTGGACCGCTGATGGCACGCCTGAACGAGGCGAACGAACAGCTCGCCAGGGCGATAATCGCGCGCTACCCCGAGCCGCGCTCCGCGCTCATTCCGCTGTGCCACCTGGCCCAGGAACAGGACGGGTGGCTCGACGAGGACGCCATGGCCCACGTGGCCGAGCTGATCGGCTGCACGCCGGCACAGGTGCTCGGAACGGCCAGCTTCTACGAGATGTTCAAGTTGCATCCGGTGGGCAAGTACTGCATCAACGTGTGCACGAACATCTCCTGCCAGCTGCTCGGGGGTGAGGAACTCCTGGAGCACGCCGAGAGCCGGCTCGGGGTGCGCAGCGGGGGAACCACCCCCGATGGCATGTTCACCCTCGAGGACGTCGAGTGCGTGGCCGCCTGCACCGAGGCACCCGCGGTGCAGGTCAACTACCGCTACTTCCACCGCGTCGGCATCGAGGACTTCGACGCGCTGATCGATGCGCTGCTGGCCGGCGAGCTGGACGACGTGGTGCCACCGCACGGCACCCTGGCCAAGGTGCGCCAGGACCTCGCGGCGGACCGCATCGCCAACATCACTGCGCCGGAGGACCAGGAGATGCCCGTGTGGATCGCACGGGCGGAGGCCTCGGCCGGAGAAGGGGCCGCCACGTGAACGGGATCGTGAACTCCCTGGGTGGCACCAACACCTCCGTGGCCCCCGGCACTCCACGAATCGTGTCGTCGCGCTTCGACGAGCCGCAGGGCCACACGCTCGAGGGCTACCGCAGCACCGGTTCCTACCGCGGTTACGAGGGGCTCCGCGCGGTGCTCGACATGGGCCCCGACGAGGCCGGCGAGATGGTCAAGGAGGCCACGCTGCTGGGTCGCGGCGGTGCAGGCTTCCCCGCAGGGGTCAAGTGGGGCTTCTGCCCCCCGGGGGTGTGGCCGCGGTACATAGTGGTCAACGGCGACGAGTCCGAGCCCGGCACCTACAAGGACCGCGTGCTCATGGAACGCGATCCCCACCAGCTCATCGAGGGCTGCCTGATAGCGGCCTACGCGATCGGCGCGGCCCAGGTCTTCCTGTACGTGCGCGGCGAGATGGCCCACGCCCAGGAACGCGTGGCCGCGGCCCTCAACGAGGCATACGAGGCCAACCTGGTGGGCCGCAACATCCTCGGCACCGACTTCAGCGTCGACATCGTGCTCACCTGGGGTGCGGGGGCCTACATCGTCGGTGAGGAGACGGCGCTCATCGAGTCGCTCGAGGGTCACCGCGGCATGCCCCGCCTCAAGCCCCCGTTCTTCCCCGCGGCCAAGGGCCTCTACATGCGCCCGACGGTGGTCAACAACGTCGAGACGCTCTCCAACCTGCCCTGGATGGCCAACCACGGGGTGAGCGAGTACCGGGCGATCGGCACCGAGAACTCCCCGGGCACGCGACTCATCGCGCTGTCCGGCCACGTGAACTCCCCGGGTGTGTTCGAGGTGCCCCAGGGCACCACGACATTCAGGGACCTCTTCGAGTCGCCCGAGTTCGGTGGCGGCATCCGCGACGGACACGAGCTCAAGATGTTCATCCCCGGCGGGGCATCTGCCCCCTGGTTCTTCGCGGAGCACGTCGACCTGCCACTCGAGGCCAAGGTCGTCGGACCCGAGGGCTCGATGCTGGGCTCGGGTGCCGTGGTGGTGATGGACGAGACCACCGACGCGGTCAGGGCGTGCCTGCGCATCGTGCGGTTCTTCGCCCGCGAGTCCTGCGGCAAGTGCACTCCCTGCCGGGAGGGCACCACCTGGGAGGAGCAGATCCTCACCCGCCTGCTCGAGGGCCATGGTCGTCCCGGCGACCTGGAGCTGCTGCTGGACGTGGCCGACAACATCTCACCCGGTCCCTACCCGGTCGCCTCCGATCCCCAGAACTCACTCGAGGCCGTCCCGTACCCGCCGCGCCAGACCACCATCTGCCCGCTCGGTCCGTCCTCGGTGGCCCCGATCACCTCCGCCATCCGTCGGTTCCGCAGCGAGTTCACCGACAAGATCACCAGGCGTCCGTCGATCCCGGTGGGCAGTGAGACCCCGGCTCCCGCAACGGCCGCGACCGCAGGGGAGGTGGGGCATGGCTGAGGAGACCCCGAAGCCCGTCGAGCTCACCGATCCAGTGGAGATCACCGTCGACGGCGAGACGGTCGTCGCCCAGGGCGGGGACCTGCTCATCGACGCCTGCGAACGCGCCGGGACCTACATCCCGAGGTTCTGCTACCACCCGCGCATGCGGCCGGTGGGCATGTGCCGGATGTGCCTCGTGGAGGTCGACACCGGCCGCGGACCGGCGCTGCAGCCCAGCTGCATGCTCCCGGTGACCGAGGGCATGACCGTCGACACCCGCTCCGACACCGTGGCGAAGGTCCAGGACGGAGTGCTCGAGTTCCTGTTGGCCAACCACCCCCTCGACTGCCCGGTGTGCGACAAGGGCGGCGAGTGCCCCCTGCAGGACCAGACCTACGCGTACGGCCCCGGCGAGTCCCGCTACGTCGAGGAGAAGCGCCACTACGAGAAGCCGATCGCGATCTCCGAGACCGTCTACCTGGACCGGGAGCGGTGCATCCTCTGCGACCGCTGCACCCGCTTCGCCGACGAGGTCGCGGGCGACCCGCTCATCCACTTCATCGACCGGGGTTCCTCGACCCAGGTGAACACCTTCCCCGACGAGCCGTTCAGCTCCTACTTCTCGGGCAACACCGTTCAGATCTGTCCGGTCGGGGCACTCACCGCCAAGCCGTACCGGTTCAAGGCCCGTCCGTGGGACCTCACCGAGGTGGAGTCCACCTGCACCAGGTGTTCGGTGGGCTGCCGGATCACCATCGAGTCCTCACAGGACCAGATCCTGCGCTTCCAGGGCGTCGACTCCGACGCGGTGAACTGGGGCTGGATGTGCGACAAGGGCCGCTTCGGCTTCGAGGCGATGAACAGCGAGAACCGCCTCCTGGCACCGATGATGCGGGGCGAGGACGGCGAACTCACCGAGGTCCGCTGGAGCGACGCCCTCTCGGGTGTCACCTCCGAGCTGCGCCGCGCGCTGGACGGCCGTGGTCCCTCCTCGGTGGCTCTCATCGGCGGTTCCAGGAGCACCAACGAGGGCGCGGAAGCGTGGGCACGGCTCGCCAAGTCGGTCATCGGCACCGACAACTGCGATGCCCAGCTCGGCGACGGGCTGCCCGCCGAAGCGGCCCTGGGCCTGCCCGGCCTCACCATCGACGAGGTCTGCGCCCCCGGCTCCACGGTGCTGTGGATGGGCCCCGACCCGCTCGAGACGCTGCCGGTGCTCCAGATCCGGCTGCGCCACGCAGTGCTCAACGACGGCGTCCGCATCGTCGAGGTGGGACCGGCGCGGACGGGCCTGCGTTCGCTGGTCGCCGCCAGGGTGCCGGCAGCACCGGGTCGGCTCGCCGACGTGGTCGGCGGACTGCTCGGCGGAGACGTGGCCGACGAGTTCGCGCAGGCATCCGAGATCCTGCGTTCCGCCGGCGACGACCTGCGTGTCGTGGTCGGCAGGGCCAACCTCGCTGAGTCACCCGACACCGTGCTCGCGGCCGTGGGCGCCGTGCGCTCGGCGCTGCCCGCAGCACGCTTCCTCGTGGCCCTCGGCCGCGGCAACGTGCGGGGTGCACTCGAGGCCGGCCTCGCCCCGGGCCTGCTGCCCGGGGGCATCCCGCTCTCATCGGGTGAGCTGCCCCAGGGCTGGGAGTCGATTCCCGCCGAGGAGGGCCACGACACGACCGGCATCCTCTCGGCGGCCGCCGCGGGGCGCATCGACGTGCTCGTGCTGCTCGGGGCCGATCCGCTCACCGACTTCCCCGACCGCTCCCTGGCGCGCCGTGCACTGGCGGCGGCGCGATGCGTGGTCGCGGTCACGCCGCTGCTGGACGCCTCCGCGGCAGGGGCGCACATCGTGTTGCCCGCTGCGGGCTTCGGCGAGGTGGACGGGACCACGACCAACCTCGAGGGGCGGGTCACCCCGGTGTCGGCCAAGGTCACCATCCCCGGTACCGCACGTGCCGACCGGTCGATCGCGGGGGCGCTCGCATCGAGGCTCGGTGCGACCGACAGCTGGGACTCCCCCGAGGACCTCCCGGGCGCTGCGGAGTCTGCAACTGATGGCGATGGGCCGGCATCAGGGCCCGACGGGGACCTGCTGGTGGGGATCGACCGTGAGCTCCCGATCCCCTCGGTCGGCGACCTGGAGGTGCCTCCCACCGACGCCTACAGCCTGAGGCTCGTGGTGGCACGGAAGCTCTACGACCGCGGCACGATGCTCGTCGAGTCACCTTCGAGTGCCGCCCTGGCACCCGGTTCGGTGGCGTTGTTGAACCCCGCCGATGCCGCCCCGCTGGGCGTGGAGGAGGGGTCGAGGATCCGGCTCATCTCCGCTTCGGGTTCGATCTCGATCCCCACGGTCCCCGACGAGTCGGTGCCGAAGGGGTCGGTGCTCGTGCACCACGACCTCGAGGGCGCCGACCCGCGCGAGCTCGTGGACATCTCCGATGTCGTGTGCGACGTGAGGGTGGAGGTGGCCTGATGGACCCGTTGCTCTCCGGTGACATCGGCCTGGCCGAGGTGCTCATCGTCGTGCTCAAGGTCGTGGTGGCCTTCGCCGCGCTGATGGTCGGCGTGATGCTCATGGTCTGGTTCGAGCGCAAGCTCGTGGCCGACATGCAGAACCGGATCGGCCCCAACCGCGCCGGACCGTTCGGTCTGCTCCAGACGCTCGCGGATGGCATCAAGTTGTTCTTCAAGGAGGAGCTGACCCCCGCCGAGGCGGACCCGGTCGTGTACAGGCTGGCTCCCTACCTGTCGCTGATACCCGCCTTCCTCGTGTTCACCGTTGTGCCGGTGGCGGGGAACTTCTCGGGTGACAACGACGGTGTGGTGACCCTCTTCGGTCACGAGACCCTGATGCAGGTGGCCGACCCGCAGATCGGGATCCTGCTGGTGCTGGCCATGTCGTCGGTGGCGGTCTACGGCATCATGCTGGCGGGCTGGTCCTCGGGCTCGAAGTACCCGTTGCTCGGCTCGGTCCGTGCCACCTCGCAGATGGTCTCCTACGAGGCCGCCCTCGGGCTCTCGGTCGCAACCGTGCTGCTGCTCGCGGGCAGCCTCTCGACCAACCTGATCGTCGACACCCAGGCCGGTGGCCGCTGGAACCTCTGGATGACGGGGCTCGTGCCGTTCGTGGTGTTCCTGGTGGCGGGCACCGCGGAGCTGAACCGGCCGCCGTTCGACCTGGTCGAGGCCGAACAGGAGCTGGTCGGTGGGTTCCACACCGAGTACACGGCGTTGCGCTTCGCCATGTTCTTCCTCGCGGAGTTCATGAACACGGTCACGATGTCGGCGATCATCGTGACGCTCTTCTTCGGCGGTCCCGCCGGACCCACCTTCGGGCTCACGGGCTGGTTCCCCGACTACGTGCTCGGCTTCGTGTACTTCTTCGCCAAGTTGTTCGTGTTCCTGTTCGTCTTCGTGTGGTTCCGGGCGACGCTGCCGAGGCTGCGCTACGACCAGCTGATGGACCTCGGCTGGAAGCTGCTCATCCCGCTCGCGCTCGGCTGGTTCCTGATCGTGGCCGCGGTGAAGGTTGCCGTCGACTCCAGCTGGAACGTCGCGGTGGTCGTGGTCGTCGCCATCGCCGGGCTGTTCCTCGGTGGAGCGCTGCTGCGTCTCGCCTCACGATCCGGGCGGGCGGCCCGCCTCGAGGAGGCCCGCTCCACGGGTGAGACCCCGAACCAACTCACCGGGGGTCGCAGCTGATGGGATACCTGGAGGGCTTCAAGGTCACGCTGCGCAAGTGGGCGGGCGTGCACACCGACACCGGCAAGCGGCTCACGCTCGAGTACCCCGAGCAGGTGAGGCCGAAGCCGCCGCGCTTCCATGGCCGGCACGTGCTCAACCGCTACGAGGACGGCATGGAGAAGTGCATCGGCTGCGAACTCTGCGCCGGTGTGTGCCCAGCTCGCTGCATCTACGTGCGCGGCGCCGACAACCCACCGGATGACCCGGTGTCCCCCGGCGAACGCTACGGCTACGTCTACGAGATCAACTACCTGCGTTGCATCCACTGCGACCTGTGCGTCGAGGCCTGCCCGACCCAGGCGATCACCGAGACCAAGCTCTTCGAGTTCGCCTTCACCGACCGCAACGACGCCATCTACACCAAGGCGGAGCTGGTCGTGGACGACGACGGCCAGCCGCGCAGGCAGCCCTGGGAGAACTGGGACGGCGGCTTCGACCCGGCTGAGGACACCTCGGGTTGGATGCGGGCCACCTCACCCGCCGGCGACGCCGACTTCGAGGGGATCGTGGCCTGGGCCAACGAGCTGGGATACGGCGCCCGGGCACCCGAGCAGGGCCAGCGGGCCGACTCCGGTGCCGGGACGGAGCCGGGGGCCGGGGCGGAATCCACCGAGCACGCCCACGGGAGCGGTGGTCACTGATGCGCGTCGAGATGTTCACCTTCCTGCTGGCGGGCGCCATATGCCTGGGTGGAGCGCTGGGTGTGGTGCTGTTCCGCAACACGGTGCACAACGCCCTCAGCCTCGTTGCGACGCTGTTCGGCATCGCCGTGCTGTTCATCGCCCAGGAGGCCTACTTCCTGGCCGCGGTCCAGGTCATCGTCTACGCCGGTGCGATCGTCATCCTTTTCCTGTTCGTGATCATGCTGCTCGGGGTGGACCGCGCCACGAAGCTGGGGGTGGAACCCATCGCCGGCCAACGCGTGGGTGGGGTACTGGTCGGAGTGGCGATACTCGGGCTCTCCCTGGTGGCACTGCTGTCGGGACCCGAGGTCGTGACCGGCACACCCGCCTCCACCGCCGCCCTCTCCGCGGAGACCCCGGATGTCAACCAGCTCGGCGAGGTGCTCTTCACCGACTACGTGTTCGCGTTCGAGATCACAGCAGTGCTCCTGACCATCGCCGTGGTGGGCGCAGTCGTGCTCGTGCGGCGCCCCAAGGGCTCGATGATCGACCTGGAGGAGTTCCCGGAGGGCACCGCGGCGGACCAGCTGGCCGCCGAGGCCGCGCAACGGGCTGCCGGCGAGGGCCCCGCGGAGGACACCGGGGATCCCGAAGCGGGCTCCGGTGACGGGGATGGCACGCCGGCAGAGGGTGCCGACGAAGACGAGGAGGTGGCGCGCTGATGCTGGCCCAGCTCGAACTCGCGCTCACGCCGACCTGGTACCTCGTGCTCGCCGCGATGATCTTCGCGATCGGGGCGGTCGGGCTGCTGGTGCGGCGCAACCCGCTGGTCATGTTCATGTGCGTGGAGCTCATGCTCAACGCCGTGACGCTCACCTTCGTCGCCTTCTCCAGGGCGCTGGACGACGTGGGCGGCCAGGTGTTCGTGTTCTTCGTGCTGGTCGTGGCGGCGGCCGAAGTGGTGGTGGGACTCGCCCTGGTGGTGGCGATCATGCGTCGGCGTCAGGGCGCCGACGCCGATGACCTCTCCCTGATGCGAGGCTGACGTGGCGGACCTGATCTGGCTGATACCTGCGCTGCCCGTTGCCGGGTTCGTGCTGCTGATGCTCCTCGGTCGCCGCATGGGTGAACCCGGCGCCGGTTGGGTCGCGACCCTGACCGTGGGCGGGTCGTTCGTGCTCTCCGTGGCGACCTTCTTCGACCTGCTGTCGCTGCCCGCGGACGACCGGTCGTTCCACCAGGTGCTGTTCACGTGGCTGCCGGCGGGGAACTTCTCGGTCGACGTCGGCTTCCTGGCCGATCCGCTGTCGATCACGATGGCGTTGTTCGTCACCGGCATCGGCGCCCTGATCCACCTCTACTCGATCGGCTACATGGCCGGCGACGAGCACTTCTCGAAGTTCTTCGTCTACCTCAACCTGTTCGTGGGCTCGATGCTGCTGCTCGTGCTCGGCGACAACCTGCTGGTCACGTTCCTCGGCTGGGAGGGTGTGGGGCTCTGCTCGTACCTGCTCATCAGCTTCTGGTTCAGCGACCCCGCCAACGCCTCGGCCGGCAAGAAGGCCTTCGTGGCCAACCGCGTGGGCGACGTCGGCTTCCTGCTCGGCACGTTCCTGGTCTGGATGACCTTCGGCAGCATCAACTACCTCGACATCAACGAGGGCGTGCACGCGGGGATCGCCTCGGTGACCGCGATCGCGATCGTGCTGCTGTTCTTCCTCGGGGCGACCGGCAAGTCGGCACAGATCCCGTTGTTCACCTGGCTGCCCGACGCGATGGCGGGACCGACGCCGGTGTCCGCCCTCATCCACGCGGCCACGATGGTCACCTCCGGGGTGTTCCTGCTCACCCGGCTCAACGCGGTGTTGCACGAGGCGGGCTGGGCCAACGACGTGATCGCCTGGGTCGGGCTCACCACCGCCCTCGTCGCGGCCCTCGCCGCGCTCGCCCAGAACGACATCAAGAAGGTGCTCGCGTACTCCACGGTGTCCCAGTTGGGCTACATGTTCCTGGCGATCGGCTCGGGCGCCTTCGTGGCCGCGGTGTTCCACATGATCACCCACGCGTTCTTCAAGGCGCTGTTGTTCCTCGGTTCGGGCTCGGTGATCGTGGCCATGGGGCACGAGCAGGACATGCGCCTCTACGGAAGGTTGCGCAAGTACCTGCCGGTCACCTCCATCACGTTCATGGTCGGCTGGTTGGCGATCTCGGGCATCCCACCGTTCTCGGGCTTCTGGTCCAAGGACGAGATCCTCGGCGCCGCCTGGCAGAACGGCACCGTCGGCCAGATCCAGTGGGGCATCGGCGTGTTCGTCGCCATCCTGACCGCGTTCTACATGACCCGGCTCGTGGTGCTCACGTTCTTCGGGGACCGCGAGAAGTGGCGTGACCAGTCCGCCTACGACGAGGTGCCCGACCTGCACCACCGCCACCTCGACCCGAGCCATGAGCCCCACGAGCCGAGTTGGCTGATGCTCTTCCCGCTCGTGGTGCTCGCGGTCTTCGCCGCCCTCGACGGCGTGATCAACCTCCCGATCGCGAACCTCGAGTTCCTGGGCGAGTGGCTCGAACCGGTCATCGTCCACGAGCACGAGGCGCTGCCCGGTTCCACCGTGGCGATCCTCGCCACACTCGCGGCCATCGGTGCGGCCGGGGGAATCGCTGCGGCCTGGGCGATGTACCAGCACCACAAGGGCTCCAAGGAGCTGGTCGAACAGCCCGCCTTCCAGCACGCTCTCTACATCGACGACGCCTACACGGCGCTCGTGGGTGGCCCCGGTGAGGCCGCCGCATCCGGCCTGGCCACCTTCGACCGCGAGGTCATCGACGGGGCGGTCAACGGCGTCGGCTGGCTCGCACGGGCCACCGGGCGGATCGTGCGCACCTACCAGAACGGTTTCCTGCGCTCCTATGCGCTGGCCCTGGCAGGTGGGGCAGTGGTGCTTCTGTTGTTCGTCGTGATCAGGATGGGCGTGTGATGGGTGCAGTGATCCCGGTGATGATCCTGCTCCCGGTGCTGGGGGTCGTGCTCATAGGGCTGACCCCTCGGAGCCGGTCGGAGCTCTTCAGGCCGATCGCCATACTCGCGTCGGCGGGCACGGCAGCGGTCGCCGGCTACATGTTCACCCAGTTCCGCACAGGGGACCCGGGCTACCAGTTCGTCTTCGACCGTTCCTGGATACCGGAGCTGGGTATCAACCTGACCTTCGGCATCGACGGCATCTCGCTGATCCTGGTGCTGCTCAGCGCGTTCATCTTCCTCGTGGCGATCGTCGGTCCGATGCCGACGCACGACCCGAAGCCGTACTACGCCATGTTGTTGATCCTGCAGGCGGGATCGATCGGCGTGTTCACCACCACCGACCTGTTGGTGTTCTTCGTGTTCTTCGAGGTCGTGCTGGTGCCGCTGTACTTCCTGATCGGCATGTGGGGCCACGGACGGCGCACCTACGCGGCGACGAAGTTCTTCCTCTACACGATGTTCGGTTCCGCCACGATGCTGGTGGGCATCTTCGCCCTCGCCATCACCCAGGCGAACGCGAGCGGCGACCCGATCACCTTCAGCATCCCGGAGATCACCGAGAACCTCGCCATATCGACGAGCACCGGACGGTGGATCTTCGTGGCCCTGGGCCTCGCGTTCGCGGTGAAGGTGCCGCTGTTCCCGTTGCACACGTGGCTGCCCGACGCGCACACCGAGGCTCCCACCGCGGGCTCGATCGACCTGGCCGCGGTGCTGCTCAAGTTCGGCACCTACGGGTTCCTGCGCCTCGGCCTGCAGATGCTCCCCGAGGCCGCCGTGTGGGCCGCCCCGGTGATGATGACCCTCGGGGTCATCGGAATCACCTACGGGGCGATCGTGGCCGCCATGCAGCGCGACCTGAAGCGCATCATCGCGTTCTCCTCGGTGGCGCACCTCGGGTTCATCGTGCTGGGTGTGTTCTCGGTGACCACCGAGGGCCTGGACGGTTCACTGCTGGTGGTGCTCAACCACGGCATCACCACCGGTGCGCTGTTCCTGTTGATCGGCATGATCTACGAGCGCCGCCACACCCGTGACATCTCGAAGCTCACCGGAATGCAGCGCTCCGCTCCGATCCTGGCCGCGTTCTTCACGATCTCGATGTTCGCCTCGATAGGCCTGCCGGGACTCAACGGGTTCCCCGGTGAGTTCCTGAGCCTGCTCGGTGCGTTCGCCGCAGCCCGCTGGTGGGCGGTGGCGGCGGTGACCGGGATCATCTTCGCCGCGGTCTACCTGCTGTGGGCCTACCAGCGGGTCTTCCACGGTCCCGCTGACGAGGCGACGCTGCGCATGCCGGACCTGAAGCCACGCGAGATCGGCTTGATGGTCCCGCTCGTGGCGCTGATGTTCTTCCTCGGGTTCTACCCGACCCCGCTCATCGACCGGATGGAGCCCTCGGTGCAGGCCGTGATCGACCACGTCGAGGAATCGGTTCCCGGTTTCGAGGCCCCGGTGCCACAGACCGCGGCCCATGAAGCACAGGGAGGTCACTGATGCACCTCCAGGCTCCCGATCCGATGCCCGTGCTTCCTGAGCTGACCGCGGAGTCGGCGGCGGCCCTGACCACTCCCGAGATCGTGTGGTCGTCGATCGCCCCGGCCCTGATCCTCATCCTCGGTGGCATCCTGCTGTTGACCGTCGTGTCGCTGGTTCGCCGCACACTGCCGTCGTGGTTCCACGCGACCTGGACCGTCGTGGTGGCCTCCGGGGCGATCGCCGCGACGATCCCCCTGTGGAACCGGGTCCAGGACGAGGGGCCGTCCTCCGTGATGGCCGGAACCGTCGGACTGGACGGCTTCTCGTTGTTCGCCACCGGTGTCATCGCGGCCTCGGTGCTGCTCGGGGCGCTCCTGCTCGAGGGCTACCTGCGTCGCGAGGACATGGTGGGTCCGGAGTGGTACGTGTTGATGCTCCTGTCGGCATCGGGAGGCGTCGTCATGGCCTCTGCGAACGACCTCATCGTTCTGTTCCTGGGACTGGAGATCCTCTCGGTATCGGTCTACGTGCTCGCCGCGATGCACATGCGCCGCGAGTCCTCCCAGGAGGCGGGCATCAAGTACTTCGTGATGGGGGCCTTCTCCTCGGCGTTCCTGCTCTACGGGATCGCCTTCACCTACGGCGCCACCGGCTCGACGAACCTTGCCGACATACAGACCTTCCTGGCCGACAACGTCCTGGTCGACGACGGCCTCTTGCTGGCCGGCCTGGCCCTGATGCTGGTCGGGTTCGGCTTCAAGGTCGCTGCGGTGCCTTTCCACATGTGGGCGCCGGACGTCTACCAGGGTTCCCCCACCCCGGTCACAGCGTTCATGGCCGCCGCGGTCAAGACGGCCGCATTCGCCGGCCTCTTGCGGGTGTTCGTGGCCGCGTTCGGACCGACCTACCGCGACGAGTGGATCCCGATGGTCGCAGCACTCGCGGTGCTCAGCCTGCTGGTGGGTGCCGTGATGGCGATCATGCAGACCAACGTGAAGCGCATGCTGGCCTACTCGTCGATCAGCCACGCCGGGTTCATCCTGCTCGGCGTGAGCGCAGCGTCCGATGCCGGCGTGGCCGCAGCGCTGTTCTACCTGCTCGCCTACACCTTCATGGTCGTGGGCACGTTCGGAGTCGCGACTCTGATCGGGCGCACCGGCGACGGGCGACACGACCTGGCTGACTACCGCGGCCTGTACCGGGACCGGCCCGGGCTCGCCCTGGTGCTCACGGTCTTCCTGCTCGCCCAGGCTGGCATCCCGCTCACCGGCGGATTCCTCGCCAAGTTCTACGTCGTCGGCGCGGTGGTGGACCAGGGCCAGTACGCGCTGGCGGTCATAGCCATGGTCTCGGCGGTCATCGCGGCGTATCTGTACCTGAAGATCATCATCTCGATGTACTTCGCCGCTCCCGAGGGGGCCGCAGAGGTCCAAGCCGACGTGGACGAGTTCGCAGGACCTCCCGTGCGGATCCCAGCGGCTGCAGCTGTGGCCCTCGCCATCGCGCTGGTGGGCACCGTGGCGCTGGGCATCGTGCCCGGCCCCGCTACCGGCCTCACCAACGACGCCACCGCCGAGCTGACCTCCGGCGGATAGCAGCCGCGGTCGACTCGGGGGTGAGCGGGCCGCGAGGTGGTTGACATCTCGGGAACTTGATCGGCCTCGGGCGGGTGTTCGGCGTCAAGCCGGTGGAACGGCGTACACGGTCCACTCACCGGAGGAGTACACGGCTTCGCCGTTGGCGGCCCACCAGGTGTCGTCCGCGCGGAACTCCGGGCTCCGTTCGATGGGACCGATCACCACGTTGTCGACCCCGTAGCGGCGGACCAGTGCGAGCGCGTCCGGACCCCCGCGCAGGATGGCCACCTCGTCCTCGGCGCGGCCCTCCCAGTTGGGAACGGCCAGGTCGAAGGTCCATCCTGGGTAGCCCGATACCACGGCGTGGCCCGACAACGAGGTGACCGGCTGGGTGTTGGTGGGTGCCACGGCCAACACCGCGTCGTGCGGCAACTCGTCGCGCACCCAGGTGGCGACCCGCAACCCATCCGCGGTGGTCCACGGGATGGGGCTCGCAACAGAGTCCGTGGCCCGGTAGAGATCCAGGGCCCCCGAGGCGCACAGGCTCATCATCGCCACCCCTGCCGCGATCCTCCCCACCCAGCCGTACTTCGCAAGGCGGAGCACCACCGCGCCGACCAGGAAGGCTCCGAGTAGCTGCCAGAACGCGAAGTACTTGGTGTTGTTCCACTCCCAGGGGTGGAACGCCACCAGGTTGGGCACCATCCAGAGCAACCAGGCGGGCGCGAACGCCCACAACAGGTCGCGCTTCGCGGTGCCCTTCCATGCGTACGCCACCACCAGCAGGATGATGAACGGTCCCGCGTTGCGGAACCAGAACCAGATCCATCCGCCGATACCACCGTCGGCCATCCAGCCCACCAGCATCCGCACAGACGACTCGGGTGGTTGCAACCAGATCGCCACCGGAGCTCCCAGCACGACCACCGGGACGAAGAAGCGCCACCACGGCAACTGCCGATCGAACAGTGCCCAGCATGCGACCAGACCGGCAACGATCAGGTAGGCGAAGCCGTTGGCGAGCGGTAGGAGGCCGACCAGGATCCCCGCTGCCAGCAGTGCCTGTGCGGACCGTTGCCGCCGGGCCTCTGTGACCAGTGTGAGCGCGCCCAGACCGAGTGGGAGCCCCAACAGGCCGTTGCGCTGGGCATACAGATAGGCGAGGGTTGGGTTGTCCATCCACAACCCGGCATCGGGATCCCAGGCATAGGTGCTTGGTAGGTGGACCAGAGCGGACCAGCCCTGTGCCTGGACGTCTCCGAAGAGGTTGAGGAACCCGAGGCCACCTCCGGCTCCGAAGATCACCACACCCAGCAGTGCGGCACCCCGGCTGGCGGTGAGCCGGACCCCGCACAGGTACGCGATCGCCGGGAAGGCCAGGGCCAGGAACCCGCTGGTCACAGTTAACGCCGAGGGCAGTGACAAACCCAACAGCGAGACCTGGGCCCCGAACACATCGGTGAGCAGGTGGTACCGAGCAGGTTCACCGGCGGCGATGGGGGATCCGGGCGGCACCGTTGCGCCGACCGCGGTGATACCCGCGTAGGCGAGGTGTGCGGCACCGTCGGACCAGGTTGCGAGGTGACCGGCCTCGAGGTCACCCTCGGGAGTGGTCACCCACGCGAGCGACAGGATGCGCACGGTCAACGGCCACGCCACCGCGAGCAGACCGAGGAGGGGTCGCAGGCTCTCGCTGTCCCGCCAGGGGAGTCGTATCCGCCTGGCCACATCCCGCACGTCGTCGTGCAGTGATGTCGCGCCACGGGCCCAGCCAGGCAGTGAGCACGCCATGGCAGCGAACAGAGCCAGAGCCAACGATTCGAGACCGAAACCGATCGCCACCGACACGCCCCAGCCCCACAGGCCGACCAGCAACGCTCCCAGGGGCACCCCCACCGCCACCCGCTCCTCGAATCCGAGGCAGATGCCGCTCAGGTAGGTGACGCCGATGCCGGCGGCGAGACATGGGGCGAAGACCAACAGGGCCACGACGACACTCGGCATGCGGTGGGGAGCCTACGTGGTGCGCGGACCTAGGCTGCTAGCCCGTGACGGGAGCTGAGCGGCCGGAGCCGGAACTCGAGAGGGCTCCCCCGGGAGAACCGTCGCGGCGGGCCGTGGCAGCGCTCCTGGCGGTGATCGTCGTGGTGGCCTGCGGTCTGCGGGTCACGAACCTCGACTGGGACCGTGGCTCACATCTCCACCCCGACGAGAGGTTCCTCACTCTCGTCAACGAGGAGATCTCCGCTCCAGATGGCCCGGCGGAGTACTTCGACACCGCCCGCTCGCCGCTCAACCCCGCCAACAACGACGAATGGTACGTCTATGGCACCGCGCCGTTGTTCCTCACCAAGGCGGTGGGCACCTGGTTGCACGACGGGGCGGCCACGGGTGCCCAACCTGCCCGCGCGGTGGTCGTGGGCCTGGACCGCATGGGGGTCGACCTCCTCGATCGCGACGGGGAGCCGACCTTCGACGGAGGCTACGACAGCGAACGGATCGGTCGGCTGCTCTCGGCGCTGATCGACACCCTCACCGCCCTGGCGGTGTTCGAGTTGGCGCGCCTCGCCGGCGGGCGACGTGCCGGGCTGGCCGGTGCGCTCGTGTGGGCAACCTCGGTGTTGGCGATACAGCACGCCCACTTCTTCGTGATGGAACCACTGCTGGTGCTGGCCACCGCCTCGGTGTTGGTGGCCGCCGCCCATGTGGCGCTCGGAAGAGGTCGGGTGGTCCTCGCCCTGGGTGCTGTGGCCGCCGGGGTCGCAGGGGCATCCAAGGTGAACGGGTTGCTCGTGGTAGCGGTCCTGGTGGCAGCAGTCATGTGGAAGCACTACGCGACCGTCGGAACCCAGCGCCCCACGCGACGCCGACGCGATGCGGCGATCGATGTCGCGATCGTGGCCGCCTTCGCCTTCGTCACCTTTCGCGTGCTGCAGCCCTATGCCTTCGACGGCCTGTTCTCCCTTGATGGCGGATGGCTGGAGGCCGTGCGTGAGCTCTCTGCGTTGCAGGGTGGCGGCGATTCACCCATCAACGTGCAGTGGGCCGACCGCGTGCCGGTGATCGAACCACTGTGGCATCTCGTGCGGTTCGGCTTCGGTATCCCGGCCACCGTCCTGGTGGGCGCAGGGGTGGCGGGTCTGGTCCGCAACCGACGATGGACCGCGTGGAGGAACGAACCGGTGCGGGTGCTGCTGGTCGGTTGGGTGCTGCTGTGTGGGTTGATCGTGTTGCCGCGGTGGGTGACCACCATGCGCTACATGCTGCCTGCGTATCCGGCGCTCGCCGCGCTGGCTGGCATCGGCGCCGCGCGGTTGTTGCGCGAACGGGGTTGGATCCGTTGGGTGGCACCGGCGCTGCTGGCGGCATGTGTGCTCTGGGCGCTCGCGTTCACCAACGGCGTGTACCTGCGCGAACACCCGCGGATCACCGCAGCGGAATGGATGGTGCGCAACGCTCCGGATGGTTCGGTGCTCTCGGTCGACGAGTGGGACGACGGTCTGCCGTTCACGCCGGACGACGTCGCAGAGAAGGGGTTCACCTCGGTGGTGTTCACCCCGTTCGACACCGAGAGCCCCGACGATGTACGGCGCCTGGCGGCGGATCTAGACCGGGTCGACTACGTGGTGCAGTCCAGTGACCGGGTGACCGGTGTGATCGACCGTGTCCCGGCCCGGTACGCGCCGGTGCTGCGCTACCAGCGGGCGCTCGAGGACGGGTCACTCGGGTTCGAACCGGTCGCCACCTTCGCCACCGGGCCGTCGCTGTTCGGTGTCGGGATCGATGACACCGGTTCAGAAGAGGCGTTCCGGGTCTATGACCACCCCACGGTGCGGATCTGGCACAAGTCAGCTGCGTTCTCCCTCGTAGATGCCCTGGAGGTCCTCCAACCCGACCGCGCAGCGGCGTCGGTGCACGTACCCCTGGATGAAGCCGCGGCCAACGGGCTGATGTTGCGCAGGGGAGCGGCCACGGACCCGGGGGTGTCGACCGGGTCGACCTTCGATGAGGTGTTCTGGGACCGCCTGCCACTGGCACCCCTGTGGTGGCTCGCGTGGTGGGAGCTCACCGCCTTCGCGGCTCTCGGGTGGTCCGCCAGGTTGTTCCGGACGTTGCCGGACCGGGGCATCGGGCTCGCCAAGGTCCTCGGACCGATGGCTGTGGTGATCCCTCTCTGGTCGGCGGTCGCCTGGGGAGCAGTGCGGTTCTCGGCCGTGACCGCAGCCGTGGCGACGCTGTCGGCGGTCGTGGTCGGCTGGGGCGTTCCGCGGTGGCGGCGGGAGGCACTCGCGTTGTTGTGCACCCATCGGCGCGCCGTTGTGACGGTGGAGGTGGTCACCCTGGTGGTGTTCGCGGCGGTGCTGGCGCTGCGAGCAGCGGTGCCCGATCTGTGGTTCCACCCCTCGGGTGGTGAGAAACCCTTCGAGACGGCGTTCTTCACCTCCGTGGCGCGCACCTCCAAGCTGCCCCCTGGCGATCCGTGGTACTCGGGCGGGGCCATGAACTACTACTACGGCGGGTGGTTCTCCATGGCGGTGCCCACCCGGTTGTTGGGCATCCCGCCCGAGGTGGCGCTCAACCTGGCGATAGCGACTGCCGCCTCGCTCGTGGGTGCTGCATCGTTCTCGGTGGGTTCCGCACTGGGTGCACTGGGGAGGCGCGTCCGGGACGTACCCCGAACCGGCTTGTTGGCCGGGCTCCTGGCGGTGGGTTCTCTGTTGGTGCTGGGCAACCTCGACACGCTTCGACGGTTGCCCGACGGCATGGGCGAGTTCGACTGGTGGGCGGTATCGCGTCTCAACCCCTCCACCACCGACATCAACGAGTTCCCCGCCTGGTCGGTGCTCTTCGGTGATGCGCATCCACATCTGCTGGCCCTACCGGTGCTGATCGTCGTGGTCGCAGCGCTCGTGGCCTACGTGGCGAGACCATGCGCCGCGTTGGCGGTGCTGGTGGGGGTCGGCCTGGCATGGGTGCGCATCGGTCACACCTGGGACCTCCCCGTGCTCACCGTTCTGACGGTTGCAGCGGTACTGCTGGGTGCGGCGCGTGCCACCGGCGATACCCGCCAGCGTTACCTGAGGGCGCTCGGGCACCTCCTGGCGGTGGGGATCGTCGCCACGGTGGTCGCCCGTCCCTACGTGCGGGTGACCGAGGTGTTCGACCGCGGGTTCACCCTCGCCGCGGCACGGACCCCACCCGTTGCGTTCCTGGTCCAGTACGGGATCCCACTGGCGATCGTCGGGCTCTTCCTGGGCCGTGCCGCGCTGCGTGCACGACGCTCCGGCCGGCTGTCCCCAGTGCTGGGTTCTCCGGGGATCCTCGCCGGCGCCATGGCGATAGCGGCCGGTGCGGTGGTGGTCGCGACCGGGCTCCGGGGCCCGGTGGTCGGACTGGCACTCGTGGTGGTGGCCGCGACCCTGGTGAGCGCGGTGGCCGACCTTCGCTCCGGCCGGCTCGGTCGTGGTCTGGCTGCGTCCCTGGTGGCCGCCGGTGTGGGGCTGGCGGCGCTGCCCGAGGTCCTGGTGGTCATCAATGACCTCGGTCGTCAGAACACGGTGTTCAAGTTCGGTTACACCGCCTGGGTGTTGATCGCGCTGGGATCGGCCGCCATGGCAGCAGATCTGGTCGCCACAGGTTCGAGCGGTCGCGTCGGATGGTTGCGCGCGGCGGTGGTGATGGTCGTGGTGCCCGGGTTGTTGTTCTGGCCCGCCGTGGTTCCGACCCGCGTGGATGCCCGCTTCGCCCCGCTGGGTCCCACCCTCGACGGGCGGGCGTGGCTTCACCACGGACCGGTCGAGGTGGAGGCCAACGGCGTCCCATCCATCGACGTGACCGCGGACGAACCGCTCATCGGGTGGCTGCGCGCCCACGGACGCAACGGCGAGACCCTGGTGGAGGCGACAGGTCCCCCGTACACATGGGTCGGGCGCATCTCGGTGGCCACGGGCTTACCGACCGTGATCGGTTGGACCACACATGAGACCCAACAGCGCCGCGTCTACGCGGACACGATCGACCAGCGGGCCGCAGCGGTCGATGACCTCTACCGGATGGCTGATGACGAGCGCGCCCGACGGATCCTCGCCACGTACCGCCCCGCCTACGTCGTGGTCGGAACGGTCGAACACGCTCTCGGGGATCCGGCAGCGATCGAGGGACTTGCAGAGCTACCGGGTCTGGATCCGGCGTTCAGTGACGGTGACGCAGTGATCTACCGGGTGGATCTGCAGCGGATCGACAGAGAGCTTGCCCGAATGGACGCGACGAGCATCCGGGCAGGTGCTGATGGTGGATCAGACTGAGCTGCTGGATCGGGGAGATCAAGCGATGGGTGAGCCGGCCAGATCGACCGTTCGGGTCTGTCCTAGGGATTCTGCTCAGGCTTCTGCGCGCTGTCCGCGTCGCACTGTGAACACGAGCGCCCCGCCGGCCAGCAGGAGAGCCAGGCCGAGGAGGATGAAACCGGTGTTGCTCTGGCCCGTGTAGGCGAGGCTCTCCGGATCCTGTGATCCACCGGTGCCCTGGGTTGCACCGGGATCCTGCGAGTCACCCGTGCCGCCAACGCCTTCATCGGGTTGTGTGGTGGAGGACTCGGGAGCCGCCGTGGTGGTCGATTCCTCGGGCTGGCTCGTGGTCGAGCTGGGAGTTGCGGTAGGGCTGGCCGTCGGGGTGACCGTGGCCGTCGGTGTCGGGGAACCCAGGGTGGTGCCCGATGCGGTGCCTCCGGCGAAGGTGGCGATGAGCACCGTCATGAGGCCGATCGCGCCGGCGAGCGCCATGTTGATCCAGGTACTGCGTTGGTTCTTGGGCTTCGGCACTGTAGGTCTCCCGTATATCCACGACCGGCTGGGAACCGGCGATGAGTCGTGGTCAATGTATCAGCCGCGGGACCGAGCGGCTACCAACGCCACTCGCAGCGTCTGGCGGGTTGCCAGGACCACCACCGAGGCCAGACGTCTCGGTTGCAGGCTCGAGACCCCGGCGCTGCGTGGTCTGTGGGCCACTTCGAGGGTGCACACCGGCCGGTCCCACCTCGCAGCCAGGATCACCAGCGCGAGCGATGGGGCGAAGGTGTCATCAGCCAGCAGCGGCCGGACCTCGTTCCACAGCTCCCGGGTGAACAGTTTGCAGGGGACGTTCGCATCCTCAACCGGACGCCCGGCCAAGAGTCGCACGAGCGATCGCACACACGCGGTGAGGACCAGGCGATGCCGTGGGTCGTGGCGCGTGCGGCGGTTGCCCAACACCAGGGAGCGGCCTTCGCGCACCGCCCAGAGACGTCCCAGCTCCGCGGTCGGGATCTGGTCGTCGGTGTCCAGGTGCCCGATCCAGCGCCCCGCGGACTCGTCGAAGCCGCGGATCAGCGCGGGTCCGTGGCCCTGGTTGGAGACCTGGTGCAGCACCCGCACCGAGGACAGCTCACGCGCCAGGGCATCGACGATGACGCCGGTCCCGTCGGTGGATGCGTCGTCGACCACGATCACCTCTCCCGCCCCGGGTGTGAGCTCGTCCACCAGAGCGGCCACCTCGCGGACCACCTTGTCGATGGACGGCTCGTTGTACACCGGCAGCACCAGCGAGAGCTCGGTCACACCAACTCCTCGGGGTCGCCGTTGACGATCCTGCGCGCCACGTCGGTGCCCATCTTCACGGCGTGGTCCATGTTGCCGACCTCGTAGCGCCAGGTCCCGAAGCGCCCCCGCGAGTGGATGCGCCGCTCTTCGAGCCAGGGGAGCACCCGCTCCAGAGCCGCATCCCGGCCGAGGGTCGGCACCGGATAGGCGTACGGCACCTCCTCTACGTGAAGGGACGCCACCTCCGGTCGTCCGGCCACCACGCCGGTGCTCCGCAGCGCGGATTCGACCTCCTCGCCGAGGCCGTCGGATGATCGGGTGTGGGTGGCCGACGAAGACACCTCGCACATCCACGAGCTGAACCGCCGTGTGTCCGAACCCGGCACGTTGGCCGGTGAGTACTTCGCGAAGTTCGTCGCCCGGTAGAACGGCACCGTGGGATCCGCGAAGTAGAGCCACGAGCGGTCGTCGCTCAACGGCGCTTCGTAACCCACGCCGACCACGTGGACGGTGTTGTGCACCAGCTCGCCCGCGGCTTCCCGCACATCGTCGGGGCTGTCGATGGTCCGTTGCACCAGCAGGTCGACCGGCATGGTCGAGACCAGGTGGTCGAACGCGACCTCGTCCCCGGTGACGGTGCGGAGCTCCCCGGCTCCGGCATCGACCCAGTCCACCGCGCTGTCGTAGCGGATGCGATCTCGGTACGGTTCGGCAGCCCTGCGCCAGATCTCACCGGTGCCCCCCTCAGCGGGGAACGCGAACCGGTTGTTGGGTCCCCACGCAAGGTCGTCGGTCCCCGAGAGCGCCGAGGCCAGCACCGCTCGCCAGTCGGTGGTGCTCACCCGCTCGGCGATCCAGTCTGCGCTCATGGCCGATGGATCCGTGGCCCACACCTTCTCGTTGTAGGGAGCCATGAAGTGCCGGGCCACACCGGGGCCGAAGGTGGCGTGGATCCACGAGCCGAAGTCGCTTCGTGCGGCGGACCCGGCATTCGACGTTCCGGCTTCGATCAACCCGATCAGGCACTCCAGGGCGGTGTCCGGATCGAGTCGGTGGAGGTTGTTCTGGAACGGGTAGGGGACCCAGGATCCATCAGCGAGCACCCACGAGGATCGGTCGTGGTGCAACAAGTCGTCACCCAGCACATCCGCGAGCAGGCGATCGAACTCACCGTGGTGGGAGAACACCACATGGCCGCCGCGGTCCCAGGTGAAGCCCCGTGCGTCGGTGACCGAGGACGCGAGGCCGCCGGGTCCGGAAGCTGCCTCGAGCACCACCACGTCGTGTGTTCCGAGGCGGTCGAGCTCTCGCAGGCAACCCAGGCCGCAGGGACCCGCCCCGATGACGGCCACGTGAGCGTTGATCATGTGGGCGGCGACGTTACTCCCACGTCGAGCACCGGGCTAGCTTGCTGCGATCGACGATGCCGCAACACCGCCCCGGCCCCGTTGGTGGTTGCCTGGCCTGATCGCAGTTGTCGCGGCCGCAGCCGTGTTGCGCTCGATCGATCTCGGCAGCCGTCCCATGCACCACGACGAGAGCCTGGATGCGTTCTTCGCATGGCAGCTGTTGACCGAGGGCGCCTACTCCTATGACCCGGTGTACCACGGTCCTCTGCGCTTCTACCTCACAGCGGGTCTGTTCAAGGTCCTCGGAGAGACCGAGGCGGTGGCGAGGACGCTGGCTGCGCTGAGTGGGGTGGCACTGGTGGCCCTGATGGGAGCCACCCGTCGCTGGCTGGGCAACGTGGGATCGTTGGCGGCGGCGACCCTGGTCGCCTTCTCACCATCGATGCTCTACTTCTCGCGCTTCGGGCGCGAGGACATGGTCTTCGCAGTGCTGGAGCTGGCGATCCTGTTGCTGGTGCTCGCTTGGATGCGTGACCCGGCGCCCTGGCACCCACCGGTGCTGGGTGCGGTGTTGGCGGCCGCGTTCGCCACCAAGGAGACCTCCTACATCGTGGTCGCGGTCCTCGGGCTCTACCTGGGCTTCCTGGTCGCGCTCGAGCTGCTCGATCGCAGGCGCAACCGCCCGAGCGCTGACGGAGGTGTGTACGCCGCACTCGTGGCACCCGGGCGACGTGCCCTGCTGTGGGGCCTGGCCGCGTTCGTGTTCACCTTCGCGGTGCTCTTCAGTGTTGGCTTCACCGACCTCGGAGGGATCTGGGACGGCGCGGTGGAGGGGCTGCGCTACTGGATGTCACAACAACCCGTGAACCGCGGATCCCAACCCTGGCCGTACTACCTGGCGATCCTCGTGGGCTACGAACTGCCGATCCTGGTCCTGGCCGGTGGCGGTGTGGTGGTGGCACTGCGTCGCAGCGACCCGGCGCGAGGCCTGATCGTGTGGACGGCGTTCGCCTACCTGGTCATCTACTCGTGGGCGTCCGAGCGGTTCCCGTGGTTGGTGGTGCACCCGCTGGTCCCGATCATCCTGCTCGCAGGGTTGGGGGCTCAGGCCCTCTGGGAAGCCGCTCGTCGTCGGCGGGTTCCAAGACCGATCTTCCTCGTCGGCGCTGCGGCGCTGGTCGCGGTGTTGTTCGCGATCAGCGTGCCGGTGGTGTACCGCGAGCCGACCAACCCGAGGCAGTTGTTGGTGGCTGTGCAGACAAGCCCGGAGCTCCTCGAGGTGCGTGAACGCCTGGAGTCGCTGTACGCGGCTGCTCCCGAGGGACGGCCGCCGGTGGTGGTGATCGACACCTCCGACAGCGCCACCTGGCCCTGGGCCTGGTACCTGCGTGAATGGCCCGTGGAGTGGAGGGACCTCGCCGCCGAGCCCGCAGCGGCCACGGGCGCGGACGTGGTGCTGTCGCTAGCGGCCAACGTCGATCGCCTGCCAGTCCCTCCCGGAGGTTGGGAGGTCGAGCCCTATGAGCATCGGGTGTGGTGGCTCCCCGCCTGGGGCACCGGCGGCGCAGGTGACTGGTTGGGCTGGCTCACCCGACGCGAGACCTTCGGCGATGTCGGTGCGCTCGACGCGGTCGAGCTGCGGGCGCCGCAGGGATGGTGAACCACTCCGACGGGGATATGACGGGCCGCCCTGGACCCGGATCGGCGGTGGATCCGCCGGATCTGAGCATCGTGGTTCCGGCGTTCAACGAGGCCGAACGGCTTCCGGAGACGATCGCCACGTTGTTGGGCTTGCTCGACGCACGTGCGGGCCGCAGCCAGCTGGTGGTGGTCGATGACGGCAGCTCCGACGCAACGGCTGCGCTCGCCGCGGACCTGTTGGGCGACAGGAGCGATTGCTCCCTGGTTGCTCTGGGCCGTCACCGGGGGAAGGGTGCTGCTGTGCGAGCCGGGATACTGGTCTCCTCGTGTGACCGGGTCGTGTTCATGGACGCCGATCTCGCAACGGACCTCGAAGACCTGGACCGCGTCCTGGCAGCGCTCGATCACGCCGATGTGGTGCTCGGCTCCCGGCGGGTGCAGGGCAGCAGGGTCGAGGGACAGACCCTGACGGCGGCTCTCGCCCACCGTGGGTTCGCGGGCCTCGCACGGTTGGTTACCGGTGTCCCTGTGGAGGACTTCCAGTGCGGCTTCAAGGCGTTTCGCGCCCCGGTCGCCAAGGTGGTCTTCGAGCAGGTGCGGGAACCGGGGTACGCCTTCGACGTGGAGGTGCTCTTGGTGGTTCATCGGATGGGTCTACGGATCGTGGAGGTCCCGGTGCGCTGGCGGGCGATGGGTGGCAGCCACATCAGGCTCGTCGCCGATTCGGTGTCCATGCTGGTGTCGCTCGCGAGGATCCGCTGGCGGGTCGGGTCCGCTCGACGCGGCCGATGGGCTCGGAGCCGACGGGCTCCGAGGTGACCGAAGCCGATCCACAGCTTCCATGGGTGACAATGCAAAGGTGCAGTTGAGCGGCGACACCTCGGCCCCCGGCCGGCCCGGCGACACCTCGGCCCCTGGCCGGCCCGGCGACACTGTGGTCGCAGTAGGTGTCCCGGCTTGGGCGGGTGTCCTCGTGGGTGTCGTGTCCATGGCGGCGGGCCTGGTCGTGACCGAACTGGTCGCAGGTGTGCTCTCCACGGACACCTCCCCGGTGGTGGAGGTCGGCAACCGTGTCGTGGACCTGGTACCCAAACCGTTGCGCGACTGGGCGATATCGACCTTCGGAACCAGCGACAAGGCGGTCCTGCTCGCAGGAGTGGCGGTGGTTCTGATCGCCGTGTCGACCGCGGTCGGTACCCTGGCACTGCGCGGTCGGCTGGCTGCGGCGGTAGCGGTGCTCGCTGCAGTGGTGCTGCTAGGGGGATTGTCCTCGCTCGGGCGAGGTGGTGCGGGCCCGATCGGCCTGTTGGCCACGGTGCTCGGCGGAGCTCTCAGCGGGCTGGTCCTCTGGCGTCTCGCGGATGCCGCGAGGGCTGGATGGGTCTCCGGTGGGAACCGCAGCGAATTGTCCACGTCTAGGCGCCGGTTCTTCGTCGCCGCCGGTGCCACGGCGGGCGTGACCCTCGTGGGCGGGGGGGTCGCAGCCTGGATACGCTCGAACGCGGCCGTGGCCGCAGAGCGGCTCGGCATCACGTTGCCGGGTCCGGTTCGTCCGCTGCCACCCCCTCCGGCAGGCGTCTCGGTCGGCCTGGACGGGGTCTCGCCGTTCTTCACCCCCAACGAGGACTTCTACCGGATCGACACCGCCCTGGTCGTTCCGAAGGTGAGCGTCGAGGACTGGCAATTGCGGGTGCACGGACTGGTCGAACGAGAGCTCACCATCGACTACGAGACCCTGCTGGAGCGGCCGATGGTCGAGGTCGATGCCACCATCGCCTGCGTATCGAACTACGTCGGTGGCGATCTGATCGGCAACGCCCGCTGGCTCGGATGCCGACTCGACGACCTCCTCCACGAAGCCGGGATCGAACCCCTCGCGGACCAGATCGTGGGCCGCTCGGTCGACGGGTTCACCGCCGGGTTCCCGACCGCCACCCTGGATGGCCGCGACGCGGTCGTGGCGGTCGGCATGAACGGGGAGCCCCTGCCGACCCGACACGGCTATCCCGCGCGCCTCATCGTGCCGGGTCTCTTCGGGTACGTCTCGGCCACGAAGTGGCTGTCGGAGATCGAACTCACCCGCTTCGAGGACTTCGAGGGCTACTGGATCCCGCGGGGCTGGGACCGTGAGGCGCCCGTGACCACCTCGTCGCGCTTCGACACGCCCACCGACGGGGCCCGGGTCCGGGCGGGAGAACTCCTCGGAGTCGGCGGTGTGGCATGGGCGATGCTGCGGGGGATCGAGGCGGTCGAGGTGCGTGTCGACGAAGGCCGCTGGGAACGGGCTGAACTCGGCGAGGCCTACAGCGGCACGACCTGGCGCCAGTGGCGCCACGAGGTTCGCCTGGATGCCGGACGGCACAGCCTCGAGGTGCGTGCCACCGACACCGAAGGGGAAACCCAGACCGGGGAACGAGTGCTGCCGGGCCCGGGTGCATCATCGGGATGGCACACCATTTCGGTGACCGCCACCTGACCCGGGGGCCGTGACGGGAGCTGTCGCGGCGAGCAACTTTGGCCTTCGATTCCGGGCTGAGTAGTCTGCCAGCCGATGGCCGAGACACCCCTGAGCGACTTCCTGCGCTCCTACCTGACGGTGGGCATCTTCGCCTCACTGGGTTTCATTCTGGTGGGGCTGCTCGTGATGATCGCGTGGCTCATCCGCCCGGATCGCCGCCAGGAACAGAAGTACATCTCCTATGAGTCCGGCGTGGACCCGGTCGGCGACCTCTGGTCGCAGAGCCAGATCCGCTACTACGTGTTCGCCCTGTTGTTCGTCATCTTCGACGTCGAGGTCGTGTTCCTGTTCCCGTGGTCCACCCAGCTCGAGGCCTTCGGGGCGTTCGGGCTCTGGCACATGTTCTTCTTCATCTTCGTACTGCTCCTCTCGCTGATCTACGCGTGGCGCAAGGGGGTACTCCGGTGGGCCTAGGCCTCGTCGAGAGCGGCAAGATGCCGAAGCCGCTCACGAAGCTCCTCAACACGGCCCGCAGCTACTCGGTGTGGGTCTACCAGTGGGGTCTCGCATGCTGCGCCATCGAGATGGGCGCTGCGTTCGGTTCGCCTCGCTACGACGTGATGCGTCTGGGCGTCATCCCGCTGCCGGCGGGTCCCCGCCAGACCGACCTGGTGGTCATCTCCGGCACCGTCACCGACAAGATGGCTCCTGCGGTCCGGCGCCTCTGGGAGCAGATGCCCGACCCCAAGTACGTGATCTCGATGGGCAGCTGCGCCAACTGCGGTGGCCCCTACTGGGACAGCTACTCGGTCACCAAGGGCGTCGACCAGATCATCCCGGTCGACGTCTACGTGCCGGGCTGCCCCCCGCGTCCCGAGGCGTTGCTGGAGGGCGTGGTGCTTCTGCAGGAGCGCATCAAGCACGAGGATCCCGCAGAACGCTGGACCGGCGAACCGATCGTGGTGCAGTGATGGCAGCCGACGCGACCACCGACGCCACGGCCGCGGCCGAGGACACCGAGGCCGAGGAGCAGAAGGAGACCGACGAACGCCGCGAGGCGCTCCTGTCGGAGCTCAGCTCGGCACTGGGCGATTCGGTGCTCGCCACCCACATCGACCCGGGCCGTGACGTGTGGGCACGCGTGGCGATCGACGCCTGGGCCGAGGCGGCCGAGGTCGTGCGTCACCGCATGGGGGCCCGCTACTTCGGGTTCCTGTCGGTGATCGACTGGATGCCGTCGCCGTTCGGACGCTCGATGGACTCCGAGGTGGACAAGGCCCTCGGGACCGACGGGGACTCCGGGACCGACGAAACGGACGAGCCGGCGGAGATGCACCACGGTGTGACCGGAGGGGAGTCGCGTTTCCAGGTCTTCGCCCGTGTGGCGAAGGTCGGCGACCCCGAGGACCACTGGGGCATCACCCTGGTCAGCGACATACCCGAGAGCCTCGAGGTCCCCACCTGGACCAACACCTATGCCGGTGCCGACTGGCACGAGCGCGAGGCGTGGGAGATGTACGGCGTCACCTTCACCGGCCATCCAGGTCTGCGGCACATCTACCTGCCGGGTGACTTCGAGGGCAATCCGCTCCGCAAGGACTTCCCGCTCATCGCGAGGATGGTCAAGCCCTGGCCCGGGATCGTCGACGTCGAGGCGCTGCCGGAGGTCGAACCAGCCGCTGACCCGGGCACCGACACACCCGATGGCTCCGGTACCGCCGACGACGGGGGTGGGTCATGACCGCCGTGACGGACCGCCAGAAGCTGTCCTACATCGCTGCCCAGGCAGCGGATGCCCGGGTGAACGTCGAGCTCGAGACCGAGGGCATGACCCTCAACATCGGCCCGCAGCACCCCGCCACCCACGGCACGCTGCGGATCGTCGCCCAGCTGGACGGCGAGCAGGTCATCCGGGCCGAGCCGATGGCCGGCTACATGCACCGGGGCTACGAGAAGCTCTCGGAGGTGCGGACCTACCCGCAGGTCACCACGCTCATCAACCGCATCGACTGGTTGGGCAGCTTCGCCAACGAGGTTCCCTTCATCCTCGCGGCGGAGCACCTCATGGAGGTCGAGGCCCCACCGCGGGCGAAGTGGATCCGCACGATCCTGTTCGAGATGAGCCGGGTGGCGAACCTGATCCTGTTCCTCGGCGACATGGGTGTGCAGCTCGGCGCGGTCACCCCGGTGTTCTACGCCTTCCGTGACCGCGAGTTCGTTCTCGACCAGATCGAGAAGGCCACCGGCGGCCGCTTCCATCCCAACTTCGACCGCATCGGTGGCCTCAAGGACGACCTGCCCAAGGGCTGGCTCGAGTCCACCAAGTCCTCGATGGACAAGGTGCGCAGCTTCTGTGACGAGATGGAGGACCTGCTCCTCGGCTCGGAGATCTTCCAGGAGCGCACCCGGGGCATAGGCGTGATTCCCGCTGATGTGGCGATGCAGTACGGACTGTCCGGGCCCAACGCCCGCGGCTCGGGCATCGACTGGGACCTGCGGCGCGACAACTGCATCGGGCTCGCCTACGACGAGCTCGACTGGAAGGTCTGGACGCATCCCGACGGCGACAGCTTCGCCCGTTTCTGGGTGCGCCTCCAGGAGGTCCGCGAGGCGGCCAAGATGATCGACCAGCTCTGCGACGGCCTGCCCAGCGGTCCGGTCATGGCCAAGGTGCCCCGGATCATCAAGGTGCCCGAGGGCGAGGCCTACGTGTCCACCGAGAACCCGCTCGGCGAGATGGGCTACTACCTGGTTTCCCAGGGGGAGCTCACCCCGTTCCGGCTGAAGATCCGCTCGGCGAGCTTCAACAACGTGTCGATCACCCCGTGGTTGCTCCGCGGCGTGTACGTGCCGGACATCATCACGATCCTGGGTTCGCTCTACTTCATCCTGGGGGACATCGACCGATGATCCCGGCGTTCGCGGAACCGTTGCTTGCGCTCGAGCTGGCGTACTGGCAGGAGACCCTCATCAAGGTCCTGGTGGGCCTCGCGGCGGCCCTCGGGCTGACCGGCGGTGTGGTCTACCTCTACCTGTTCAAGTTCGTGTCGTTCATGCAGAGCCGCCTCGGGCCCATGGAGGCCGGGCCCTACGGCTCGCTGCAGTTGCTCGCCGAGGTCGGCAAGTGGCTGCAGAAGGAGGACGTCGCACCGTCGAGGGCCGACAGGGTCGTGTTCGGTCTCGCCCCGGCGGTGGTGCTCACCTCCACCTTCTTGATCTTCGTGGTCATCCCGGCGGGACCCAACGCGGTGATCGCGGATCTCGCCACCGGCATCTACTACGTGCTCGGCGTCTCCAGCCTCTCGGTCATCGGCATCCTGATGGCCGGCTGGGCATCGGCCAACAAGTACGCGCTGATCGGTGGCCTGCGTGCAGCCGGCCAGCTGATCGCCTACGAGTTGCCGCTCGTGCTGGCGGTGGTCGGCGTGGTGATCACCGTGGGCAGCCTGAACCTCCAGGACATCGTGGCGGCACAGGCCAACGGGGAGATCTTCGGGTTCACCGGCATCGGCAACCCGTTCATCATCACCCAGTTCATCGGCTTCATGATCTTCCTGATCGCGATCCAGGCCGAGCTGACCCAGACCCCCTTCGACATGCCCATCGCCGAATCGGAGCTCGTCGCCGGTTACCACGTGGAGTACACCGGCATCCGTTTCCTCGTGTACTTCATCAGCGAGTTCGCGACCGCGGTCGCGTTCGCAGCGGTCGCCTCGACACTGTTCCTGGGCGGCTGGGCGGTGCCCGAGAGCTGGGGCATCTCCCGCGACGCCATGCACTGGGTCGGTCCGCTGGTCATCTCCGCCAAGGCGGTGTTCCTGGTGGGTGTCGTGTTCTGGGTGCGCTTCACCTTCCCCAGGTTCCGTGAGGACCAGCTGCAGACCCTCGCCTGGAAGGGGCTGATCCCGCTGGCACTGGCCAACATCGCCCTCACCGCTGTGTTCAAGGTGGTGTTCTGATGGCAAACAACCCGGTCAAGGTGACACAGGGACTCCTCACGGGCCTAGGGGTGACGCTGCGCACCGCCATGCGCACGATGTTCCCCAGCCGCGGCGCCAAGACCCCGATCCCCGCGCCGTCCGAGGGTTCCCTCACGGTGCAGTACCCCCACGAGGTGGATGTCCCCACCCCGAGGGCGCGAGGAGTCATCGCGCTCCACACCGACAACTGCACGGCGTGCATGCTCTGCGCCCGCGAGTGCCCCGACTGGTGCATCTACATCGAGGGCCACAAGACGCTCGCCCCGCCGAGGCGTGCCGGTGGCAAGCCCCGGTCGGTCAACGAGCTCGACCGCTTCGACATCGACTACTCGCTCTGCATGTACTGCGGCATCTGCGTCGAGGTGTGCCCCTTTGAGGCACTGTTCTGGAGCCCGGAGTTCGAGTACAGCGAACCGAAGATCGCAGACCTGATCCACGACAAGGGCCGTCTGTCCATGTGGATGGAGACCGTGCCCGCCTTCGAGAGCTATGAATCCGGGTCCGAGGCCAAGGTCGCCAAGGTGCCGGACCCCGTTCCGAGGGACAAGCGGTGAGCGCCATGATCGGAACCCTTGCCCTCCTGGCCCAGCAGGCCACCGAGCACAGCTTCGACACCCCGGTCAACGTGGTGTTCTACATCGTGGCGGCGTTCATGGTCTTCGCCGCCATCCGCGTGGTCACCACCGACAACATCGTGCACGCCGCACTCTGGTTGATCATGGTGCTGGCGGGGGTGGGCCTGAACTTCCTGTTGCTGCAGGCCGAGTTCGTGGCCATCACCCAGGTGCTCGTCTACCTGGGCGCCATCGTGGTGCTGTTCCTGTTCGGCATCATGCTCACCAGGGCCCCGTTGGGCCGGGCGGACGACCTGGACAACAACATGAAGCCGATCGCAGCGGTCGTCGGCGTGCTGCTGACAGCGGTGATCGCCTTCGCGGTGATCCGCACCTTCGGCGACGACCGGCTCACCTTCGAGGCCTACAGCGGTCCGATGGCCGAGGCCGGCAACAACCGGACCACGGCACTGGCCAACGAGATCTTCGGACCCCAGCTGATCCCCTTCGAGGTGCTGTCGGTCCTGCTCACCGCAGCCCTGATCGGTGCCATCGTTCTGGCGAGGAGGGACTGACATGCTGCTCAACCAGTTCCTGCTGCTCGCAGCCATCCTGTTCTCGATCGGGGTCTACGGCGTGATCGTGCGCCGCAACGGCGTGCTGGTGCTGATGTCGATCGAGTTGATCCTCAACTCGGTGAACATCAACCTGATCGCCTTCAGCACCTACCACGGCCTCGGTGGACAGGTGTTCGCACTGTTCGTGATCGCGGTCGCTGCGGCGGAGGTCGGCGTCGGCCTCGCGATCGTGCTCCTCATCTACCGCAACCGTCGTTCCGTCGACGTCGATGCACTCGACGAGTTGAAGGGCTGATCGAACGCATGTGGTTCCTGACACACACCTGGATCCTCCCGGCGCTGATGGCGCTGTCGTTCGTGCTGATCCTGCTGTTCGGCAAGCGGCTGCCCAGGAAGGGCTCCGAGATCGGTGTCGTGGCGGTCGCGATCTGCTTCGCGTTGTCACTGGTCACCGCCGGTAGTTGGTGGAACCACATCAACAGCGACCACTCTGAGTCCGAGCACGCTGCCGGGGAGACCCTGGGCACCGGCTCCGCGGTCGCCGCCGAGCACCTCGAGGAACCCGACCCTGCCGCCTTCGACGACGTGCAGGACGGCTGCTCACGTGTCGTCGACGAGGGCGCCGTGGGGGAGCACACCGAGGAGGCCGGGCACTCCGAGGGTTCCGACGAGGAGCACTCCCTGGCACTGACCCCCGGCGAGAACGCCTCGGGCACCGCTCCTCCGGCTGCGGGAGCGTCGCAGGCCGAGGAGGGCGAGGGCCACGCCACGACCAAGCCCGTGGTCCGCTGCGCGCAGTGGTTCCCGATGGGTCTCGAGGGTTCGACCACCATCACCGTGGGCACCATGGTCGACGGCCAGAGCGTGTTCATGCTGTTCGTGGTCAGCATCATCTCGCTGCTGGTGCACATCTACTCCACGGACTACGTCAACGGCGACCGGCGCTACACCCACTACTTCGCATTCCTGTCGCTGTTCACCGCCTCGATGCTGTTCTTCGTGCTCTCGCAGTCCACGATCCAGATGATCGTCGGCTGGGAGCTGGTCGGAGTCTGTTCCTTCGCACTGATCGGCCACTGGTGGGAGGAGAAGCCCAACTCCGATGCGGCGCTCAAGGCCTTCCTCACCAACCGCGTGGGTGACATGGGCCTGCTGATCGGCATGACCGTGCTGTACTTCGCGGCCGACCGGTCCTTCTCGATCCTCGACATCAACATCATGGCCGCCGAGGGGGAGATCTCCCACGGCCTGCTGCTGCTCGCATCGTGTTGCCTGATCGCCGCGGTGATGTCGAAGTCGGGCCAGTTCATCCTGCACACCTGGCTGCCCGACGCCATGGCGGGCCCGACCCCGGTCTCGGCGCTGATCCACGCGGCCACGATGGTCGTGGCCGGCATCTACCTGGTGGCACGGCTCTACCCGGTGTTCTTCGAGGGGCTGTCCATCGCGGGTTCCTCGGTGAACCTGCTGGCGGTGGTGGGAGCCACCACGGCGATGTTCGGGGCCTTCCTCGCCTTCGTCCAGAAGGACGTCAAGAAGGTGCTGGCCTACTCCACGGTGTCCCAGCTCGGGTTCATGGTCACCGCCCTGGGCGTGGGTGCGTGGACCGCGGCGATGTTCCACCTGTTCACCCACGCGATGTTCAAGGCGTGCCTGTTCCTCGGGGCGGGCTCGATGAGCCACGCCTGTCACCACAGCTTCAACATGGTGGACGACTACGGCGGACTGCGGAAGATCATGCCCCGCACGTTCTGGACCTTCATCATCGCCACGGGCGCCCTAGCCGGCATCTTCCCGCTGTCGGGCTTCTGGTCGAAGGACGAGATCCTCGCCGGCACCGGTTCGTTCGTGGGTGCAGAGGGAGCCAACGGCACCTACCACGTGATGCTCGCGATGCTGGTCATCGGGGCCTTCGGCACCGCTGCCTACATGACCAGGGCGATCTGGTACTGCTTCTTCGGCGAGTACCGCGGCCACGGCGAACCCCACGAGTCGGGTCCCCGCATCACCATCCCGCTCATCGTGCTCGCCTCCCTCGGTGCAGTGGTCGGCTTCCTGAACCTGCCCAAGGAGATCGGCCCGATCAGCTTCCCGGAGTCGCTGCACACCCAGTTCGAGCAGTTCGTGGAGCCCGTGGGGCGCTACTTCCCCGAGATCAGCCACGCCTCGTTCAACATCCCCCTCGCGCTGTTCTCCCTGGCGGTGGCCGGCCTCGGCGTGCTGTTGCCCTACCTCTACTACTGGAAGGGCGGCCTCGCCCCGCTGCGCAACCTCTCGGAGCGCAATGCCCTGGCGAGGGTGGGCAAGACCGTGCTGGTCAACAAGTACTACTTCGACTGGCTCTACACCGATGTGATCACCGGATTCGTGAAGGGCCCCCTGGCCAGGGCGGCGAACTGGTTCAACGCCCACGTGCTGGACGCCATCGTCAACGGTGTCGGCAAGGGCGCGGTGCTGACCGGCCGCTTCGTCTACGACAACATCGACCAGGAGGTCGTCGACGGCGCGGTCAACGCTGCCGGCACCACCGCATCCGAGACGGGTGGAGTGCTGCGCCACCTGCAATCGGGACGTATCCAGCAGTACGCGGCGCTGTTCTTCGCCGCGACGGCACTTCTGGCCGGCGTGTTCGTAGTGGCCGCAGGCTGACCATCTTCCGGAGAGATGACCAATGACTGACTTCCTCGACAACTGGGGCCTGATCCTCATCACGTTCCTGCCGTTGGTGGGCGCGCTGGTGATGATGGTGGTGCCGAAGGAGGCGGAGGACACCCACAAGGCGCTCGCCATCGTGGCCTCCGGCGCCGCCCTGGTGATCACCATCCTCCTGCTGGCCAACTTCGACTACGACGACGCGGGGACACTTCAGTTCCTGGTCGACAAGGAATGGATCCCGCTGATCAACAGCGGCTTCATACTCGGTCTGGACGGCATCTCCCTGCCGCTGGTGGCGATGACCGCCCTGGTGGTGCCGCTGGTGGCCATCTACAGCTGGAACCACATCCCCGAACCGGGCAACCCGAAGGCCTTCATGGCCCTCATCCTGATCCTCGAGACGGGCATGATCGGCTCCTTCGTGGCCCAGGACCTGATCCTGTTCTTCGTGTTCTTCGAGGTCGTGCTGCTCCCGATGTACTTCATGATCGGGGTCTGGGGCGGTCCGGAGCGCAAGTACGCGTCGATCAAGTTCTTCCTCTACACCCTGTTCGGCTCGGCGCTGATGATCGTGGCGTTCCTGTCGCTGTACTTCCTCTCCGCCGAGCAGACCTTCGACATGCGGGTGCTCACCGAACTCGGCGGGCTCGACATCGCACGCACCACCCAGATCCTGATCTTCGGTGGGATGTTCATGGGCTTCGGGATCAAGGTGCCGATGTTCCCGTTCCACACCTGGCTGCCCGACGCACACACCCAGGCCCCCACCCAGGGCTCGGTGATCCTGGCGGCGGTGCTGCTGAAGCTCGGCACCTACGGGTTCGTGCGGATCGCGCTGCCGTTCCTGCCCGAGGGTGCGCAGTGGTGGGCGCCGATCATCGGCGTGCTGGCGGTCATCGGCATCATCTACGGCGCCCTGGGCTGTCTCGCCCAGAGCGACATGAAGCGCCTGATCGCCTTCTCGTCGGTGGCCCACATGGGCTTCGTGATGCTCGGCATCGCGACCCTCACCGACTTCGGCATCAATGCGGCGATGTTCGGCATGGTCGCCCACGGCCTCATCACGGGCATGCTCTTCTTCATCGCCGGCTCCATCAAGGACCGCTACCACACCCTCGAGATCAAGCGCCTGGGTGGCCTGCTCATCTCGGCACCGAGACTGGGGTGGATCCTCGGGTTCTCCTCGATGGCCTCGCTCGGGCTGCCGGGCCTCGCCGGGTTCTGGGGCGAGTTCCCGGCGATCCTGTCGGCCTACCAGCCTGCACCGATGCTCAACGAGGCGCTGTTCCGCACGCTGATGGTCATCGCGGCCCTCGGAACGGTGCTCGCCGCCGGCTACCTGCTCTGGCTGTACCAGCGCACCGCCTTCGGCACGCCCAGCGAGGAGTTCGCGGACGATCCCGAGATCACCGACGTCTCCACCATCGAGTGGATCTCGTGGGCACCGATGCTCGTGCTGATCGTCGTGCTCGGATTCCTGCCGAGCCTGATATTCGATGTCACCAACCCCGCGGCCACTGTTGTGGTCGCCGCAGCCACGGGATCCTGATCCGACGTGCTAGCCGTACTCGCACAGGCCGCGGAGGCCTTCACCAAACCGGTCATGGACTACGGGGCGATCGCCCCTGAACTCGTGTTGGTCGGCACGGTGATCCTGTTGGCCCTGCTCGACTCCTGGAAGCTCGAGCGGGCACGCGCCGCGATGCCGGCACTGGCGGGAATCGGACTGCTGGTGGCGCTGATCCCGCTGGCGGTGCTGGCGGCGGACGGCGCACCACGGGTGCTGCTCGGGGGCGGTTACGTGGTGGATTCCATGGCGCTGGTTCTCAAGGCGCTGTTCATCATCTCCGCCTACGTGGTCGTGTTGTTGTCCACCAACTACATGGCCGAGGGCGACTACTGGGAGTCCGAGTACTACACCCTGTTGCTCAGCTCCGTGCTCGGCATGGCCGTGATGGCCTCGAGCCGCGACCTGATCGGCATCTTCGTGGCCTTCGAGCTGCTGTCGATCCCCTCCTACATGCTCGGTGCATGGCGCAAGGGTGACCTGCGCTCCAACGAGGCGGGCCTGAAGTACTACCTGATGGGTGTGTTCGCGACCGCGATCCTGCTCTACGGCATGTCGCTCGCATACGGCCTCGGCGGTTCGACCAACCTCGAGGTGATCGGCGAGCGGATCGCCTCGCTCGGAACCGACGGGGTGCCCGTGGTGGCACTGGCGCTGCTGTTCGTGATCGTGGGCTTCGGCTTCAAGGTCTCGGCGGTGCCGTTCCACGTCTGGGCACCCGACACCTACGAGGGGGCACCCACTCCGGTCACCGCGTTCCTGGCGGTCGCCTCCAAGACGGCGGGATTCGTGGCCCTCATCCAGGTGACCTACTTCGCCTTCATCGTGCGACCGGATGTGATCGAACCCGCTTTCTTCGTGCTCTCAGCGGCCTCGATGACCGTGGGCAACCTCATCGCGATCCGTCAGACGAACGTCATCCGCCTGCTCGCCTACTCGGGCATCGCCCAGGCCGGGTTCATGCTGGCCCCGTTCGCCGTCGCCAGTGCCAACCCGGAGCAGTCGCTCCAGGCCTTGGTGACCTACCTGGTGATCTACGCGGCGATGAACCTCGGGGCGTTCGGTGCGATCATCGCCATCACCCGCAGGACCCGTTCCGCGGAGCTCGAGGACCTCGGTGGCCTGTTCACCTACATGCCCGGTCTGGCGACGGTGTTCACGCTGTTCCTGGCCTCGCTCATCGGCATCCCACCCTTCGGTGGTTGGTGGGCGAAGTTCGGGATCTTCGCCTCGCTGGTGGACGCCGACACCGGCCTGGGCTGGGCGCTCGCGGTGATCATGGCGGTCAACACGGCGATCGCGGCCTACTACTACCTGAAGGTCGCGAAGGCCATGTGGTTCGACGACGTGCCAGAGGGCGCCGACACCTCGCCGGTGAGCGTTCCGGTGTCGATCGGCTTCGCCCTGGTGGTCACCGTGGTCGCCACGGTTCTCTTCGGCACCCTGCCCCAGCTGATCAACGACGCCACGGACTTCGGCCTCGTGGCGTTCGGTGGCTGACCGGGAACCACCCGACGGCCTCGCGGAGGCCGGGTTGCCCGACGGCCTCGCGGAGGCCGGGTTGCCCGACGGCCTCGCGGAGGCCGGGTTGCCCGACGGCCTCGCGGAGGCCTTTGCCCACCTCGGACGCCTCCGGTTCGACCACTACATGGAGCTGGCGCTCTACGCGCCCGCTTCGGGGTTCTTCGCCACCACCGGTGGGGCCGGACGCCGGGAGGGTGACTTCATCACCAGCCCCGAGGTCGGCCCTCTCTTCGGGGCCGTGCTCGCCGACCACCTCGACGAGCTGTGGGAACGACTCGGTCGGCCCGAACCGTTCACCGTGGTCGAGTGCGGTGCGGGCCGGGGCGCACTGGCGATCTCGGTGCGAGCGGCCCGGCCCCGCTGTGCACCGGTGCTGCACTGGGTGATGGTCGAGCGCAGCGACGCCCTGCGCGCCGAGCACGGCCGGCACCTGGAGCTCACACCCGTGGTCCGGCCCGGTGCCGGCGCGTCGCCGGGACAGGATGCCGAGTCGACCGGCCCGTGGTTCACCTCGCTCGCCTCGATGCCCGAGCGACCGGTGTGTGGCGCGGTGGTGGCCAACGAGCTGCTCGACAACCTGCCGTTCCGGCTCCTGGAACACCGCGGTGGTCGGTGGTTCGAGGTGTTCGTGACCCCCGACCCCGGGCAGCCCGGTCGGCTCCGCGAGGAACTCGTGGCCCTCGACGGTGACTCCTGGCGGCTCCTGGCAACCCTCGTGCCCGAGCCTGCCGAGGGCGCACGCCTGCCGTGGCAGGCCGCTGCCACCCGATGGGTCGGCTCGGCACTCGAGTTGTTGCAGCGGGGCGAGGTGATCGTGTTCGACTACGGCGCCGACACCGCCACCCTCGCCACCAGGCCCCAGGCGGACTGGCTGCGCACCTACCGCTCGCACAGCCGTGGAGCAGGACCCCTGGAACAGCCCGGTTCGCAGGACATCACAGTGGATGTCGCGATGGACCAGCTCCCGGCGGGTGCCGAGCATCGCACCCAGGGAGCCTGGCTCCGCGCGAACGGCATCGACCGGCTCGTGGAGGAGGCTCAGGTCGTCTGGCGGGAGCGAGCGGGCACGGGTGACCTCGAGGCCATCAGGGCACGCAGTGTCCCGCTCGAGGCCGAGGCCCTGACCGATCCAGCGGGCTTGGGCTCGTTCACCGTGGCGACCTGGCAGATCGGAATCTGAACGGCTCGGACACCGGCGGTGAACTCTCGGGTCCTGGCTCCCGGGACGCAGCCGGAGCGGCGTACAGTGCGCGCGTGGTTGTGACGAGGGGGCTCTTGGATGAGGAGGTGCTCGACCCCGCGGCCACGGCGCCCGGCGGGCGTCTGCGGTCAGCGGTAGCGGCGTTCGACGCTGCAGGTGAGGGCGCCTGTCGCAGGCTGCGGGCATCGACATCGGCGAGCCGCGTGATGTACCTGCTGTCCGAACTGGGGGACGACGGCCGTGTGTGGATCCTGGCCACGTTCGTGGAGGCGACCCGGAGGCGTCGGAGCCTCGGCTGGACGTTGCCCCCGCTCATGTGGCTCGGCGCCGAATCGGCGTTCGTGAACCTCGGGCTGAAGCGGGTCGCCCGACGGAGTCGGCCCGCCACGGTGCACGAGCACGACTTCCGCCTGAGGGTGCCGAGCGACACGAGCTTCCCCAGCGGCCACGCGGCGTCGGGCGCCCTGATGGCGGTGATCCTCTCCGAGGACAGCCCTGCCGCCCCGCTGTGGACGGCGCTCGCGCTCGGCATCGGCATCAGCCGGGTCCACGTCGGTGTGCATCACCCGAGCGACGTGGCAGCGGGCTGGGCGGTGGGTGCCGCGCTCGGGGTCCTCGCCCGCCGGAGCCGCAGGTGGTTCCGGGAGTCGGGGGCGGGGAGCAGCTGATCGGCGGGCTCCCCGCGCTGGGGGCTCGCTTGGTCCGGACCCGGTCGGCTCAGATCTGCTCGGAGATCCGGCGCAGGGGCGGATCGACGCGCGGGGGGACCCTGCGTTCGGGCAGCTCCTCCAACAGGTCGCTCGTCGCAGCGACGATCCTCGCCACCGCACGGTCGACCGCGGGCCGGTTCGCCCGGGAGACCGAGGAGAGCGCACCGACCTTGCGCACGTACTGCAGTGCGGCGGCCTCCATCTCCTCGTGCGTCGCGGGCGGGGCGAGTCCGCGCAGTGGTGTGATGTTGCGGCACATGGGACCGATCGTACGCGTCGTGGTCTTTCGATACGCTCGCAGGCGCGGGCAGCCGACCCGCTGCACTCGAGCCCAGGGGGGACAGATGGCCGACAGTGATTCGCCGACGATCGAGGACTACTACCACGAGAACCGCAGCTTCCCCCCGCCCCCGGAGTTCGCGGGTTCCGCCGTCGTGGCCGACGAAGGCATCTACGCGACCGCGGAGGACGACTTCGAGGCCTTCTGGGCCACCCAGGCGCGCGAACTGCTCGACTGGGACACCGACTTCCACACCACCCTCGAATGGGACCTCCCGGACGCGAAGTGGTTCGTCGGCGGGCGCCTGAACGTCACCCACAACTGCCTGGACCGCCATGTCGAGGCCGGCCGGGGTGACCGGGTCGCCTACTACTTCGAGGGTGAGCCGGGTGACACCGAGACGATCACCTACGCAGAGCTCCTGGAGCGCACCAAGGAGTTCGCGGTCACCCTGCGGTGGCTGGGCATCTCCGCTGGCGACAGGGTGTGCATCTACATGCCCATGATCCCCGAGACGATCGTGGCGATGCTCGCCTGTGCGCGCATCGGGGCGGCCCACAGCGTCGTCTTCGGTGGCTTCAGCCCCGATTCGCTGGTGGATCGCATCAACGACGCGGAGGCCACGGTGGTCGTCACCGCGGATGGTTCGTGGCGTCGCGGCAAGCCGTTCCTGTTGAAGCCGAACGTGGACGTGGCGCTGCAGGACTGCCCGACGGTCCGTTCGGTCGTGGTCGCGGAGCGCTGCGGCGGGGGCGAGATCGACATGGTCGACGGCCGTGACCACTGGTGGCGCGACGCGGTCGACCGGGCCCGCAGCGAGCACGACACCGCCTGTCCCGCGGAACCCTTCGACTCCGAGCAGCTGCTCTACCTGCTGTACACCTCCGGGACCACCGCCAAGCCCAAGGGCATCATGCACACCACCGGTGGGTACCTGACCCAGGTGGCATGGACCCACAAGGCGGTGTTCGACCTGGATGCCGACTCGGACGTCTACTGGTGCGCGGCCGACGTGGGCTGGGTCACCGGGCACAGCTACATCGTCTACGGGCCGCTCGCCAACGGTGCCACCTCGGTGCTCTACGAGGGCACCCCGGACACCCCCAGGGCGGAGAACCGCCAGGGCGAGCAATCCGAGTGGGACAAGGACCGGCTCTGGGACATCATCGAGCGCTACGGAGTGACGCAGCTCTACACCGCGCCGACCGCGATCCGTACCTTCATGAAGTGGGGTGAGCAATGGCCGGCCCGCCACGACATGTCGTCGTTGCGCGTGCTCGGCTCGGTGGGTGAGCCGATCAACCCCGAGGCGTGGGTCTGGTACCACCGCAACATCGGTGGTGGACGCTGCCCGATCGTGGACACCTGGTGGCAGACCGAGACCGGGGCGATGATGATCTCTCCGCTGCCGGGTATCACCACGACCAAGCCCGGCTCGGCCTGCCACCCGCTGCCGGGCATCGCCGCCGAACTGGTCGACGACGACGGCCAACGCGTCGAACACGGCGGGGGCTACCTGACCCTCACCCGTCCCTGGCCCGCCATGCTCAGGGGGATCTGGGGAGACCCACAGCGCTACCGCGACACCTACTGGTCGCGCTTCGAGGGCCGTTACTTCGCCGGTGACGGGGCGAAGCTCGACTCCGATGGCTACGTCTGGGTGCTCGGAAGGGTGGACGACGTGATGAACGTCTCCGGGCACAGGATCTCCACCGCGGAGGTGGAGTCCGCGCTGGTGGACCATCCTGCGGTTGCCGAGGCCGCCGTGGTGGGTGCCAGCGACGACACCACCGGCCAGGCCATCGTGGGCTATGTGATCCTCGTCGGGGGCAACGTCCCCACCGACGAGCTCCGTGAGGAGATCCGCTCGCACGTGGCGGTCAAGCTGGGTGCGATCTCGCGGCCCCGTGCCGTGGTGATCGTGCCCGACCTGCCCAAGACACGCTCGGGGAAGATCATGCGCCGCCTGCTGCGCGACGTGGTCGAGGGGCGCGAGCTCGGCGACACCACCACCCTCGCGGACGAGTCCGTGGTGGCCGAGATCCGCGACCGCGCCGCTGCGGGTACTGATGAGGACTGACACGGCGGGCCGTTGCGGTCCGGTTGTCGGGGTCAGAGCGTGGTGATCTGGTGGGTGCTCGGCGCGCTGGCCTGCGCGCTCGTGGCCCTCGTGGTGTACGACCTCACCCAGCGGCGCCGGGCCATACTGCGCAACTTCCCGGTGCTGGGGCACCTCCGGTACCTGCTCGAGGGGGTCGGTCCGGAGCTGCGCCAGTACATCATGACCTCCAATGACGAGGAGAAGCCCTTCAGCCGCGACGAACGGCGCTGGATCTATGCCTCCGCGAAGGGTGAGACGAACACCTTCGGGTTCGGCACCGACAACTCGATGGAGCGCATCCCGGGCTACATCGTGATCCGCCAGAGCGCGTTCCCGCTGGATCCGCTGCCCGGCGAGCCGACCGAGCCGGATCCCGGCTTCAACGTGCCCTGCGCGAAGGTGCTCGGAGCGGCGCACCGCCGGACCGGGGCGTTCCGTGCGGAATCGATGGTGAACGTCTCCGCGATGAGCTTCGGATCCCTGTCGGGCAGGGCGATCGAGGCGATCGACACGGGAGCCGCGATGGCGGGCTGTCTCCACAACACCGGTGAGGGCGGTGTGTCGCCACACCACCTGCACGGTGCCGACCTGGTGATGCAGGTGGGAACGGGATACTTCGGTTGCCGGGACGACGCGGGCCGCTTCTCGATGGACCGGTTGGTCGAGTCGGTGGCATCGGGTCCGGTCAAGGCGCTCGAGATCAAGTTGTCCCAGGGTGCCAAGCCGGGCCTCGGGGGCCTGCTCCCAGGGGCGAAGGTGACGCCCACGATCGCCGCTGCCCGTCGCATCCCGGTGGGCGTCGACTGCAAGTCGCCCAGCGCGCACTCGGAGTTCCACGACGTCGGTTCCCTGATCGACTTCGTGGAACGGCTCGCGGACCGAACCGGGCTGCCGGTGGGCATCAAGAGCGCAGTCGGTGACGTGGGGTTCTTCGGTGAGCTCGCGAACGCGATGGCCTCGAGCGGGGGTGGACCCGACTTCGTCACCGTGGACGGGGGAGAGGGTGGTACCGGTGCCGCCCCGCTGGTGTTCGCGGACCATGTGAGCATGCCGTTCCTCCAGGCCTTCCCTGCGGTGTACCGGCAGTTCTGCGAAGCGGGCATCGCCGACGATGTCGTGTTCATCGGATCGGCCCGACTGGGCCTGCCCCACCGGGCGATGGCCGCCATGGCGCTCGGCTGCGACATGTTGAACGTGGCCCGTGAGGCGATGCTGGCGGTCGGTTGCATTCAGGCGCAGCGGTGCCACACCGGCAATTGCCCGACCGGAGTGGCGACCCAGAGGCCCTCGCGTGAACGGGGCCTCGTGGTGTCCGACAAGGCACCCCGGGTGGCGCGCTACCTGGCGGCACTGCGCCAGGAGCTGCTCCGTCTGGCGCGTGCGTGTGGCCAACCGCACCCGGCGTGGGTGTCGGCGGACCAGGTGGCGGTGCTCGCCGCCTCCGAGACGCTCGTGGACCTCGGCGAGTTCTGCGGGTACGAGGCACCGGAGTGGGGACTGCCGGGTGGGCAACAGCGGGCGGAGCTCCAGAGGTGCTGGGCGCCGATGTCCTGACCTCGGCATCGGGCGGTCGTGCCCGCGGTGGCCCTGGGTCTGGTGCAACCGCCCTGCATGGGTAACCTCCGTTCGTGCCTAGTTGGGACCACACCTTCGAGAACTGGCTCTGGCGTGGGGCGGTGCGCGGAGGCGATGCCCCGGACAGCCCGCTGTCCGGAACCACGACACCAGCGGTCGTGTTCGACATGGACGGGGTGCTCTCGGACGCGAGCCGGCGCCAGCACTTCCTCGAAGCCCCGAGGAGGGACTGGGAGGCCTTCTTCGCGGCATGCGGGGAGGACGAGCTGATCGCCGAGGTGGCGCGCCTGCTCGACGTGATCGACGACGACCACGACATCGTGTTGTTGACCGCCCGGCCCATCCGGGTGATGCCACAGACGCTGGCCTGGCTGGACCGATACGGGCTCCGCTGGGACCTGCTGATCATGCGCGACTTCGGTGACTACACCGCTTCTCCCACCTTCAAGCGCAAGAGCCTCGGCGAGTTGCGCTCCAGGGAGTACGACCTGCGCCTCGGCTTCGAGGACGACCCCCGCAACGTGGCAATGTTCCACGAGGAGGGCGTTCCCTGCGTGTACATCCACTCGGGATACCACACCACCTGAGGCGCCGGGCGGAGACACTCGGGTGCCGGGCAGGGAAACCCGGGCACTGGGCAGACGCACCCGGGCACTGAGCAGAGACACAGTGCGACCGCTGCGCGACGCCCGCCGGTCCCATCGCTGGGGCATCATCGGGACCAGGTCCAACACCCGACGGCACGCGCTGAGGAGGACGAACCCGAATGCTCAACAACCTCAAGACCGCCGCCCTGTTGGCCGGCCTGGGTGCGCTGAGCATGTTGATCGGGTCGTTCTGGGGACGCACGGGAGTGATCATCGGCTTCGGGGTCGGCATCGCCATGACAGCGGGCTCCTACTGGTTCAGCGACCGCCTGGCCATCCGCTCCGCGCGTGCGGTGGAGGTGACCTCATCGCAGATGCCCCAGTACCACGCGATCGTCGCCGACCTGGCCCAACGGACGGGAATTCCGATCCCGCGGCTGTACGTCTCGCCCCAACCCCAGCCCAACGCCTTCGCCACCGGGCGCAACCCCGACAACGCCGCGGTGTGCGTAACCGAGGGGCTGCTGCAGACCCTGAGCTGGGAGGAGATCCAGGGTGTGCTCGCCCACGAGTTGAGCCATGTCCGCAACCGCGACATCCTCATCGGCTCCGTGGCGGCGGCGATCGCGATGGGCATCACCTTCGTGGCCTCGATGGCTCGCTGGGCGTTCATCTTCGGGGGTGGCCAGGGCAGCAGCAACGACCGCGACAATCCGTTCGCCGCGTTGTTGATGCTGATCCTCGCCCCGATAGCCGCAGCGTTGATCCAGATGGCCATCAGTCGCAGCCGCGAGTACGAGGCCGACGCCTCGGCGGCGCGGGTGCTGGGCACGGGTGAGCCGCTGGCCAGGGCGCTCGAGCGCCTGGAGAACGCGGCGGCGCGGATCCCGTCGGATGTGAATCCCGCAGAGGCCTCGAACTACATCGTGAACCCGCTGCGCGGGCGCCAGGTCACACAGCTCTTCGCCACGCACCCGCCGGTCGAGGAGCGCATCGCCAGGTTGCGCAGCAACGCCTGGGCCTGAATCCCGCCCGCCCTGCC